>NZ_JBHTGW010000005.1:0-297671 GCF_042675325.1 Ramlibacter sp. GCM10027632 | reverse complement strand
TCAACAACGGCGACTGGGCTTCGACCGCCGCCGCCCAGAGCGCCCTGGCCGACGGCAACTACCGCTTCCGCGCCGTCGTCACCGACGCCGCAGGCAACGATGCCACTTCCAATGTGCTGGAGGTCGTCATCGACAACACCGATCCGGCTCCGGGCGTCCTGAGCTTCACCGACCTGACCGACACCGGCAGCGACGATCCCATCGACATCACTCAGGACAACGCGTTCAATCTCTCGCTGGCCGGTCATGAGTCCACGGCGAACGTCGTCTACCAGGTCTCCTTCAACAACGGAGACTGGACCTCGACCACCGCCGCCCAGAGCGCCCTGGCCGATGGCAACTACCGCTATCGCGCCGTCGTCACCGACGCCGCCGACAACGATGCCATCTCCAACGTGCTGGAGGTCGTGATCGACAACACCCTCCCCCAGTTCTCGTCCTCTACGACTGCATCCATCCCGGAGAACAGCCCGCTGTCGGCCGTGGTCCACACCGCCCAAGCATCGGACCTGCACGGCGTCAACTTCTCTCTGGCTGCTGGCCTGGGCGACGACGCCGCGAAGTTCGCAATCGATGCAGCAACCGGCGCAGTGACCCTCCTGGAGAACGCGGACTTCGAAACCAAGTCCAGCTACGCCTTCACGGTCCAGGCCGTCGATGCCGCGGGCAATGTGGCCACGCGGGCCGTGACGCTGGGAATCATCGACATCAATGAGGCGCCAGAAGCCAAGGGGGGAACTGTTTCCACGGTGGAGAACGCCCCCCTCCTGATCCCCCTCGCCCAGGAGTACGCGACAGACCCTGACGCGGGCAATGTCCTGACCCTTGTCAGCGTCACGGCATCCCACTATTCCTGGGGCACGGGGGGGACCGCTACGACGCTGACCAATCCGGTGACCAAACAAGCGGTCAACATCGCCGGCCTCACCAGCCAACTGACGATCTCCAGCGACGGCAAGTCCGCCCTGTTCACCCCGGCAGCCGAACTCAACTGGATGATGTCTACGCAGCAGCTGTCAGTGGAGCTTCACTACACGGTCCGCGATCAGTCCGGCATGACGGACTCCAACACGATCACCGTCACCATCATCGGCTCCACCTCCGACAAGGGAAAGAACCTGACTGGCACCAACGGCGCCGACATCCTCGTCGGTTCGGACAATGAAGATGTCCTCCAAGGCGGCAACGGCAACGACAACCTCAGTGGCGGGAAGCTCACCGACGCCCTCTACGGCGGCAACGGCGACGACCTCCTCTCGGGCGGCGACGGCATCGACTACCTGTTCGGCGACAGCGGCAACGACACCCTGAACGGCGATGACGGCGCCGACGTTCTGTCCGGCGGCAAGGGCAACGACGCCATGATTGGCGGCCTGGGCAACGACCACTTCGTGTTCGAACCCCAGCTCGGCGCCGACCGCCTCACCGGCTTCGTCAAGGGCCAGGACATGCTCCACTTCGTGGACATGTTCCCCAGCACCCTCACCGCCGCCGACTTCGTCACCAAGTACGTCACCGACACCGGCAACGACCTGCTGATCTCCGTTCCCGGCGGCTCGGTGGTGTTGGTGGGCGTGGCCGACACCAGCGGGCTGGCCGGCAGCATCTCCTTCGTCCTGCCGTCCTGACCCCGCCGCGCGCCGCTCACCGCAGTTCGACCGCGCCCCCCAGCGTCAGGACGACCTCGGTCCTGCCCCCTTCCGCAGGAATGGGCACGACGGCGGCATCGACAGCGGCCGCCGCGGCGCGCTGCACCGCGACCGGGCGCGGCGGCACCGCGCCGCCCGCCTGGGACAGGGTGACCGCCTTGACGGCGTAGTCCTTGAACCCCAGCGCGCCCGCCATGGCCTGGGCCTTGCGCCGGAATGCCGCGGCCACCTCGGTCATGAGCTGCGCCTCCACCTCGTCGCTGCGCGCACGCGAGAGCGAGAAATGGACGCCATGGACCTGCAGCTCCGAGGCCAGCTCCGAGGCGAGTTGCCCCAGCGCCGCCTGCTGCGTGGAGGTGAGCGTCACGCTGCCCCTCACCACCCACTGGCCGGTGCGGCCCTTCGGCCCCCACACCGGCTGGGTGTTGACGGAGCCGAGGCGCACCTCGATGCCCGGCACGGCCCGGGCGCGCGCCGCGGCAGATTGCAGGGCCGCCAGCACCCGCTGGGTCGGCTCCTGGGTCCGCGGCCCCTCGTGCTCGACGCCGAGGGTCACCGCCATGAGGTCGTTGTCGACCAGGCTGCGCGCCTGGGCCTCCAGGTGCAGTTCAGGCCCGGCCCAGGAGGCCGCAGGACCCAGCGCCATCGCCGCGGCGATGGCGATCACACGGAGAAGCTGTTTCGCCACGGGCGGCTCCCGCGGCGTCAGCGACGGTCCCGGTCATGGTCGCGGTCATGGCCCCGGCCACGCCCGCCCTTGTCGTCCCGGTCGCCGCGGTCACGGCGGTGGTCGCCCGGGCCATAGGCGCCCGGGTGCGGGTGGCGGACGTGGCTGTCATACCAGTCATGCCGCACGAAATAGACAGGGACGCCGCAGGCGTTGTACTGGTGGCAGTGCTTGCTCCACTTCTTGCGGTGCCCCGGGGGCACCCACATGTAGACGGGCTGCTGCTGCACGACGTACGCCGGGCCGGGCGGCACGATGACCACGGGCTGCGGCAGGATGATGGCGGGCTGCGGGTAGCGGCCGATGTCGATGCGGCCATACACGCCAGGCTGGCTGATCTGGACGCTCACGCCGACATCGGTCGCCCGCGCGGCCACGGGGGCCAGGGTGGCGACGGCGCAAGCCAGGGTAACGATGGCCTTCATTCCGGTGGGCTCCTTGTTGGGTTTTCCTCCCTAACGGATGAGCACATTGGATTGAATACGTCTGGCGCGAAAGCGTGGTGTCGAGCGGTAACACCGCGCAGCTGCCATTCGCCACTCGCCAGCGGGCCGAGCACAAACAAAAACGCCCGACAGAGAACTGTCGGGCGCTTGAATCTGGTGGCCTGGGGCGGAATCGAACCACCGACACGCGGATTTTCAATCCGCTGCTCTACCAACTGAGCTACCGGGCCGTGAGACAGCGAGTATACATCAATTCCCGCCGCGTTTTCCGCGCGACAGGTCGACGCCGAGTTGCTTGAGCTTGCGGTACAGGTGCGTGCGCTCCAGGCCGGTCTTCTCGGCCACGCGAGTCATGGAGCCGCCCTCCTTGACCAGGTGGAATTCGAAATAGCACTTCTCGAACTCGTCACGCGCATCACGCAGCGGCTTGTCCAGCTCGAACAGCTGGCGCGACTGCGGGCCCATCTCCGTCACCGCGGGCAGGCTCTGCCCCCCGGTCATGGCGGCCTCGACGGTGAGTTCGGTCGTGGTCACGTAGTGCACCACCGGCGCGGCGACCGACGGGGACGCCAGCACCCCCGGGCGGCGCGCCGGCGCCGGGGCGGCAGCGGGGACGTTGCGGTTCAGCCCCGACTCCACCGCCTTGAGCAGCTTCTGCAGGGTGATGGGTTTCTCGAGGAAGGCCTGGGCACCGATGCGCGTGGCCTCGACCGCGGTCTCGATGGTGGCATGGCCACTCATCATGATCACGGGCATGGACAGCAGGCCGGAGGTCGACCACTCCTTGAGCAGCGTGACGCCGTCGGTGTCCGGCATCCAGATGTCCAGCAGGACCAGGTCGGGGCGCATGCGCTGGCGGATGGCGCGGGCCTCGGCCGCGTTCTCCGCCAGTTCGACATGGTGGCCCTCGTCGTTGAGGATTTCGGATAGCAAGTCTCGGATGCCGAGCTCGTCGTCAACGACCAGGATGTTTGCCATGTTCCTACCAGCACCCCGCGCGGCCGGCCGGGGCGGTGTTGTTAGACCGCAACTGTGAATGATAGCGAGACTTGGGCCCCCAGGATTTCGCCATCGCGGACACGGTTCTTGAGGTCTATGCGCGCCCCATGCTCGTCGGCGATCTTCTTGACCACCGCCAGCCCCAGCCCCGTGCCCTTGGACTTCGTCGTCACGTAGGGTTCGAAAGCCCGCTTGAGGATGTGCTCCGGAAAACCCGCGCCCGAGTCCTGCACCAGCAGGCGCACCCGCCGGTTGGTCTCGTTCCATTGGGTGCGCACCACCACCTCGCGCACCTCGCGGCCCTCGGTGGCGTCCTGCGCGTTCTGCAGCAGGTTGTGGATGACCTGGCGCAGCTGCTGCGCGTCACCCGAGATGGGCGGGCATTGCGGGTCCAGTTCCACCTGCACCGGCGCACCGTGGCCCGCCTGCCCGGCCTCGCGGGCGTAGAGCAGGAGCACGTCGCCCACCAGGGCGTTGAGGTCCACCGGCTTGAGGTCGGCCGTGGGCAGGCGCGCGTAGTCACGGAATTCGTTGACCAGCCGCTTCATCGCGTCGACCTGGTCGACGATGGTGCGCACGCTCTTGGTCAACACCGCGCGCTCGGGGTCGGCCACCTTGTCCACGAGCTTCATCTCGAGCCGTTCGGCCGAGAGCTGGATTGGCGTGAGCGGGTTCTTGATCTCGTGCGCCAGGCGCCGTGCCACCTCGCCCCAGGCCTGGGCGCGCTGCGCGGAGACGATCTCGGAGATGTCGTCCAGCACCAGCAGGTGCACCGGCTCGCCGCCGGTGTCGGCGGGCATCTCGGCGCCGCGCACGACCAGGGTCACCGCGTGGGTCGAGGCCGGCGCGCCCGGCTGCGGCGCCTGCAGCTCGAAGGACTGCTGCCAGTGGTCCAGCCCGTGCTGCAGCCGCTCGGTGTGGTACTCGTCGAACTGCGCCTGCACGGCCCGGCCGAAGGACTCAAGGCCCTCGACGCCGGCCAGGGGCTGGCCCTGGTACGCCGCCAGCGGCGCGCGCAGGATGCGCGTGGCGCCCGGGTTGGCCGAGAGGATGCGGCCCTGCGCATCGAGCACGATGACGCCGGCGGTGAGGTTGTCCAGGATGGTCTGCAGGTTGGCACGGGCCGCGTCCACCTGCCACATGCTTTTCTCGACCGCGCTGCGGGCATCGGCCAGCTGCTGGGTCATCTGCGCGAAGGAGCGCGTCAGGCCGCCGAGTTCGTCCTTGCCCTGGAGCACGGGCTTGGGGCTGAGGTCGCCCGCCGCCACCTCGCGCACGCCGGCGGCCAGCAGCAGCAGCGGCCGCGCCAGCGAGTTGCCCAGCACCACGGCCAGCAGCACCGCGCCGAAGACCGAGAGGAACAGCGCCAGCGTGAGGGTGCCGATGTACATGCGCCGCAAGCCGTCGCGGCCCAGGGCGCGCTCCTGGTACTCGCGGTTGGCCTCCTGCACCGCGATGGCATTGGCGACCAGGGTGGCCGGCAGGGCCTGCGTGACCTGCAGGACCCGCGTCTCCGAGAGCAGGCCCAGGCTGGGCGGCGAGACCAGGGCCAGGGCGCGGATGCGGGCGTTGTTCAGCGCGGCGGTGCCGCCTTCTTCCAGGCCCTCGATCACCGCCACCGAACGCTGGGTCCGCACCGCGCGCAGCTGGGCGGGCGTGGGCCGCTCCGGCGCGAGCTGGAAGCGCGACTGGCCGGCACTGGCCACCAGCTGGCCGGAAGCGCTCCACAGGTAGATGTCGGTGGCGCCGAGCTGGTCCTTCAGGCGCTCGAGCAGCAGCGTGGGCGAGCCCTCGGGCGCGTCGGCGAGCTGCGCCGCGGCGATGCGCGTCTTGAGGGCCAGGTCGTTGGACAGCATGTCCAGCGTGGAGCGGCCCAGGCTCAGGCCGGCGTCGAGCGCACCCTCGACCTTCACGTCGAACCAGCTCTCGATCGAGCGCGAGACGAACTGGTAGGACACCACGTAGATCAGCAAGCCGGGCGCGAAACCCACCAGGGCGAAGATCATGGCCAGCCGGATCAGCAGCCGGCTGCCGAACTTGCCGGCACGCAGCCGGGACCACAGCCGCAGGCCCATCCAGCCGATGGTGCCCAGCAGGATGGCGGCGACCACCATGTTGACGATGAACAGGCGGCCGTAGTTGCGCTCGTAGAGTTCGCGGTTGTTGGTGGCCTGGGCCAGCAGGAACAGCAGGACGATGCCGATCGCCACCATGGTGCTGGCGCCGATGCCCACGGCCCAGCGGTAGGTTCGGGCATTGCGCACCTGCGGGGCGCGGCGCCCGCCACCGGTGCCCGGGGAGGACGAGGCCGGATCGGTGCTCATCGCGCGATCTCGGCCGGCAGGCGCAGCGAGCGGCTGGTCGCGATGTTCCAGTCCGCCTGGCCGACCACGCCGATCTGGAAGGGGCGCGGCAGCTGCGAGACATCGAGCCGGAAGCGCAGGCTCACGCTGTAGCGCTGGTCCGGCTCGAGGTCGCCGGCGTCGGCGATCTTCCAGCCGGAGATGCGCTGCACCGCGGCCAGCGCCTCGTCGCGCGTTTCGAAGTTCTGGCCCAGCGAGAGGCCGGCGTTGCCGATCGGGCTGGACGCGGCGAGCAGCCGCCAGCGCCGGGTGAGCGGGTGGTAGGACAGGCGCATGTAGCGGCTGGCCGCGGAGACCTCCTTGTCGTACCAGTACCAGCGGTCCCGCAGGAGCACGGCGTCGGTGACGAAGAACAGGGGAATGCCCTTCTGCAGGGCTTCGTCCACGCCCTGGGGCAGGTCGAAGTGCACCTGGGCGGCGACCATCAGGCCCTCGGGGGTGCGCTCCACCCGCAGGCCGCTGATCTCGGTGGCCCGGGCCGGCCCCGCCAGGACGGCCAGCAGGCACAGGACGGCGGCGGCCAGCAGCCGCGCGCGGTCAAGGCCGCGGCGCCAGGCGCTTTTCCAGCAGGGCGTAATAGAAACCGTCGTGGTCACCCGGGCAATTGTCCGGGACGGTCGCGCCCGTCTCCCCGGTTTGGGGCAGCAAATGGCCGGGCGCGGGCAGCAAAACCGCGTCGGTGTTGTGCGCAACAAACGCTCCGGCCTGGGCCTCCCCCTCCGCCTTGAAGACCGAGCAGGTGCAATAGAGCATCCGCCCGCCGGGTCGCAGCAGCGGCCAGAGGGTGGCCAGCAGCCGGGCCTGGATGGCGGCCAGGGCGGCGATGTCGGCTTCGCGGCGCAGCCAGCGCACGTCGGGATGGCGCCGCACGATCCCCGAGGCGGTGCAGGGCGCGTCCAGCAGGATGGCGTCGAAGGGCTGGCCGTCCCACCAGGCCGCGGGCGCGCCTGCGTCGGCGGCCAGCACCCGCGCCTTCAGGCCCAGGCGCCCCAGGGTCTGGTGGATGCGCTCGCAGCGCGCCGGGTCCACGTCCAGCGCGGTGACCTCGCCGTCCGACAGCTCCAGCAGGTGGGCGGTCTTGCCGCCGGGCGCCGCGCAGGCATCCAGCAGGCGCGGCGCGCCGCCGGCGGGCAGGCCGTGCAGCAGCAGCGGCGCCGCGAGCTGGGCGGCACCGTCCTGCACCGACAGGGCGCCCTCGTCGAAGCCCGGGATCTCGTGCACCGGCAGCGGCCGCTCGAGCTGCAGGCCGTACGCGCCGAAGCGCTGCGCCGGGATGCCCGCGCCGGCCAGGCGGGCCTGCAGGGCCTCGGGCGTGGCGCGCCGCGCATTCACCCGCAGGGCCATCGGCGGCTGGCGGTTGTTGGCGCGCAGGATGTCCTCCCAGCGGTCCGGGTGGTCGCGGCGCAGGCGCTCGATCCACCAGCGCGGGTGGTTCCAGCGGGCGACCGGGTCGGCCTCGGTGGCGGCCACCAGCGCGTCGCGCTCGCGCAGGAAGCGGCGCAGGCAGGCATTGATGAAGCTGGCCTGGCCGGCCGTGGCGCGCTGGCGCTTGGCCGCCTCGACCGCCTGGTTCACCAGGGTGAAGGGCTCATAGGGTGCCTGCGCCGGGTCCCAGGCCAGGGCCAGGGCGGTGCACAGGAGCGCGTCGGCCGCGGGCGGCGGCGGGCGGCGGGCGAGCTGGGCCCGCAGGGCCTGCGCCCGGCCGAGCTGGCGCAGGGCCTGGAACACCAGGGCCTGGGCGCCGGGACGCAGCTCGCCGGGAACGGCGGCCAGGGCCGGGGTGGCCGAGGTGCCGTCGCGCACGGCCTGGACCACCGAGGCGGCGGCCTGCAGCAGGCGCCACAGCGGGAGGGTTCGGTTCGCGGTCACGGCGGTCACAGGGCCGTCCCGGCCCGGAAGCCGAACACCCAGGCGAGCAGCACGGCGGGGAATTGCGCGATGGCGCGGTTGTAGCGGGTCACGGCGTCGTTGAACTGTTGGGTGGCCGCCTGGACCTGGGCCAGCACCTGGGCCCGCACGGCGGCATGGGTCTCGGGCAGGCGCGGGCCGCCGAGGTCGTGCGCATCTTCGCGCTCGGCGCGGTCCCAGGCCATGGCGAGGACGTCGGTGGCGGTGCGCAGGGCCTCGATGCCCTGGGGGTCGAGCGGCCGGGCGCGGGCGCCGGCGAGGGTGGAAGCGAGCTGGTCGGTGGCAGCACGGACCTGGGCCCAGACCGGCGCGCTGCCGCGCGCACGGGCCGGGTCCTCGCCGTCGTCGGGCGGCAGGTCCTGCGCGAGCTGCAGGTGCCGCTGGAACTCGGCCTCGACGCTCGCGAATGCGGACTTCACCTCGCCGCGCAGGCGCACCAGCCGGTTGTAGGCGCCCACGCTCCAGAACAGGAGCACGGCCGGCAGGAGCCACATCAGGAGAGTCGTCATGGACCGGCGAGCTTACCAAGCCGCCAAAGAAGAACGCCCCGGGCCGGGCGGCACGGGGCGTTCCTCAGGAAGGCGCGGTGCGATTACTCGGCCGCGGAACCCTCGCCAGCCTCGGGCAGCACGCCCTCGGCATCGGCCGTGCCGGCCAGCTCGGTGGCTTCGGCCTCGGCGATGGCGCGGCGCTCGGCCTCGTCCATCTGGTCCTTGACCTTGCGGGCCTGGTGGTAGGCCATGCCGGTACCCGCCGGGATCAGGCGGCCGACGATGACGTTCTCCTTCAGGCCGCGCAGCTCGTCACGCTTGCCCATGATGGCCGCTTCGGTCAGCACGCGCGTGGTTTCCTGGAAGGAAGCCGCGGAGATGAACGAGTCGGTCGACAGCGAGGCCTTGGTGATGCCCAGCAGCAGGTTGCTGTAGGTCGCGGGGATCTTGTTGTCCTTCTGGAGCGCCTCGTTGGTGTTGAGGATCTCGGAGCGCTCGACCTGCTCGCCGGCGATGTAGCCGGACTCGCCCGGGTTCTCGACGACCACGCGACGCAGCATCTGGCGAACGATCACCTCGATGTGCTTGTCGTTGATCTTCACGCCCTGGAGTCGGTACACGTCCTGCACCTCGTCGACGATGTAGCGGGCCAGTTCTTCCATGCCCAGCAGGCGCAGGATGTCCTGCGGGTCGGCCGGGCCGTCGACCACGGATTCGCCCTTGTTCACCACCTGGCCTTCGTGCACCAGGATGTTCTTTTCCTTGGGCACGAGCTCTTCCCAGACCTTGCCTTCCGGATCGGTGATCTGCAGGCGGATCTTGCCCTTGGTCTCCTTGCCGAACGACACCGTGCCGGTCATCTCGGCCAGCACGCCCTTGTCCTTGGGCGAACGGGCTTCGAACAGCTCGGCCACGCGGGGCAGACCGCCGGTAATGTCGCGGGTCTTCTGGCCTTCGATCGGGATACGGGCCAGCACTTCGCCGGGGCCCACGTCCTGGCCGTCGCGCACCTGGATCAGCGCGCCCACCTGGAAGCCGATGGTCACCGAGTGGTCGGTGCCCGGGATCTTCACTTCCTGGTTGTTGGCGTCGATCAGCTTCACCTGCGGACGCACCACCTTGGCGGAGCCGCGGCGCTTCGGGTCGATCACGACCAGGGTCGACAGGCCGGTGACCTCGTCCACCTGCTTGGCGACGGTGAGGCCCTCTTCCACGTTCTCGAACTTCACCTTGCCGGCGAATTCCGTGATGATGGGTCGGGTCAGCGGGTCCCAGTTGGCCAGCACGGTGCCGGCCTTGATGGTCTGGTCGGCCTTGATAGCCAGGGTCGCGCCGTACGGCACCTTGTGGCGCTCGCGCTCGCGGCCGTGTTCGTCATGGATGACGATCTCGCCGGAACGGGCAATGACGACGAGCTCGCCCTTGCTGTTGGTCACGTAGCGCATCGTGCTGTTGAAGCCGATGACGCCGTTGGACTTGGCTTCCACGCTGGAGGCGATGGCGGCGCGCGAGGCGGCACCACCGATGTGGAAGGTACGCATGGTCAGCTGCGTGCCGGGTTCACCGATCGACTGCGCGGCGATCACGCCCACGGCCTCACCGGTGTTCACCAGGCCGCCGCGGCCCAGGTCGCGGCCGTAGCACTTGGCGCACAGGCCGAAGCGGGTGGCGCAGGTCAGCGCGGTGCGGACCTTGACCTCGTCGACGCCGGCAGCCTCGAGCTCCTCGATCGCGTCCTCGTCCAGCATATTGCCGGCGGGCACGATGACCGAGCGGTTCTCGGGGTGCAGCACGTCCTCGGCCGCGACACGGCCCAGGATACGGTCACGCAGCGACTCGATGACTTCACCACCCTCGACGATGGCGCGCATCAGCGAGCCGTCGGCGGTGCCGCAGTCCTCTTCGGTCACGACCAGGTCCTGGGTCACGTCGACCAGTCGGCGGGTCAGGTAGCCGGAGTTCGCGGTCTTCAGCGCCGTGTCGGCCAGGCCCTTACGGGCGCCGTGCGTGGAGATGAAGTACTGCAGCACGTTCAGGCCTTCACGGAAGTTCGCCGTGATGGGCGTCTCGATGATCGAGCCGTCCGGCTTGGCCATCAGGCCGCGCATGCCCGCCAGCTGGCGGATCTGGGCGGCGGAACCGCGGGCGCCGGAGTCGGCCATCATGTAGATGGAGTTGAACGACTCCTGCTCCACTTCCTTGCCGTTGCGGTCGGTGGTCTTTTCCTTGGCCAGCTGGGCCATCATGACCTTCGACACTTCGTCGCCGGCCTTGCCCCAGATGTCCACGACCTTGTTGTAGCGCTCGCCAGCGGTCACGAGACCGGAGACGTACTGCTGCTCGATCTCCTTCACCTCGGACTCGGCGCGGCCGATGATCTCGGACTTCTGCGGCGGCACCAGCATGTCGTCGATAGCGATCGAGATGCCGGCGCGGGTGGCCAGGCGGAAGCCGTTCTGCAGCAGCTTGTCGGCGAAGACCACGGTCTCCTTCAGGCCGCAACGGCGGAAGGAGGCGTTGATCAGGCGGCTGATCTCCTTCTTCTTCAGGGCCTTGTTCAGGTTGGAGAACGGCAGGCCCTTCGGCAGGATTTCGGACAGCAGGGCACGGCCCACGGTCGTGTCGACCAGCGAGGTGCTGGGCACGAACTCGCCGGTGGCCTTGTCCTTGGTCCACTCGACCAGGCGCACGGCGATCTTGGCGGTCAGTTCGACCACGCCGGCGTCCAGCGCGCGCTGCACTTCGGCGACGTCGGCGAAGACCATGCCTTCGCCCTTGCCGTTGATGCGTTCACGGGTGGTGTAGTACAGGCCCAGCACCACGTCCTGAGACGGCACGATGGAGGGCTCGCCGTTGGCGGGGAACAGCACGTTGTTGGAGGCCAGCATCAGCGTGCGGGCTTCCATCTGCGCTTCCACCGACAGCGGCACGTGGACGGCCATCTGGTCGCCGTCGAAGTCGGCGTTGAACGCCGCGCACACCAGCGGGTGCAGCTGGATGGCCTTGCCTTCAATCAGGATCGGCTCGAAGGCCTGGATGCCCAGGCGGTGCAGCGTGGGCGCCCGGTTCAGCATGACCGGGTGCTCCTTGATGACCTCTTCGAGGATGTCCCACACCACGGGGGTGCCGGATTCCACTTCCTTCTTCGCCGCCTTGATGGTGGTGGCGATGCCCATGGCTTCCAGGCGCGAGAAGATGAAGGGCTTGAACAGCTCCAGCGCCATCAGCTTGGGCAGGCCGCACTGGTGCAGCTTGAGGGTCGGGCCCACGGTAATGACCGAACGGCCGGAGTAGTCGACGCGCTTGCCCAGCAGGTTCTGGCGGAAGCGGCCGGACTTGCCCTTGATCATGTCGGCCAGGGACTTCAGGGCGCGCTTGTTGGCGCCCGTCATGGCCTTGCCGCGGCGGCCGTTGTCCAGCAGGGAGTCGACGGCTTCCTGGAGCATGCGCTTTTCGTTGCGCGCGATGATCTCGGGGGCCTTGAGTTCCAGCAGGCGCTTGAGGCGCGAGTTGCGGTTGATGACGCGGCGGTACAGGTCGTTCAGGTCGGAGGTCGCGAAGCGGCCGCCGTCCAGCGGCACCAGCGGACGCAGGTCCGGCGGCAGCACGGGCAGCACGTCCATCACCATCCAGTTCGGCTTGATGCCGGACTTCTTGAAGGCCTCGAGGACCTTCAGGCGCTTGGCGTTCTTCTTGACCTTGACTTCGGAGCCGGTGAGGTCGCCGCGCAGCTTCTCGATCTCGAGGTCGATGTCGATGCCTTCGAGCAGGTCCTTGATGCCCTCGGCGCCCATCTTGGCGATGAACTCGTCACCGAATTCCTTGCGCTTGGCGTCGTAGTCGTCCTCGGACATGATGCTGAACTTCTTCAGCGGAGTCATGCCGGGGTCGGTCACCACGTAGGCTTCGAAGTACAGCACGCGCTCGATGTCGCGCAGGGTCATGTCCAGCACCAGGCCCAGGCGGGACGGCAGGGACTTGAGGAACCAGATGTGGGCGCAGGGCGCGGCCAGGTCGATGTGGCCCATGCGCTCGCGGCGCACCTTGGTCTGCGTGACTTCAACGCCGCACTTCTCGCAGATCACGCCGCGGTGCTTCAGGCGCTTGTACTTGCCGCACAGGCACTCGTAGTCCTTGATGGGGCCGAAGATCTTCGCGCAGAACAGGCCGTCGCGCTCGGGCTTGAAGGTGCGGTAGTTGATCGTCTCGGGCTTCTTCACCTCACCGAAGGACCAGGAACGGATCTTCTCCGGCGAGGCCATGCCGATGCGGATGGCATCGAAATGCTCGTCCGGCGTGAATTGCTTGAACAGGTCGAGTAGCGATTTCATGACTCAATCCCTCTTTTCTTAGGAGCGTTCCAGTTCGATGTCGATACCGAGCGAGCGGATTTCCTTCACCAGCACGTTGAAGGATTCCGGCATGCCCGCATCGATGGCGTGCTCGCCCTTGACGATGGACTCGTACACCTTGGTACGGCCCTGCACGTCGTCGGACTTGACCGTGAGCATTTCCTGCAGGGTGTAGGAAGCGCCGTAGGCTTCCAGCGCCCACACTTCCATCTCGCCGAAACGCTGGCCGCCGAACTGGGCCTTGCCGCCCAGCGGCTGCTGGGTGACCAGGGAGTACGGGCCGGTGGAGCGCGCGTGCATCTTGTCGTCCACCAGGTGGTGCAGCTTCAGGAAGTGCATGTAGCCGATGGTGGTCGGACGCTCGAAGCGGTCGCCGGTGCGGCCGTCGTACAGGTAGGCCTGGGTGCGCGTGGGCGTCAGGCCCTTGGCCTGCGCGACCTCGTCGGGGTAGGCCAGTTTCAGCATCGCGCGGATCTCGTCCTCGGAGGCGCCGTCGAACACCGGGGTGGCGAAGGGCACGCCGGTGGTCAGCTCGCGGGCCATCTTCGTGACTTCCTCGTCCGACAGCTGCGACAGGTCTTCCTTGCGGCCGGAGCCGTTGTAGACCTGTTCCAGGAACTGGCGCAGTTCAGCCGCGCGGGACTCCTTCTGCAGCAGGTCGCCGATGCGCTGGCCGATGCCCTTGCCCGCCCAGCCCAGGTGCACTTCCAGCACCTGGCCGACGTTCATTCGCGAGGGCACGCCCAGCGGGTTCAGCACGATGTCGCAGGGGGTGCCGTCGGCCATGTAGGGCATGTCCTCGACCGGGACGATCTTGGAGACCACACCCTTGTTGCCGTGGCGGCCGGCCATCTTGTCGCCAGGCTGCAGGCGGCGCTTGACGGCCAGGTAGACCTTGACCATCTTCAGCACGCCGGCCGGCAGCTCGTCGCCTTGCGTGAGCTTCTTGCGCTTCTCTTCGAAGGCCAGGTCGAAGCTGTGGCGCTGCTGCTCGATCGAGTTCTTGATGGACTCGAGCTGCAGGGCGATGTCGTCTTCCGCCGGGCGGATGTCGAACCAGTGGTACTTCTCGATCGAGGACAGGTAGGCCTTGTCGATCTTGGTGCCCTTGGCCAGCTTCTGCGGACCGCCGTTGGCGACGCGGCCGGTCAGCAGCTTCTCGATACGGTCGAACGAGTCGGCCTCGACGATGCGCAGCTGGTCGTTCAGGTCCAGGCGGAAGCGCTTGAGTTCGTCGTCGATGATCTGCTGGGCGCGCTTGTCACGCTGGATGCCTTCGCGGGTGAAGACCTGCACGTCGATGACGGTGCCCTGCGAGCCCTGGTCCACGCGCAGCGAGGTGTCCTTCACGTCGGAAGCCTTCTCGCCGAAGATCGCGCGCAGCAGCTTCTCCTCGGGGGTGAGGGTGGTCTCGCCCTTCGGCGTGACCTTGCCCACCAGCACGTCGCCGGGTTGCACTTCGGCGCCGACGTAGATGATGCCGGACTCGTCCAGGCGGTTCAGCTGCTGCTCGGACAGGTTGGGGATGTCGCGGGTGATTTCCTCGGCGCCCAGCTTCGTGTCACGCGCCATGACCACCAGTTCCTCGATGTGGATCGAGGTGTAGCGGTCGTCGGCGACGACGCGCTCGGAGATCAGGATCGAGTCTTCGAAGTTGTAGCCGTTCCAGGGCATGAAGCCGATCAGCATGTTCTGGCCGATGGCGATCTCGCCCAGGTCGGTCGAGGCGCCGTCGGCCACCACGTCACCCTTGGCGATCTTGTCGCCGCGCTTGACGATGGGACGCTGGTGGATGTTGGTGTTCTGGTTGGAACGCTGGTACTTGATCAGGTTGTAGATGTCCACGCCGACTTCACCCGCCTGGGCTTCCTCGTCGTTGACACGCACCACCACACGGGTCGCGTCGACATAGTCGACCACGCCGCCGCGGCGGGCGGTGACCACGGTGCCGGAGTCGACCGCGGCGACGCGCTCGATGCCGGTGCCCACCAGGGGCTTCTCGGGACGCAGCACGGGCACGGCCTGGCGCGACATGTTGGCGCCCATCAGCGCGCGGTTCGCGTCGTCGTGCTCGAGGAACGGCACCAGCGAGGCGGCCACGGAGACGATCTGCGCGGGCGACACGTCCATGTACTGGACACGGTCGGCGCCGACCAGGATGGATTCACCCTTCTCACGGGCGGACACCAGCTCGCCGGTCAGGCGGCCTTCCTTGTCCAGGGTGGCGTTGGCCTGGGCGATGACGTACTTGCCTTCCTCGATGGCGGACAGGTAGTCGATCTCGTTGGTGACCTTGCCTTCCACCACGCGGCGGTACGGGGTCTCGATGAAGCCGTACTCGTTGAGGCGGGCGTACAGGGCCAACGAGTTGATCAGGCCGATGTTCGGGCCTTCAGGCGTTTCGATCGGGCAGACGCGGCCATAGTGGGTCACGTGCACGTCGCGCACCTCGAAGCCGGCACGCTCGCGGGTCAGACCGCCCGGGCCCAGGGCCGAGACGCGACGCTTGTGCGTGATTTCGGCCAGCGGGTTGGTCTGGTCCATGAACTGCGACAGCTGGGACGCGCCGAAGAACTCCTTCAGGGCCGCGGAAATCGGCTTGGAGTTGATCAGGTCGTGCGGCATCAGCGGCTCTTGCTCGGCCTGGCCCAGGCGCTCCTTCACGGCCTTCTCGATACGCGCCAGGCCGGTGCGGTACTGGTTCTCGGCCAGCTCGCCCACGCAGCGCACGCGGCGGTTGCCCAGGTGGTCGATGTCGTCGACTTCGCCACGGCCGTTGCGCAGGTCGACCAGGATCTTGACCACGGCGAGGATGTCCTCGTTGGTCAGGACCATCGGGCCGGTGGCCTCGTCACGGCCCACGCGGGCGTTGAACTTCATGCGGCCCACGCGCGACAGGTCGTACGTGTCCGGGTTGTAGAACAGGCGCTGGAACAGGGCCTGCACGGCGTCTTCCGTCGGCGGCTCGCCGGGGCGCATCATGCGGTAGATGGCCACGCGGGCGGCGAACTCGTCCACCGTCTCGTCGGTGCGCAGGGTCTGCGAGATGTACGGGCCCTGGTCCAGTTCGTTCGTGTAGATGACCTGAAGGTCCTGCACGCCGGCCGAGCGCAGCTTCTTCAGCAGGGCTTCGGTCAGCTCGTCGTTCGCCTTGGCGATGATCTCGCCGGTGTCGGCGTCGACGATGTTGCGGGCCACGACGCGGCCGATCAGGAAGTCTTCCGGCACGCTGATGTGCGTGGTGCCGCCCTGCTCGAGCTCACGGGTGTGGCGCGCGGTGATGCGCTTGTCCTTGGCGACGACGACCTTGCCGGACTTGTCGGTGATGTCGAAGCGGGCCACTTCGCCGCGCAGGCGCTCGGAGACGAACTCCATCTGCGCGCCGCTGTCCATGAGGCGGAAGTTGTCGTTGACGAAGAAGTTGGCCAGGATGGATTCCGGCGTCAGGCCGATGGCCTTCAGCAGGATGGTGACCGGCATCTTGCGGCGGCGGTCGACGCGGAAGTACAGCAGGTCCTTGGGGTCGAACTCGAAGTCGAGCCAGGAGCCGCGGTACGGAATGATGCGCGCGGAGAACAGCAGCTTGCCCGAGCTGTGCGTCTTGCCCTTGTCATGCTCGAAGAACACGCCGGGGGAGCGGTGCAGCTGCGAGACGATCACGCGCTCGGTGCCGTTGATGATGAACGAGCCCTTGTCGGTCATCAGGGGCACTTCGCCCATGTAGACCTCTTGCTCCTTGACTTCCTTGACGACCTTGGAAGAAGGCGTGGAGGACTCGCGGTCGTAGATGATCAGCTGGACCTTGGCGCGCACGGCCGAGGAGAAGGTCAGGCCACGGGTCTGGCACTCACGCACATCGAACGCCGGCTTGGCCAGGTTGTACTCGATGAACTTCATCTCCACGAAGCCGTTGTGGGAGACGATCGGGAAGGCGGCGTCGAAGGCGGCCTGCAGGCCTTCCACGGTACGTTTCTGGGGGGTGACGTCGGCCTGCAGGAAGGCGGTGTAGGCGTCCTTCTGCATCTGCAGCAGGTACGGGACTTCCAGCACGCTGTCGCGGCTGCCGAAGCTTTTGCGGATGCGCTTGCGTTCGGTGTAAGAGTAGGCCATGAGATCTCCGGGCTATTGAGCTCTTGCGCAACTGTCTGGTCGAGGGCCTGGGGTGGTCCAGGTCTCGACCGGCTTGGCGGGTTGGCCACTACCAACCATGGCGGACGGCGATGCATTGCACATCGCCCGAACCAAGGCGTCTCCTGCAGTCGGGGTCAGAAGACACTCGCAAAGACCGCGGCCTCCGGGTGCCGGGGCGGCATTTGCGGGTGCATTCTGGATGCTTCCCAGAAGCACCAAAGGCTGGAGGCCCTTTGGGGAGCCTCCAGCCTCGGGCGCGGAGCGAATTACTTCAGCTCGGCCTTGGCGCCGGCTTCCACCAGCTTCTTCAGGGCGGCTTCGGCGTCGGCCTTGGCGATGCCTTCCTTCACGTTCTTCGGGGCGCCGTCGACCAGGTCCTTGGCTTCCTTCAGGCCCAGACCGGTGATTTCGCGCACGGCCTTGATGACGGACACCTTGTTGGCGCCGGCGTCGGTCAGGACGACGTTGAACTCGGTCTTCTCTTCAGCGGCGGCAGCAGCACCACCAGCGGCACCACCGGCGGCCGGAGCGGCCATGGCGGCGGCGGACACGCCGAACTTCTCTTCGATGGCCTTGACCAGGTCGTTGAGTTCCAGGACGGTCATGCTGTCCAGGGCGGTCAGGAAAGCGTCTTTATCGAATGCCATTTTGATATTTCCTAAATATGTTGGTTACGAGGGGCGGCTGCTTGCTTAAGCAGCAGCGGGCGCTTCGGCGCCTTCGCCCTTCTTGGCTGCCAGGGCGCCCAGGACCACCGCGGTGCGGGAGATGGGCGACATGAGCAGGCCGCACAGCTGGGCCAGCAGAACTTCCTTGGAGGGAATGTTCGCCAGGGCCTTCACGCCGTTGACGTCCAGGGCCTTGCCCGCGAACGCGCCGCCACGAATGACCAGCTTGTCGTTGGTCTTGGCGAAGTCGGCCACCACCTTGGCGGCAGACACAGCGTCCACGGAGAAGCCGTAGATCAGCGGACCGGTCATCTGGTCGGCGACCACTTCGAAGCTGGAACCGGCGACCGCACGGCGGGCCAGGGTGTTCTTCAGAACACTCAGGTTCACGCCTTTGGCACGCGCTTCGTTGCGCAGCTTCGTCATGTCGGCGACCGTGATGCCGCGGTATTCCGCAATCACCAGCGTTTGAGCTTGGGCGGCGAGGCCGGTCACTTCTTCAATGACCGCTTGTTTCTCACTGCGATTCAGACTCAAGGTCTACTCCTTCAAATGTGCCGTCCGGTTTGCACCTTCCGGCACGCCTTTCTTGCAGCGACCAACCGTATTTGGAAATTTTTTTATCCATCTGCGGCGGGATCGCCATCTGCGCTGGCTTTCACCGATTAAGCGCACTCGCGTGCGCGCCAGCGGTCTTTGATGGCCTGCCAGGCTCCTGCCCGTTTCCGGGATGGTCCCCGGCAGCCCACCACACCCGGCCACCGTTGCCGGCAGCCAGGAATTTCTTCTCGCGATTACGCCGAGATGGACTGGGTGTCGACGCGAACGCCCACGCCCATGGTCGAGGACACAGCCACCTTGCGCAGGTAGATGCCCTTGGACGTGGCCGGCTTGGCCTTGTTCAGGGCGTCGATCAGCGCCGCCAGGTTGCCCTGGAGCTTGTCGGCGTCGAACGAACGACGGCCGATGGTGCCGTGGATGATGCCGGCCTTGTCGACGCGGAACTGGACCTGGCCAGCCTTGGCGTTCTTGACGGCGGTGGCGACGTCCGGGGTCACGGTGCCGACCTTGGGGTTCGGCATCAGGCCGCGCGGGCCCAGGATCTGGCCCAGCGTACCCACGACGCGCATGGCGTCGGGAGCAGCGATGACCACGTCGAAGGGCATGTCGCCGGCCTTGACCATGGCGGCCAGGTCGTCCATGCCGACCACGTCGGCGCCAGCGGCCTTGGCTTCGTCAGCCTTGGCACCCTGGGCGAACACGGCGACGCGCTTGGTCTTGCCGGTGCCATGGGGCAGCACGACGGCGCCACGGACCACCTGGTCCGACTTCTTGGCGTCGATGCCCAGCTGCACGGCCACGTCGATGGACTCATCGAACTTGGCGGTGGCGGCTTCCTTGACGATGGCCAGGGCGTCGGCCAGGGCGTACAGCTTGGTGCTGTCGACCTTGCCCTGCAGGGCTTTTTGCTTCTTGGTCAGCTTGGCCATGATTACAGACCCTCCACCGTGACGCCCATGGAACGGGCGGAACCGGCCAGCGTGCGCACGGCGGCGTCGATGCTGGCAGCGTTCATGTCCTTGATCTTGCCCTTGGCGATTTCTTCCAGTTGGGCGCGCGTGATCTTGCCGACCTTGTCGCTGTGCGGCTTGGAGGAGCCCTTGTCCAGCTTGATGGCCTTCTTGATCAGGACCGTCGCGGGCGGGGTCTTGATGACGAAGGTGAAGCTCTTGTCCGCGAAGGCGGTGATGACCACCGGCAGCGGCAGACCCGGCTCGACGCCTTGGGTCTGGGCGTTGAACGCCTTGCAGAACTCCATGATGTTCAGGCCGCGCTGACCCAGCGCAGGACCGATCGGGGGCGACGGGTTGGCCTTACCAGCCGGCACTTGCAGCTTGATAAAACCGACGATTTTCTTCGCCATGTTTTTTTCTCCTTACGGGTAGTAGCGCCTGACCGTCAGGCCAGGCTCCCCGGGGTTGAGGCTCTGTCTTCTTGAAACCTGCGCCGAGCCGGGAAAGCGCAGGTCGTGAAACGGGGGCCGCGCCCGCCCAGGTCTTGCCGACCCGGCGGACAGGCGACGCTCAGGTCTTCTCGACCTGGGAGAACTCGAGCTCCACCGGGGTGGCACGACCGAAGATCGTGACCGACACGCGGACCTTGCTCTTTTCGTAGTTGACTTCCTCGACGGTGCCGTTGAAGTCGGTGAAGGGGCCTTCCTTGACGCGCACGTACTCGCCGACGGTGAACTCCACCTTGTGGCGCGGCTTGTCGACACCCTCTTCCATCTGGCCGAGGATCTTGGCGACCTCGTCTTCGGAGATGGGGGCCGGGCGGTTCTTGGCGCCGCCGACGAAACCGGTGACCTTGTTGGTGTGCTTCACCAGGTGCCAGGTGTCGTCGTTCATGACCATCTGCACCAGCACATAGCCGGGGTAGAAGCGGCGCTCCGAAGTGCGCTTCTGGCCATTCTTGATCTCGACGACTTCCTCGGTCGGAACCAGGATCTCGCCGAACAGGTCCTGCATCCCGGCGCGGTTGATGCGCTCGCGGATGTTGCGCTCGACGGCCTTTTCCATGCCCGAATAGGCATGGACCACGTACCAGCGCAGGTCGGGGTTGACGGGCTTGGCGGCGGGAGCCGAAGCGTCCTGCGTCACGGCTTGGGAGATGTCGTTCTCGCTCACGGGTTACCTCCAGCGCAGGATGAGGTCATAGAAGACCCATTCGATCGTCTTGTCGGTGACCCACAGGAAGATGGCCATGACCAGCACGAAGGCGAACACGTACGCCGTCATCTGCATGGATTCCTTGCGGGTGGGCCACACCACCTTCTTGACCTCGCGCAGGGCCTCGCGACCGAAGGCGATCAGCTGCTTGCCGGTCTCGGCCGTGAAGAACACGGCGGCGGCAGCAACCAGCCCCAGCAGCAGCGCGCCCCATTGGGCGATGGCGCCTTGCTTGGCAAGCAGGTAGAAGGCCACGAGGCTGGCAATCACCAGCGCAGCAGCCACCGCGAGCCTGGCCTTGTCGGCGCCCGTGCTGACGGTTTCAACTTGAGAAGTGGCCATGGAAGGCGTTTTCCTGCTTCAGGTTCTTCGGTGCCTTGAAGGCACCAAACCCGCCGGGGCGCGGCGGGTTGGTTTTTGCATCACCTTGCGGTGAGCCGGGGGCCACTCAGGTGGCAGGGGCAGTAGGAATCGAACCTACAACCTTCGGTTTTGGAGACCGACGCTCTGCCAATTGAGCTATACCCCTACTGGAATCACTCCATGATCTTGGCAACGACGCCGGCGCCGACGGTCTTGCCGCCTTCGCGGATGGCGAAGCGCAGACCTTCTTCCATGGCGATCGGGGCGATCAGCTTGACGGTGATCGTCACGTTGTCGCCGGGCATGACCATTTCCTTGTCCTTCGGCAGCTCGATCGCGCCGGTCACGTCCGTGGTGCGGAAGTAGAACTGGGGACGGTAGTTGTTGAAGAACGGCGTGTGGCGGCCACCCTCGTCCTTGGACAGCACGTACACCTCGGCGGTGAAGTGCGTGTGCGGCTTGATGGAGCCGGGCTTGCACAGCACCTGGCCGCGCTCGACTTCTTCACGCTTGGTGCCGCGCAGCAGGATACCCACATTGTCGCCAGCCTGGCCCTGGTCCAGCAGCTTGCGGAACATTTCCACGCCCGTGCAGGTGGTCTTCAGGGTCGGCTTGATACCGACGATCTCGATTTCCTCGCCGACCTTGATGATGCCGCGCTCGACGCGACCGGTCACCACGGTGCCGCGGCCAGAGATCGAGAACACGTCTTCCACCGGCATCAGGAACGCGCCGTCAACCGCACGCTCAGGCGTGGGGATGTAGGAGTCCAGGGCCTCGGCCAGCTTCAGGATCGCGCCTTCGCCCAGCTCGCCCTTGTCGCCTTCCATCGCCAGCTTGGCCGAACCCTTGATGATCGGGGTGTCGTCGCCAGGGAAGTCGTACTTGGACAGCAGCTCGCGCACTTCCATCTCCACCAGCTCGAGCAGCTCGGCGTCGTCGACCATGTCGCACTTGTTCAGGAAGACGATGATGTAGGGCACGCCCACCTGGCGGGCCAGCAGGATGTGCTCACGGGTCTGGGGCATCGGGCCGTCAGCGGCCGAGCACACCAGGATGGCGCCGTCCATCTGGGCAGCGCCGGTGATCATGTTCTTGACGTAGTCGGCGTGGCCAGGGCAGTCCACGTGGGCGTAGTGGCGGTTGGCCGTCTCGTACTCGACGTGGGCGGTGTTGATCGTGATGCCGCGAGCCTTCTCTTCCGGGGCCGCATCGATCTGGTCGTAGGCCTTGGCTTCGCCGCCGAACTTGGTGGCCAGCACGGTGGTGATCGCCGCCGTCAGGGTGGTCTTGCCGTGGTCCACGTGGCCAATGGTGCCCACGTTCACGTGCGGCTTGGTCCGCTCGAATTTACCTTTTGCCATTTTTTTCGCCCTTCGAAAGAGATAGCTAGACGATCACAACTGAAATTGGTGCCCTTGGCGGGAATCGGACCCGCGACCTCTCCCTTACCAAGGGAGTGCTCTACCACTGAGCCACAAGGGCGAAATTCTTTTCGCTGCGCAACCTGATCGATGGAGCGGGAGACGGGAATCGAACCCGCGTCATTAGCTTGGAAGGCTAAGGTTCTACCATTGAACTACTCCCGCATCGGGCGAAGCTCTTTGGGCCCTCGGCAGGCTTCCTGGCGCTACCACTCAATCAGTTCACACTTTCTCGCTGTCGCAACTTCCGAAGAAATCGCTGGTGGAGGAGGCTGGATTCGAACCAGCGTAGGCGTAAGCCAACAGATTTACAGTCTGCCCCCTTTAGCCACTCGGGCACCCCTCCGCGAGGAACCTCGAACTATAGCACGGTTTTGCGCAGTAGCCGAAGTGCTCTTCGAAGAATTTGCGACGAAGACCGCTATTGTGCCAAACAAACCGTGACATTCCCAAGGCGGACCGCATCAGGCTGAAGAAAATCTTGGCCATGGACGCCGACACCGGCCCCGGACCGAAGACCCTCAACCTCGCGTTGCAGGGCGGCGGCTCGCACGGGGCCTTCACCTGGGGCGTGCTCGACGCGCTGCTGGCGGACCGTCGCATCGCCATCGAGGGCCTGTCCGGCACCAGCGCCGGCGCGGTGAATGCGGTGGCCCTGGCCAGCGGGTGGGCCACCGCGAAAGGCGATCGCCGCGTCGCCGCGCGCGAGGCGCTGGCGAGGCTGTGGGACGAGGTCGGCAGCTGGGGCGCGCTCGGCTCGCTGCAGGACCGCATGGCCCGTGCGCTGTGGGGCGGCGACGGTGCGCCATGGGGCCTGCCGAACCCATGGGCGCAGGCCGTCACCGGCCTGCTGTCGCCCTACCAGACGAATCCGCTGGACATCAACCCGCTGCGAGACCTGCTGCAGCGGCGCATCGACTTCACTGCACTGCGCCGCGCGGGCGTGCCGCGCGTGTTCGTCTCGGCCACGCACGTGGCCACCGGCAAGGCGGTGATCTTCAGCGGCGCCGCGCTCACGCGCGATGCGGTGGCGGCCTCGGCCTGCCTGCCCACGCTGTTCCAGGCCGTGCGCATCGGCGGGCAGGCGTACTGGGACGGCGGCTATGCGGTGAACCCGCCGCTGACGCCCCTGATCGCGTCGGGGCGGCATGACGACATCCTCGTCGTCCAGATCAACCCGCTGCGGCGCGACGGCCTGCCCGACACGGCCAGCCGGATCGCGGACCGCATGAACGAGCTGACCTTCAACGCGAGCCTGCTGGCGCAGATGCGCGGCATCGACAAGATCAACCGCCTGATCGAGGGCGGGCACATGGTGCCGGGGCACTGCAAGTCGGTGCGGCTGCACCGCGTGGATGGCGGGGCCGCGCTGCTGGCGTACACCGCGGCGAGCAAGGCCGACACCGACCCTGCCCTGATCCGCGACCTGTTCCACATCGGGCAGGACGCGGGCCGCCAGTGGCTGGTCCTGCATGCCGACGACATCGGCGTGCGCGGCACGGTCGACGTGGCCGCGGACTACGAAGACGACACGCGCATCGACTGGCCTTCGGCCTGCGCGCCGCCGGCCGAGGGCGCGACGGTGCGCGAGCGCGGGTTCAGGCCGTGGCTGGGGCGCCTGCTCGGACGCGGACGGGAGGGCGGGAACGGCCAGGCGCCGTGAATGGATCCGGCGCGTCCGCCGGCCACGCAGCGCCCGGGATGCAGACCCCCAGGCGCTTCAGATGACGCCCGCGACCCCGCGCGCAGCCAGCCACTCGCGGGCCCGCACGAACTGGCCGCTGCCGATGAAGGGCGCTGGCCCGCGCGTGGCCGACAGCGGCGAGGGATGGTTGGACTGGACCACCAGCACCTCGCGCCCATGCGCGAGGGCCTGGGACTCGATGAGGCCGGCCTTGGCCTGCGCGTGCGCGCCCCAGAGGAAGTAGACGCAGGGCGAGGCGGTGGCGGCGACGCGCGCGATGAGGGCGTCGGTGAGCACTTCCCAGCCCTTCTTCGCATGGCTGGCGGGCTGGCCCTCCTCGACGGTGAGGCTGGTGTTCAGGAGCAGCACGCCGCGCTGCGCCCAGGCGACCAGCGAGCCGTCGGCGGGCTTCACGCCCAGCTCCTTGAAGATGTTCCGCAGCGACGGCGGCAGCCTCACGCCGGGCGCGACGGAGAAGGCCAGCCCCTGCGCCTGGCCCAGGCCGTGGTACGGGTCCTGGCCCAGGATGACGGCGCGCACCGAGGCCAGCGGCGTAAGCTCGAGCGCCCGGAACGGCTGCGGCGGGAAGACGGTCGCGCCTGCGTCGAGGCGCGCGCGGATGAACGCGCCGAGCGAGCGGCCGGTGGGGCTGTCGAGGAAGGCGTCGACCACCGGCCTCCAGTCGGGCGCGACGGGCCAGTGGTGCGGGTCCCAGTCCTGCAGGCGGTCGGCGGCGCCGGAGGCGAAGAGGTCCGGCGTCACCGGGCTCACCCGAACAGGGCCGCGAGCGCCTCGCCCGGCTCGGGCGCGCGCATGAAGGCCTCGCCGACCAGGAAGGCGTTGACGTTGGCGGCGCGCATCTTCTGCACATCGGCCTTGGAGAGGATGCCGGACTCGGTGACCAGCAGGCGGTCGGCCGGCACGCGGGGCAGCAGCCCCAGCGTGGTGTCCAGCGAGACCTCGAAGGTGCGCAGGTTGCGGTTGTTGATGCCCACCAGCGGGGTCTTGAGCTTCAGCGCGCGATCGAGCTCGTCGCCATCGTGCACCTCGACGAGGACGGCCATGTCCAGGCCGCGTGCGATGGCCTCGAGGTCGGCCATCTGCGCATCGGAGAGGCAGGCCGCGATCAGCAGGATGCAGTCGGCGCCCATGGCCCGGGCCTCGTAGACCTGGTAGGGATCGACCATGAAGTCCTTGCGCAGCACCGGCAGGTCGCACGAGGCGCGGGCCTGCTTCAGGTAGTCGGGCTGCCCCTGGAAGAACTGGCGGTCGGTCAGCACCGAGAGACAGGCCGCGCCGTGCTCGGCGTAGCTCTGGGCGATGTCGGCGGGGATGAAGTCGGCGCGTAGCACGCCCTTGCTGGGACTGGCCTTCTTGACCTCGGCGATCACGGCGGGCAGGCCGGCGGCGATCTTGCGCCGCAGGGCGCCCTCGAAGTCGCGCGTGAGCACGCGGCTCTCGGCGTCGGCGCGAATGGACTCGAGCGAGACCTTCTTCTTCGCGGCGGCGATTTCCTCGTGCTTGACGGCAACGATCTTGTTCAGGATGTCAGACATGGGATTCAGGCCTTGTGTTGTGCGGCGACTTCGACGAGGCGCGCGAGCTTGGCGCGCGCGGCGCCGCTTTCGATGGCGGCGCGGGCCTTGTCGATGCCGGCCTTCATGGTGTCCGCGACGTTCGCCGCGTACAGCGCGACGCCCGCATTGAGCAGGACGATGTCGCGCGCCGGGCCGGGCCGGTTGTCCAGCACGTCCAGCAGCATCTGGCGGGACTGCTCGGGCGTCTCGACCTTGAGCGCGCGGTTGCTCGCCATCGCGAAGCCGAAGTCCTCGGGATGGATCTCGTACTCGGTGACCTGGCCGTCCCGGAGCTCGCCCACCAGGGTGGCGGCGCCCAGGCTCACTTCGTCCATGCCGTCGCGCCCGTAGACCACCAGCGCGTGCTCGGCGCCCAGGCGCTGCAGCGCGCGCACCTGGATGCCCACCAGGTCGGGGTGGAACACGCCCATGAGGATGTTCGGGGCGCCGGCGGGATTGGTCAGCGGGCCGAGGATGTTGAAGAGGGTGCGCACGCCCAGCTCCTTGCGCACCGGCGCGACGTTCTTCATCGCGGGGTGGTGGTTGGGGGCGAACATGAAGCCGATGCCGGTCTCCTGCACGCAGCGGCTGATGGCCTCGGGCGGGAGGTTGATGTTGACGCCCAGGCTCTCGAGCACGTCGGCGCTGCCGGACTTGCTGCTCACGCTGCGCCCGCCATGCTTGGAGACCTTGGCGCCCGCGGCGGCGGCCACGAACATCGAGCAGGTGGAGATGTTGAAGGTGTGCGAGCCGTCGCCGCCGGTGCCGACGATGTCGACCAGGTGGGTCTTGTCGGCCACGTGGACCTTGGTGGAGAACTCGCGCATCACCTGCGCGGCGGCAGTGATCTCGCCGATGGTCTCCTTCTTCACGCGCAGGCCGGTGACGATGGCCGCGGTCATGACGGGCGAGAGCTCGCCGCTCATGATCAGGCGCATCAGGTGCAGCATCTCGTCGTGGAAGATCTCGCGGTGCTCGATGGTGCGCTGGAGGGCTTCCTGGGGGGTGATGGGCATGGGGTGTTCCTTTCCCGTCAGCGGGTCGGGGGTTCGGAGAGGGCGAGCTTGAGGCCGAAGGCGACGAACAGCGCGCCGGCGGCGCGTTCGAGCCCGTGCAGGCTGCGGCGGACCGCGCCGACGCGGCGCGCCAGCCACGCGGCCGCGACGGCCCAGCCGGCGCAGACCCACAGCGCGTTGAAGTCGAACAACAGCCCCAGCAGCAGGAAGGCCAGGGTCTTGTCCTGCACCTGCGGCCCGATGAACTGGGGCAGGAAGGCCAGGAAGAACAGGGCCACCTTGGGGTTGAGGGCGTTGGTGGCAAAGCCTTGCCAGAACACGCGGCGCAGGTCCGCGGGTACCGGTGCGGCGCCGGCCTGGGGCAGGTCCAGCGGCGCGGGCGAGCGGCTCAGGAGCGCGCGCACGCCGATGTACACCAGGTAGGCCGCGCCGACCCACTTGAGGACGGTGAAGGCGGAGGCCGAGGCCGCGACCAGGGCGCTCACGCCCACCGCACCGGCCACGATGTGGACCATGCAGCCGGCGCAGATGCCCGCCGCCGCCACCAGGCCCGCGCGGGCACCGCTGCGCAGGGCGTGGGAGACGATCAGCAGGACATCGGGCCCCGGCGTGAGGTTCAGGAGCAGGCCGGCGACGATGAACAGCAGGAGCTGGTCGATCGGCATGGCAGCCTCAGCGCTGGTCCAGGAAGTTCTTCAGCATCGCGTGCCCGTGCTCGGTGAGGATGGACTCGGGATGGAACTGCACGCCCTGGATGGGGAGCTCGCGATGGCGCACGCCCATGATCTCGCCGTCTTCGGTCCAGGCGGTGGTCACCAGCTCCTTGGGGCAGGTGCTGCGCTCGATGGCCAGCGAGTGGTAGCGGTTCACGGTGAAGCGCGCCGGCAGGTCGGCGAAGACGCCTTCCTGCGTGGTCGTGATCTCGCTGGTCTTGCCGTGCATCAGCTGCTGCGCGCGAATGATGTTGCCGCCGAAGGCCGCGCCGATGCTCTGGTGGCCCAGGCACACGCCCAGGATCGGCAGCCTGCCGGCGAAGTGCCGGATCGCCTCGACCGAGATGCCGGCCTCGGCGGGCGAGCAGGGCCCGGGGGAGATCACGAGGCGGTCGGCGCCGCGCGCCGCGACGCCCTCGAGGGTGATCTCGTCGTTGCGGAACACCTCCACCTGCGCGCCGAGTTCGCCGAAGTACTGCACCAGGTTGTAGGTGAAGCTGTCGTAGTTGTCGATCATCACGAGCTTCATGGCGTCACTCCAGTCCTTCTTCCACCAGCTCCGAGGCGCGCAATAGCGCCCTCGCCTTGGCCTCGGTCTCCTTCCACTCCAGCTCGGGGACGGAGTCGGCGACGACGCCGGCGGCGGCCTGCACGTAGAGGGTCTGGTCCTTGACGATGCCGGTGCGGATCGCGATGGCCACGTCCATGTCGCCCGCGAAACTGAGGTAGCCGCAGGCGCCGCCATACAGGCCGCGCTTGCTCGGCTCGAGCTGGTCGATCAGCTCCATCGCGTGCACCTTGGGCGCGCCGGTGAGCGTGCCCGCGGGGAAGGTGGCGCGCAGCACGTCCATGTTGCTCATGCCGTCATTGAGCAGGCCCTCGACGTTGCTCACGATGTGCATCACGTGGCTGTACCGCTCGACGACGAAAGCCTCGGTGACCTTGACGCTGCCGGTCTTGGCGATGCGGCCGATGTCGTTGCGGGCCAGGTCGATCAGCATGACGTGCTCGGCACGCTCCTTGGGGTCGGCCAGCAGCTCGATCTCGGTGGCCTTGTCGGCCTCGGGCGTGGCGCCGCGCGGGCGGGTGCCGGCCAGCGGGCGGATGGTGACCTTCTGCCCCTCGGGCACCTGCTCCTGGCGCACCAGGATCTCGGGCGAGGCGCCGACCACGTGGAAGTCGCCGCCCTGGCCGTCGTAGCCCGTGAAGTTGTAGTAGTACATGTACGGGCTGGGATTGAGCGAGCGCAGCGCGCGGTACAGCGACAGCGGCGACTCGGTGTAGCGCTTCTTCAGGCGCTGGCCCACCTGCACCTGCATGAAGTCGCCGGCGGCGATCAGCTCCTTGGAGCGCTCCACGGCCGCCAGGTAGTCGGCCTTGGCGAACTCGCGCTCGACGGGGTAGGACTGGGTCTGCTTCACCGTGGGCGCGCTGACCGAGTACTTCAGCAGGTCCTTCAGCTCGCGCAGGCGCTTCTTGCCGTTGGCGTAGGCCTCGCCCTGCGACGGGTCGGCGTAGACGATCAGGTACAGCTTGCCCGAGAGGTTGTCGATGACCGCCAGTTCCTCGCACTGCAGCAGCAGGATGTCGGGGCAGTGCAGCGTGTCGGGCGGACAGGTGGCCGCGAGCTTCTTCTCGATGTGGCGCACCGTGTCGTAGCCGAAGTAGCCAGCCAGGCCGCCGCAGAAACGCGGCAGTCCGGGGCGCAGGGCCACCTTGAAGCGCTGCTGGTAGGCCTCGATGAAGTCCAGCGGGTTGCCGCGGTTCGTCTCGATGACGATGCCGTCGCGCACCACCTCGGTCTTCGCCTCGGCGCCGAAGCCGCTGGCGCGCAACAGGGTGCGCGCGGGCAGGCCGATGAAGCTGTAGCGGCCGAAGCGCTCGCCGCCGACGACGGACTCCAGCAGGAAGGACAGGCGCCCGTCGCCCTTGGCATGGGCCAGCTTCAGGTACAGGGACAGGGGGGTTTCCAGGTCCGCGAAGGCCTCGGCGATGAGGGGGATGCGGTTGAAGCCTTGCTGGGCCAGGCTTTTGAACTCGAGTTCAGTGATCATGGGTGAGCCTCCACAAGCTCGGCGGCACGGGGCCGCGGATTCGATCGGTGTGCCCCGCGCATGGCAACGACGCGGGGCGCGGGGGCACGGGTGGCCCCGTGCAATCAGGCGCGCACGTTCACTGGCTTACGCCAGGGCCAGGCTCCCCGGTCGGAGCAACCTGTGATCGTGGTGCGGTGGATGAACATGACGGGCCAGTGTAGCAAACGGCCGTGGCGCGCGGACCACGGCCAGTCAAAGCTGGTCGATCGCGTCGACCCAGGCGTCGGCATCGACCGCGGTCACCGGCTCGCCGTGGTTGTAGCCGTAGGTGACGAGGGCCACCGGGCATCCGGCGGCGCGCGCGGCCTGGGCATCGTTGCTCGAATCGCCCACCATCAGCGTGCGCGCCGGCTCGCTGCCCAGCGCGCGGCAGGCCATGAGCAATGGCAGCGGGTCGGGCTTCTTGCGCTCGAAAGCGTCGCCGCCGAAGACCTGCTCGAACGGCTCGAGCAGTCCCTTGGCCTCCAGCAGGTCACGGGCGAAGCGGCCCGGCTTGTTGGTGACGCAGGCCAGGCGCAGGCCGGCCTCGCGCAGGCGCCGCAGGCCCTCGGCGGCGCCGGGGTAGACCTCGGCATGGCGGCCGTTGGTGGCGTCGTAATGGCGCTGGTAGGCCTCCCAGGCGTCGCGGAAGCGGTCAGCGTGCGCACCGACGGCATGCAGGGCGCTGCGAATCAGGTGCTCGGAACCCTTGCCGACCATGCGCTCGATGGCGGCGCGCTCCAGCGTGGGCAGGGCGAGTTCGGCGAGGGTGCCGTTGAGGGCGACGGTGAAGTCGCCGAGGGTATCGACCAGGGTGCCGTCGAGGTCGACGATGGCAGCCTGGAAGGAGGACAGCGGGGGAAGGCTCATGCGCCGAGTGTGCCCGAGCCCGAGGGGGGACTCACCCCCGCGGCCTCAGGGCGCCACGGGCTCCATGCCCTTGGCCCGCACCGTCGCAGCCGCCTGCGGGGCGGCCAGTTCGGCCAGGAAGGCGCGGGCCGCCGCGGGCACCGCGGTGCGGGCGCTGACCGCGCCGGCGTAGGTGGTGTAGTTCTGGATCGCCTCGGGCAGCGTGCCGACCAGGCGGGCCTCGGGCACGGCCAGGATCTCGCTGACCTGGTGGATCGCCAGGTCGGCCTCGCCGGTGACCAGGCGCTGCGCCACCAGGCCGCCCGGCACCAGGACGGCCTTGGCCCGCACCGCCTCGGCCAGGCCCATGCGCTGGAACAGGCCGTCGAGGTAGATGCCGCTGGAGCCGCCGGCGGCCGGGTCGATGTAGGCGACGCGCCGCGCCGCCAGCACGGCCTGCCGGAACTCGTCGACCGTGCCGAGCGCGGGCGCAGGATCGCCGGCCTTGACCGCGACACCGATGGCCACGCGCGCCAGCGGCCGGATGCTGGCCGCCTCCACCCGGCCCTCGGCCCCCAGCGGCTGCAGGCCGGCGGGGGTGAGCACCAGCACGTCGAAACCCTCGCCCCCGGCGATGCGGCGGATGATGGCGCCCGCCGTGTCGTTCACGACCTCGACGCGGTGGCCGGTGCGGGCCTCGAAGGCCGGCACCAGCGCACTGACCACGGGCTTGAAGGCCCCGGTGGTCAGGACCTTGACCGTATCGGCATGGACGGCGGCGGACAGCGCGAGGAGCGCGGTCGCCAGGAGGCGGGCGGGCAGGGACATGGCGCGACTTCCGGGAAGTGGAAACCGCGCCATCTTAGGGGCCACGCGCGGCCCCTTGCCGGTGCCGGCCTTCAGCGGTTGCGGTCGCTGCCTCCCTGGCCGCCCTGGCTGCCGCCGCGGTTGCCGCCGCCGCTGGCCTCGCCGCCCTTGCGTCCGGCCTCGCGCGCCTCCTCGGAGGTGAACTCGTGGGCAGTACCCTTTTCATGGGCGGCCTTGCCGCCCTTGCTGCCGGCCTCGCGCGCCTCCTCCGGCGTGAATTCGTGGGCCGTGCCCTTCTCGTGGGCAGCCTTGCCGCCCTGGCTGGCGATCTCGCGCTGGCGGTCGGGATCCATGGAGGCAAAGCCGCGGTTGGAGCCGCCCTGCTCGTTCTGGCTGGCCTGTCCGCCTTGCTGGCCCTGCTTGCCTTGGTTGCCTTGGTTGCCTTGATTTCCCTGGTTGCTGGATGCCATGGTGATGCTCCTGTGGATGCAGGCGGCCGGCCCCATGCCGGCCCCATGGGCGCCATTGGGAGCCGCGGGCGCCGCAACGTGCGTCGGCACGACGGCGCAGCCCGCGTAGGAGGGGGCGGGCGCCGAGCCGGCGGCCGGCACCAGGCTCAGGCCGGTACGGCCTCGGCCCCGGGCCGTCCCCAGTGCCGGTGCCGGGCGATCGCCTGCATGAACTCCTGCGCCATCGGCAGCCGGGTGGCCGGGTCGTTGCGGCCGGTGACCACGCCGGGGGCGGAGGCGGCCTCCCCGCCCGGCGCCCGCAGCAGTTGGGCCCCCTCGCCGATCAGGCACAGGGCCTTGCCGTGGCGGAAGGCCTCGAGCACGAAATGCACCGCGTCGCCGCTGGCCGCGAGCGCCTGCGCGCTGGACGCGCCGGCGGGGACCATGACCGCGTCGAACAGCACCGAGGGCGCGGCGGCCAGGGCGTGGTCGACCGCCAGCTGCTGCCCCGAGGAGGTGGAGACGAAGCCCAGGTGCGCGGCGACCACCCGCGTGACCGCGCCGGCGTCGTGCAGGGCCTGCTGCAACACCCGCATGGCGCCGATCTCCACCCCGTGCGCGACGAGGATGGCGATGCGCCGGCTCGCGATGCCCGGGGCCGGCGCGTCCAGGCTCAGGGAGGGCGAGCGCTCCAGCGGCTCGCCGCGCGCGGGCGGCGCCTCGCGGAAGCCGGCGCGGCCTGCGGCGGCGCGCGGGTCGGGGGTGCCCAGCCCCAGGGGCTCGGCCACCTTGCGGGCCAGGCGGGCGTCGACATGGGCCAGGTTGTCGACCACGCGCTGGCGGATCGCCACCGCCTCCACCTGGGCCAGCTCCCACTGGAAGGCGGCGACGAGCTGCTCCCTCTCCATCGGGCTCAGGCTGTTCCAGAGCAGGGTGGCCTGGCTGAAATGGTCGTCGAAGCTGGCCGGGCGGCACCGCAGCTTGGCGGCGCCCGCGACGGCATCGGCGCCGCGGAACCCCTGCTGCCCGCCGTCGACCCGGAACTCGCCGCCCTGGGCCAGGGTGTTGGGCTCGTAGTGCGCCACGCCCTGCGCGATGGAGATCCGGCCGGCGCCATCGCGGTGCAGCGCATGGACCGGGCACACCGGCCGGTTGACCGGCAGCTCGCTGCCGTTGGGCCCGCCGAGGCGCGAGACCTGCGCGCCGGTGTAGGCCGCCAGCCGCCCCTGCAGCAGCGGGTCGTGGCTGAAGTCGATGCCGGGCACCAGGTGGCCGGGGTGGAAGGCCACCTGCTCGGCCTCGGCGAAGAAGTTGTCCGGGTTGCGATGCAGCACCAGCTTGCCCACGGCCTGCACAGGCAGCACCTCCTCGGGCACCAGCTTGGTGGGGTCGAGCAGGTCGATGCCCAGGCCGCCGGCGCGGTCCTCCTCGATCAGCTGCAGGCCCAGTTCCCACTCGGGCTGCGGGCCGCGCGCCACCGCCTCCCACAGGTCGCGGCGCAGGAAGTCGGGGTCGCGACCGGCGATGCGGCGCGCCTCGTCCGCACCGAGCGCGTGGCGGCCCAGGCGCGGGCGCCAGTGGAACTTGGCGAAGTGCGGGGTGCCATGCGCGTTCACCAGGCGGAAGGTGTGCACGCCGTAGCCGGCCATCATGCGCAGGCTGCGGGGCAGCGCGTGCCCCGACATCAGCCACATCAGCGCATGGGTGGTCTCCGGCATCAGCGAGCAGAAGTCCCAGAAGCCGTCATGCGCGCTGGACGCCTGCGGCATGCCGTGGTGAGGCGCGGGCTTGAGGGCGTGGGCGAAGTCGGGGAACTTCATGGCGTCCTGCACGAAGGCCACCGGGAAGCTGGCGCCCACCAGGTCGAAGTTGCCCTCACGCGTGTAGAACTTCACCGCGAAGCCGCGCAGGTCGCGGACGGTGTCGGCCGAGCCGCGCTCGCCGGTGAGGTTGGAGAAGCGCACGAACACCGGCGTTCGCCCTCCCGGCTCCTGCAGGAAGTCGGCGCGGGTGAAGGCCGAGAGGCTGCGGTAGGTCTCGAACCAGCCATGGGCGGCGCATCCCCGCGCGAACACCACCCGCTCGGGGATGCGCTCGTGCTCGAAGTGCGCGAGCTTCTCGCGCAGGATGAAGTCCTCGAGCAGGGTGGGGCCGCGCTCGCCGGCGCGAAGCGAGCCGTGGTTGTCGGGGATGACCACGCCCTGGTCGGTGGTGAGCGGCCCCTCGGGGGCGGCGCTGAAGGCGTCGAGCTGGCGCTGGCGCGCGGCGACCGCATCGGCCGGCCGGGCCTTGCGCGGGAGGTCGGGGCGGGCCTGCGGCATCCCGGGCCTCAGGCGCGGTCCAGGTCCAGCCTGGCCTCGACCAGGTAGACCACGACCGCCACGACGAGGATGCCGCCGGCGCTCGCGGCGCACCACACCAGCCACTCGGGCCAGCCAACGAGCTCGGCCAGCATGTGCATGTCGATGTCCCTCCCTGCCTTGGATCCGGTTGCAGCCGGCAAGGGTAGGAAAGCTCATGGGCGTGACCCGTCATCGCCCGGCGGGCCCGCGTGTGGGAGCAGACGGCCGGGCCGGGTAGGAGGGCACCGACGGCGGCCGCGGTGATGTCCGATGGCGGGCGCGGCACGCGGCGCGCACGCTGGCCGCATCATGCGCATCCGACGACGTGGACATGTCCCCGGGGTCTCCGGGCCCGCGGCGCCCGCGCAGGGCGAGACCTCGCCGGCGCAGGGAGAGACCCAGCAGCCGGTGCCTCGGCTGCCGCACGAGCGGGACGAATCAAGCGACGATCAGGCCCCCCGCAGCCCCTCGATGGAGCGGGTCGGGCGGCAGGCCCACGAGGACCTGGAACGGGGCGTCCCCGATACCTCGCGCAGCGTCGAGACCGACGCGACCTACCACCGGCTGCGCGAGCCGGCGCCGCCCGGCGAGGTGGAGCGCGAGGAGAAAGCCGGGGGAAGAACCGGGGAGGACGGCGAGGCGAAGCCGGTCAGCCCGCCAGCGCCGCCCGCATCGCGTCAATGACGCCGCGGTAGTCGGGCTTGCCGAAGATGGCGCTGCCAGCCACGAAGGTGTCGGCGCCGGCGGCGGCGACGCGGGCGATGTTGTCGGCCTTGATGCCGCCGTCCACCTCGAGGCGGATGTCACGGCCGCTGGCGTCGATGCGCTTGCGCGCCTGCTCGATCTTGCGCAGGGCCGAATCGATGAAGCCCTGGCCGCCGAAGCCGGGGTTGACGCTCATGATCAGGATCAGGTCGATCTCATCGATCATGTGATCCAGCACCTCGAGGGACGAGGCCGGGTTGAACACCAGGCCGGCCTTGCAGCCGCGCGCCTTGATCGCCTGCACGCTGCGGTGCACGTGGGTCGAGGCGTCGGGGTGGAAGCTGATGAAATCGGCGCCGGCGTCTGCGAAGAGCTGGGCCAGCGCGTCGACCGGCTGCACCATCAGGTGGACGTCGATGGGCACGGGCGTGCCGTCGGGCTTCTTCGCGTGCGGCTTGAGCGCCTGGCACACCATCGGGCCGAAGGTGAGGTTCGGCACGTAGTGGTTGTCCATCACGTCGAAGTGGATCCAGTCCGCGCCGGCGGTGATCACGTTGCGCACTTCCTCGCCCAGGCGGGCGAAGTCGGCCGACAGGATGGAGGGGGCGATGCGATGGGTTTGGGTCATCGCGCGATTCTCGCAAATCGCGCGGGCGCTACCATCGGCCCATGGCCAAGTACCAGTTCCAGGTGGAAGCGCAGCCCGAATACCTGCCCGACGAGTCCGACCCGTCGCATGGCGTCTACAGCTTCGCCTACACCATCACCCTCACCAACACCGGCGAGGTGCCGGCGCAGCTGATCTCGCGGCACTGGCACATCACCGATGCCACCGGCCAGGTCGAACAGGTCCGCGGGCTCGGCGTGGTGGGCCACCAGCCCCTGCTCAAGCCGGGCGAGTCGTTCCAGTACGCCAGCGGCTGCCGCCTGCGCACGCCCACCGGCACCATGCACGGCGCGTACTTCTTCGTGGCCGAGGACGGCGAGCGCTTCGAGTGCGAGATCCCGCTGTTCGTGCTCGACGACGGCTCGCGCCGCGTCCTGCACTGAGACGGCATCCGGGCGCGGCTCAGCCCCAGTCCTACAGACTCATCAGGAGGTCGTCGATAAAGTCCCGCAACGGGAACTCTGCATGATCGACGTCCTGTACGCCTTGCGCGACGCACTGCGCGACACCTTCGACCTCACCCTCCTCCAATGGCCGCTGCTGCTGGCGCTGGCGGCCGCCGCCGGCCACCTGGTGCAGCGGCGACTGGGCCTGCCCCAGGTGGTGGGCTACTCCGTGGTGGGCGCCGTCGCCGGCCTGGCGGGCTTTTCGGGGGCGGTCTGGCCGCTCGAGGGCACGGGCCTGCTGCTGCTGCAGCTGGGCGTGGCGATCGTGCTGTTCGAGGCCGGCGGGCGCATCGCGCTGCGCTGGTTCCGGCACAACCCGATGGTGCTGCTGCAAAGCCTGCTCGAGGCCACGCTCACCTTCGCCCTCGTCTACTTCACCATGCGCAAGCTGGGGATGGCCGCCACCGTCAGCGAGGCGCTGGCCGCGATCGCGGTGACGGGTTCGCCCGCACTCCTGAACCGGGTGGTGCGCGACACCCGCGCCACCGGCGCCGTGACCGAACGCGCCCTGGTGCTCACCACGCTGGGGGCGCTCTACGCGCTGGCGCTGGTCAGCGCGCGCACCCACGTGATCCACCGCCACCGCGAGACGCTGGGGGACACGCTGTGGCCGATCCTGCTCGTGCTGGGCCTGTCGGTGCTGGTGGGCCTGGGCCTGGCGCTGGCGCTGCGGGCGGCGCTGCGCGTGATGAGCCCGACCAGCGAGAACACCTCGATCGTCCTGATCTGCGGCATCGCCGCCAGCGCCGTGCTGGTCGACGACCTCGGCGGCTCGGCGCCGCTCGCTGCGCTGCTCGGGGGCATCTTCCTCAAGCAGATGCACCCGCGCCCCTGGTCCTGGCCGAACCAGCTGGGGACCGCGGCGTCGTTGCTGGTCATGTTGAATTTCGTCCTGGTGGCGGTGGTGGCGGCGCAGGCGCCCTGGAACCCCGCCGTCGCCGGCCTGGTGCTGGCGCTGCTCGCCGCGCGCATGGCCGGCAAGGTGCTGGGCGTGGGCCTGGCCAACGCGGGCAGCGGCCTGGGCTGGCGGCAGGCGCTGTGGACCGCCTGCGCCATGTCGCCGATGGCCTCGGTGGCGCTGCTGCTGGTGTCCGAGTTCGCGGCGGCCTCCCCCAGCCTCGGCCCCCCGGTGGCCAGCGTGGCCCTGCCCGCCATCCTGCTGATGGAGGTGGTGGGCGCCATCGTCGCCACCTTCGCGATCTACCGCGCCGGCGAGACCTCGCGCGAGGCGGCGACCGAGGCACGGGAGCGCCATGCCTGAAGCCCTCTCTCTGGAGCCTTTCAGCCGGTCCGACGCCCTGACGCTGGGCGTGGAGCTGGAGCTGCAGCTGGTCAACACCCACGATTACGACCTCGCGCCCTACGCCGAGGAGATGCTACGGCTGATGCAGCGCCACGCCATCCCGGGCAGCGCGGTGCCGGAGATCACCTCCAGCATGATCGAGGTCTCCACCGGCATCTGCCGCAGCGCGCGCGAGGTGGCCGCGCAGCTGCGCGTGACGCGCGACGCCCTGGTGCACTGCGCCGACCGCCTCAACATCGCGGTGGTGGGCGGCGGCACCCACCCGTTCCAGCGCTGGCACGAGCAGCGCATCTACGACAAGCCGCGCTTCCGGCAGCTCTCCGACCTGTACGGCTACCTGAGCAAGCAGTTCACCATCTTCGGCCAGCACGTGCATGTGGGCTGCCCGGACGCCGACGCGGCGCTGCTGATGCTGCATCGCATGTCGCGCTACATCCCGCACTTCATCGCGCTGTCGGCCTCCTCGCCCTTCGTGCAGGGACAGGACACGCAGTTCGACTCGGCGCGCCTGAACTCGGTGTTCGCCTTCCCGATGTCGGGGCGCGCGCCGTTCACGCTGTCGTGGACGGAGTTCGAGGCCTACTTCGCCAAGACCACCCGTACCGGGGTGATCCGCAGCATGAAGGACTTCTACTGGGACATCCGGCCCAAGCCGGAGTTCGGCACCATCGAGATCCGGGTGTTCGACACGCCGCTGTCGATCGAGCGCGCCGCGGCCCTGGCGGGGCTGGTGCAGTCGCTGGCCGCCTGGTTCCTGAAGGAGTCGCCGTTCATGCCCGCGGAGGACGACTACCTCGTCTACACCTACAACCGCTTCCAGGCCTGCCGCTTCGGCCTGGAAGCGGTGTACGTCGAGCCCACCACCGGCGAGCACCTGCCGCTGCGGGACCACATCGCGCTGACGCTGGAGCGCATCGCCGACCATGGCATGGACCTGGGGGCCGACGCCGGCCTCGCCCTGCTCGCCGACGAGGCCGCGCGCGGCCGCAACGACGCGCGCTGGCTGCGCGAGAGCCAGGCCCGCGAGCGGCTGCTGGCGGAGACCGTGCGCCAGGCCGCCGGCCGCCTGAGGGGATCGGCCTAGGGGCCCGGCGCGCGGGCGCTATGCTCGGCGCTCCATGGGTGAATTCGACCTGATCGACCGCTTCTTCAAGCGCCCCGCGCGCCGCAGCCCGCTGGGCGTGGGTGACGACTGCGCGCTGCTCGCGCCCGCTCCCGGCATGCAGCTGGCCGTTTCCAGCGACATGCTGGTCGAGGGCCGCCATTTCCTGTCCACCGTGGACGCGCGCCGCCTGGGCCACAAGTGCCTGGCCGTCAACCTCAGCGACCTGGCCGCGTGCGGCGCCCGCCCGCTGGCCTTCACCCTGGCGCTGTCGCTGCCGCAGGCCGACGCGCGCTGGCTCGAGCCGTTCTCGCAGGGCCTGCTGGCCCTGGCCGACGCGCACGACTGCGAGCTGGTGGGCGGCGACACCACGCGCGGCCCCCTGAACATCTGCATCACCGTCTTCGGCGAGGTGCCGGCGGGGCAGGCCCTGCTGCGGTCCGGCGCGCGCGCCGGCGACGAGCTCTGGGTCAGCGGCCACACCGGCGACGCGCGCCTCGCGCTGGAGGTGTTCCGCGGCCGCCTCTCGGTGCCGCAGGCCGCCTTCGACGCGGCGCGCGAGCGGATGGAGCTGCCGACGCCGCGGGTGGCGCTGGGCCAGGCCCTGCGCGGCATCGCCACGGCGGCCGTGGACATCAGCGACGGCCTGCTCGGCGACCTTGGCCACATCCTCAGGCAGTCCGGCCTGGGGGCGGTGATCGACACCGACGCCGCTGCCACCCTGCCGGCCACCGGCGCAGCGCTCACGCCGGCGCAGCGGCTGGAGCTGGCGCTGGCCGGCGGCGACGACTACGAGCTGGCCTTCACCGCGCCCGCCACGCGGCGCGAGGCGGTCCTGGCCGCGGCCCGCACCGCCGGTACGCGCGTGACCTGCATCGGCCACACCGAGGCCGCGGCGGGCCTGCGCCTGGTCGACGGCCAGGGCCGCGCCGTCGAGGGCCGCTTCGCCTCCTGGGACCATTTCGCCTGAACCCCGCATGACCCCACCTTTGCTGCGGCCCAGCGTCCGCTTCACGTTCTCGCACCCGGCGCATGCCATCGCGCTGGGCTTCGGCACCGGCCTGTCGCCGTTGGCCCCGGGCACTGCCGGCACGCTGTGGGCCTGGCTGGCCTGGCTGGTGCTGCAGCTGTGGCTGCCGGCCGACGCGCTGGGCTGGGTGATCGCCGCCGCCCTGGTGGTGGGCTGGTGGGCCTGCACCCGCACCGCCGACCACCTGGGCCAGCTCGATCCCGGCAACATCGTGTGGGACGAGGTGGTGGCCTTCTGGATCGTGCTGTGGCTGGTGATGCCGGCCGGCTTCTGGGCGCAGCTCGCGGCCTTCGGCCTGTTCCGCTTTTTCGACGCGGCCAAGCCCGGTCCGGTGGGCTGGGCCGACCGCCTGTTCAAGGGCTTCGGCTGGCGCGGCGGCCTGGGCATCCTGCTGGACGACCTGGTGGCCGCGTTCTGCACCCTGTTCGTGATCGCACTGTGGAGGTTCTTCGCATGACAGAGGACGTCACCCGCCTGTCCCGGCTGCTGCTCGATCGCGGCTGGATGCTGACCACCGCCGAGAGCTGCACCGGCGGCCTGGTCGCCGCGGCCTGCACCGAGATGGCCGGCTCGAGCGACTGGTTCGACCGCGGCTTCGTCACCTACTCCAACGAGGCCAAGGCCGACATGCTGGGCGTGGACCCGGCGCAGATCGAGGCCCATGGCGCCGTGAGCGAGATCGTGGCCCGGGCCATGGCCCACGGCGCGGCGCGGCGCTCGCGCGCCCGCGTCGCCGTGGCCGTGACCGGCATCGCCGGCCCCACCGGCGGCAGCGCCGCCAAGCCGGTGGGCACGGTGTGGTTCGGGTTCATGGTGGACGGGCGCCTGTCCAGCCAGATGCTGAAGTTCGACGGCGACCGCGCCGCGGTGCGCGCCGCCACCGTGCGCCACGCGCTGCAGCGGCTGGCGCAGCTGGTGGAAGCCACCGAGGAATGACACCCGTGAAGGAGGAATCCATGGGCTGGTTCGACGGATTCGAGCAGGGCCGCTTCCCGGTCGGCGGCGGCATCGAGATCTTTGCCCGCTTCGGCGGCGACCGCGGCAAGCCGCCGCTGTTGCTGCTGCACGGCTTCCCGCAGACACATGCGATGTGGCACCGCGTGGCGCGGCAGCTGGCCACGCACTACCGGCTGGTGATACCCGACCTGCGCGGGTACGGCGATTCGTCGAAGCCGCCCGGCCTGCCGGACCATGCGAACTACAGCAAGCGGGAGATGGCGCGCGACCTGGTGGCGCTGATGACGGCCCTGGGCCACCCGCAGTTCTTCGTGTGCGGCCACGACCGCGGCGGGCGCGTCGCGCACCGCCTCGCACTGGACCACCCGCAGCGGGTACAGCGCCTGTGCGTGGTCGACATCGCGCCGACGCTGGACATGTTCGCGGCCACCGACATGGCCTTCGCCCGCGGCTACTACCACTGGTTCCACCTGATCCAGCCCTCGCCGTTGCCCGAGACCATGATCGGCGGCGCGCCGCGGCCGTACCTGCATGCCAAGCTGGGCGGCTGGGGCGCGGGCGGCCTGGGCCACATCGAGCCGCAGGCCCTGGCCGAATACGAACGCTGCTTCATGCGCCCCGAGGCGATCCATGCCGCCTGCGAGGACTACCGCGCCGCCGCCTCGATCGACCTGGACCACGACCGCGAGAGCCGCTCGCGCGGCGAGCAGGTCGCCTGCGACCTGCTGGTGCTGTGGGGCGAGCGCGGGCTGGTGCACCGGATGTTCAAGCCGCTGGACCTGTGGCAGGCCCAGTGCGCCGGCCATGTGAGCGGGCAGGCGATGCCCGCCGGCCACTTCATCCCGGAGGAGCTGCCGCAGGAGACGGCGGACGCCCTCTGGTCGTTCTTCCGCTGAGGGGCAGGGGCGTCAGGCCCCGTGGCACTTCTTGTATTTCTTGCCGCTGCCGCAGGGGCAGGGATCGTTGCGCCCGGGTTCCGGCGCCTTGCGCACGGCCTCCACGCGCGGGCCCAGGCTGCGCCAGATCTGGCGGATGTCGTAGACCGACCAGATCGCCTCACCGAAGTCGTTCAGGCGCGCGTCGCTCACGCTGGGCGGGCCGTCCTCGGTGTGCATGTTGATCTCGGGCTTGCCGGTGTCGGGCGAGGCGAGCTGCTCGATCGACTCGATAGCATCGGCCAGCATCTCGGCCACCTCCTTGTCGCGCGGGGGCGCCCAGTCCTCCTCCCAGGCCTGCATCGCATAGAGGAAGCCGTGGGCCCAGGTCTCGGCGAAGGACGGCAGGTCCTCGAGGTCGCCGTCGCCGCGCTCGCCCTCGGGCAGGGCCAGCACCGCGCCGCGCACGTCCAGCACCTCGGGCTGGTAGGCGCGCTCGTCCTCGAGCGTGTCGACCTCGGCGTCGAGGCCGTCGGCGATCTCCTGCCAGCGGCGCTTCCAGCGCCAGACGAACTCCATGTGCTCCATGGGGTTGAACTTCTCCCCCAGGAGCACAGGCCAGTATTCCTGCGGCGGGATCTCGCGGCGGCAGCACACCAGCGCGGCGAGGAAGCCCTCGCAGAACTCCCAGTCGGGCGTGTCCTCGTCCTGCTCGCGCAGCTGGTCGAGGACGGCGTCGAGCGCGTCGAAATCGTCGGAACCCAGGGGGGCGTCGGTCTTGAGGGGGTCGGTCATGGCATCAGGCGTTTTCAAGGGCGGGCTGGGCGCGCACGGACCAGGCGGCCAGGCGCTTCTTCATGGAGAGCACCGCGCGGTCCTTGCTCAGAAGCAGGGCCTGGCGGGCGACGGCGAGGTCGATGAACTTCTGGTCGTCGGGGTCGCTGCAGGTGACGGGGGCCTTGGCGGGCGCCTCGACCAGCGCGGCGTGGCGGTCGAAGCGGGCCAGCACGTCGGCCGGCTGCAGGCCGTAGTGCGCCAGGCGCGGCACGATCTGCGGATAGGCCAGCACGCGCTCGAGCTCCTCGCGCATGGCGGCGGTGGCCAGCCACTGCAGGCGGCCGGCCTCCAGCGCGGGCAGCAGCGGGCGGGCGGCCTCGTCGGCGAAGACGAAGGCGTCCAGCACGATGTTGGTGTCGAGGACGACGGCGGTCATGCGGCGGGCGGAGTCGGAGCCGGGGACGCGGGCGCGCGCTCGCGCGCCGAGCCGGCCACCATGTCGAAACGGAACAGGCGGCACTCGATCGGGCCGTTCCACATCGGGATGCGACGCGACTCCTTCAGGCGCATGCGCGAGGGCAGCTTGAGGTCGGGCGTGAGCACCCAGGCGGTCCAGCCGGGGTAGTGCTTCTTCCAGTGCGCCGAGAGCTGGGCGAAGAAGTCGCCCGCCTCCTCGACCTGGGCGCGCTCGCGGCCGCCCTGGTGGCGGCCGGCCACGCCCGCGGTCTCGATGCGCTCGCCATAGGGCGGGTTCACCAGCAGGATGCCGGGCTGCTCGCTGGGCGGCATGCGTTGCAGCGCGTCGCCGCCGCGGAACTGCACGACGCCGGCCACGCCCGCGCGCTGCGCGTTGCGGTTGGCGAAGTCGACCATCCGGAAGGCCACGTCGGAGCCGTACACCGTGACCTGCGCGGGCTTGCGCAGCGCCTCGGCCTCGGCCTTGACCTGCGACCACACATGCGCCTGGTACGGCAGCAGCTTCTCGAAGCCGAAGCGCCGCAGCAGCCCGGGCGCGATGCCGCAGGCCACCTGCGCCGCCTCGATGGCGATGGTGCCGCTGCCGCAGCACGGGTCGTACAGCGGCACGCTGCCGTCCCAGCCGCTGGCGGCGATCATGGCCGCGGCCAGGGTCTCCTTGAGCGGCGCGTCGCCCTTGTCCTCGCGCCAGCCGCGCTTGAACAGCGGCTCGCCCGAGGTGTCGATGTACAGCGTGCAGTGGCTGGCGGTGAGGTGCACGTAGACGCGCACGTCGGGCCACTGCGTCTCGACGCTGGGGCGCACGCCGGCCTTGTGGCGGAAGCGGTCGGCGATGGCGTCCTTCACCTTGAGCGCGGCGAAGTTCAGGCTCTTGAGCGGGCTGTGCTGCGCGGTGATCTCGATCTTGAAGGTCTGGCGCGGGGTGAACCAGATCTCCCAGGCCACGGCGGCGGCGGCCTCGTAGATGTCGGCCTCGTTGCGATAGGGCGTGTGCGACAGCTGCACCAGCACGCGCTGCGCGAGGCGGCTGTGGAGGTTCAGGCGCAGGGCCTCGCGCCAGGAGGCGGTGGCGACCACGCCGCCGCGGCCCACCATCAGGTCGTGGCCGGCCAGGCCGGTGAGGCGGTGCACCTCGTCGGCCAGCAGGTCTTCGACGCCCGCGGCGCAAGGCAGGAACAGCTGCAGCGAATTCATGGAAAGAGGAAGGTCAGAGCGCCTTGCGCAGGTTCGCCGGCGCGATGCGCAGGGCCTCGCGGTACTTGGCGACGGTGCGGCGGGCGCATTCGATGCCCTGCTCCTTGAGCAGGTCGGAAATCTGGCTGTCGGACAGCGGCTTCTTGGGGCTCTCGGCCGACACCAGCTGTCGAATGAGTGCGCGCACCGCGGTGCTCGAGGCGTTGCCGCCGGTCTCGGTGCCCAGCGCCGAGCCGAAGAAGTACTTCAGCTCGAAGGTGCCGAAGGGCGTGGACATGTACTTGGCCGTGGTCACGCGCGAGATGGTGGACTCGTGCAGGCCGAGCTCGTCGGCGATCTCGCGCAGCACCAGCGGGCGCATGGCCAGCTCGCCGTGGATGAAGAAGTTCTTCTGGCGCTCGACGATGGCGTTGGACACGCGCAGGATGGTGTCGAAGCGCTGCTGGATGTTCTTGATGAACCAGCGCGCCTCCTGCAGCCGCTGCTGCAGCGCCTGGTGGCCCTCGCCCTTGTGCGCCTTGAGGGCGCCGGCGTAGATGTCGTGCACGCGCAGGCGCGGCATGACATCGGGATTGAGCTGCACGCGGAAACGCGGCTGGCCGGCGCGCACGACGCGGGTGACGATCACGTCGGGCACGACGATGTTGCGCTCCACGTCGACGAAGCGGCGGCCCGGCTTGGGCTCGAGCCGCGCGATCAGGCCGATGGCCGCCTTGATGGCGGCTTCGCCCTCGCCCGTGAGCTGCACCAGGCGCTTGACGTCGCGCTTGGCGAGCAGCTCCATCGGGTGGCGCAGGATGGCCAGGGCGGCCGAGACCGGCGAATCGCGCTCGCCACCACGGGCCTCGGCCATCGCCTGCAGCTGCAGGGTGAGGCATTCGGCCAGGCTGCGCGCGCCGACGCCGGCGGGCTCCAGGTGGTGCAGCAGGCGCAGGGCCACGGTGAAGTGGTGGACCAGGTCCTCCTGCTGCTCGAAGTCGCCGGGCGCGAGGGACTCGGCCAGGGATTCCAGCGAGTCCTCGAGGTAGCCGTCGTCGTTGAGGTTCTCGATCAGGAAGCGCAGCGCCGCCGCGTCCTCGTCGCACAGGCGCAGCGCCAGGGCCTGGCGGTGCAGGTGCATCTGCAGCGACTCGGTGCCGCGGGCCAGCTCGGTGGCGTCGGCCTCGTCGCCGTCGCCGGCGTTGCTGCTGGTGTGGTTGCGGGCGGGAGCGTCGCCGCCCCATTCGCCGTCGTCGGGCACGACCTCGGTGGTGCCGTCGCCCTCCCAGTCGGAGGGGCCGGCCTCGGCGGGCGGGCCGTCGCCGGCGTCGCTGCCCTCGGAGGAGGCGCGCACGTCGGAGACGCCGCCGAAGTCACCGCTGAAGCCGTCGCCGGCCTCGGCGGCATCCGCCGCCACCGGCGCGTCGGATTGCGCCAGGCCGAACTCCTCGCGCGCGGCGCTGTCGTCGGTGACCTCGAGGAACGGGTTGTCGCCCAGCATCTGCTCGACTTCCTGCGACAGCTCGAGCGTCGACAGCTGCAGCAGGCGGATCGACTGCTGCAGCTGCGGCGTGAGCGCCAGGTGCTGCGAGACGCGGAGCGAGAGGCCTTGTTTCACCGGGCCCGCCTTACATGCGGAAATGCTCGCCGAGGTAGACGCGGCGCACGTCGGCGTTGTTCACGATCTCGTGCGGCGTGCCCTGCGCCAGCACATGGCCGTCGCTGATGATGTACGCGTGGTCGCAGATGCCCAGGGTCTCGCGCACGTTGTGGTCCGTGATCAGGACCCCGATGCCGCGGGACTTGAGGAAGCTGATGATGCGCTGGATCTCGATGACCGCGATCGGGTCGATGCCGGCGAAGGGCTCGTCCAGCAGGATGAAGCGCGGTTGCGTAGCCAGTGCGCGGGCGATCTCCACCCGCCGGCGCTCGCCACCGGACAGGGCGATGGAGGGCGAGTCGCGCAGGTGGTCGACCCGCAGGTCCTGCAGCAGCTCGGTCAGGCGCTCCTCGACGGCGCGGCGGCCCAGGGGCCTGCCGTGTTCGTCGAGCTGCAGCTCCAGCACCGCGCGCACGTTGTCCGCCACATTCAGCTTGCGGAAGATCGAGGCCTCCTGCGGCAGGTAGGACAGGCCCAGCCGCGAGCGGCGGTGGATCGGCATGTGCTCGACGGACTGGCCGTCGATGGTGATGGTGCCGCCGTCGGCGCGCACCAGGCCCACGATCATGTAGAAGGAGGTGGTCTTGCCCGCGCCGTTGGGGCCCAGCAGGCCGACGACCTCGCCCTTGGACACGCCCAGGGAGACGTCCTTGACGACCTTGCGGCTGCCGTAGCTCTTTTGCAGGTGCAGCGCTTCGAGCCGGCTCGGCTTCGCGCCGGCCACGGGAGCCTCCACCCGGTCCGCGGCTTCCATCACCGCCGTCACTTGCGCTCCCCGCCCAGCGTGGTGGAGGGACGCAGCGGCGCTGCCGGCGCGGCGGGCGCCGAGGCCGCGCCGCGCGGCGCCAGCACCGCCCGCACGCGGCCGCCGGGGTTGCCGGCCTGGGCCTGGCGGTTGCCGAGGGGCGCGCCGTCCACGGTGAAGACGTCGGTGGTGTTCTCGTAGGTGATCACGCTGCCCTGGGTCTCGTCGGCCAGGACGGCACCGCGGTAGCGGCGCAGCTCCGCCCGGCCGTTGAAGCGCACGCGGTCGGCCTTGCCGTCGTATTCGATGGTGTCGCCCTCGCCTTCGACGTATTCGTCCACGCCCTCGCGCTTCTGGCGCCAGAACGCGCGCTTGCCGGGCTCGGCGGTGACCACGCCGTACTGGTAGCCCTCGGCGTCCTGGCGAACCTCCATGCGGGCGCCGCGAATGACGATGGTGCCCTTGGTGGCGACCACCTGGCCGGTGAACACGCTGACCTGCTTGAGGTCGTCATGGCGCAGGGTGTCGGCCTCGATGTTCATCGGCTTGCTGCGGTCGGCCCGCTCGGCCGAGGCGCTCCCCGCCACGAGCAGGGCCACGAGGGTCAGCGAGAGGGACAGGATGGGGCGCTTCATAGAGGCATGAATCTTGCGAGCATTGTACGCCCCGGATCCGGGTCAACCCGGCGGTGGGGGCGGGAACATCGGGCCGGCCCCGCACCCCGAGCGGGGTCAGCGCCCCTGGCGGACCTGGGCGACCAGGGCGTCGACGATCTGCAGGGCGCGGCCCATGTTGCCGGCGCTCTCGCCGTCCACATAGAAGCGGCCGGCCACGCCCAGGGCGGGCACGCCCTCGACGCGGTAGGCATCCTGCAGCTGCGAGGCGCGGCGGGCCTTGGTCTGCACCGAGAACGACGCGTACAGCTCCTGGAACTTCGCGCGGTCCAGGCCGGACTTCTGCGCCCAGGCCAGGATGGTGTCGTCGCGGTTCAGGGGCTGGCGCTCCTTGTGGATCGCGTCGAAGACCTTGCCGTGCAGGTCCAGGCGGTTCATCGCCTCCAGCGTGTAGAACAGGCGCTGCTGCGGCACGAAGTCGTCGCGGAAGGCCACCGGCACGCGGCGCAGGACCACGTCGGCGGGCAGCTTCTTCGACCAGGCCTCGAGCTGCGGCTCGAAGGCGTTGCAGTGCGGGCAGCTGTACCAGAAGAACTCCACCACCTCGATCTTGCCGGCAGGCGCCTCCACGGGCGCGGACTGCGACAGCACGCGGTAGTCGGTGCCAGCCTTCTGGGCGAAGGCGGCGGGAGCCAGGGACAGGGCGCCGGCGGCCAGCAGGCCGGCGGAGAAATCGCGTCGTTGGATCATGGGGTGGTGAGAGGTTGGGGATTCAGCGCTGCACGCGCACCAGGGCCGCCTCGAAGCCGCCGGACTCCAGCCGCGCCTTGCTGCGGTCGGCATCATCCTTCTTGTCGAAAGGCCCCACGCGCACGCGGAACACCTGGCGGCCGGACTGGTCACGCTCGCTCACGCGGGCCTCCAGGCCCATCAGCGAGAGCTTGGCGCGCTGGGCCTCGGCATCCTCCGGGGTGCGGAAGGCGCCGGCCTGCACGTAGTAGATGAAGGGGTCGGCGCCCGCCGCGGCCGGGGCGTTGGCGCGGGCCGCCGCGAGGTCGCCCAGCGGGTCGGCCGACTTGCCGGCGGGCTTGCTGGCCGCAGCGGCCGGCGCAGGCACCGGGGCGACCGAGCCGCCCAGCGAGGGCAAGGCCGGTGGCGCCGGGGTCGCGGCGGGGGCGGGCGCGCCGGCGGGAGCCGGCGCCGAGGCCGCGCCTTCCGCCGGCGGCTTCACCGGGTTCTTGCCGTACAGGGGGGCGTTGGGATCCCAGTTCTGGTTCTTCTTCGTCTCGGCGGCGTCCTGCTCGGGCGTGCGGGTCTGGGTCTTGTTGACGAATGGGATCGGCACCTTGGTGACGTAGACCGCCACCGCCAGGGCCGCACCCAGGCCCAGCACCAGGCCGATGACGATGCCCACGAGGGTGTTGCCGCGCTGTTGATTCATCTCTGGGATTCCCTGGCTGTCACATCTTCTGCGGGGCACCGACGCCCAGCATGGCCAGGCCATTGTGCAGCACCTGCGCACACGCAGCCACCAGGGCCAGGCGGGCCTTCTTCACGCCCTCGTCGTCGACCAGGATGCGCTCGGCGTCGTAGTACGAGTGGTAGGCCGCGGCCAGCTCGCGCAGGTAGAAGGTGACGTCGTGCGGCGCGAAGTCCTTGGCGGCGGCGGTGAGCATCTCGGGGTACTTGGCCAGCACCAGCATCAGCGCCTGGGCCGCGGGCGAGTCCAGCGGCGACAGGTCGGCGTCCTTCAGGCTGGCGGAGTCGCCGCCCCAGGCCGCCAGCACCGAGCAGATGCGGGCATGGGCGTACTGCACGTAGTAGACCGGGTTGTCGTTGTTCTGGGCGATCGCCAGGTCGACGTCGAAGGTGTACTCGGTGTCGGGCTTGCGAGAGAGCAGGAAGAAGCGGACCGCGTCCTTGCTGGTCCACTCGATCAGGTCACGCAGGGTGACGTAGCTGCCGGCGCGCTTGGAGATCTTCACCTCCTCGCCGCCTCGCACCACGCGCACCATGGTGTGCAGCACGTAGTCGGGGAAGCCCTGCGGGATGCCCAGGCCCACCGCCTGCAGGCCGGCGCGAACGCGGGCGATGGTGCCGTGGTGGTCCGTGCCCTGGATGTTGATGGCCTTGGTGAAGCCGCGCTCGAACTTGGTGATGTGGTAGGCCACGTCCGGCACGAAGTAGGTGTAGGAGCCATCGCCCTTGCGCATGACGCGGTCCTTGTCGTCGCCGTACTCGGTGGACTTGAGCCACAGCGCGCCGTCGTGCTCGTAGGTCTTGCCGGCGTCGCGCAGGCGCTGCACCGCGGCGTCGACCTTGCCGCTGGTGTAGAGGCTGGACTCGAGGTAGTAGTGGTCGAAGCGCACGTCGAAGGCGCGCAGGTCCAGGTCCTGCTCGTGGCGCAGGTAGGCCACGGCGAACAGGCGGATGCCGTCGAGGTCGTCGGGGTCGCCGGAGGCGGTGAACTCGCGGTCGTCGGACTTGACGGTCTTCTTCGCGAGGAAGTCGTTGGCGATGTCCTGGATGTAGTCGCCGTTGTAGGCGGCCTCGGGCCACTCGGCGTCGCCGGGCTTGAAGCCCTTGATCCGGAGCTGGGTCGAGGTGGCCAGGGTGCCGATCTGCACGCCGGCGTCGTTGTAGTAGAACTCGCGGTGCACGCTCCAGCCCTGGCTGGCGTAGAGGTTGCAGATCGCGTCGCCCAGGGCGGCCTGGCGGCCGTGGCCCACGTGCAGCGGGCCGGTGGGGTTGGCGGAGACGAACTCCACCATCATGCGCTGGCCGTTGGCAGGCTGCTGGCCGAAGGCCGCGCCGGCGGCGAGCACCTCGCGCACCACCTGCTGCTTGGCGGCGGGCTTGAGGCGGATGTTGATGAAGCCGGGGCCGGCGATCTCGATCGCGTCGACCCAGCGCTGGAAGGCCTCGCTCGCCAGCAGGGCGGCCTTCAGGGCCTCGGCCACCTGGCGGGGGTTCTGCTTGAGGGGCTTGGCCAGTTGCATGGCCGCGGTGCAGGCGAGGTCGCCGTGGGCGGCGGCCTTGGGGGATTCGAACGCCGCCTTCGCGCCCGCGCCGGGCTGCAGCTGTTCGAGCCCGGACGCGAGCGCGCCGAGCAGGTCTTGGGTGACTTGGAGCATCGGCGGATTTTACGGGCCGCCCCTCGAGCTTTCGCGCTACAAGGCCGCGATGGGCCGGCCCAGCCCCGACAGGCTGAACTGGTGGCGCAGGTAGTCGATCCACAGGCGCACCCGCAGCGCCAGGTGCTTGCGCTGCGGAAACACGGCGTAGATGCCATTGGGCGGGGCGGCGTAGTCGGCCAGCACCTCCACCAGCCGGCCGGCCGCGATGTCGGCCTCCACCTCCCAGGTGCTGCGCCAGGCGATGCCCCGGCCCTGCAGGCACCAGTCGTGCAGCACCTGGCCGTCGGAGCAATCGAGCGGGCCGGCGGGGCGCAGGTACAGCACCTCGCCCGCGTCGCGGAAGGCCCAGCCCCGGGTCTGCGAGGCCTCGCTCGAAAGCACCAGGCAGTCGAAGCGGGCGAGGTCGTCGGGATGCGCCGGCGAGCCGTGCCGACGCAGGTACTCCGGCGTGGCCACGCACAGGCGGCGGTTGTCGGCCAGGCGGACGCTGACCAGGGAGGAGTCGGGGAAGTCGCCCACCCGCACGCCGCAGTCGTAGCCTTCGGCGGCGAGGTCGACCACGCGATCGCTCAGGTTCAGGGACAGCGTGACGTCGGCATGCAGCTCGCGGAATCCCGGCACCAGGGGCGCCACATGGCGCCGCCCGAAGCCGGCCGGCGCGGTGACCCGCAGGTGGCCGCTGGCCTTGACCCCGCCGGCGCTCACGCTGGCCTCGGCATTCGAGAGGTCGGCCAGCACGCGCTGGCAGTCCTCCAGGAAGGCGCTGCCCTCGTGGGTGAGGGAGAGGCGGCGGGTGGTGCGCACCATCAGCTTCACGCCCAGGCGCTCCTCCAGCGCGTCGAGCCGGCGGCCCATGATGGCCGGGGCCACACCCTCGGCCCGGGCCGCCGCGGTGAGGCTGCCGCGGGTGGCGACGGAGACGAAGGATTCGAGCTGCTTGAGCTTGTCCATGGCGAAATTACCTAACAAAAAGTCAAAGACGACTTGATTTTTGGCATGTTAATCGCCCGAGAAGTATCAAATAAAGTCGCGGGATGGAACATCCGCGCGCCGTGCTCTTTGACGCCTACGGCACCCTCTTCGACGTCTACAGCGTCGGCCTGCTGGCCGAGCAGCTGTTTCCCGGCCAGGGCCAGGCCCTGTCGGTGCTGTGGCGTGACAAGCAGATCGAGTACACCCGCCTGGTCACCACCAGCAACGACGGCGCGCACTACCGCCCCTTCTGGGACCTGACCCAGGCCGGCCTGCGCTATGCCTGCAAGCGCCTGGGCCTGGACCTCACGCCGGCCCGCGAGCAGCAGCTGATGAACCAGTACCGGCACCTGTCCGCCTTCCCCGAGGACCGTGAGGTGCTGCAGGCGCTGCGCGATCGCGGCGTGGCCACCGGCATCCTGTCCAACGGCGACCCGCAGATGCTGGGCGTGGCCGTGCGCAGCGCCGGCCTCGACGGGCTGCTGGACCACGTGCTCAGCGTGGACGGCATCCGCAAGTACAAGACCCACCCGCAGGCCTACGCGCTGGGCACGCAGGCCACCGGCCTGCCCGCCGCGCAGGTGCTGTTCGTGAGCAGCAACAGCTGGGACGCGCTGGCCGCGACCTGGTTCGGTTACCGCACGCTGTGGGTGAACCGCCAGAATCTGCCCTTCGAGGAACTGGGCACCCCGCCCACCCGCATCGGCCACAGCCTGCGCGACGTGCTTTCCTTTTTTGACTGAGACAACAAACCCCGGAGAACCCATGACGACTGCCCGCACCGCCATCCACGGCCTCAAGGTCGACGCCGCCCTGGCCCGCTTCATCGACGAACAGGTGCTGCCCGGCACCGGCGTCGACCGCGCCGCCTTCTGGCAAGGCTTCGACGCCATCGTGCGCGACCTCGCGCCGAAGAACGCCGCCCTGCTGGCCGAGCGTGACCGCCTGCAGTCCGAGCTGGATGCCTGGCACACCGCCAACCCCGGCCCGATCAAGAACATGAAGGCCTACCGCGCCTTCCTGGAGAAGATCGGCTACCTGGTCACGCCGCCCAAGAACGTGAAGGCCACCACCGCCAACGTCGACGCCGAGCTCGCCAAGCAGGCCGGTCCGCAGCTGGTGGTGCCGATCCTGAACGCCCGCTACGCGCTGAACGCCGCCAACGCCCGCTGGGGCTCGCTGTACGACGCGCTGTATGGCACCGACGCCCTGCCCGAGACCGGCGGCGCCGAGAAGGGCAAGGGCTACAACCCGGTGCGCGGCGCCAAGGTCATCGAGTACGCCCGCTACGTGCTGGATCGCTGCGCCCCGCTGAAGGAGGGCTCGCACATCGACTCCACCGCCTACGCGGTCAAGGGCGGCAAGCTGGTCGTCACGCTGAAGGACGGCACCACCTCCGGCCTCGAGATCGGCAAGCAGTTCGTGGGCTACCAGGGCGACGCCGCCGCGCCCGCCTCCGTGCTGCTGCAGCACAACGGCCTGCACCTGGACCTCCGCATCGACAAGTCGCACCCGATCGGCGCCACCGACCCGGCCGGCGTGTGCGACCTGGTGCTGGAATCCGCCCTGTCCACCATCCTGGACCTGGAAGACTCCATCGCCGCCGTCGACGCCGAGGACAAGCTGCTCGCCTACAGCAACTGGCTCGGCATCCTCAAGGCCACGCTGACCGAGGAAGTCGCCAAGGGCGGCAAGACCTTCACCCGCGGCCTCAACCCCGACCGCGTCTACACCGCGCCCAAGGGCGACGGCGAGGTGCGCCTGCATGGCCGCTCGCTGCTGTTCCTGCGCAACGTGGGCCACCTCATGACCAACCCCGCCATCCTGTGGGGCGACGAGGACAAGGAGATCCCCGAGGGCATCATGGACGCGGTGATCACCACCGCGATCGCGCTGCACGACCTGCAGGGCCACGGCAAGGACGGCATCCGCAACTCGCGCACCGGCTCGGTCTACATCGTCAAGCCCAAGATGCACGGCCCCAAGGAAGTGGCCTTCGCCAGCGAGCTGTTCGGCCGCGTCGAGCAGGTCCTGGGCCTGGCCCCCAACACCGTGAAGCTGGGCATCATGGACGAGGAGCGCCGCACCAGCGTGAACCTCAAGGCCTGCATCGCCGAAGCCAAGGCCCGCGTGGCCTTCATCAACACCGGCTTCCTGGACCGCACCGGCGACGAGATGCACACCGCCATGCGCGCCGGCCCGATGCTGCGCAAGGGCGACATGAAGACCTCCGCCTGGATCCAGGCCTATGAGCGCAACAACGTGCTGGTCGGCCTGACCTGCGGCCTGAGCGGGCGCGCGCAGATCGGCAAGGGCATGTGGGCCATGCCGGACCTGATGGCGGCCATGCTGCAGCAGAAGATCGGCCACCCCAAGGCCGGCGCCAACACCGCCTGGGTGCCCTCGCCCACCGCGGCCACGCTGCACTCGCTGCACTACCACCAGGTCGACGTGTTCGCCGTGCAGAAGGAGCTGGCCAAGACCTCCGCCGACGCCGTGCGCGACGAGATCCTCGACGGCCTGCTGCAGGTGCCGGTGGCGCCCAAGGCCCACTGGAGCGACGAGGAGCGCCAGCAGGAACTGGACAACAACGTCCAGGGCATCCTGGGCTACGTGGTGCGCTGGATCGACCAGGGCGTGGGCTGCTCCAAGGTGCCCGACATCCACAACGTGGGCCTGATGGAAGACCGCGCCACGCTGCGCATCTCCAGCCAGCACATTGCCAACTGGCTGCGCCACGGCATCGTCACCCCCAAGCAGGTCCATGCCACCTTCCGCCGCATGGCCAAGGTGGTGGACAAGCAGAACAAGGGCGACCCGCTGTACCAGCCCATGGCCGGCAACTGGGAGACCAGCTACGCCTACCGCGCCGCGCTGGACCTGGTGTTCAAGGGTGAGGAGCAGCCCGCGGGCTACACCGAGCCGCTGCTGCACGCCTGGCGCCAGAAGGCGAAGGCGAAGGCCTGAGGGAGACGGAAGGTGGAAGGCACCGCGCCCTCCATCGACCCGGGCCGCTGCCCCCTGTGCGGCGGCCCGAATGGCTGCGCCATGGAGGCGCAGCGCGCCACCGGGCAGGAACAGCCGCCGTGCTGGTGCACGCGCGTCGAGTTCACCGAGGCGCTGCTGGCGCGGGTGCCGCAGGAGGCCCGGCGCAAGGCCTGCATCTGCGCCGCCTGCGCGGCGCCGGGGAAGGCGGACGCCGGCTAGTCGAGCCAGTCGTTCAGGTCGTTGACCAGGCCGGCCACCACGCTGGCCAGGCCGACGCCGCGGCCGATGCCGCGGGCTTCCTGGGCCTCGGCCCGGGCCTGGGAGGCGGCGGGCGTGATGGCAATGGCCCGGTCGTCCTCCTCGCGTGACGGCTCCAGCAGCTGCCGGAGGAAGACGTCGCCGCCCCCCGCGGACGCAGCCTTTCCATCCGCGCCCAGGCGCTCCCCGAGGCCCCGCCGGATCTCCGCGATTCCCAGGCCTTGCGGATCGTGGTCACGGAGCGCGCGCTCCGCCTCCCGGAACACCTGGCGGGCCTCATCGATCGTCACGCGCTGGCGATCCCCCTTGGAAATCACCCAGGTGTCATTGCCCCAGACCAGGGCCATCAGGCCCAGGGTGGCGGTCTTGACCGCCTTGACGGACAGCTTGGCGGCGGTGGCCGGCACCTTGATCGCCGCGGTCAGCGCGAACAGGCCCAGGGCGACGGCCGTGGAGCCGTAAGCGGCATAGACCTTGGCCTTGTCATCGCCATAGCGGCCCTTGAGCTTGCCATGCAGCCAGTTGCCCAGCGCATTGGGCCCCAGGGGCGGTGGCGTGCGGTTCTCGCCGCGCAGATTCGCTTCGGCGCATTTCACGCACTCCCGCGCGGCGCGCGCATCCGCGACGGACATCAGCAGCCGCAGCCCGGTGAAGGCCACCAGGGGAGCGGCGGCGCCGCCGGTAGCCACTGTCGCTGCGATGGCCAGGCCCAGCATCACCGAACCCGCCGCGACGCTGCACAGCTTGCCCACGAAGTTCTTGCGGGCCACGTCCACGCCCTGGCGCAAGGCGGTCTCCAGGGCCTGCGCGGAGTCGCGCACACGCTTGACGGCAGCGGCCTGCGCCTCGCCCAGCTCGGGGGCGGCGATCGTGGCCGGCTTCGGGCCGGGGGGTTCAGGCAAGGGGGAGGTGTCGTCCGGGGCCTGCACCTGCGCCTCGGTCTTCGGCTGGAGCGCTGGCAAAGGGACGGGCTGCCAGGACACAGGGGCACCGTCGGGATGCAGGGAGAGGAGCTCCCTCGAGGGCCCGGGCCCGGTGAACGCTGCGGGCAGCGAGGAGGAACGCGGGCGGGCCCCGCCGTCGTTGAACACGCTCATGCAGTCAGCTCCCGTCACTCAAGCGCCCAGCTGGGCGATCTGGTCCAGCCGGCGCTGCGCCGCCGCCCGGACCTCCTCGTACGCCGGGTCCAGCCAGGACAGCTGGATGGCCGTCTCGAAGGCCTCGCGCGCCTCCTCGAAAGACGCCATCGCCCCCAGGCACTCGCCGGCCCGGTAGGCGCAGTGGGCGTCGGTGGCCTGCATCAGCAGGGCCTGCACATAGAAGCGCCCCGCCGCCTCCCACTGGCCCAGGTGCTGCAGCGCCGCCGCCAGCACCAGGTGGTGCCGCCGATCCCAGGGGTCCTGCTCGACGAGCCAGGCCCCGCGGTCGACGGCCTCGTGATAGCGCCCCGCCTCCAGGTCGGCGCAGGCCTGCGCATGGACTTGCGCGAGCTGCTCGGGCGTGAAGCCCTGCACGCGAGCCGGCGCAACGCCATTCAGGACCAGGGCATCGAACAGGCCCTCGGTCGTGGTCAGGTCCAGCGGCGGCTCGGTCATGCATGTCTCCGGATGGTCGAGGCAGCCCATCAGTAACCCGGACGGGCGGTGAGTTCAGGGCCGGCCGGGGCGACAATGGCGCCATGTGCCAGCTCCTCGGAATGAACTGCAACACGCCCACGGACGTGACCTTCAGCTTCACCGGCTTCGCCCAGCGCGGCGGGCGCACCGACCACCATGGGGATGGCTGGGGCATCGCCTTCTTCGAGGGGCGGGGCGTGCGGCACTTCGTGGACCACCTGCCGGCAGCCACCTCGCCGGTGGCCGAGTTGATCCGCAGCTACCCGATCAAGAGCCGCAACGTCGTCGCCCACATCCGCAAGGCCACGGTGGGCGAGGTGGCCCTGGAGAACTGCCACCCCTTCGTGCGCGAGCTGTGGGGGCGCTACTGGGTCTTCGCCCACAACGGCACGCTGAAGGACTTCCACCCCCGCCTGCATGCCGGCTTCCACCCGGTGGGCGACACGGACAGCGAGCGCGCGTTCTGCTGGCTGATGCAGGAGCTGGCCAAGTCGCATGCCGGCGTCCCGAGCATCGAGGAGCTCACCCTGACGCTGCGCGAACTGGCGCCCCAGATCGCGCGGCATGGCACCTTCAACTTCCTGCTGTCCAACGGCCAGGCGCTGTGGGCGCACTGCTCCACGAACCTGTTCTTCGTCGAGCGCAGGCACCCCTTCGCCCACGCGCAGCTGGCGGACGAGGACCTGTCGGTGGACTTCTCGCAGGTCGCCTCGCCGGGCGACCGGGTGGCCGTGGTGGTGACCGCGCCCCTCACGACCAACGAGGCCTGGACGCCCTTCGCCTCCGGCGAGCTGCGGGTGTTCGTGGACGGCCAGGCCGCCGGCTGACCGCTACGCCTTCGACTTCAGCGCCGCCTCGAGGGCGTCGATGAACATCGCCGGCACGTCGAAGCCGGTCTGCTGCGTGATCTCCTGGAAGCAGGTGGGGCTGGTCACGTTGACCTCGGTCAGGCAGTCGCCGATCACGTCCAGGCCCACCAGCAGCAGCCCGCGCGCGGCCAGCACCGGCCCCAGGGCCTCGGCGATCTCGCGGTCGCGGGCGGACAGCGGCTGCGCCACGCCCTTGCCGCCGGCGGCCAGGTTGCCGCGCACCTCGCCGCCCTGCGGGATGCGGGCGAGGCAATAGGGCACCGGCTTGCCGCCGATGACCAGCACGCGCTTGTCGCCGTGCACGATCTCCGGCACGTAGCGCTGCACCATGATCGTGGTGGCGCCGCCGGCGTTGAGCGACTCGACGATGGCCCCCAGGTTCAGACCGTCGTCGCGCACGCGGAAGATGCCCATGCCGCCCATGCCGTCGAGGGGCTTGAGGATGATGTCGCGGTGCTCCGCGTGGAAGCGGCGCACGGCCTGCTCGTCGCGCGTGACCAGGGTGGGGCTGGTGAACTGCGGGAACTGCATGATCGCCAGCTTCTCGGGATGGTCACGCAGCGCCGCCGGCCTGTTGAAGACGCGCGCGCCCTCGCGCTCGGCCTGCTCCAGCAGGTGGGTGGCGTAGAAGTACTCGCTGTCGAAAGGCGGGTCCTTGCGCATCACGATGGCGCCGTACTCGCGCAGGGCCCGCACGCGGGTGTGGCTCTCGACGAACCATTCCTCGTCGGCGCCGGTGAGGGTGACCTCGCGCACCTGCGCCTCCACCACGCCGCCCGAGCGCCACGAAAGGTGGCGCGGCTCGCAGGCCACCACCCGATGGCCGCGGCGCTGCGCCTCGCGCATCATCGCGAAGGTGGTGTCCTTGTAGACCTTGAAGGTCTCCAGGGGGTCGGCGACGAACAGGATCTCCATGCCAGCCTCCTTGGGAATCAGATCGCGACCTTGGAGCCGAGCTCCACGACCGAGTTGTTCGGCAGGTTCAGGAAGTCGGCCGCCGCGCTCGCGTTGTGGTGCATCTGAGCGAACAGCTTCTCGCGCCACGGGGCCATGCCGCCGCCGATGCTGGGGACGACCACGTCGCGCGAGAGGAAATAACTGGTGTTCATGTGGTCCACCTGGCAGCCGTGGGTGCGCACCGCCTCAAGCGCGAGCGGCAGGTCGGGGTCGTCCTTGAAACCGTAATGCACCATCACCTGCCAGCAGTCATTGCCCAGGGCGGTGATCTCGGCGCGCTCGCTCGCCTCGATCCACGGCACCTCGTGGCTGCGGACGGTGACGAACACGTTGTGCTCGTGCAGCACCTTGTTGTGCTTCAGGTTGTGCAGCAGGGCGTTGGGCACCGCGCCGGGTTCGGCGGTGAGGAAGACCGCAGTGCCGGGCACGCGCGAGGGCGGCGCGACGAAGACCGCCTCGAGGAAGCTTTTCAGGTCGATGGCGTCGGTCTTGAGGGCCTGGTTCAGGATGAAGCGGCCCTGCTTCCACGTCATCATCAACGTGAAGATCGCGCCGCCGATCAGGAGCGGGAACCAGCCGCCGTCCAGCAGCTTCAGGAGGTTGGACGCGAAGAAGGTGACGTCGATGATGAAGAACCAGCCGGTGGCGGCCAGGCACAGCCACAGCGGGTACTTCCAGCCGAAGCGGATCACGAAGAAGGTGAGGATGGTCGTGATCAGCATGTCCAGCGTGACCGCGATGCCGTAGGCCGCCGCCAGGTTGCTCGAGGAGCGGAACATCACCACCGCCAGCACGATGGCCACGAACAGGCCCCAGTTCACGAAGGGCATGTAGATCTGGCCGGTATCGCTGACGCTGGTGTGCTGCACGTTCAGGCGCGGCAGGTACCCCAGCTGGATCACCTGCTTGGTCACGCTGAAGGCGCCGGTGATGAGGGCCTGCGAGGCGATCACGGTGGCGGCGGTGGCCAGGAGCACCAGGGGCAGCTGGGCCCAGTCGGGGGCCATCAGGAAGAACGGGTTCTTCACCGCCGCGGGGTTCTCCAGCAGCAGCGCGCCCTGGCCGAAGTAATTGAGCACCAGGGACGGCATGACCACGCCGAACCAGGCCAGGCGGATCGGCCTCTTGCCGAAGTGGCCGAGGTCGGCGTACAGGGCCTCCGCGCCGGTGACGCACAGCACCACCGCGCCCAGGATGATGAAGGTGGTACCCGGGTTGGCCAGGGCGAAGCCGATGGCATGGTGCGGGCTGATCGCCTGCAGGATCTCCGGGTGCAGCAGGATGTTGGACACGCCCAGCAGGGCCAGCACCGCGAACCAGGCCAGGGTGATCGGCCCGAAGAAGCGGCCGATGCCGGTGGTGCCGCGCTTTTGCACGAAGAACAGGCAGAACAGGATGACCAGCGTCAGCGGGATCACCCATCGCTTGAACTGCGGCGAGACCACCTCCAGGCCCTCGACCGCGGAGAGCACCGAGATCGCCGGGGTGATGACGCCGTCGCCGTAGAACAGGCTGGTGCCGAAGATGCCCACCGCCAGCATCGCGGAGCGCAGGCGCGGCTTGTCCTTCACCGCCTGCGAGGCTAGGGCCAGCATGGCCACCAGGCCGCCCTCGCCGTGGTTGTCGGCGCGCAGCACCAGCACCACGTACTTGAGCGAGACGATGATGGTCAGCGTCCAGAAGAAGATGGACAGGATGCCGTAGACATTGCCCGGCGTGAACGGCACGTGGCCCGAGCCGAACACCTCCTTGACCGCATACAGCACGCTGGTGCCGATGTCGCCGTAGACGACGCCGATGGCGCCGAGCGTGAGCGCGGCGAGCGAGGACTTGGAGTGCGACACGGGCTTATTCGTAGGTTTCGGCGTCGGGGTCGGTGGCCTCGAGCTCGTAGCTGGCGGCCAGCATGGCCAGGCGGCCGATGACGCCGTACATGTAGAAGCGGTTCGGCGCACTGGCGCCGGGCTTGGAGCCCGGCTGCGGCAGGCGCGTGCTCTCGGCAAAGGCCAGCGGCACGAAGCCGGCACCCGGCGCGTTGAGGTTCTCGTCGACGCCCCGCTCGGCGTGGACGCGGTAGAAGCCGCCGACCACGTAGCGGTCCATCATGTAGACCACCGGCTCGGCGACGGCATCGTGGATGCGTTCGTTGGTGAGCACGCCTTCCTGGATGATCACCTGCGAGACCTCCTGGCCGTCCTTGATGACGCCCATCTTGTTGCGGGTCTTGCGATTGAGCTGCTCCAGGTCCTTGGCGTCGCGCACGGTCATGATGCCCATGCCGTAGGTGCCGTTGTCGGCCTTGACCACCACGAACGGCTTCTCGTTGATGCCGTAGTCCTTGTACTTGCGGCGGATGCGCGTGAGCAGCGCGTCGACGTTGGTGGCCAGGCAGTCCATGCCCGTGCCATTGGCGAAGTCGACCTCGCCGCAGACGTTGAACATCGGGTTGATCAGCCACGGGTCGATGCCCAGGAGCTTGCCGAAACGCTTGGAGACTTCCTCGTAACTCTGGAAGTGGCGGCTCTTGCGGCGCACGCTCCAGCCCGCGTGCAGCGGCGGCAGCAGGTACTGCTCGTGCAGGTCCTCCAGGATGCCCGGGGCGCCGGCCGAGAGGTCGTTGTTCAACAGGATGGTGCAGGGGTCGAAGTCCTTGAGCCCCAGTCGGTACTTGCTGCGGACCACCGGCTCCAGGGTGATGGACTCGCCACCCGGGAGGTCGATCGGCGTGGGCTCGGTGATGTCCGGGCTGATCGAGCCGATGCGGACGTTCAGGCCCGCCATGTGGAAGATGCGCTGGAGCTGCGCCAGGTTCGACAGGTAGAACGTGTTGCGCGTGTGGTTCTCGGGGATCACCAGCAGGTTCTTGGCCTCGGGGCAGATCTTCTCGATCGCCGCCATCGCCGCCTGCACCGCCAGCGGCAGCATCTCGGGGGTGAGGTTGTTCCAGCCGCCGGGGAACAGGTTGGTGTCCACCGGCGCGAGCTTGAAGCCGGCATTGCGGATGTCGACCGAGCTGTAGAACGGCGGGGTGTGCTCCATCCATTCGAGGCGGAACCAGCGCTCGATGGCGGGCATGGACTCGAGGATGCGCTGCTCGAGCTCGTTGATGGGGCCGCTCAGGGCCGTGATGAGATGGGGAACCATGCTGCAACCCTCTTCAGGGGGTGGGATGAGGCCTCGGCTCCCGATTGTAGGAGTAGGCTTGTGCGCCGCATCAAGACGGGCGCGACAAGGGCAGATTCAACAGCAGGTTCTGCGGCTTGAGCCTGAGAACCTTGGTTGCATCCATGCCCATGGCGAGGTAGACGGGGTGGCCGGCCAGCTCGCGGCGAACCACCGAGGGTTCGTCGAAATCCAGGCGGAACAGGCACAGCATGCGCTCCATCTGCGCGGGCTCAACGTCCTGGCCCTGATAGAGCGCATTGAGGACCGCGCTGGCCTGGGCGTCCAGGCCCACGTGCCAGAGCCACTGCGCGTCGTCGATCTCGCGCTCGACGCGCACCTGCACCGACACGCCGAGCAGGCGCCCCACCCAGCGTTCGATGACCCGGCACAGGCCCTCCAGCGCGGGCTGCCCGTGGTGCAGGGCGACCACCATGTCGTGCGCCTCGCTGCGGGGCCAGTAATCCTCGGCGTTGTCCTCGCGCAGCACGTCGAGTTCGGCCTCGCGCAGCGGCGCGCCGCCCTGCCGCAGCAGCTCGCCGATGGCGCCGAAGGAGCTGGCCACGGCCAGGCGCTCCACGGCCTCGTCGTCGGCCGCCATGACCTGGCCGTCCTCCTGGACGGCGATGCGCTGGGGCCGGAAGAACATCTCGGCGGCGCGCACCTGGAGCGCCGGCGCGGCGTCGCCCAGGGCCTCGCGCAGGATCACCTGCGTGAGCTGGTGCACCAGCAGCGGCGGCACGTCGACCTGGCCGCGGAAGATCTGCAGGTAGCTGGCCTCCAGCGTGGGCTGCGCCAGCAGGCGCTCGCGGAACCGCAGCCAGACCGCGTAGTTCTCACGGGCGTCGGCATCCGCCAGCGCGGCGAGTTCGGCTGCAGGCACCTCGCGCCGGGGCTGCTGCAGCAGGCGCTCGTGCAGGGCGCGTTCGGCGTCGCAGGACTCGGGCACCGGCGCGAGCTCGGGGCGCGCCAGCAGCAGGCGCAGGAAATCGTCGGTGACGACCAGCCGGCCCTGCGGGTCACGGTCCAGGAGGCGCCAGCCGCAGGAAGGCCAGTAATCACGCATGGTGGGCGCCCGCTCAGTTGCGGACTTCGCCGTCGCCGAGCACCACCCACTTCAGGGAGGTCAGGCCCTCGATGCCCACCGGGCCGCGCGCGTGGAACTTGTCGGTGCTGATGCCGATCTCGGCGCCCAGGCCGTACTCGAAACCATCCGCGAAGCGGGTGCTCGCATTCACCATGACGCTGGCCGAATCGACCTCGCGCAAAAAGCGCTGGGCGTGCATGTGGTCCCGGGTGAGGATGGCGTCGGTGTGGTGGCTGCCGTACCGGTTGATGTGGGCGATGGCCTCGTCCAGGCCCTCGACCACCTTCACGCTGATGACGGGCGCGAGGTACTCCTCGTACCAGTCCTGCTCGGTGGCGTCGACCACGTTCGCGCCGGGCACGGCGGCGAGGATGGCCTTGGCCGCCGGGTCGCAGCGCATCTCCACGCCCTTGGCGGCAAAGACGGCGCCGATCTCCGGCAGGAATTCAGCGGCCACGCCGCGCGCGACCAGCAGGCCCTCGCTGGCGTTGCAGGGGCTGTACTTCTGGGTCTTGGCGTTGTCGGTCACCTTGACCGCCATGGCGATGTCGCAGGGGTCGTCGATGTAGGTGTGGCAGTTGCCGTCCAGGTGCTTGATCACGGGCACCTTGGCCTCGCGGCTGATGCGCTCGATCAGGCCCTTGCCGCCGCGCGGGATGATCACGTCCACGTACTGGGGCATCGCGATCAGCTGGCCCACGGCCTCGCGGTCGGTGGTCTGCACCAGCTGCACGGCCTCGGGCGGCAGGCCGGCGTCGGCCAGGGCCTGCTGCACCAGCTTCGCCAGCGCCTTGTTGGACTCGATGGCCTCCGAGCCGCCGCGCAGGATGCAGGCGTTGCCGCTCTTGATGGACAGGCTGGCGGCCTCGATGGTCACATTGGGCCGGCTCTCGAAGATCATGCCGAAGACGCCGATCGGCACCCGCATCTGGCCGACGCGGATGCCACTGGGCTGCTGCTTCATGCCGAGGATCTCGCCGATCACGTCGGGCATGGCGGCGAGCTGCTCGCAGCCTTCGGCCACGGTGTCGATGACCTTGGGGGTGAGGCGCAGGCGGTCGACCATCGGGGCGGCCAGCCCGGCGGCCTCGGCGCGGGCGATGTCCTTGCCGTTGTCCACGGCGAGGGCCGCGGCGTTCTCACGCAGCAGGACGGCCAGGCGCTTGAGAGCCTTGTTCTTGGTGGCGGCATTCGCCTTCGCCATCAGGGCGGCGGCTTGCCGGGCCTGCACACCCAGCGACTGGATGTACTCGGCGACGTTCAGGGCGTTCATCCGCCCATTTTCGCACGCGGGGTATGGCCTTGCGCCTGGGGGGAACAGGCCAGGCACAGGTCCAGGGCCAGCTTGTGCAGGGCCTGCCAGCCGCTGGCGGGCCAGCCGGGGGCCTTGAGGCCCTTGACGATGCCGTCGACCACGTGGGCCGAGTGCAGCAGGCCATCGAGCATGAGGGGGGTCAGGCGCGGCAGCACCCGCTCGAACAGGCGCTCCTTCAGGCCCCAGACGCGCTGCTCGCGCAGCGCCAGGGGCAGGGGCTTGCCGCCGGCCATGGCGTCCTTCACCCGCTTGAGGGCGCGGATGTCCTCGGCCAGGGTGTAGTGCACCAGGACCTCGGCCTCGCCCTCGGCCTGCAGGCCCTCGAGCATGCGCTGCACGCGCTGGGCCTGGCCGGCGAGCACCGCCTCGGAGAGCTTGAAGACGTCGTAGCGGGCCACATTGAGCACCGCCGCCTCCACCTGCTCGAAGGACAGCTCGCCTGCCGGGTGCAGCAGGGCCAGCTTCTGGATCTCCTGGTGCGCGGCGAGCAGGTTGCCCTCGACCCGGTCGGCGAAGAATTGCAGGGTGCGCTGGCCCTCCTCGCCCGCCGCCACGCGCTGGCCGTTGCGCGCCAGGCGCCCGGCGATCCACTGCGGCAGGTGCGCGCGCTCCACCGGGTCGACCTTGACCGTGGCGCCGAAGCTGTCCAGGGCGCCGAACCAGGCGCCCTGCAGGGTCATGCGATCGAGCTTGGGCAGCAGCACCAGGGTCAGCGTGCTGTCGTTGCCCTGGGACTGCTCGGCGATCTGCTGGAGGGCGGCGCTGCCCTCCTTGCCCGGCTTGCCCGAGGGGATGCGGACCTCGACGACCTGCCTGTCCGCGAACAGGCTCAGGGAGCCGCCGGCGGCCAGCACCGCGCTCCAGTCGAAGTGCGCGCCGGCGACGGTGTGGACCGTGCGCTCGGTGTAGCCCTGCGCCCGCGCCGCAGCGCGGATCGCGTCGGCCGCCTCCTGCACCAGCAGCGGCTCGTCGCCGTGCAGGGTGTAGAGGGAGCGCAGCGTCTTCTGCAGGTGCGCCTCGAGCTGGGGCAGGGCCAGTTGCATGGGGTCAGACCGCCCGCACGGCCGCCAGCCGGCGCAGCACCTGCTGCACCAGGTCCGACTGCATGTCGTTGTACAGGAGCACTTCCTCGGCCTCCTTGGCCAGGACGGCGGATTCGTTGAAGCTGATGTCCCTCTGCTGCAGCAGGTCGGTGTCGGAGATCAGCTCGCGCCCGCGCGGGTTGCGCAGGCGGAACTTCAGCGACATGCGAAGCTGGAATTCGCGCACCTGGCCGGTGGAGGTGCGGCCCACCACCACCTTCTGGCGCTGCTCGCCCAGGATGTCCAGAATCACCTGGGCCTGGTCGGGCGGGGTGCGCGCATCGAGCACCCGCAGGCCGGGGACGGACTGCAGGTTGCGGCGCAGCTCGGAGGCCAGCTCCGAGGTGCCGGCGAGGTGGATGCTGTCGAAGGCGAAGCTGGGCGCGCCGCGCATGCGGAAGCCGCAGCCCGCCAGCGTGGCCGCGGCGCCGCCCAGGCTGGCCAGGAGCAGGCCGCGCCGGCGCATCAGATCACCACGTTGACGAGGCGGCCCGGGACCACGATCACCTTCTTGGGTACGGCGCCCTCGGCGAACTTGGTGAAGGCCTCGCTGGCCACGGCCAGGCGCTCGATCTCCTCGCGCGCGGCGCCGGCCGGCACCAGCACGGAGCCGCGCAGCTTGCCATTGACCTGCAGCATCAGCTCGATCTCGTCCTGCTTGAGGGCGGCCTCGTCGACATGCGGCCAGGGCGCGTCGATCAGGTCGCCGTGCAGGGCGGCATAGCCCAGGGCCTGCCACAGGCCGTGCGCGATGTGCGGCGTGGCCGGGTACAGCACGCGCAGCAGGATGCCGAAGCCCTCGGCCAGGGCGGCCTGGGCGCCGGGCTCGTCGACCGCCTTGAAGTCCTCGAGCGCGTTGAGCATCTTCATCGCGCCGGAGACCACGGTGTTGTATTGCATGCGCTGGTAGTCGTAGTCGACCTGGCGCAGCACGGTGTGGATCTCCAGGCGCAGGGCCTTGGCGGCCTTGCCGAAGCCCGCGGCCTGGGCCGTTTCGCGCGAGCGCGCGGCCACCGCCTCGGTGCCGCCGACCTTCATGCCGAAGTTCCAGACGCGGCGCAGGAAGCGGTAGCTGCCCTCCAGCGCGGCGTCGTTCCACTCGAGGGTGGCCTCGGGCGGCGCGGTGAACATGGTGTACAGGCGCGAGGTGTCGGCGCCGTACTGCTCGATCAGGGCCTGCGGGTCGACGCCGTTGTTCTTGGACTTGGACATGGTGGTCCAGCCCTCGTAGGTCACCGGCAGGCCGTCGGCCTTGGAGGTGGCGGAGAGCACCTTGTTGTGCTCGTCGCGCACGATGTCCAGCTCGTGCTGCCAGTAGTACTGCTTGCCGGTGGTGGTGCGCGAGAAGGCCTCGTTCAGCACCATGCCCTGAGTGAGCAGCTTGGTGAAGGGCTCGTCGATCTTCACCAGGCCGAGGTCGCGCATGACCTTGGTCCAGAAGCGCGCGTACAGCAGGTGCAGGATGGCGTGCTCGATGCCGCCGATGTACTGGTCCATCGGCATCCAGTAGTCGGTGCCTTCGGCGACCATCTTCTGGTCGTTGGTGGGATCGCAGTACCGCATGAAGTACCAGGACGAGTCCACGAAGGTGTCCATGGTGTCGGTCTCGCGGCGGGCGGCCTGGCCGCACACCGGGCACTTGCAGGCGAGGAAGTCCTCGCGCTTGTTCAGCGGGTTGCCGGTGCCATCGGGCACGCAGTCGGCCGGCAGCACCACCGGCAGGTCCTGCTCGGGCACGGGCACGGCGCCGTGCTCGGGGCAGTGGATGATCGGGATCGGGGTGCCCCAGTAACGCTGGCGGCTGATGCCCCAGTCACGCAGGCGCCAGGTGGTCTTCTTCTCGCCCAAGCCTTTCTGCTGCAGCGCGTGGGCGACGGCGTCCACCGCCTCCTTGTACTTGAAGCCGCTGAAGATGTCGGAGTTGATGGTGACGCCCTGGAGCTTGTCGGCGTACCACTCCTGCCAGTGCTTGTAGTCGTAGTGCTCGCCATCGACATGCACCACCTGCACGATCGGCAGGTTGTACTTGAGGGCGAAGGCGAAGTCGCGCTCGTCGTGGCCCGGCACACCCATGACGGCGCCGTCGCCGTACGACATGAGCACGTAGTTGCCGACCCAGACCTCGACCTTCTCGTTCGTCAGCGGGTGCGTGACGAACAGGCCGGTGGGCATGCCCTCCTTCTCCTTGAGGGCGAGCTCGGCCTCGGTGGTGCCGCCCTTCTTGCACTCCTCGATGAAGGCGGCGAGGCGCAGGTTGGTCCGGGCGGCATGCGTGGCCAGCGGGTGCTCGGGTGCGACCGCGCAGAAGGTCACGCCCATGATGGTGTCGGCGCGAGTGGTGAAGACGTACATCTTCCCGTCGCCAATGAGCTGCCCGTCATCGCCCGCGATGTCGTGGGTGAAGGCGAAGCGCACGCCCTCGCTCTTGCCGATCCAGTTCTCCTGCATCAGCTTGACGCGCTCGGGCCAGCCGGCGAGGTCGTCCTTCACGAAGCGCAGGAGCTCGTCGGCGTAGTCGGTGATCTTGAGGTAGTAGCCCGGGATCTCGCGCTTCTCGACGACGGCGCCGGTGCGCCAGCCCTTGCCGTCGATGACCTGCTCGTTGGCCAGCACGGTCTGGTCCACCGGGTCCCAGTTCACGACCTGGGTCTTGCGGTAGGCAATGCCCTTCTCGAGCATCTTCAGGAACAGCCACTGGTTCCACTTGTAGTAGGCCGGGTCGCAGGTAGCGACCTCGCGCGACCAGTCGATGGCCAGGCCCATCGACTGCATCTGCTTCTTCATGTACGCGATGTTTTCGTACGTCCACTGGGCCGGCGGCACGCCGTTCTTCAGCGCGGCGTTCTCGGCGGGCAGGCCGAAGGCGTCCCAGCCCATGGGCATCAACACGTTGTAGCCGTTCATGCGCAGGTAGCGCGTGAGCATGTCGTTGATGGTGTAGTTGCGTACATGGCCCATGTGCAGCTTGCCGCTGGGGTACGGCAGCATGGAGCAGGCGTAGAACTTCTTTTTCTTCGGGTCCTCGACGACGCGGTAGGCGTCGCGCGCGGTCCAGTGCGCCTGCGCGTCCTTCTCGATCTCGAGGTGGTTGTACTTGTCTTGCATGATGGGCGAAATTGTAGGGGGCAGCCCGCGGCCGCCGGCCGGTCAGCGCGCCGGGCTCTCGGCCACGAAGCCGACCCGGTTCAGCCCGGCGGCCTGGGCCGCGCCCATGACCTCCACCACCCGGCCGTACGGGACGGACTGGTCGGCGCGCAGCTGCACCTCGGTGGCGGGATTGAGCTTGCCGGCCTGGGCCAGGCGCTCGGCCAGCTGGGCGGGAGTGACGGGGTCGCGGTCGATGAACAGGCCGCCCTGCGGGTCGAGGACGACGGTGATGGCGACGCCAGCCTCGCGGGGCTTGGCGGCTGCGGCCTTGGGCAGGTCCAGCCGGATCGAGTTGGCCAGCAGCGGCGCGGTGACGATGAAGATCACCACCAGCACCAGCATCACGTCGACCAGGGGCGTGACGTTGATGTCCGAGAACGGCTGCGGCGGCGGGGTGCGCTCGAGCCGGCCGAAGCTCATTGCTGCGCCCCGGAGAGCAGGTCGCGCAGGTCGCGGGCGAAGCCTTCGAGGTCGGCCTCGATGCGGGCGATGCGGCGGCTGAAGATGTTGTAGCCCAGGACGGCGGGGATGGCCACGGCCAGTCCGGCGGCCGTCATGACCAGGGCCTCGCCCACCGGGCCGGCGACCTGGTCGATGCCGACCTGGCCGCTGCCGGCGATGCCGGTGAGCGCATGGTAGATGCCCCAGACCGTGCCGAGCAGGCCCACGAAGGGCGCGGTGGAGCCCACGGTGGCCAGCATCACCTGGCCGAACTGGAGCTTGTCGATGATGTCGTGCAGCGCGTCCCGCAGGCCGCGCGTGAGCTGCTGCGACCGGTCGCCGGCGGCGGCCAGGCCGCCGGGCGCGGGCGGGGCGGTGGCCTCGACCAGGGGCAGGACCAGGCCCACGCGGTCGAAGGCCGGCAGGCGGGCGCGGGCTTCATCGAGGCTGGCGGCCTGCCAGAACGCGGCGACGCCGCGGGCCACGCCGGCCGAGGCCTGGCGCAGCAGCCAGGCCTTCCAGACGATGGCGACCCAGCTCGCCACGGACATCGCCAGGAGCAGCAGCGCCACACCCTGCGTGATCGCATCCCCCTGGCGCAGCAGCTGCAACAGGTTCATACCCGTGCCCCCACGCTCGGCACTTCGTGTCCTTCGCTGCCCCCCGAGGGGGCGCGACCTTGCTTGGGGCGGCCCGGCGCGGCGGTCATTGAGGCCCCCACGCTCGGCACTGCGTGTCCTTCGCTGCCCCCCGAGGGGGCGCGACCTTGCTTGGGGCGGCCCGGCGCGGCGGTCATTGAGGCCCCCACGCTCGGCACTGCGTGTCCTCGCTGCCCCCCGAGGGGGCGCGACCTTGCTTGGGGCGGCCCGGCGCGGCGGTCATGCTCCGCGCTATCGCAGTCCCAGGACATCGAACATGTCGTACAGACCGTTCTTCTTGTCCGCGAGGAAACGCACGGCGCGCAGGCTGCCCTGGGCGTACGTGGCGCGGCTGGACGACTTGTGGGTGATCTCGATGCGCTCGCCCGTGCCGGCGAACAGCACGGTGTGGTCGCCGACGATGTCGCCGCCGCGGATGGTGGAAAAGCCGATGGTGGACGGGTCGCGCTCGCCAGTCACGCCCTCGCGGGCGTAGACGCCGCATTCCTTCAGGTCGCGGCCGATGGCGTCGGCGATGACCTCGCCCATCTTGAGGGCCGTGCCCGAGGGGGCATCGACCTTGTGGCGGTGGTGGGCCTCGATGATCTCGATGTCGTAACCGGTGGCCAGGGCCTTGGCCGCCATCTCGAGCAGCTTGAGCGTGACGTTCACGCCCACAGACATGTTGGGGGCCATCACGATCGGGATCACCTTGGCGGCCTCGGCGATCTCGGCCTTCTGCGCCTCGGAGAAGCCGGTGGTGCCGATGATCAGGGCCACGCCATGCGCGCGGCAGGCGGCCAGGTGGGCCATCGTGCCCTCGGGGCGGGTGAAGTCGATCAGCACACGGGCATTGGCCAGGCCGGCGGCCAGGTCGGCGGTAACGGCGACGCCGCTGGCGTGGCCCAGGAAGGCGCAGGCGTCGTTGCCGATGGCGGGGCTGGCGGGCACGTCCAGCGCGCCGGCGAGCTGGCAGTCATCACTGGCGCGGATGGCCTCGATCAGCATGTGGCCCATGCGGCCGGTGGCGCCGGCGACGGCGACGCGGTGGGGGGTGTTCAGGGAAGGCATCGGGTCAGCGGGACGGCGGTTCGAGCGGGGGGTAGCTGGCGGCGGCGGGCGGCAGCGGCGCCTCGGGCGCGGCGGGCGCCGGCGCGGGAAAGCGTTTGAGCTGGGCCTCGGTGGCCTCCAGCGGGGGCACCGGGCGGTTGCGGCGCGCGACATCGAGCAGCGCCACGAACTCGGCCTCGGTGGGCATGGTGTCGCCCTCGAAGCGCTCGAGCGCGTCGCCCTTGAACTGCACGGTCAGGCGGTAGGCCTGCGGCGGCACGCCCTGACGGCGCAGGGTGAAGACGTAGTCCCAGCGGTCGGCGTGGAAGACGCTCGCCAGGAGGGGCGTGCCCAGGATCTCGCGCACCTGCTGGCGGCTCATGCCCGGCTTGAGGACGGCGACCTGCTCGCGCGAGACGAAGTTACCCTGCACGATCGGCATCTTGTACGGCGTGACGGCGCCGGCGACGCGGGCGCTGGCGCCGTCGAGGCTGCCGCAGCCGGCGGCCAGGGCGCAGGCGGCCAGCACGAGGGCGAGGCGGCTGCTGCGAAGGGGGATGGCGGGCATCAGGCGGGCGTGGCGTATATGATCGAACGATTGTAGCGGCGGGCCCCTCTCGGCGAGGCCGCCCCGACAGGCACCATGGCGAACATCGACGAACTCAAAAGCACCGGCCTGAAGGCGACGCTGCCCCGGCTGAAGATCCTGGACGTATTCCACAAGGGTTCGCAGCGCCACATGACCGCGGAGGACGTGTTCCGCGTGCTGCTCGAGGAGCGCTCGGACATCGGCCTGGCCACCGTCTACCGCGTGCTGACGCAGTTCGAGCAGGCCGGCATCCTCTCGCGCAGCCACTTCGAGAGCGGCAAGGCGGTCTACGAGCTCAATGAGGGCCAGCACCACGACCACCTGGTGTGCCTGGACTGCGGACGGGTCGAGGAGTTCTACGACGCCGAGATCGAGAAGCGCCAGAACGCGGTGGCCCAGGCCCAGGGCTTTCGCATCGCCGACCACGCCCTGAGCCTGTACGCGAACTGCGTCAAGGAAGGCTGCCCGCACCGGCCCGCCGGCCGCGGCAACTGAGTCCCCGGCCCGCGGGGACCCCGGGCAGTCAGCCCTCGCTCTCCATCGCGCGGCGATGCCGCTCGACGAACTCCGCGTAGGTGTCCACGCCCCGCAGCTGCAGGATGGTGTTGCGCACGGCGGCTTCCACCAGCACGGCGATGTTGCGACCGGCCACCACCTGGATGACGGCCTTGCGAATCGGCACGCCCAGCACGTCCTGCGTGAGCGGCTCGTAGGGCAGGCGCTCGTACTCGCGCTCCAGCGTCTCGCGCCGCACCAGGTGCACGATCAACTTCAGCCGCATCTTCCGGCGCACCGCGGTCTCGCCGAAGATGGCGCGGATGTCCAGCAGGCCGATGCCGCGCACTTCCAGCAGGTTCTGCAGCAGCTCGGGGCAGCGGCCCTCGATGGTGGTCTGGTTGATGCGGTACAGGTCCACCGCGTCGTCGGCCACCAGGCCGTTGCCACGGGAGATCAGCTCCAGGCCCAGCTCGCTCTTGCCCAGGCCGGACTCGCCGGTGATCAGGACACCCAGGCCCAGGATGTCCATGAACACGCCGTGCATGGAGGTGCGCTCGGCGAAGTGCTTGGACAGGTAGGCGCGCAGCACGTCGATCACGAAGGCCGACGACTCGCGCGTGGCGAACATGGGAATCTGCGCGCGCTCGCACATGGCCACCAGCGCGTCGGGCGCGACCTGGCCGTCGGCCAGCACCAGCACCGGCGGCTCCAGCGTGACGATGCGCGCGATGCGGCGGGCGCAGTCGTCGGCGGTGGCGTTCTGCAGGTAGGCGATCTCGCGCTCGCCCAGGATCTGCACCCGGTACGGGTGGATGTAATTGAGGTAGCCGACCAGGTCGGCGCCGGAGCGCGCGGCGCGGATGGCCACTTCGTCGAAGCGGCGCTCCGAGGCGCCCAGGCCGGCGACCCACTCCCACTTCAGCGTGCTGCGATGGTCCTCGAACAGGACATCTGCGCTGACGACGGTGGGTTTCACGAAGCGCGCTTCAGGCCGGCTGGGCCGACTGCCAGTTGGCGATCAGGCCGTGCAGCGCCTCGGCGCTGGCAGCGGTCTTGATCTTTTCCCGCAGGACGGCGTCGCTCAGGAGCTCGGCGATCTCGGACAGGATCTCCAGGTGCTTCTGGGTCGCGGCCTCGGGCACGAGCAGGAAGATCAACAGACCCACGGGCTGTTCGTCGGGCGCGTCGAAGCCGATCGGCTGGGCGAGCTGGAACAGGGCAGCCATCGGGGCCTTGAGGCCCTTGATGCGGCCGTGGGGAATGGCGACGCCGTGGCCCAGGCCGGTGGAGCCGAGGCGTTCACGGGCGAACAGGCTGTCGGTGATCAGGGCACGCGAGAGGCCGTGCAGGTTCTCGAACAGCAGCCCGGCTTCTTCGAAAGCCCGTTTCTTGCTGGTGGCGTCGACGCTCACCAGAACCTGGGAGACGGGCAGGATGGACGCAAGGCGGTTCATGGTTGGGGAGTGGATTATGCACCCGCCCCCAACCCCGCAACGCAGGGGCCGCGCCCGCCGTGTTCCCAGCACCACAACGCGCCGGGAGGCAGGTCCCTGAAATGGAAAGGCGCCCGAAGGCGCCTCGTGTCACGCGCCGGCCGCCTGGCCGGCCTCGGCGGGGAGCCCGCCGTCCACAGCCATCAGGCGTTTCGCCGAGTGATGGTTGTGGTCCTGCAGGCGCGTCTTGTGGCGGGAGACCTGGCGGTCGAGCTTGTCGACGAGTTCGTCGAAGGCCGCGTACAGGTCGGCGTGGGCGCTTTCGGCGAACAGGTCATTGCCCTTGACGTGGATCCTGCATTCAGCGCGCTGGCGTCTTTCCTTCTCCGTCTGGTTTTCAACCGTGAGCAGTACCTTGATGTCCACCACCTGGTCGAAGTGCCGGGTGATGCGATCGAGCTTGGTGGTCACGTAATTGCGAAGGGCGGGAGTGACTTCGAGGTGGTGACCGCTGATCGTCAGGTTCATGAGTGAGTCTCCTGTGTTGCACGGGTTGAATGGGCTGCCAACCTGGAGTGCAGCAGCCCGGGTGAGGATCACTGGTCGGGTTCACTATGCGCGGGCATGCCGCGAAAAGCAATGGGTTTGAGCCGCCGGGCGCGGGGACTCACGCCGCGGAATTGACAAAGCGCAACGAGTTATGCCACGAAGGTGCTGGTCGATCGATCAGTCGATTTCTTATGGACTATCTCCAGGTGCTCCAGGCCGCGGGGCCGGCGCCGTGGCGGCTCCATCCCCCATTGCAAGCAGGGGCTTGCGCGGCATGCGGGTGCCGGCGCGCATGGGCCCGTTCGAGGTTGCCGTGCTCGGTGCGGTCGACCTGGGGCTTGTCGCGGACCGCTTCCGGGGGGCGACGCGGGGGACGGGTGTCGAGGGACATGGGAAAAGGCTCCGTGCGGCAGGTCAGCTGCCGCTGTCATTGCGGGGGGATGGCGACGGGCCCTGCACGGCGGGCCCGGTCACCGGACGGCTCAGGAAGGGCCACGCATGCGAGGCGACACGCGGACTGCCCGGGGCCTGCGCCTGCGGACGGGCCGCGGGGCCGGGGCGCCAGCCGGGACGGCCGGGGCGTGATTCGGAGGCAAGGTGGATCATGCGGGACTCCTGCGAATGGCCGGGAACGGCGCCGCCGGGGGCGTCGGTGCAGAACCGATGGACCGAATGTAGGGGCCTCGCCTCAGCCGACCTGTCGGACGTGTCGGCTCGGGCGTGTAGGACTCATCCTGCCGCTTCCGGCCCGGCGGGCCTTGCTCTAGGATGAGCCGGACGGAGGAATTCCCGCCATGTCGCTGGCGACCATGCTCGGCACCCTGCAGGCCTCGGCACCGGCGCACGTCCACGCCCTGGTGCTGATGGGGGGCGGCGCGCGCACGGCCTACCAGGCGGGCGTGCTGCGCGCCCTCGGCAGCATGCTCGGGCTGCGCTCGCCCGGCGCCGCGGCGCCGTTCCCGTTCGAGGTGCTGGTGGGCACGTCGGCGGGCGCCATCAACGTGGCCAGCCTGGCCGGCCATGCCACCTCCGGGCTGGCGGCGTTCGACCACCTCGCCCGGTTCTGGGGCCGCCTGCACTGCGAGGACGTGTACGCGCTGAAGATCCCGCACTGGGTGCGGGTGTCGCGGCTGCTGGCGGCGGTTCGGCTGTGGAGCGCGACGCGGCGCGAAGGCGCCCTGCTGGACACCATGCCCCTGGTGGACACGCTGCACCAGGGCATTTCGCTGGCGGGCATCGAGCAGGCCCTCGCCCAGGGCGCGATCCAGGCGCTGGCGGTGACGGCCTCCAGCTACACCACAGGCACCCACTGGACCTTCTGCCACACCGCGGCCGACACGGGCCACCAGCCCTGGAACCGGCCCGGGCGGCGCGCGGAGTTCCAGCCGGTGACCATCGAACACCTGATGGCCTCCAGCGCCCTGCCGTTCCTGTTCCCGCCGACGCCCCTGTGGGTGGACGGCCGCCGCGAATACTTCGGCGATGGCGCGATGCGCCAGGTCTCGCCGCTGTCGCCCGCGGTGCACCTGGGGGCCGACCGGATCCTGGTGGTGGGCGTGGGCCAGCCGCAGCGCACCGCGGCCAACGGCACCCCGGCCGCCGAGCCCCGGCTGGGCGCGATTGCGGCCCATGCGCTGGCCAGCGTGTTCCACGACACCCTGCAGGCCGACGTGGAGCAGGCCCAGCGCGTGACCCAGACCCTGCGCCAGCTGCCGCGGGAAGTGGCGGGGATGCTGCCGTACCGCCCGGTCGAGGTGCTGGCGATCCAGCCGAGCCAGTCACTCGACGCGCTCGCCATGCAGCATGCCAGCGCCCTGCCGCGGCCGGTGCGCCGCGCCCTCGGCGGGCTGGGCGCGATGCGCAGCGGCGGCCCCCTGGCCAGCTACCTGCTCTTCGAGCCCGGCTTCACGCAGGCGCTGATCGCGCTGGGCGAACAGGATGCCTACGCCCGCCGGGCCGAGTTGCTCTCATTTTTCGAGCACCGAGAGCACGCCCACGCGGTCTGACGGCCGAGTGGCGCGGCATAATCGACGGGTCGAAATTACCGGAGGCCCACGCCTTGGAAACCTACCCGAGTCGGTAGCTTTCGACGCCCGTGACAAGAGGCCGCGGGGCGTCGGAAGCTCCCCATTGCCCCGCACCGCCGAACCCCCTGTCACGGAGTGAGCCATGCTCAACATCTTCACGCTCGCCAACGGGCGTCTGTTCCAGGAAGAAATCGAGTCCCTGGAGGAGCTGTCCAAGTTCCAGCCGATCTGGGTCGACCTGGAATCACCCACGCCCGAGGAAAAGCGCTGGGTCAAGCAGTACTTCGGCCTGTCCATCCCCGACGACGCGATGGACGAGGACATCGAGGAATCCGCCCGCTTCTACGAGGAAGACAACGGCGACCTGCACATTCGCAGCGACTTCCTGATCGCCGGTGACGACGAGCCGCGCACCGTCCGCGTGGCCTTCATCCTGAACCTGGTCAACGACAGCCTCAAGAGCAAGGGCGTCCTGTTCTCCATCCACGACGAGGACGTGCCGGTGTTCCGCCTGCTGCGCATGCGCGCACGTCGGGCCCCGGGCCTGATCGAGGATGCCAAGGAGGTGCTGCTCAAGCTGTTCGACGCCGACGCCGAGTACTCGGCCGACACGCTCGAGGGCATCTACGACGAGCTCGAGGAGGTCTCCAAGCAGGTGCTGTCCGGCGAGGTGACCGACGCCCTGGCCGGCGAGGTGCTGGGCGCGATCGCGCGCCAGGAGGACCTGAACGGCCGCATCCGCCGCAACATGATGGACACCCGCCGCGCGGTGAGCTTCATGATGCGAAGCCGCATGCTGTCCGCCGAGCAGTTCGAGGAGGCGCGGCAGATCCTGCGCGACATCGAGTCGCTGGACAACCACACGGCCTTCCTGTTCGACAAGATCAACTTCCTGATGGACGCCACCGTCGGCTTCATCAACATCAACCAGAACAAGATCATCAAGATCTTCTCGGTGGCCAGCGTGGCGCTGCTGCCGCCGACCCTGGTGGCCAGCCTCTACGGCATGAACTTCAAGTACATGCCGGAGCTGGAGTGGCAGGGCGGCTACCCGCTCGCACTGGCGCTGATGGTGGCCAGCGCGGTGGTGCCGATGTGGTACTTCCGCAAGCGCGGCTGGCTGCGCTGACCCGCCCCCCGCACGCGCCGTGACAGGACGCCGCGCCCGCAGGCGCGGCGCCGGCCTCAGTGGCCGCCCTTGGGCAGCGGCAGCGGGTGCTGCTTCTCGCGGCCGAACCAGGCCACGTACAGCACCGGCAGCACCACCAGCGTGAGCAGCGTGGCGGTGAATAGCCCGCCGATCACCACGATGGCCAGCGGCCGCTGGGTCTCGGCGCCGATGTCCTGCGACAGCGCCATGGGCAGCAGCCCCAGCGCGGCCAGCAAGGCCGTCATGAGCACCGTGCGCAGGCGCTGCATCGAGCCCTCGCGCACCGCGTCCACCACCGACATGCCGCGCGACTGCAGCTGCTGGAACACCGAGAGCATCACCACGCCATTGAGCACCGCCTGCCCCGACAGCGCGATGAAGCCGATGGCGGCCGAGACCGACAGCGGGATGCCGAAGATCCACAGCGCGACGAAGCCGCCGATGAGGGCCAGGGGCACGTTCATCAGGATCAGAGCGGCGCGCTTGAGGGAGCCGAAGGCGTCGAACAGCAGCACGAAGATCAGCAGCAGCGAGACCGGCACCACCAGGGACAGCCGCTTCATGGCCCGCTCCTGGTTCTCGAACTCGCCCGACCAGCTCACGGTGTAGCCGGCCGGCAGGGTGACCGCGCCGTCGGTGCGCTGCTTCATGTCGGCCACCACCGAGCCCATGTCACGGCCCTTGATGAAGATGCCGATGGCCATGGTGCGGCGGCCGGCCTCACGGGCGATGTTCATCGCGCCGCTGACCTCGCGGATGTCGGCCACGCTGGACAGGGGCACGTAGCCGCCGTCGGGCGTGGGGATCAGGGTCTGCGGCAGCGCCCCGAGCTGGCGGCGCTCGCCGGCCAGGCGCACCGCCACCGAGAACTTGCGCTCGCCCTCCCAGATCTGGGTGGCGGCCTTGCCGGCCAGGGCGGCCTCGACCACGTCCTGGATGTCCTGAACGTTCAGGCCCAGGCGCGCGGCGCGGTCGCGGTCGATGTCGATGACCAGCTGCGGCAGCTCGCCGAAGCGGTCGATCTCGGCGCGGTAGACGCCGGGCACCTGCTTGACCTGCTGCTCGATGGCCTGGGTCACGCGTTTGAGCTCGCCCAGGTCGTCCCCGGCGACCTTGATCACGATCTGGCCGTCGATCTGCGAGATGGATTCCAGCACGTTGTCCCGAATGGGCTGCGAGAACACCGGCTCCATGCCCGGGATGGCGGAGACCGCGCGGTCCATCTCGTCGAGCAGCTGCGCGCGGGTGAGGCCCTTGCGCCACTCCTCGGGCGGCTTGACGTCGACGAAGACCTCGGCCATCGAGATGGTCTTGGGGTCGGTGCCGTCCTCGGGCTGGCCGGCCTTGGAGACCGTGGTGCGCACCTCGGGCACCGTGAGCAGCGCCTGGCGGATGGAACGCAGGGTGCGGGCCGCCTCGTCGTTGGAGATGCTGGAAGGCAGGCGGACGTTGACCCAGATCGTGCCCTCGTTCAGCTCCGGCAGGAATTCCGAGCCCAGGCGGGTGGCCACGCCCATCGCCGCGACGAAGGCGACGACGGCCAGCGCCATGACCGCGCGGCGGCGCGCCAGGGCCCAGGCCAGCACCGGCGCATAGGCGCGCTTGCAGGCGGCCAGCAGGCGGTTGTCGCCATGCGGCAGCTTGCGCCGCAGCATCCAGTAGGCCATGAGCGGCACCAGCATCAGCGAGAAGATCAGGGCGCCGATCAGCGCCGAGGTGACCGACAGCGCCATCGGCTGGAAGATGCGGCCCTCATGGCGCTGCAGCGCGAAGATGGGGATGTGCGCCGCGATGATGATCAGCATCGAGAACAGCGTCGGCCGGCCGACCTCGGTGGTGGCGTCCAGGATCACCTGGCGGCGCTCGTTGTCCTTCATGTCCTCCCCGCGTTCGGAGAGGCGGTGCAGGATGTTCTCCACCACGATCACCGCGCCGTCGACGATGATGCCGAAGTCCATCGCCCCCAGCGACAGCAGGTTCGCCGGCACGCCCATGAACTTCAGGCCCAGGAAGGTGGCCAGCAGGGACAGCGGGATCAGCGCCACCACCGCCAGCGTAGCGCGCAGGTTCGACAGGAACAGGTACAGGACGATCGAGACCAGCAGCGCGCCTTCCACCAAGTTGCGGAAGACGGTGGACAGGGTCTTGCCCATGAGCCAGGTGCGGTCGTAGTACGGCACGATCTTCACGCCCTGGGGCAGCACCCGGGTGTTGAGGTCGTCGATGCGGTCCTTGACCGCCTTGAGCACCACGCTGGGGTTCTCGCCCTTGCGCATGATGACGATGCCGGTGACGACGTCGTCGTCCAGGTCCTGGCCGACCACGCCCAGGCGGGGTACCGCGCCCACCTTCACCTGCGCGACGTCGCGCACCAGGATCGGCGTGCTGCCCCGGTTGGCGACGACGATGCGGCCGATGTCCTCGGGCGACTTGAGCAGGCCGATGCCGCGGATCGCGTACTGCTGCTGGCCCTGGGCCACGTAGCTGCCGCCGGCGTTGGCGTTGCCGCGGCCCAGCGCGTCGAGCAGCTGCTGGAAGTTCAGCTTGGCGGCGCGCAGCTTCTCCAGGTCGGGCTGCACCTCGTACTGCTTGATGAAGCCGCCCAGGGCCACCACGTCGGCCACGCCGGGCACCTGGCGCAGCGAGCGCTCGACGGTCCAGTCCTCGATGGCGCGCAGCTCGGTGGTGTCCAGGGCGTCGCCGCGCACCCGGTAGCGGAGGATCTCGCCCACCGGCGTGGCGTTGGGCGCGATGTGGGTCTCCACCCCCGGCGGCAGGTCCACCGAGCGCAGGCGCTCGTTGACCTGGGCGCGCACGGTGGGCACGTCGGCCTTGTCGTCGTAGGTGACGACGGTGAAGGACAGGCCGAACTGCGTGTGCGAGAACACGCGGATCGAATTGGGCAGGCCCGACAGCGCCACCTCCACGGGCAGCGTGACCTGCTTTTCCACCTCCTCGGCGGCGCGCCCCGGGTACAGGGCGATGACGGTGACCTGGGTGTCGGTCACGTCCGGGAAGGCCTCGACCGAGAGGTTGCTGAAGGCGAACAGCCCCGACAGCGCGAACAGCACCGTGCCCAGGACGACGAACAGCGGGCGGTGCAGGGCGAAATGGATCAGGCGCTTCACCGCGAGGCCCCCGCAGCGGCAGGCGAGGCGGCCGGGGCCGCGGAGGCCGCCGGGGCGGCCTTGGCGGCGCCCGATCCCTGGTGGTCATCGAGGGCGATGCGGTGCTGGCGCGAAAGCAGCAGCATGTTCTGCGAGACCACCTTCTCGCCGGCGGCCAGGCCGCGGGAGATGAAGACCTCGCCCTGGTTCTGGGTGGCAACCTCGACCTGGCGCGGCTCGAAGGCGCCCGGCGCGGCTTCCACCATCACGGTGTGGGTGCTGCCCTCGAGCTTCACCGCCGCGGCCGGCACCACCACCGTGCCCGGGGCGGGCTGGCGCGTGACGCGCGCGCTGGCGAGCATCTCGGCCTTCAGCAGGCGCTGGGGGTTGTCCACCACGGCGCGCACGCGCAGGCGGCGCGTGGCCGGGTCGATGAAGTCGCCGGCGGCCATCACCCGGGCCTCGAAGGCCTGGCCCGGCAGGCCGGGCACGGACAGCGCGAGCTTCACGCCCGGGCGCAGCAGGCCGGCCTCGCGCTCGGGCGCGTCGACCAGCACCCACAGCGTGGCGGGGTCGCTGACGGTGAACAGCGGGGGCACGCCATTGCCGCCGGCATCCGGGCGCAGCTCCTGGCCCGGGTTGAGGTTGCGCTCCACGACCATGCCGGCGATGCCGGACGACAGGGCCAGGCGCTGGTCCACGCCGGCGCCGGCGCCGCCGTACAGGCGGGTGCGGGCCTCGGCCCGCTGCAGCTCGGCGCGGGCGCGGGCGGCGTCGGCCTCGGCCTGCTCCAGGTCCTTGCGCGCGACGATGCCGGCCTCGAACAGCTCGCGCTGGCGGGCGAGCGCGCGCTGGGTCAGCTGCGCGTCGGCCTGGGCCTTGGCGGTCTCGGCCTGCGCCACGCCGAAGTCGGGCGAGGCGAGCAGGGCCAGGGGCTGCCCCGGCTTCACCACCTGGCCCACGTCGGCCACGATGCGCTCCACCCGGCCGGCGAAGGCGGGGTAGATGCGCTGGGTGCGGTCCTCGTTCCAGACCAGGCGGGCCGGCAGTTCGACGGTGATGGCGCTGGCCGGGGCGGCGGCCACCAGGCCCAGCTTCGCAAGCTGCGGGTGGCCGGGTGGGAAGCGCAGTTGCTGGCCCTGGACCACGGGGTCGGCGGGCGCGGGCGCGGCGGGCGCAGCGGCCTTGTCGCCGCAGGCGGCGAGCGCGAAGGCGGCTGGGATCAGGAGGGAAATCAGGCGCAGGTTCACGGCAACGGGATCAGTTCGTGGGCGGGGCCAGGCGCAGCTGCCAGGCGGAGGCGGCGCGCGCATGCTCGGCGCGGGCGGCGAGTTCGTCGACCAGGACGGCGCGCAGGGTGCGGCGCGCCTCGACCAGGTCGGTCAGGGACAGGGCGCCCCGGGTGTAGGCGAGTTCGGCCATCGCGGCGACCTGGCGCGCGCGCGGCACGATGTCCGACTGGAAGTCGGCGGCGCGGGCGGCGGCGGCGCGCAGGTCCTCGCGCAGCCGGCCGGTGTCGGCCAGGGCGTCGCGGCGGGCCATCTCCAGCTGGTCCTGCGCCTGCTCCAGCGCGGCGCGGGCCCGGGCGATCTCGCCCTCGTAGCCGTAGGTGCCCAGCACGCCGGCCAGGGGCATCTGCAGGCGCAGCTCGAGCTGGCGGCGCGAGGTGCCGGGGATGTGGTCCACCGAGGCGCCGACGGTGACGTCGTTGCGGCGCAGCGCCAGGGCGCCGTCGTAGGCGGCCTGGGCGGCCTGCACCCGCTCGCGGGCGGCCAGCACCGCGGGGCGCTGCTCGATGTCGGGGCCGTCGCCCGCCAGGGGCCCGGCCGCGGGCCAGGCCACCTCGGCGCGCAGATCGCCGCGCAGGCCGGTCACCTGGGCCAGGGCCAGCACCGCGCGCTGGCGGTCGGCCTGGGCGCCGCGCAGCTCGGCCTGGGCCCGGCGCGCTTCGATCTCGGTGCGCAGCGCGTCCTGCTGGGAGAGGTCACCCGCGCGCAGGCGGCGCTGGGCAGCGGCGGCCAGGTCGGCGGCGCTGCGCGCCAGCGCCTCGACCTGGCCCACGCGCTCCTGGGCGGCGAGCAGGTCGTAGTAGGCGGCCGCGGCGGCGGCCTGCTGCTGCACCAGCACCTCGGCCAGCTCCAGGCGCGCAGCCTGGGCGTTGCGCTCGGCCGCCCGGGTGCGCAGGGCGCGCTTGTCGCCACGCTCCACGGTCCAGTCCAGGCCGAGGCCCTTGTCGATTCGTTTCTCGCGCAGGGCGTTGCCGGGGCCGATGCCGTGCTCCAGGTCCATGGAGCCGGCCTTGGCCGACAGCACGGGCGTGGGGCGCCGGTCGGCGGCCACCACGTCGGCCTGGGCGCCGGCCAGGGCGCGTCGCGCCAGGGAGACGTCGAGGTTGTCACGGGCGGCCTGCAGCACCTGGGCCAGGGTCAGCGGCGAGGAGGCGTCCGCGGGCGCGGCGGCGGGCTGGCCATGGGCCAGGCCGGCGGCCAGCAGCGCGGACAGGAGGAACAGGGAAAGACGGTGCATGGGAATTTTCCGATGCTACCGAGTAGATACGCGCTCAGCCGGAAAAAGCGTGCGTACCAACACGTACCCACCCCCGGGGAAACCCCCGGGCCGGGTTCAGGCGCCGGCGAGCAGGGCGCGGACGATGGCGGCCGAGTGCCGGCTGGCCACCTGTTCGATGAAGGTGGTGAAGTCGCCATGGGCCGCGTCGTCGGCCCGGTCGGAGATGGTGCGCACCGCGGCATACGGCACCCCATAGTCCAGGCAGACCTGGGCGATGGCGGCGCCTTCCATTTCCACGGCCAGCGCCTCGGGCAGTTCGGCCTGCAGGGCGCGGGCCTCAGCGGTGGTGGCGACGAAGCGGTCGCCGCTGACGACCAGGCCGCGGTGGAAGCCGGCCCCGGGCAGCGCCGCGCGGGCGGCGGCGGCGAGGCGGTCGGTGAGCACCGGGTCGGTGGCGAAGCGCGACATGCCGTACAGCGGCACCTCGTGGCGCGGGAACAGCGGCGAGGCGTCCATGTCGTGCTGCAGGAAGCTGTCGGCGACGACGACATCGCCCACCTTCACGCCCGGGCCGAGGCCGCCGGCGACGCCGGTGAAGACGATGCGGCTGGCGCCGAAGCGCTCGATCAGCGCGGTGGCGGTGGTGGCCGCGGCCACCTTGCCGATGCGTGAAAGCACCGCCACCACCTCCTGGCCGTGCAGGTGGCCGACCCAGAAGTCGCGGCCGGCCACGCGGGTCTTGCGCTCGTCGGGCAGGAGGTCCAGGACGGCGGCCAGCTCCTGGTGCATGGCCGAGACGAGGGCGAGGGTCATGGGCCGGATTATTTCCGGTCCCGCAGCTCCCGGCGCAGGATCTTGCCCACGGGCGTCTTGGGCAGGTCGTTGCGGAACTCGATGACCTTGGGCAGCTTGTAGGCGGTGAGGTTGGCGCGGCAGAACTCGCGCACCCGCTCCTCGGTGAGCGCCGGGTCCTTGCGCACGATGACCAGCTTGACGGCCTCGCCGGTCTTCTCGTCGGGCATGCCGACCACGGCGCTCTCCAGCACCCCGGGCAGCTGGCCCACCACGTCCTCGACCTCGTTGGGGTACACGTTGAAGCCGGAGACCAGGATCATGTCCTTCTTGCGGTCGACGATGCGGAACCAGCCGCGCGTGTCCATGATGCCGATGTCGCCGGTCTTGAAGTAGCCGTCGGCCGTCATGACCTTGGCGGTCTCGTCGGGCCGCTGCCAGTAGCCGGCCATGACCTGCGGCCCCTTGATCACGATCTCGCCGGCCTGGCCCGGGGGCAGCTCGTTGCCGGCGTCATCGATGCACTTCATCCAGGTGGAGGGGATCGGCACGCCGATGGTGCCGGTGAACTCGGTGCTGGTCACCGGGTTGCAGCTGGCCGAGGGCGCGGTCTCGGACAGGCCGTAGCCCTCGCAGATGGGGCTGCCGGTCTTCTCCAGCCACAGCTTGGCCACCGCGCCCTGCACCGCCATGCCGCCGCCGACCGAGAGGGTCAGGTTGCGCCAGTTCACGGTGTCGAACTGCGGATGGTGGGCCAGGCCGTTGAACAGCGTGCTGACCGCGGGGAAGACGTGGAAGGTCTCCTTGGACAGGGTCTTGAGCACCCCCGGCAGGTCGCGCGGGTTGGGGATCAGGATCACCTTCCCGCCCAGGCGCATGAACAGCATCATGCAGACCGTGAACGCGAAGATGTGGTACAGCGGCAGCGCGCAGACCACGGTGATCTGCTCGTTGGCCGGCACCTTGCTCATGGCCGGGTGCTTCCAGGCCTGCGACTGCAGCACGTTGGCCACGACGTTGCGATGCAGGAGCACCGCGCCCTTGGCGACGCCGGTGGTGCCGCCGGTGTACTGCAGCAGCGCGATGTCGTCGGGGCCGATGGCCGGCGGCGAGAAGCTGCGGCGCTGGCCCAGCGCCAGGGCGTCGTTGTAGCGGACAGCGCCGGGCAGCTCGAAGGCCGGCACCAGCTTCTTGACGTGGCGCACCACGTAGTTCACCAGAGCGCCCTTGAGCAGGCCGAGGCGGTCGCCCATGGCGGCGAGCACCACGTGCTGCACCTGGGTGTTGGCGATGCAGGCCTGCAGCGTGTGGGCGAAGTTCTCGATGATGACGATGGCCCGGGCGCCCGAATCGCGCAGCTGGTGCTCCAGCTCGCGCGGGGTGTACAGCGGGTTGACGTTCACCACCACCAGGCCGGCGCGCAGGATGGCGGCCACCACCGCCGGGTACTGCGGCACGTTGGGCATCATGATCGCGACGCGGTCGCCCTTGGCCAGGCCCAGCCCCTGAAGGTAGGCGGCGAAGGCGCGGCTGTCGGCGTCGACCGAGGCGTAGTCGTAGGCCTTGCCGAGGAAGCTGAGGAAGGGGCGCGCGGAGAACTTCTGGAAGGCCTCCTCCATCAAGGCCACCAGCGACGGGTACTGGCCGGGGTCGACATCGGCCGGGACACCGGGGGGGTAGGACTCCAGCCAGGGGCGCTCACTCATTCTTTTGTCTCCTGCTTGCGGGCCCGCCGCGCGGGGCGCACCACGGGCTGATTGTGGTCCCGGGCCGCGCCTGCGCGGCCTCTTGTTTTCCCTGAAGGCGGCGGCATCGAACGCTTACTCGACGGCCTTGCCCATGTCCTCGACGACCTTCTTCGCGTCGCCGAAGACCATCATGGTCTTGTCCATGTAGAACAGCTCGTTGTCCAGGCCGGCGTAGCCCGCGGCCATCGAGCGCTTGTTCACGATCACCGTCTTGGCCTTGTAGGCCTCCAGGATCGGCATGCCGTAGATGGGGCTGCCCTTCTGCAGCGCCGCCGGGTTCACCACGTCGTTGGCGCCCAGGATGATGGCCACGTCGGCCTGGCCGAACTCGCCGTTGATGTCCTCCATCTCGAACACCTGGTCGTAGGGCACCTCGGCCTCGGCGAGGAGCACGTTCATGTGGCCCGGCATGCGGCCGGCCACCGGGTGGATCGCGTACTTCACGGTGATGCCCTTGTGCACCAGCTTCTCGGCCAGCTCCTTCACGGCATGCTGCGCGCGCGCCACCGCCAGGCCGTAGCCGGGCACGATCACCACCGTCTCGGCGTTGCCCAGGATGAAGGCGGCGTCGTCGGCGCTGCCGCTCTTGACGGTGCGCTGCACCGCCGCGCCGGCCTGCGCCGCGCCGGCCTCGCCGCCGAAGCCGCCCAGGATCACGTTGAAGAACGAGCGGTTCATGGCCTTGCACATGATGTAGCTCAGGATCGCGCCCGAGCTGCCCACCAGCGAGCCGGCGATGATCAGCATGGAGTTGTTCAACGAGAAGCCGATGCCCGCCGCCGCCCAGCCCGAGTACGAGTTGAGCATGGACACCACCACCGGCATGTCGGCGCCGCCGATCGGGATGATGATCAGCACGCCCATGACAAAGGCCAGCGCCAGCATCGCGAAGAACGCGCTCCAGTTCTCGGTGGCCATGTAGGCCAGCCCCAGCCCCAGCGTGGCCAGGCCCAGCGCCAGGTTCAGCAGGTGCTGGCCGGCGAACACCACCGGCGCGCCCTGGAACAGGCGGAACTTGTACTTGCCCGAGAGCTTGCCGAAGGCGATGACCGAGCCGCTGAACGTGATGGCGCCGATCGCCGCGCCCAGGAACAGCTCCAGGCGGTTGCCCTTGGGGATCTCGCCCACCGCGGGGGCGATGCCGAAGGCCTGGGGCTCGGCCACCGCGGCGATGGCGATGAACACCGCGGCCAGGCCGATCATGCTGTGCATGAAGGCCACCAGCTCGGGCATCTTGGTCATCTCCACGCGCTGGGCCATCACGGCGCCGGCGCCGCCGCCGACCACCAGCCCCAGCAGCACCCAGGCCATGCCCGGACCCGTGCCGCCGGACAGCTCCACGATCAGGGCCGCGGTGGTCAGCACCGCGATCGCCATGCCGGCCATGCCGAACAGGTTGCCGCGGATGGAGGTGGTGGGGTGCGACAGGCCCTTGAGGGCCTGGATGAAGCACACCGACGCCAGCAGGTACAGCAGGGTGACGAGGTTCATGCTCATGCTGCATCCCCCTTGGCCGCGGGCGGGGCGGCGGGCTTCTTGTCCTTCTTCTTGAACATCTCCAGCATCCGGCGCGTGACCAGGAAGCCGCCGAAGACATTGACCGCCGCCAGCGCCACGGCCAGCACGCCCATGGTCTTGGCCAGCCCGCCCTCGGTGAGCGCGGCGGCCAGCATGGCGCCGACGATGACGATGGCCGAGATCGCGTTGGTCACCGCCATCAGCGGCGTGTGCAGCGCGGGGGTGACGGTCCACACCACGTGGTAGCCCACGTAGATGGCCAGCACGAAGATGATCAGGTTGATGACGGTGGGCGACACGACATCCATGGCTCATTTCCTCCGCAGTTCACCGTTGTGGGTCATCAGGCAGGCGGCGACGATGTCGTCGTCCAGGTCCACCTTCAACTGGCCGTCCTTGTCGATCACGAGCTTGAGGAAGTCCAGCACGTTGCGCGCGTAGAGCGCGGAGGCGTCGGCCGCCACCAGCGCGGGCAGGTTGGTCTCGCCCACGATCGTCACGCCGTGCTTGACGACGGTGCGCCCGGCTTCGGTCAGCGGGCAGTTGCCGCCCTGGGCCGCGGCGAGGTCGACGATGACCGAGCCCGGCTTCATGGCCTGCACCATCTCCGGGGTGACGAGCACCGGCGCCGCGCGGCCCGGGATCAGGGCGGTGGTGATCACCACGTCGGCCTGGGCCACGCGCTTGGCGACCTCGGCCTTCTGGCGGTCCAGCCAGCTTTGCGGCATGGGCCGGGCGTAGCCGCCCACGCCCTCGGCCGCCTCCTTCTCCTCGGCGGTCTCGTAGGGCACGTCGATGAACTTGGCGCCCAGCGACTCGACCTGCTCCTTCACGCTGGGGCGCACGTCGGAGGCCTCGATCACCGCGCCCAGGCGCTTGGCCGTGGCGATGGCCTGCAGGCCCGCCACGCCCACGCCCAGGATCACGACGCGGGCGGCCTTCACGGTGCCGGCCGCCGTCATGAGCATGGGGAAGAAGCGCTGGTAGCGGTCGGCCGCGATCATCACGGCCTTGTAGCCGGCGATGTTGGCCTGGGAGGAGAGCACGTCCATGCTCTGCGCCCGGGTGGTGCGCGGCGCCGCCTCCAGCGCGTAGGCCGTCAGGCCTGCGCCCGCCAGGCCCTGCAGTCCGGCGGCATCGAAGGGATTGAGCATGCCCACCAGCGTGGTCCCCGCCCGCATCAGCGCAAGCTCGCCGCCGGAGGGAGCCCTCACCTTCAGCACCAGGTCGCTGCCGAAGGCCCCGGCCGCATCGGTGATCTCGCAGCCGACGGCTTCGTACGCCGCGTCCGGCGCGCTGGCCGCCAGGCCGGCGCCCGACTGCACGCGCACCGCGTGTCCCTGGCCCTTGAGCTTCTTGGCCGTCTCCGGAGTGACGGCAACGCGGGTCTCTCCCGCCGTGGTTTCGGCGGGTACGCCAATCTGCATGGATCTCCTCCTCGCAACAGGGGTGGCGGTAGCAACTGCTTACTGACCCGCAGCTTACATGAAAGCTCGGCGGGGTCACCCCCCTGCGTCGGACGGGAACCGGCACGCAGGCGGGTCCGCGTCCTACACGGATGAGCTGCCTCGAGGTCAAAAACTGCACAGATGGCACGTCCGGCATCCTTCTCATCCGCGGCTAACGGCCCGCGGGCAAGCAACGTGAACTACCTGGGCGCGTCACGCGCACGGCGCAAGTTCGAGCTCTACTACCCCGAAGGTTTCGGGGATGCGGCCTACCTGGTGGCCGAACGCTCGATGAAGGAGCGTGCCCACCTGGAATGGCAGCGCGACCTCGGGCCGGAGACCTGGCGCAAGCTGCTGGCGCGCGGCGAGTACCGGCAGATCGCCGACACCGCGCTGCGCATCGAGGCGCGCACCAACCTGCTGTTCTCGTTCGAGAAGATGGCGCTGCGCGAGGCCTTGCGGCCGGCCGCCGGGGCGCGCCTGTTCGCACACGAGCTGCATTCGTTCGTCTGGGGGCGCGGCCCTGCGCAGCGCCGCTTCGAGGACTGGAGCCAGGCGGTGGCCGAACTGCCGCAGCCGCGCGGGCGCGTGCGCAGCTGGCCGGTCGTCACGGTCTTCGGCTTCCTGGCCCGGCCCGACAAGCACCTGTTCCTCAAGCCGCAGGTCACGCGGCGCGCGGCCCGGGCCTATGGCTTCGACCTGCCGTATGACGCGACGCCGGGCTGGAAGGTGTACGAGGGGCTGATGACGTTCGCCGCGATCATCCGCCGCGACCTGGACCGGCATGTCGGCTTCCACGCGCGCGACATGATCGACGTGCAGTCCTTCATCTGGGTGCAGGGCGCGCAGGAGTACGAGGCCTGATCGGCGCCTGGCCGCCCCGCCCCGGGCCGCTCAGGGCCGCTCAGGGCAGGAACGGCGGCGACAACAGCCGCACGCCCAGGGACATCCAGCGGTTGGAGGTGCCGGGCTGCAGGCGGCTGCCGAGGGTGGCGTCGACCTGCACGCGATCGGGCACCACCCACCAGCGCAGTCCGCCGTGCACGTGGGTGCCGCTGCGGTTCTCGCCGAAGGCCTCGGCGATCAGCTGCACCTGCGGCGCCAGCCGGATCTCGCTGCCCAGGCCCCAGGTGCCGAAGCTGCGGCGGGCCGCGCGGTCGTCGCGCATGCCGAGGTTCAGGTGCAGGACCACGTCGTCGCCCCGCATCGCCCAGCTCGCCGGGACGTAGAAATAGTTGCTGGCCACGGCGGGTGAATCACCCGGCAGGTCGTGGCTGCGGCCCACGGCCAGGCCGATGCCCCAGCCATCCGGCGTCAGCGGCCTGATCAGCGTCTTTCCTTGGAACAGGTTGGCGACGAGGCGGCGCTCGCCGGGGCGCGCCTCGGTCGCACCGAAGCCGCCACCGACCGACAGCTCCAGGTTGCCTGTGGGGTTGCAGGCCGGCACCGCCCAGAAGCGGTTGGGGCCGTCGCGGTTGATCCGCTGCCACGACTCGACCTGGCACGCCTGGGCATCGACGATGCGGGCGTCGTCGGTGATCATGGGCCGTGCGGCCAGGGCGGGCGGGGGGGTGGCGGCAGCGGCGAGGAGCAGGCCAAGGGACCCGGTCAGGGAGGCAAGGCGGCGTGCGAAGGGCATGGCGAGGGCGGAGGGAGCGTGGCGTGGCGTGGCGTGGCGTGGCGTGGCGTGGCGTGGCGTGGCGTGGCGTGGCGCGCGATCCTACCCGCTGCCGGTGACGCGGTGGTGACCCCTATGATCGGCCGATGGACACCCGATGGAAACCCAGCGTCACCGTGGCCGCCGTCATCGAGCGTGACGGCCGCTTCCTCCTGGTGGAGGAACACACCCCCGAAGGCCTGCGCCTGAACAACCCGGCCGGCCACCTGGACCCCGGCGAATCACCCGTGGCCGGCTGCGCCCGCGAGGCGCTGGAGGAGACCTGCCACGCCTTCGAGCCCACCGCCCTGGTGGGCGTGTACCTCTCGCGCTTCCGGCGCGAGGCCACCGGCGAGGACATCACCTACCTGCGCTTCGCCTTCTGCGGCGCGCTGGGCGAGCTCGACCCGGCCCGCCGCCTGGACACCGGCATCGTGCGCACGGTCTGGATGACGCCCGACGAAGTGCGCGCCAGCGCCGGCCGCCACCGCAGCCCGCTGGTGCTGCGCTGCATGGAGGACTACCTGCGCGGGCAGCGCCACCCGCTGGACCTGGTCTACACCGACCCCAGCGTGGCCGGGCTGGGATAATTGCCCCCCTTATGAGTTCGAAGCAGCGCATCGTCGTGGGCCTGAGCGGGGGCGTGGATTCCGCCGTGTCCGCCTACCTGTTGAAGAAGCAAGGCCACGAGGTGGTCGGCATCTTCATGAAGAACTGGGAAGACGACGACGACAGCGAGTACTGCTCCTCGAACGAGGACTTCGTCGACGCCGCCAGCGTGGCCGACGTGATCGGCATCGAGATCGAGCACGTCAACTTCGCCGCCGAGTACAAGGACCGCGTCTTCGCCGAGTTCCTGCGCGAGTACCAGGCCGGCCGCACGCCCAACCCCGACGTGCTGTGCAACGCCGAGATCAAGTTCAAGGCCTTCCTGGACCATGCCATGCGCCTGGGCGCCGAGAAGATCGCCACCGGGCATTACGCCCGGGTTCGCTGGTGCCCGGCGAACCCGGGCGAGCCCGATGGGCCGTTATGGAAATCGCACGCTGGCGCGTGCGATGCGCCCGGGTCGGGAGGGCACTACCAGCTACTGAAGGGCCTGGACCCGGCCAAGGACCAGAGCTACTTCCTGCACCGCCTGAACCAGGCGCAGCTGCGCAAGACGCTGTTCCCGGTGGGCGAGCTGCACAAGACCGAGGTGCGCCGCATCGCCGAGGAAATCGGCCTGCCCAATGCGAAGAAGAAGGACTCCACCGGCATCTGCTTCATCGGCGAGCGGCCGTTCCGCGAGTTCCTGGGCCGCTACCTGAGCAAGGAGCCGGGCCCGATCAAGGACGAAAAGGGCCGCACCCTGGGCCAGCACCAGGGCCTGTCCTTCTACACGCTGGGCCAGCGCCAGGGCCTGGGCATCGGCGGGGTGAAGGCCAAGGGCGCGCAGAAGGGCGCGGGTGACCACGCGCCCTGGTTCGTGGCGCGCAAGGACATCGAGAAAAACACGCTGTACGTGGTGCAGGGGCATGACCACCCCTGGCTGCTCTCGCAGGCGCTGGAAGCCACCGACCTCAGCTGGACCGCCGACACGCCGCCCTCCGCGGGCGCCTACGCCGCCAAGACCCGCTACCGCCAGGCCGACGCGGCCTGCACGCTCTCGCTGCCGCGGGACGGCGCGATCCGCCTGCAGTTCACCGATCCGCAGTGGGCGGTGACGCCGGGGCAGTCCGCCGTGCTGTATGACGGCGAGGTCTGCCTGGGCGGCGGCGTGATCTGCGCGCGCGACTGATCTCGCGGCCCCGGCCGACTTGAATTCGGCCCCGTGATCGACTGAACTTCAGCCTCCCCTTTTCCGGAGGCTCGCCATGCTGATCGCACGCTGGAGCATCAATGCCCGCTTCGGGCACAAGCAGGTCGTCATCGACGCCATGCATCGCTGGCTGGCCGACATCGGGCCGAAAGCCGGCGTCGAGCCGCAACGCACCCGGCTGCTGACCGGGTCCATCGGCGCCCTCGAGGCGACGGTGCAGACCGAGCACGAGGTCGACAGCCTCGCACAGCTCGAGGCCGTGTGGGCCGAGTTGCCCAAGATCCCCGAACACCTCCAATGGAGCAAGGACCTCGAGCCCTACGTGGTCTCGGGCACCAGCCGCTGGGAGATCCTGCGGGCGCTCTGACGCGGGGCCGCGCGGCACGGGTGCGTTGACGTGGGTCAAATAAGGTGCATCTCAAATGCATATTCTGATGACACACACATCGCACCGAGGAACCCGAATGAACGCCGTGCTCGAACCCGCCGTCCCGGCCACCCTGCTGCAGCCCGCCGCCACGCTGGGCGAGATCGCCGCCCGCGTGCCGGGCGCGACCGCCGTCTTCCGCCGCCACAAGCTGGATTTCTGCTGCGGCGGCAACGTCGCCCTGGACCAGGCGGCCCGGGCCAAGGGCCTGGACGCGCAGGCGCTGCTGGCGGAACTGCGCGAGGCCGCGCCGGCCCCTGACGGCCAGGCCGTCCCGACCGAAGCCGGCGCGCTGATCGACCACCTCCTGGCCCGCTACCACGAGGTGCACCGGCGCCAGCTGCCCGAGCTCGAGCGCATGGCGCGCCGGGTGGAGGCGGTGCATGCCGACCACCCGCAGGTGCCCGCCGGGCTGGCGCAGCACCTGGAGGCGATGCAGTCGGAGCTGCTCTCGCACATGGAGAAAGAGGAGCAGGTGCTGTTCCCGGTCCTGCGCCGGGGCGGCCACCCGATGGCGGCCCACCCGATCACCATGATGCGGCACGAGCACCTCGAGCACGGCCAGGCCCTGGAGACGCTGGACCGCCTGACGCAGGAAATGACCCCGCCGCCCGGCGCCTGCAACACCTGGCGCGCGCTGTACACGGGGCTGGCCCAGCTCAAGTCCGACCTGATGGAGCACATCCACCTGGAGAACAACTGCCTGTTCCCGGCTTTCGAGGGCCAGTCGCCGGGGGAGTCGCAGGGCGGCTGCGGGTCAGGCGGGGCCTGCGGCTGCGCCTGAAACGACAACGGCCACCGAGGTGGCCGAAGGGGAGGTCCGGTGCCCGCGGCGCGGGGCGCAAGCCCTGTCGCCGCACAGGCGCGCCAGCGGCGCGGCCGGGCGGGGATCAGAACGGGATGTCGTCGTCCATGTCGTCGAAGCCCGAGTTCGCCTTGGGCGCCGGGGCCGGACGCGGAGCGGCCGCGCGGGGCGCGGGCGCCGGGGCGCGGCGCTGGGGAGCGCCACCGCCGTATTCGTCGTCGCCGCCGCCACCGCCGGCGCCGCCGCCCATGCCTTCACGGCCACCCAGCAGCTGCAGCTCGGTGGCGATGATGTCCACGGTATTGCGCTCGATGCCGTCCTGGCCGGTGTACTTGCCGTACTTCAGGCGACCCTCGACGTAGAGGGGGCGGCCCTTCTTCACGTACTCGCCCGCGATCTCGGCCAGGCGGTCGTAGAAGGTGACGCGGTGCCACTGGGTGTCTTCGACCATCTCGCCGCTGTTCTTGTCCTTGCGGCGGGTGGAGGTGGCAACACTCACGTTGGCCACGGCCTGGCCCGAAGGCAGGTAGCGCATTTCGGGGTCGCGGCCGCAGTTGCCGATGAGGATGACTTTGTTGACGGATGCCATGGGGTTTCCTTGCAGATATCGGCTCGATTATGTCGCCTGCGCCTCGCTGGCCAGGACCTCCGGCGCCGGCCGGGAGGAGGCCGGCGCGCGCATCGGCCAGGCCACCACCAGCCACACCGCCATCAGCGCGGCGCACAGGCCGAAGACGCCCGGCGCGCCGGCCTGCTTCACCAGCCAGCCACCCACCGCGCCCCCGGCGAAGAAGCCCAGGGACTGCAGGGTGTTGTAGACGCCCAGGGCCGCCCCGCGCGCATGGGCCGGGGCCACGCGCGAGGCCATGCTCGGCTGGCTGGCCTCCAGCACGTTGAAGCCGCAGAAGAACAGGAACAGCAGGGCGCCCAGCGCCGCCAGCGAGGGCTGGCCGGCCACGGCCAGCAGCCCCAGCTGCACCAGCCCGATCACACCGACCGAGGACAGGAAGACGGCGCGCAGGTAGCCGCGGCGCTCCAGCGGGAACAGCACCCCGCCCATGACGACGAAGGACCCCAGCATGGCCGGCAGGTAGACCTTCCAGTGGTCGGCCTTGGCCAGGCCGGCGGCCACCAGCAAGGCCGGCACCGCGACCCACATGGCCAGTTGCACCGCGTGCAGCACGAACACGCCCACGTCCAGCCGCAGCAGGCCCGGGTGCGAGAGCACCTCGGACAGGCGCCCGCGCGGCTGGTCCTTGTGCTGGACCGGCTCGGGCGGCGTCCACCACAGCACCACGGCGATGCAGGCCAGGGCCAGGAAGCCGGTGGCGGCGAACAGGCCCGACAGGCCGACCTTCGCCGCCAGCAGGGGCGCGGCGACGAGGGAGACGGCGAACATCAGGCCGATGCTGGCGCCCACCAGGGCCATGGCCTTGGTCCGCACGCTGTCGCGGGTCTGATCGGCCAGCAGGGCGGTGACGGCGGCCGAGACCGCGCCGGCGCCCTGGAGCGAGCGGCCGGCGACCAGGCCCCACAGGGAGGTGGCCGCCGCCGCCATGAAGCTGCCGGCGGCGAACACCAGCAGGCCCAGCACGATCACGCGCTTGCGGCCAAAGCGGTCGGAGGCCATGCCGAAGGGGATCTGCAGCAGGCCCTGGGTCAGGCCATAGATGCCCATGGCCAGGCCGACCAGGGACGGGTCGTCGCCGCCGGGGTAGCGGGCCGCCTCCAGGGCGAACACGGGCAGCACCAGGAACAGGCCCAGCATGCGCGCGGCGAATACGCTGGCCAGCGAGCCGCTGGCCCGGCGCTCGGCGGGGGTCATGCGGCTGGAAGTCGGGTCGGAAGGGGTCACGGGGCGGCTGGAGCGGTCGCGGGCGCGGACGCCCGCGCCTGAAAACCCTGCATTGTCCCGTATCCCGCCCGGGGTCGGGGCCGGCCGGTCAACCCGCCAGGTTCTGGATGCTGTATTCCAGCTGGTACAGCTCGCGGATCACTTCCGCCTTCGCCCCCAGGGCCACCAGGCGCGGGGTCGACAGGAACTGCTCGCCGGCGGCCCGGACACCGTCGGCGCTGGAGCCCTCGATGAGGACGACCAGGTGCGGCAGGGTGATCACGCGCCCGCGCTGGTTGCCCGAGTTGCCGCCGGTGAGGGAGGGGTCGTTGCGCACGAAGTGGGCGGCGGTGACCCGCGGCGCCTGGACCACCGGCGGCATGACCTGGTCGCGCAGCGCCTCGACCAGCGCCGCCTCGCGGCCCGGCTCGGCCTCGAAGCGCAGGGTCAGCACGAAGCCGCCCATGGCGCAGCCCCCGGTGAACTCGATGCGGCAGGCGCCGCGCACGTTGTTGCGAAAACCCGGCAGCGTGGCGGTGGACCAGGGCGTGGGGTGGGTCAGGCGGGTCAGGTAGGCCTCGCTGGTGAGGACGTCCGCGTCCCGCACCTCGTACAGCGTGAGGAATTCCGTGCCCGGGTCGACGGCGACGCAGCGGCGCCCGCGCAGGAAGCCCGGGATGCCGAGGCGTTCGACCATGTGCTCGCGGGGGTGCCATTCGAAGAAGTCCTCGCGCTTCTCGGGCGAGATGTCGTTCCAGATCGCGACCAGCGCGTTGCCGGCGAGTGCCATGCGGGTGTCTCCTGATGGAAAGGGGTGAAACGGACTCAGAGGCCGGTGATGGCGGGCGGAGCCACCGGCGGCAGCGGGCGGGCGCGCAGGCGCGGCGGCTGGCCGGCGAGCCGGTAGGCCTCCTCCATCACGCGCAGCGTCTCGAGCTGGTCGCGGGCGCTGGTCCAGAACGCGCCGCCGGCGCGAACCTGGTCGGCGAAGTGCTGGACGGAGGCGTCGAAGCAGCCCTGGCGCACCTGCGCCTCGTCATACGTGATGCGCGCCTGCTCGGCCCCGGTCAGCGTGAGCACCGCGCCCTCCAGCAGCACGCTGCAGCGGGTGCCGGCGATCTCGAGCCGGTCCGGCGCGCGGGTCTCATGGCCGGCCGCGGTCATGACGCCATCGATGGTGACCGGCACGCCGGCGGCTGAACGCAGCAGGATCATGGCGCTGTCCTCCCCCACGATCTCCTCGCAGGTCTGGGCCGTGGCACAGCCCAGGACCTCGAGCTCGCCAAAGAGCGCGCGCACCACGTCGATCTCGTGCACCAGGGACTCGGCGATCAGCACCCGCCGCTCGCGGGCCAGGAACGGCTGGCGGGTCAGGGAATGGATGCGGCCGTCCTCCGCTCGCGGCAGCATGCTCGATCGCCACAGGCCGATGCGCACCTGGGTCACCGCGCCCAGGCGGCCCTCGGCCAGCCACTGCGCGATCTGGCGGAAGTAGGCGCGGTAACGCCAGTTCTCGTTGACCATGACCCGGATCCTGTCGCCCACCTCCTCCACCAGGGCCACGGCCTCGGCATGGGTGGGACACAGCGGCTTCTCGCACAGCGCATGCACGCCGTGCCGCGCCGCCAGCCGCACCAGGCCGGCATGGGTCTCGCGCGGCGTGATGATGTCCACCATGTCCAGCGCCTCGGCGGCCAGCAGGGCCTCGGGCGAGGTGTAGGTGGCGGGGATGCCGAACTCGGCGGCGCGGGCCTGCGCGCGCTGCGGGTCGGGGTCGCATACCGCCACCACCTGCGCGCCGATGCAGCGGGCCCAGGCCCGGAAGTGGTCGGCGCTGATCATCCCGCAGCCCAGCACCCCCACGCGCAGCAGGCGGTCGGCGGTCATGCGGCCTCCTTCGCGGCGCGGTGGCGGGCGTAGGTGGCCATGAAGGCATCGGCATCCGCGCGGGCCGCGCGGGCCTTCTCGGCCGGCGTGCAGTCCGCCAGGTCCTGGCGGGCCACCTCGTACTCGATCTCCAGGCCCGGCGGCAGCGCGTCGAGGAAGTCGAACAGGGGCAGCTCGCCGGTACCCGCCGGCAGGCGCGCGGTGCGCGCCTCCTGCAGCAGGGCCTCGTCGCTGGGGCGAGCCGCGAGCCGGCGGGCGTCGCACAGCTGCGCGAAGACGATGCGGGCCGGGTCCAGCGCGGCGAGGTCGGCGGGCGTCGCGCCGGAGCGGTCCAGGTGCAAGGCATCCAGCAGCAGGCCGGCGTTCGGCGCGCCGGTGGCCTCGACCACGCGGGCTGCGGCCTCGAGCGAGCGCACGGCGCTGTAGGGGAGGAACTCCAGTGCCACGCGGATGCCGGCCTGCCCCGCCAGCTCGCAGTAGCGTGCGAGCAGGTCGGTGAAGGCCGGCAGGTCCGGGTCGAAGCCGTTGGCCACGACGATGGGCGCGCCCAGTTCGTGGGTGGCCTCGATCGCCGGGGCGATCTGGTCCCAGGTCACGTCGGGATAGAACTGGTAGGCCGAGACATTGGACAGGCGAATGCCCAGGCCGGCGGCGCGGGCCCTCAGCTCGCGGGCCCGCGCCGGGTGACCGACGATCGCGTCGCTGAACGCATCGCCCGGCTTGCGGCCGCAGATGCGAAGGCCGACGGCGCTGAAGCCTGCCTGCGCCGCGGCGTCGAGGGTCAGTTCGGGCGTGGTGCCCAGGCTCAGGTGGGCAAGGGTCAGGGGAGAAAGGGTGGCCATCGTTCAGTGGGAGGCAGGGGATTCGCAAGCGGCTTGCAGGACGGCCGGCACGGGGACATCCAGGCGCCCAGCGAGCGCGCGCAGGTCGGCGGCCACGCCCTGGGGCAGTTCGATGCCCAGCGCCTGCTGGCGCTGCTGCGTGCGCCAGGCGCGCTCGCCCGGCACCAGGATCTCGCGCGCGCCGGGCACCAGCGGCGTGGCCTTGAGCATCGCGACGATGGCGTCGACCCGCTGGCGGAAGGCCGCCGGGTCCACGAAGCGGGCGATGTCGATGGCGATATGGATGTGGCCGTTGCCGATCGCCTGGCTCGTCTGCTGGAACCAGGCCGGGATCTCGCCCAGGATGCGCGAGCCGGTGAGCGCGCCGCACAGGATCTCGCCGAACACGGCCAGGCCGTAGCCCTTGTAGCCCAGGGGCATGAGCGCGCCACCCGCGGTGAGCGCGCCGGGGTCGTCGGTGGGATGGCCCTCGGCATCGACCAGCCAGTCACGCGGGATCTTCTCGCCGTTCTTGGCGGCCAGGCGGACGCGGCCGCCCGCGGCCACGCTCAGGGCCATGTCCAGCACGACAGGGCCATGGCTGTCGCCGGGCGCGGCCATCGCGATCGGGTTGTTGCCGATGGTGTTGCGCCGCCCACCCCAGGGCGCCATCCCCGGGAAGCCATTGGTCCAGGCCAGGCCGATCATGTCGCGCGGCAGGCCCTGCATCGCGTAGTGCGCGCAGGCGCCGATGAAGTCGCTGTTGCGCGCGGCCACCAGGCCCACGCCCTGCGTGGCGGCCTTGTCCAGGGCGAGCTGCATGGCCTGGGTCGCAGTGATCGCGCCAAGGGCGCGGCCGCCATCCAGCAACGCGGTCGCGGGGGACTCCTGCACGACGACAGGCGCGGCATCGGCGCGGGCGCCTCCCTGCAGCAGCCGGTCCACCAGAAACGGGGCGCGCACCACGCCATGCGAGTGGGTGCCGCGCAGGTCGCTCTGCACGAGGCTGTCCGTCACCGTGGCCGCATCGGCCGCCGTCAACCCGGCGCGGGCGAACAGCGCACGCACGAAGGCGGCCAGCTCGCCCTGCGGCACGCGGCCGGTGGGATCATCGTCCATCGCCCACCTCACTCGGCGCGGATGTTGGCGCTGCGGGCGACCTTGCCGAAGGCCTCGTAATCGCTGGCGATGCGCGCGGCGAAGGCCTGTGGCGTGTCGCCGATGGCCTGCACCGCCATCTGCTGCAGGCCGGCCTTCACCGCGTCGGTCTGCAGGCTCTCCACCAGGGCCTTGTGGATCCGCTGGACCACTGCATCGGGCGTGCCGCGCGGCGCGTGCAGGCCGAACCAGTTGCTGCACGCCTCCATCGGGGCGAAGCCGGCCTCGGCGGCGGTGGGCACGTCGGGCAGCTTCGGGTGGCGCTTGCGCCCCACGATCATCAGCGGCCGCAACTTGCCCTGGGCGATGTGGGGCTCGACCACCGAGGGCGCGTTGAGGCTCATCTGGACCCGGTTGGACAGCAGGTCTGGCATCAGCGGGCCGCCACCGCGGTAGTGGACCGACTGCATCTGGATGCCCGCCAGCATCTTGAAGTACTCGAGGTACAGGTGCTGGTTGCCGCCGGCGCCGGCGTCGCCGGTGAACATCTCGTTCGGCCGGCGCTTGGCCAGCGCGATGAACTCGGCCAGGTTGCGTGCCGGCACGTCGGCGTTGATGTTCAGGATCTGGTCGCCCTCGCCCACCATGGCGATGTGGACCAGGTCGGTCAGCGGGTTGACGCCCACGTTGGAGGTATGCGGCAGCACCACGATCTGCCCCACGCCCGAGGCCAGCAGCGTGTAGCCGTCGGCCGGGGACTTGGCCACGAAGGCGGTGGCCAGGTTGCCGGCGGCGCCGACCTTGTTCTCCACCACCACGGGCTGCCCCAGGCGTTCGGCCATCGGGCCGGTGAGCAGGCGAGGCAGGGCGTCGGTCAGGCCACCGGGGGCGAAACCCACGACGAGCTTGATCGGCCGGCTGGGCCAGGACGGGCCCTGGGCCAGGGCAGGCAGCGCCAGGCCGGCGGCCAGGCCCGGGGCGGCGGCGAGCAGGCGGCGGCGGGAGAGGGGGTGCGTCATGGGGACCTCAGGCGTCGGCGAGTTGGCGGGGACGGGCGGGCGGCACGCCGCCGTGCACCAGCCACCCGTTGGTGGCGAGCACGCCGGCGTCCACGGCGATGTTGGCGCCGGTGATGGCGCTGGCGCGATCGGACAGCAGGAAGGCGATCGACTCGGCGACCTCGGCGGGCTCGACCAGCCGGCCCAGCGCGCTCACTTCCGCGGGCGAGATCGCGTAGCGCTTGCCCTCCTGGATGTTGGCCACCATGCGCGGCACCGCGACGAAGCCGGGGCTGACCGCGTTCACGCGCACGCCGCTGCGGCCCCACTCGCCGGCCATGCCCTCGGTGAGCATGTTGACCGCGGCCTTCGCGGAGTAGTACGCGTGGCCGTGGTTGGGGCGCTGGCCCACCATCGACGAGATGTTCACGATGGCGCCGGCGCCGCGCCCCGCCATGCGCTGGCCGAAGGCCACGTCGCACAGGTAGGTCCCACGGTAGCCGGAGTGGACGATGCGGTCCCAGTGCTCGATCGGCAGCTTCTCCGGCGCCATCTGCGGCTGGAAGATGGCCGCGGCGCTGACCATGGCGTAGACCGGGCCGAAGTCCTCGTCGATGCGGCGCGCGGCCTCGTGGATGGAGTCGGCGTCGAGCACGTCGACGCGCAGGGCCATGCCGTCGACGCGGGCCGCGGTGGCGCGGGCGGCGTCCAGGTCGATGTCGGCCACCGCCACGCGCCAGCCGCGCGCATGCAGCAGCTCGCAGGTGGCGGCGCCGATGCCATTGGCGCCGCCGATCACCGCAGCGACGCGGCCGCGGCCTTCCGTGTAGTCAGTCGTCATGGCGTCGTCCTCGCGCTGGGTCAGTTCACCTGGATGCGGGCGGCACTGGCCACCTTGGCGAAGGCCTCGTAGTCGACGGCGATGCGGGCGGAAAACGCGGACTCGCCGTCGCCCACCGGCCGGATCGACTGCGCCGCCAGCGCTGCGCGCAGGGCATCGGTCTTGAGCGCGTCCTGCACCGCCGCCTGGATGCGGCGGCGCACCGGCTCGGGAAGGCCCTTGGGCCCATGCAGGCCGAACCAGTTGGTGCAGGCCTCCAGCGCCTTGAAACCGGCCTCGGCGGCAGTGGGCACCTGGGGCAGCTTGGGCTCGCGCTGGCGGCCTACCACCATCAGCGGGCGCAGCTTGCCCTGCTGGATGTGGCCCTCGATCGCCGGGTAGGCGTTCAGGCTCATCTGCACCTGGTTGGCCACCAGGTCCGGCAGGAGCTGCGCGGTGCCGCGGTAATGCACACCCGTCATCTGCAGGCCCGCCAGCAGGTTGAAGTACTCCATGTACAGGTGCAGGTTGCCGCCCGCGCCGGAGTCGGCGAAGAACAGCTTGCCGGGGTTCTTCTTCACCAGCGCCACGAACTCCTGGATCGTGTTCGCCGGCACCTGGGCGCTCACGGTGAGGATCAGGTCGCCCTCGCCGATCATGGAGATGTGCGCCAGGTCGTTCTTCGGGTTGACGCGCATGTCGGTGTACGTGTGCGGCGACACCACGATCTGCCCCACCGAGGAGAACAGCAGGTTGTAGCCGTCGGCCGGCGCCTTGGCCACGAACTCGGTGGCCAGGTTGCCGGCGGCGCCGGTCTTGTTCTCGACGACCACGGACTGGCCGATGGCGGTCCCCATCGGGGTGGCGAGCAGGCGGGCGAGCACGTCGGTCAGGCCGCCGGCGGAGAAACCCACGTTCAGCTTCAGCGGGCGGGCGGGGAAGTCCTGGGCACGGGCCAGTCCCGGAAGGGCCAGGGCGGCCGCCGCGGCGCCGGCGTGGCGCAGCCAGTGGCGCCGGCTGCGGTCGGATGTCTCCATGTCGTTCTCCTGTTCGCCGGCTCGCGGGGGCTGGCGTGGCATGGATTACAGCGGGCCGCGGCGCCCGCGTCCAAGACCGTTGGTGTCGGCCTGTCCGAAGTTTTTCTTGGGTCCGACCGCAGCCGCCGCCTCAAGGGCGGGCCGGGGCCGGCGCGGGGTGGGCCGCCGCGAGCAGGTCCTCGGGCGTGGCCAGGGCCTCCAGCGGCGCGGCCAGCGGGCCCAGGCGCTCGGCATAGAGGCGGCACACCTGGGACATGAGCCGCAGCACGCCGGCCTCGGCCTGGAACGGCGCGCGCTTGTGGGGCCGCACCAGGTACAGGGTGCGGCGCAGGGGCGGGTTGACGATGCGCCGGCCGCGGATGCGGCCCGAGGCGATGTCCTCGGCCACGTTGCCATAGGGCATGACGGCGCAGGCGTCGCCCATGGCCACCATGTTCTTCATCATCGAGATCGAGGAGACGTCCAGCGTGACGTTGAGGTCCACCGCCAGCCGCCGGGCGGTGGCCAGCACCTGCTGGCGCACGCCGTCACGCGGCCCGGGCATGACCAGGGCATGGCGCGCGATCTCGCTGAACTCGATGGAGGGGACGGACTGCAAGGGCTGCACGTCGCCGCCCTCGCCCCGCGAGACGAACAGCGTCTCCTCCTCAAGCAGCGGCACCCGCAGCAGGCCGGGGCGCTCGTGCACCTCGTAGGCCAGGGCGATGTCGATCTCGTGGCGCTCCAGCGCGTCGACCAGGACCACGCTGCGCTCCTCGACCAGGCTGAGGGAGACATCGGGGATGTCCTGGCGGGCCTGCTGCACGAGGTCGCGGCCGACCACGTTGGCGAACCCGTTGGTCAGGCCCAGGAGGATGCCCTCGCGCTCCTGGCGGCCGGCGGCGATCACCTGGCGCTCGGCCTCGTCGACCAGGCGCAGGATCTCGCAGGCCCGCTCGTACAGCAGCCGCCCGGCGCGGGTGGGCTCGACCCCGCGCGAGTGCCGGTGCAGCAGGCTCACCCCCAGCGCCTCCTCCATCTGCTTGATCTGCAGGCCGAGGGCCGGCTGCGCCACGTACAGCTGCTCGGCGGCGCGTGTCATGTTGCCCGTCTCGACGATGCGGGCGAAGTACTGGAGCTGGCGGAAGTTGATGGGAGCCTCGATGCGGTTCGCGGTACCTGTGACCATTATCCGGGCCCGGTCGCGCCCCCGCTGTCACCCCTGCGCGAACTTGACGTGGATGTTCTTCTGCTGCGTGAAGGCCAGGAGTTCCTCCAGGCACTCCTCGCGCCCGATGCCCGATTGCTTGATGCCGCCGAAGGGCGCGCCCAGGAAATGCTTGCTGACCTCATTGATCCAGACGTAGCCGGCCTGCACGGCATGGGCCGTGCGCAGCGCCGCATGGAGGTCGTTGGTCCAGATCGAGCAGGTCAGGCCGACGTCGACCGCGTTGACATCGCGCAGGAGGGCCGCCTCGTCCTCCCAGCGCAGGACGGACAGCACGGGTCCGAAGATCTCCTCACGCGCGATGCGCATCTGCGGCGACACCTGCGCGAAGACCGTGGGCTCGATGAAGAAGCCCCCCGGCAGGCCGGCCGGCGCGCCGCCGCCGCACACCAGGGACGCGCCTTCGGCCCGGCCCGACTCGATGTACGACAGCACGCGGTCGTACTGCGCCTGGCTGATGATCGCGCCCATGGTCGTGTTCCAGTCGTGCGGGCGGCCGGGCCGGAAGGCGCGGATGCGGACCTTCAGGGCCTCGAGCACCCGGTCGTGGAGGGACGCATGCAGGAAGGCCCGGCTGCAGGAGCCGCAGGACTGTCCGCACCAGGCGAAGTTCATGCCCGCGACCATCGCATCGGCGACCGCCTCCGGGTCGGCATCGGGGAACGCGATCAGCGCGTTCTTGCCGCCCAGCTCCAGCATCACCGGCTTGACGGTGTCGGCCGCACTCTTCATCACGGCCCGCCCGGCGCCGACGCTGCCGATCAGGGCCACCATGTCGACGCCGGGATGGGCCACCAGCGCGGCGCCCGTGTCCCGGCCCGCGCCGGTGACGACGTTGAAGACGCCAGGCGGGAACAGCCCCTCGACCAGCTCCGCGAGCCGCAGCGCGGACAGCGGCGCCTGCTCCGGCGGCTTGATGACGATGGTGTTGCCCGCCGCCAGGGGCGCGGCCGCCTTGCCCGCCGCGAACATGAAGGGGTGGTTGAAGGGGATGACGCGGGCCACCACGCCCAGGGGCTCGCGCACCGAGACGTTCATGCGCCCGGGGCCCATCGGGATCGAGTCGCCCTTCATCTCGGTGACCAGGCCGGCGAAGAAGTCGATCTGCGAGGCGGCGATCTCGGCGTCGCCCACCATGGCGCGCACCGGGTTGCCGCAGTCGATCGCGTCGAGCATCGCCAGCTCCTTCGCGTGCTCGCGGACGATGGCGGCGAAGCGGCGCAGGAGGGCCGCGCGCTCCAGGGGCGGCAGGTCGCGCCAGGCCGGGAAGGCGGCGCGCGCGCTGGCGACGGCTGCATCGACATCGCGCGCGTCGCCGTCGGCCGCCCGGCCCAGGGACTCGCCGGTGCCGGGGCTCGACAGGTCGAAATGGCGGCCCGCATGGGGCGGATGCCAGGCGCCGCCGTAGTAGTGCGCGCGGTGGGTCGGCAGCACGGCGGCCGCGTCGAAGAGGGTGTCGCTCATGGTCGCTGCGGGCTCAGGCGCGGGGCGCATCGAACGGGGGATCGAGCAGCAGCTTCATGGCATCGATCGCGGCCAGCCAGCCGGCGGCGCCAAAGCCGAAGATGACGCCGGTGGCCACCGGCCGCACATGCGACAGCTGCCGGAACTTGCGGTCGGCGTAGCGGTAGGAGTTGTTGAAGTGCAGTTCGATGATGGGGCACTTCAGGATCCGCAAGGCGTCGGGGATGGCGATCGAGGTGTGGGTGTAGGCGCCCGGGTTGATGATCACCCCGTCGATGGCGGGATAGGCCTGCTGGATCCAGGTCACCAGCTCCCCCTCGTGGTTGGACTGGCGGAAGTCGATGGCCAGGCCCAGGCCCGCCGCGCGCTCGCGCACGGCGGCTTCGATCTGGGCCAGCGTGGTGCGCCCATAGAGCTCGGGCTCGCGCACGCCCAGCATGTTGAGGTTGGGCCCGTTGAGGCACAGGAGGGTGCGTTGGGACATGGTGCTCAATGACTCTGGGAAAGGTGGGGGGAAACGGGGGCCGCGCGCCGCGCGCGCGCCTCGGTGAGGAAGCGCCGCGTCGCCTCGCCCGCCCGGCGCAGGCGCTCGGCCACCGGCAGGTGGGCCTGGTGGGCATGGGGCGCTTCCAGGCTGACGGGGATGCCGGCCGGCAGGGCGTCCATCAGCGCCTGGATCGGCAGGCCGCCCTCGCCGGGATAGAGGCGGCCCTGCCGGCTCTCCTCGGTCAGCGCCTGCAGCGGCGGGTCCGGCGCATCGCACAGCTGCACGTAGGCGATGCGCGCGGGATCGACCGCCGCCACCTGGGCGGGCGTGCCGCCCGAGCGCGTGAGGTGCAGGGCGTCGACCAGGATCCGCGCGTTCGGGTGGCCGACCTGGCCGATCACGCGCAAGGCATCGGCCAGCGACTTCATCGGCCGGATCGGCATGAACTCGATGGCCATGCCCAGGCCGAAGCCCTGGGCGGCCTCTGCGAGTTCGGCATAGCGAGCGGCGAGGCGGCCCTCGTCGGGGTCGATGCCGCCCGAGACGATGAAGGCCGCGCCGAGCGCGGCGGCGGCCTCCAGCGCCGGCAGGTAGTCGGCGACACGGGTGTCGGCGTCGATGCCGAAGGACTCGGCCTCGAAGATGCGGATGCCCTGGTCGTCGGCGCGCCGGCGCAGGGCGGCGATGCGGGGCCGGTCGCCGGCGATCACCGCAGTCGGCGCATGCCGGGGCGGGATCACGCGCAGGCCCACGCCGTCGAAGCCGGCCGCCGCCGCGGCGTCGATGAAGGCCTCGGCAGGGGCGTCGATCGCGGTCAGGTGGGAGACGCAGAGCATCAGGTGTCGATCTTGATGTTCGCGCCCTTGAAGATCTCGCCGTAGAGCGCGAGGTCGGACTCGATGCGCTCGGCGAAGGCCTGCGGCGAGCTGGCGATCGGCCGCTGGCCGCTGGCGATGACCTTGTCCCGGAAGGCGTCGACCTTGTAGGCGGCGACCAGGGCCTCGTGCACCTTCTGGATGATGGGCCGGGGCGTGTTCTTCGGCGCATGCAGGCTCAGCCAGAAGGTGATCTGGTCGAGGTCCTTGACCCCCAGTTCAAACGAGGTCGGCACGTTGGGCAGTGGCGCCACGCGCTGCTTGCCCAGGACCATGAGGGCCCCCACCCGCCCCGACTTGATGTAGGGCTCGGCCAGGCCCACCGAGGCGATGGTCAGGTGGACCTGGTTGGCGAGCAGGTCGGGCATGAGCTGCCCGGAGCCGCGATAGTGGGCCGTGATCATCTTGATGCCGGTTCGCAGCGACAGGAGCTCGCCGGCGATGTGGTTGGCCGAGCCGATGCCTGGCGTGGCGTGGATCAGGCTGCCCGGCGACTTCTTCGCCAGCGCGAGGAAGTCCTGGTAGTTCTTCGCCTCCAGCCCGGGGCTGGTGATCAGGACGAACTCGCTCTCGACCGCCATCGTGATGGGCGCGAGGTCCCGCACCGGGTGGGCCGGCATGCGAGGCGTGGCATGCGGCGCGGCGACCACCGCGGAACTCGTCGACAGCAGCAGGGTGTGGCCGTCGGGCCGGGCCTTCGAGACGAAGTCGGTCGCCAGGTTGCCGTTGGCGCCCGTCTTGTTCTCGATCACGATCGACTGCCCGAGCTTGTCCGACAGGTAGGGCGTGAGCAAGCGCGCATAGGCATCGGCGCCGCCGCCCGGGGGAAAGCCCACGATGATGCGGATCGGGCCCGTGGGGAACTCCTGCGCCCGGGCGCCCAGGGGCAGCGCCGTGGCGGCGGCCAGGCCGGCGGCCTGGCGAAGGACCTGTCTGCGGGACGGGCTGGATTTCATCATCGCGTGTCTCCTGGGGTTTCGGGTTCTGGGGGACTCACTCGCCGAGCAGGTCGGCGATGCGGATGGCGCAGCCCGTCGCGGCGGACTGCCGGATCGCCAGCGTCGCGGCGAGGGTGCGGGCGGCATCGGCCGCTGTCACCCGCGACGCGCACTCGCCGCGCAGGAGGGCGGCGAAGTGATCGAGCTGGCGCGTGAAGGCATCGGCGGGCACGTGGTAGAGGCGCCGGCGAATCAGCGGCGCGTCGCGCCCGCCATTGGGCTCGTTGGTCCAGGTCTCGAGCGTGGGCACGGTGATCGAGCCCTGCGTGCCGCAGACGAGGTAGCAGTCCTCGGGGATGGTCGCGAAGCGCGGATCCTCCTGCGAGGTCATCTCCCAGCACCAGGGCGCGGTGGTGGCGTCGGAGACGGTCAGCGTGCCCAGGGCGCCGCTGGCGAAGCGCAGGGTCACGGCCGCCGTGTCCTCCACGCCCAGGCCCCGCGTGGCGTTGGAGGTGACGGCCTGGACCGATTCGATCTCGCCGCACAGCATGCGCAGGCAGTCGATGTCGTGGATGGTGTTGATCAACAGCACGCCCCCGCCCCGGGCCGGGTCGAGCTTCCACAGGTCGCTGAAGTACTCGTCGGGCTTGCGCCGCAGCCACAGGCCGACGACGGCCACCACCCGGCCGATGCCGCCGGCGGCGATGTGCTGCGCCGCCTTCTGCAGCAGGGGGTTGTGGCGGCGGTGGTGGCCGACCAGCACCGGGACCTCGGTGGACTGCAGCACCCGGACCAGGTCGAGCGCGCGCTCCACCGAGTCGGCCACGGGCTTTTCGATCAGCACGCCGACGCCGCGCTCGATGCAGTCGATCGCCGCCGGCACGTGCAGCGAGTTGGGCGTGGCGATCACCACCGCGTCGGGCCATGCGGTGTCCAGCAACTCGAGGTGGCTGGCGAAGGTGGCGATGCCCTGGGCGGCCAGCGGCGCCCGGGCCTTCTCGAAGGGGTCGGCCACGCCCACGACCTCGAAGGCCGGGTGGCGCGAGAGGATGTCGAGATGGGCGCGGCCCATCGCGCCGGCGCCGATGATGCCGATGCGGCAAGGTGAGGTCATGGCTTCTGTCCGCTGGAGTGATTCAGGGCCGTCACCATCGCGGGCGTGTAGCCCGGCTCGGTGATCACGTCGACCACGGCAATGCCGCCGGCGTCCACATGCGCGAGGGCCTGGCGGAAGGCGGCCACGAGCTGGTCCGCGCTCCTGACCGGGCCGATGCCCAGCGCGCCCTGCGACCGCGCCATGCCGGCGATGTCGACCGCCGGGTCGTCGATGCGCTGGCCGATCCACTTGTTCTCGACCGGCCGGCCCCGCAGGCGGGCGACGCGCTCCTGGTGCACCTCGTCGTTGAAGAACGACTGGTTGTTGGCGACGATGTACAGGAGCGGGATGCGGTAGTGGGCCGCCGTCCAGATCGCCGTCGCCCCCATGAGGAAGTCGCCGTCGCCGCCGATGCAGACCGGGATGCGCCCGCTGCCCTTGAGGGCCAGCGCCGCGCCCACCGAGATGCCCGGGCCGCCGCCCACGCCGCCCCCGCCGTCGGAGCCGAGGAAGTCCAGCGGGTGGGTGAAGTCCCAGAACTGGCCGTCCCAGCCCAGGGGCAGGTGGACCAGCGAGGTCTCGCGGGCGCCCACGGCCTCGCGCAGCCCGGTCGCCAGGTGGGCCATGGTGATGGGGCCGTGGCCGAGCGCCGGCCCCTGGAACGGGGGCCGCAGGGAGCCCGGGTCACGCGGGGCCCCGCCGACCGCGTCGGCCAGGGCGATCGCCACCTCGTCGGGGTCGGCCGCGAGCATCAGGTCCACCGGCGGCAGCCCCTGGTAATCCATGCTCCAGCCGTTGTGGAGCGTGTGGTCCTGCGACACCTGGATGATGGTGGCGCGGGGGTCGCCCGGGCCGAAGGCGGCGGCCAGGGTGCCGGCCAGGTCGACCCAGTCGAGCGACAGCACCACGTCGGCGGCGGCGATCGCCTCGCGCGCCTGCGGCGTCGCATAGATGCCCGGCGCGCCGGCGTGGAGCGGGTGGTTCGTCGGGAAGGCGGCGCCCACCTTCAGGTCGGTGACGACGCGGGCCCCCAGGGCCTGCGCCAGCCGCACCCGCGCCTGCCAGGCCGCCTCGCTGCGGGAGGCGCGGCCGGCCAGGATCACCGGCCGCTGCGCCGAGGACAGCAGGCGCGCGACCTCGGCGACCTGCCGGTCCGAGGCGGTGGCGGCCACCGGCGGCATGTAGCGGCGCGGGTCGATCGGCGCCAGCGGCTCGGCCAGGGGCGCCTCCTGGAGCTGGACGTCGAGGTTGACGTAGACCGGCCCCTTGGGCGCGGTCTGCGTGATCCAGCCGGCCCGCAGCAGGGACTCGCGCGCGGCGGCGGGCGAGGCGGGCTGGTCGTCCCATTTGGTGTAGTCCCGCAGCATCGCGCCCTGGTCCCGCGCGGTGTGGATCCACTCGATCCAGGGGCGTCGCTGGGCCGCGTCGAAGGGGCCGGTGGCCCCGATCAGCAGCAGGGGCATGCGGTCGCACCAGGCGTTGAACACCGCCATGGTGGCGTGCATCAGTCCGACATTTGAGTGCGCGGCGGCGGCCATCGGCCGGCCCGTGACCTTGGCGTAGCCATGGGCGATGGCCACCGCATGCTCCTCGTGCAGGCACAGCAGCATCTGGGGCTGCTCGTTGCCGAGGTAGTTGACCAGGCTGTCATGGAAGCCCCGGAAGCTGGCGCCGGGGTTGAGGGCGATGTAGGGAATATCCAGGGCGCGCAGCGCCTCGGCGATCGCATCGCTGCCGAACAGGGCGGTCGGCGGCGCGACGACAGGACGCTCGATCGGGGCAGCGCCCGTGGTGGCCGGGGACAGGTCAGGGAGATCGCGCGAGTCGTTCATGGAGCCGTCGGTGCATCAGGGGACGGCTGCCCACGCAGCCGGGGACCCGTATCTTGTTGATGCACGGCGGCGAAGGCCAACACCGTGTTCTTATGCCTGTCCAAAGAAGAATGTATGGCGGGCGGCCCGCGCCGCCGCCATCCGCCGCCAGGCCCGGGTTGCCAGCCCCCGGGTGCCACGACCTATGATGGCGGGTTGACTTCGACCGCCCCTGCCTTGAACACCGAGACCGCCGGCCAGTACCTGGGCGCCGCCCTGGCCGCGTCGCGCATCGCCATCCGCGGCGCGCGCACGCACAACCTCAAGAACATCGACCTGGACATCCCGCGCAACCAGCTGGTGGTGATCACCGGCCTGTCGGGATCGGGCAAGTCCTCGCTCGCCTTCGACACCCTGTACGCCGAGGGCCAGCGCCGCTACGTGGAAAGCCTGTCGGCCTATGCCCGCCAGTTCCTGCAGCTGATGGACAAGCCCGACGTGGACGTGATCGAGGGCCTGTCGCCCGCCATCTCCATCGAGCAGAAGGCCACCAGCCACAACCCGCGGTCGACGGTGGGCACGGTGACCGAGATCCACGACTACCTGCGCCTGCTGTTCGCCCGCGCCGGCACGCCCTACTGCCCCGACCACGGCCAGCCCCTGGCCGCCCAGACCGTCTCGCAGATGGTGGACGCGGTGCTGGCCCTGCCCGAGGAGACCAAGCTGATGGTGCTGGCGCCGGTGGCGCGCGAGCGCAAGGGCGAGTTCGAGGAGCTGTTCGCCGCCATGCAGGCCCAGGGCTACATCCGCTTCCGGGTCAACGGCCAGAGCTACGAATTCGACCAGCTGCCCAAGCTGAAGAAGAACGAGAAGCACGACATCGACGTGGTGATCGACCGCCTCAAGGTCCGTCCCGACGCGCAGCAGCGCCTGGCCGAGAGCTTCGAGGCCGCCCTGCGCCTGGCCGAGGGCCGCGCCATCGCGGTGGAGATGGACAGCGGCCGCGAGCACCTGTTCAACGCCAAGTTCGCCTGCCCGGTCTGCAGCTACTCCATCAGCGAGCTGGAGCCGCGCCTGTTCTCCTTCAACTCGCCTGTGGGCGCCTGCCCCGCCTGCGACGGCCTGGGCCAGGGCGAGGTGTTCGACCCGCAGCGCGTGGTGGCCTTCCCCTCGCTGTCGCTGGCCTCCGGGGCCATCAAGGGCTGGGACCGCCGCAACGCCTACTACTTCAGCCTGGTCGAAAGCCTGGGCAAGCACTACGGCTTCGACCCCGAGGCGCCCTTCGAGCAGCTGCCGCCCGCGGTGCAGCACGCCATCCTGCACGGCTCGGGCGAGGAGGAGATCCGGTTCTCCTACACGATGGAGTCCGGCCAGTCGTCCGGCCGCAAGGTGACGAAGAAGCACCCCTTCGAGGGCGTCATCCCCAACATGGCCCGCCGCTTCCGCGAGACCGAATCGGGCGCCGTGCGCGAGGAACTCGGCCGCCTGCGCAGCCTCCAGCCCTGCCCCGAGTGCGCGGGCTCGCGCCTGCGCCGCGAGGCGCGCCACGTGAAGGTGGGCCAGGGCGAGCAGGCCCGGGCCATCTACGAGATCAGCCGCGTCACGCTGCGCGAGTGCCTGGGGTATTTCCAGGGCCTGCGGTTGAAGGGCGCGAAGGCCGAGATCGCCGACAAGGTGGTGCGCGAGATCGGCAACCGCCTGAAATTCCTCAATGACGTGGGCCTGAACTACCTGAGCCTCGACCGCAGCGCCGAGACGCTGTCCGGTGGCGAGGCCCAGCGTATCCGCCTGGCCAGCCAGATCGGCTCCGGCCTGACCGGCGTGATGTACGTGCTGGACGAACCCAGCATCGGCCTGCACCAGCGTGACAACGACCGCCTGATCGACACCCTGCGCCACCTGCGCGACATCGGCAACAGCGTGCTGGTGGTGGAACACGACGAGGACATGATCCGCGCCGCCGACCACGTGATCGACATGGGCCCGGGCGCCGGCATCCACGGCGGGCGGGTGATCGCCCAGGGCACGCCAGCGCAGGTGCAGGCCAGCGCCAGCTCGCTCACCGGCCGCTACATGGCCGGCACGCTGAAGATCGAGGTGCCGAAGCGGCGCACCGCCTGGCTGCCGGTCGAGGGCGGCCGGCCCGGCGAAGTGCAGCGCCTGCGCATCACCAACGCGCGGGGCAACAACCTCAAGGGCGTCACCGTCGATATCCCGGTGGGCCTGCTCACCTGCGTGACCGGGGTCTCCGGCTCGGGCAAGTCCACCCTGGTGAACGACACGCTGCATGCCGCGGCGGCGCGCAGCCTGTACCGCGCCCATGAAGAGCCCGCGCCCTACGACGAGATCGAGGGCCTGGAGCACTTCGACAAGGTGATCGCCGTCGACCAGTCCCCCATCGGCCGCACGCCGCGCAGCAACCCTGCCACCTACACCGGCCTGTTCACACCGATCCGCGAGCTGATGGCGGACACCCACACCGCCAAGGAGCGCGGCTACGGCCCCGGGCGCTTCTCGTTCAACGTGCCCGGCGGGCGCTGCGAGGCCTGCGAGGGCGACGGCGTGGTGAAGGTGGAGATGCACTTCCTGCCCGATGTCTACGTGGCCTGCGACGTGTGCCGCGGCATGCGCTACAACCGCGAGACGCTCGAGGTCCAGTGGAAGGGGAAGAACATCGCCCAGATCCTGGACATGACGGTGGAGGCAGCGCACGAGTTCCTCAAGCCGGTGCCCGCCATCGCCCGCAAGCTGCAGACGCTGCTGGACGTGGGACTGTCGTACGTGAAGCTGGGGCAGGCCGCCACCACGCTCTCGGGCGGCGAGGCGCAGCGGGTGAAGCTGGCGCTGGAGCTGTCCAAGCGCGACACCGGCCGCACCCTCTACATCCTGGACGAGCCCACCACCGGCCTGCACTTCGCCGACATCGACCTGCTGCTCAAGGTGCTGCACCAGTTGCGCGACGCGGGCAACACCATCGTCGTTATCGAGCACAACCTGGACGTGATCAAGACGGCCGACTGGCTCGTCGACATGGGCCCCGAGGGCGGCGCCGGCGGCGGCACGGTGGTGGCCACCGGAACGCCCGAGGCGGTCGCCGCGAACCCGGCGAGCCACACCGGCCGCTACCTGGCGCGCCTGCTCTGAGCCGCTGAAGCCCCGCGGGCCGCCGCGGGGCGGGTCGGGCCGCTGTCCCCGGGGATGCATTCGCGCGCCAAAAGCGCGACGATGCGTGCGTGCGCAAGGACCGAGGAGCCCGCATGACCCCCGCCGCCACCGGCCCCACAGCCCGCCTGCCCGATCCCTACCGCCCCGAGGCCCAGGTCCTGGCCGACCGGCTCGCGCGCCTGGAGGGCGCGCTGGACTGGTCGGCCGTGATGCGCGAGGCCACGCCCTGGGTGCAGGCCGTGCGCAGCCACCCGCCGCCGTTCTGGGCGATGGAGAGCCTCCTGCGCGAGTACCCGATCTCCAGCGCCGAGGGCCTGGCCCTGATGCGCCTGGCCGAGGCCCTGCTGCGGGTGCCCGACATCGAGACCGCCATCGCCCTGGCCGCCGACCAGCTCGGGCAGGCCGACTTCGCCGCCGCCGGCGACAGCACGCTGGCGCGCCTGTCCGGCGCCGTCATCGCCCTCTCCCGCCGGCTGCTGCCGGCCGATGGCGAACCGGACGGCCTGTGGGAGCGCCTGGGCGCGCGCACCCTGGTGGCGGCCGCCCTGCGCGCGGTGCAGCTGCTCGGGCACCAGTTCGTGATGGCGCAGGACATCCACCAGGCGCTGGCGTCGGCCTCGCGCCATGGCGGAGGCCTGCACTCGTTCGACATGCTCGGCGAGGGCGCGCGCACCGCGGCCGACGCGCGGCGCTATGCCGACGCCTATGCCCAGGCCCTGCAGGCCATCGCCGCCCGCGCCGAGCCGGCGCGCGGCCCCGGCGGCAACGACGGCCTGTCGATCAAGCTCAGCGCCCTGCACCCGCGCTACGAGGACGCGCAGCGTGACCGGGTGCTCGCCGAGCTGGTGCCGCGCGCCTGGGCGCTGTGCGAGCGCGCCGCCGCCGCCAACCTGAACCTCACCCTCGACGCCGAGGAGGTGGACCGCCTCGAGCTTTCGCTGGACGTGTTCGAGGCGCTGGCGCTGCAGGTGCGCGCGCACTGCCCGCAGTGGTCCGGCCTGGGCCTGGCGCTGCAGGCCTACCAGACCCGCGCGCTCGACCTGGTGGAACAGGTCATCACGCTGGGCCGCCGCCTCGGCCTGCGCTTCACCTGCCGCCTGGTCAAGGGCGCCTACTGGGATGCCGAGGTCAAGCGCGCCCAGGAGCTGGGCCTGCCGCACTACCCGGTGTTCACGCACCGCGCGCACACCGACGTCTCCTACCTCGCCTGCGCCCGGGCCCTGCTCGACGCGGGCGACGTGGTGTTCCCCCAGTTCGCCACGCACAACGCCGCCACGCTCGCGGCGGTGGCGCGCCTGGCCGCGGGCCGGCCGTTCGAGCTGCAGCGGCTGCACGGCATGGGCGAGGGCGTCTACCGTGAGGCGCTCAAGGACGGCGCGCTGCGTTGCCGGGTGTACGCGCCGGTGGGCCGGCACCGCGACCTGCTCGCCTACCTGGTGCGGCGGCTGCTGGAAAACGGCGCCAATTCCTCCTTCGTGCACCAGCTCGCCGACCCGGCGGTGGACCTGCCCGCACTGCTCGCCTCGCCCATGGCGCGCGCCCGCGCCTTCCTCGCCGCGCCGGCGTCGCTGCCGGGCCTGCCGCTGCCGCGTGACCTGCTCGGCGAGCGCCGCAACAGCGAGGGCGTGGACCTGGCCGTGCCCGCGATGCGCGAGCCGCTGCTGGCGGCGCACGCGCGCCTGCAGGTCCCCTTGGTGGCGCCCGCCGACCCGGGACAGGTGGCGGAGGCCGTCGAGCGCGCGCGCGCCGCGTTTCCCGCCTGGGAGGCGATGCCGGTGGCCGAGCGCGCCGCCATCCTCCTGCGCGCCGCCGACACCCTGCAGCAGCGACTGCCCCCGCTGGCCGCGCTGCTGGTGAAGGAAGCGCGCAAGACCTGGGGCGACGCGGTCGCCGAGGTGCGCGAGGCCGTCGACTTCCTGCGCTATTACGCGCTCGAGGCCGGGCGCGTGATGGCGCCCGTTGCCCTGCCGGGCCCCACCGGCGAGTCGAACGCGCTGCGCCTGTGCGGGCGCGGCGCCTGGGTCTGCATCAGCCCCTGGAATTTCCCGCTCGCCATCTTCACCGGCCAGGTGGCCGCGGCCCTGGCCACCGGCAACACCGTGCTGGCCAAGCCCGCCGAGCAGACGCCCGCCATCGCACAGGAAGCGGTGCGGGTGCTGCACGAGGCCGGCGTGCCGGCCGGGGCCCTGCAACTGCTGCATGGCCCGGGCGAGACGGTGGGCGCGGCGCTGGTGGCCCGTGCCGGCATCGCCGGCGTGGCCTTCACCGGCTCCACCGCGGTGGCCCGCGCCATCCAGCGCGCGCTGGCGGCGCAGGACGGGCCCATCCTGCCCCTGGTCGCCGAGACCGGGGGCGTCAACGCCATGCTGGTGGACTCCACCGCGCTGCCCGAGCAGGTGGCCGACGCGGTGGTGCACAGCGCCTTCCGCTCGGCCGGCCAGCGCTGCTCCGCGCTGCGCCTGCTGCTGCTGCACGAGGCCATCGCCGACGAGGTCGTCGCGATGGTGGCGGGCGCCGCGGCCGAACTGCGCACGGGCGAGCCCTCGCAGGTCGCCACCGACATCGGACCGGTGATCGACGACGCCGCCTTCGCCGGCCTGCAGGCGCACATCGCGCGCCTGCGCGCCACCGGGCGCCTGCTCTACGCGCCGCCACCGCTGCCGGGCCAGCCCCCCGGCCTGGTCGGCCCGCACCTGTTCGAGGTGGACGACATCGGCCAGGTGACCGAGGAGGTCTTCGGCCCGGTGCTCCAGGTGGCGCGCTGGCGCGGGGATCCGCTGGCCGTGGTCGACCGGGTCAACGCGCTCGGCTGGGGCCTGACCCTGGGGATCCAGACCCGCATCGAGGGCCGCGCCCGCGCCCTGGCGGCGCGCGCGCGCATCGGCAATGTCTACGTGAACCGCGCCATGACCGGCGCGGTGGTGGGGGTGCAGCCCTTCGGCGGGGAGGGCCTGTCCGGCACCGGGCCCAAGGCGGGCGGGCCGCACTACCTGCCGCGGTTCTGCGTGGAGCGCACGGTGAGCATCAACACCGCCGCCGCCGGCGGCAACGCGGCGCTCATGGCGCGGGTCGACTGAGGGCGGCATTGCGGCCAGCGCGGCGCCGGACACGGGGCCGCGCCGCTGTCCGACTTGACGCCGCGCACTTCATCGCCACACTGAGTCGGCACGCCATCGTGCAGGGCACAGGAGGGCCTCATGGCCTACAGCAGCATCATGGGCGCGGACAAGGCGCCCCTTCAGCCCCGTGGCCGCGGCAGTGACCTGCTCGGCCCGAGCGACAACTCCGACAGCGGCAGCGATGCGCTGGGCACCTCGGAAGTCCACGGCGACAGCGACGCCTACGGCACCGGCGAGCGCGGCGTCGTCTCCGGTACCGACGCCAAGGAGGGCGGCGACATCCTCCCGGACCGCATCGTGCGCCTGGGCGGCGGCGAGGGCGCCGGCGCCGAGGCCGGCGACGACGAGTTCATGGACCTCGACGAAGGCCTCGCCGGCTTCGGCGACGAGGACGAGGAGGAAGACGAGGCGTGAGGCCGGCCCTCAGCGCGCCAGCGTCGACGCGCCGAACAGACTCCGGATGAAATCGACCGCCAGTTCGGCGGTGCGGTTGCGGACATCGAGCGCGGGGTTGATCTCCACGACGTCGAGCGAGGCGAGGCGGCCGGTGTCCGCGATCATCTCCATGCACAGCTGCATCTCGCGGTAGGTCGGCCCGCCGCGCACTGCGGTGCCCACGCCGGGCGCATCCGCGGGGTCCAGGCAGTCGAGGTCGAAGCTCACGTGCAGGTGGGTGTCCTCGTCGATGTCGTGCAGCGCCTCGGCCATGGTGCGCAGCATGCCGTGCTCGTCGATGTGGCGCATGTCGAAGACCTGCAGCCCGAGCTGGCGGATCTCCTGCTTCTCCTGCGCGTCGACGCTGCGGATGCCGATGAAGTCCAGGTCACCGGCCGCCAGGGCCGCGACCTCCCCGCTCCAGCCCGTGAGCTGCGAGGGCCCGTGCCCCAGCAGGCAGGACACCGGCATGCCATGCAGGTTGCCGCTGGGGCTGATGGCCTCGGTGTTGACATCGGTGTGCGCGTCCAGCCACAGCACCCGCAGGCGGCGGCCCTGGCGACGGCAGTGGCGGGCGATGGCACTGATGGAGCCGATGGCCAGGCAGTGGTCGCCCCCCATGAGGAGCGGGAAATGCCCGCGGCCCAGCGCGGCGTCGACCGCCTCGAACACCGCGCGGTTCCAGGCCACCACCTCGGGCAGGTGGCGCACGCCCGCCTCGGGCGTCAGGCCGGGGTTGGGCGGTCCGGCGAGGTTGCCCAGGTCCGTCACCTGCAGGCCCTGGGCGCGCAGGGCCTCGGCCAGGCCGGCCACCCGCAGGGCGTCGGGCCCCATGCCGGCGCCGCGCACGCTGGCGCCCACGTCGGTGGGCGCGCCGATCAGGCTGACGGCGGGAAATGCGGCCATGCGCCCATTGTGCGGCGACGGCGGCGGCCCTGGGAAGCGTGCGGCGCGGCACGCGGCTTGCCCGCCACGCAGCCCGCCCCTTTTTCCAGGAGACCCGTCCATGCTGGCGATGAACTACCGCGGCCCCTACCGGGTGCGCGCCGACCAGAAGCCCGAGCCGCGCATCGAGCACCCCGGCGACGCCATCGTGCGCGTCACCCGCGCCTGCATCTGCGGCTCCGACCTGCACCTGTACCACGGCCTCGTGCCCGACACCCGCGTGGGCAGCACCTTCGGCCACGAGTTCACCGGCATCGTCGAGGCCGTCGGGCCCGAGGTGCGCAGCCTGCAGCCCGGCGATGCGGTGCTGGTGCCGTTCAACATCGCCTGCGGGCGCTGCTATTTCTGCCGCAAGCAGCTGTTCGGCAACTGCCATGACACCAACGCGGAGGCCACCGCGATCGGCGCCATCTACGGCTACTCGCACAGCGCCGGCGGCTACGACGGCGGGCAGGCCGAACTCGTGCGCGTGCCACTGGCCGATGTCGGCCCGATGAAGATCCCGCCCGACATGGACGTGGACGACGCGGTGCTCCTGACCGACGCCTTCCCCACCGGCTGGCAGGCCGCCGAGATGGGCGCCATCACGCAGGGCGATACGGTAGTGGTGTTCGGCGCCGGGCCGGTGGGCCTGTTCGCGGCGCGCTCGGCCTGGCTGTTCGGCGCGGGGCGGGTGATCGTGGTCGACCACCTGGCCTACCGGCTCGAATTCGCGCGCACCTTCGCCCCCTGCGAGGTGGTGAACTTCCGGGAGGTCCGCGACATGGCGGTGCACCTGAAGAAGCTCACCGACGGCCTGGGCCCGGACGTCGCCATCGACGCCGTGGGCGCCGAGGCCGCGGGCAGCGCGATGCAGCGACTGCTCGGCGTGCGCCTGAAGCTGCAGGCCGGCGCCGCCTCCGCGCTGCACTGGGCCATCGCCTCGGTGCGCAAGGGCGGGCATGTCTCGATCGTCGGCGTGTACGGCCCCACCTTCAACGCGGTGCCGATCGGCACCGCCCTGAACAAGGGCCTGACCCTGCGCATGAACCAGGCGAGCGTGAAGCGGCACCTGCCCCGGCTCGTCGAGCTGGTGCAGTCGGGGCAGGTGCGGCCGCGCGAGGTCATCACGCACCGGCTGCCGCTGGAGGACGTGGCCGACGCCTACCACCTGTTCTCCAGCAAGCTCGATGGCTGCATCAAGCCCGTGCTCGTGCCGCCCTCGGCGGCGATCCACTGATCCACTCCTGGAGCCCCGCCATGGACACGCACCCCCCCCCTCACCCGCCAGCCCGAAACGGTGCGGGTGCTGCATTCGAACGAGCGGCCCGGCCTGACGCCGGTTTTCGGCACCAGCGTCCCGCCTGCCGGCCTGAGCGGGCGCCTGCGCGAGTTCGCGTTCCGCTACGCCGAGGGCGACCTGCGCCACTGGATGCTGCTGCTCCTGGCGGACCGGGTGGGCGTGGGCGAAGGCGTGCTGTCCGACCTGGCCCGGGGCCGGGTGCCCAATGTCTTCGCCGAGATGGGCCTGGGAACGGAGTGGCGGCACAACCGCGCCGGCCTGGTGCGCAAGGTGGCGGTGGCCGCGGCGGTGACGGGCGTGGCGGTGTGGCTGCTGCGGCGCCCGCGGCGCCGGCGCCAGGCACCGGCGAATGCCCGCTAAGCTCGGCGGATGCCCGCCACGCTCCAGACCATCGCGCTCCTCATCGCCTCGAACGTCTTCATGACGCTGGCCTGGTACGGCCACCTGCGCAGCCTGGCGGCGGCGCCCTGGTACACGGCGGCCCTCGTGAGCTGGGGCATCGCGCTGGCGGAGTACCTGCTGCAGGTGCCCGCCAACCGCATCGGCTACCGCGACGCGGGCCTGTCGCTGGGGCAGCTGAAGATCATGCAGGAGGTGATCACGCTGGCGGTGTTCGTGCCGTTCGCGGTCCTGTACATGAAGGAACCGCTGAAGCTGGACTACCTGTGGGCCGCGCTGTGCCTGGTGGGCGCCGTGTACTTCATCTTCCGCAGCGCCTGAGGGCGGCAAGGGGGGCGGCCCGCGCCCCGGGGTCGGCTGACCGGGTGATCAGCGACGGTGGCCGCCGGGGGCGCCCGGGGGACGCGCGCGATCCGGCAGGTGGCGGAACATGATGCGGCCCTTGTTCAGGTCGTAGGGCGAGAGCTCCAGCGTCACGTCGTCACCCGCGATGATGCGGATGTGGTTCTTGCGCATCTTGCCGCCACTGTAGGCGATCAGCTCGTGGCCGTTCTCCAGCACCACGCGGTAACGGGAGTCGGGCAGGACTTCGGCCACGCGGCCGCGCATTTCAATGAGTTCTTCCTTGGCCATTGGAAACCTTAGGCAACCTACACAAGCGGCGCCGGGGTCCGGGCCGGCACCCTGCCAGCCGCGCCGCAGCGCCCATGCCGGCGCCACGCCGGCAACCCGCCATTGTAGGCCCATCGGGTGACGCCTGTCCGCAAGGCGCCGCCGCCGGTTATGTCACGAGGGCGACCGCCGCGGAGAAGCTGAGGAAGGCTGCCGCGGTGGTGAGCAGGATGATCCGGGCGATGCGCCCGGTGTCGGCGCCGAAGCGCTCGGCCAGCACCGAGACGTTGCTGGCGCTGGGCAGGGCCGCCACCAGCACCAGCACGGTGGCGGCGAACGGGTCCAGGGGCAGCCCCAGCGCCCGCGCGCCCCAGGCCGCGCCGGCCACCAGCAGCGGGTGCAGCACCAGCTTGGCCAGCGAGACCGGCACGAAGTCGCGCCAGGGCATGGCCGCATCGCCGCGGGCGGCGGCCACCATCTGCGAGCGCGCCAGCACCGCGCCAATGGTGAACAGGGCCACCGGCGAGGCCGCGTCGGCCAGCAGGCCGATGGTGGCGCCCAGCGGCTTGTACGGTTCCAGTCCGAGGGCCGAGGACAGCCCCCCGAGCAGGATGGCCCAGGGCAGGGGGTTGAGGAACACGCCGCGCAGGGCCTTGCGGGCGGCCGCCGCGGCGCCCCCCTGGCCGGCGCCATCGAGCCGCGAGAGCGCGATGCACAGCGAGGAGGTGATCACCATGTCGACCAGGAGGGCGGCGATCGTGGGGCCGGCCGCCCGGGGCCCGAGCAGGGCCACCAGCAGCGGCACGCCCATGAAGCCGGTGTTGGGGAAGGCCGCCACCAGCGCGCCGAAGGAGGCGTCGTTCCAGCGGATGCGGCCGTTCAGGCTGAAACGCACCGCGCCGGCCACCATCAGCAGCGCGCAGGGCAGCCACACCGCCACCACCGCGGGGTCGAACAGGCGGGCCACCGGCATGCTCGCGCCGAAGCGATACAGCATGCAGGGCAGCGAGAAGAACAGGACGAAGGTGTTGAGCCCGCCGATCGCCTCCAGCGGCAGCATGCGCCGGCGCGCGGCGAGGTAGCCGCACAGGACCAGGGCGAAGAAGGGGAAGGTGACCTTGAGGATGTCCAGCACGGCGCGTATTGTCCCTGCATCGCGGCGGCCAGCCCCGGGGGCGCGGCGGGTCGGCCGGTATCATCGGCCGCTTCGCTCCGCTACCCCGATTCCCCCCCGATGTCCGGCCTCAATTTCGCCCAACAGGAAGCCGTCAACTACCTGCATGGGCCCTGCCTGGTGCTGGCCGGCGCCGGCTCCGGCAAGACCCGGGTGATCACGCACAAGATCGCCCGCATGATCCAGACCGGCCTGGAGGCCAACCGGATCCTCGCCATCACCTTCACCAACAAGGCCGCCGCGGAAATGCGCGAGCGCGCCAAGGGCCTGATCGGCAAGCCGGCCAAGGAGGTGGTGATCTGCACCTTCCACGCGCTGGGCGTGCGCCTGCTGCGGCAGGACGGCACCGCGCTGGGCCTGAAGTCGCAGTTCTCCATCCTGGACTCGGACGACGTCACCTCCATCCTGAAGGACGCCGGCGGCACCACCGACGCGGCCACCGCCCGCCAGTGGCAGTGGACCATCAGCCTGTGGAAGAACATGGGCCTGAACGCGGCCCAGGCCGAGGCCCAGGCCAAGGACGACAACGAGCGCATCATCGCCCGCATCATGGCCCGCTACGAGGAGCGCCTGGCCGCCTTCCAGAGCGTGGACTTCGACGACCTGATCGGCCTGCCCCTGAAGCTGCTGCGCGAGCACGACGACGTGCGCACCAAGTGGCAGAAGAACCTGGGCCACGTGCTGGTGGACGAATACCAGGACACCAACGCCACCCAGTACGAGCTGCTCAAGCTGCTGGTGGGCGAACGCGGGCGTTTCACCGCGGTGGGCGACGACGACCAGTCCATCTACGGCTGGCGCGGCGCCACGCTGGACAACCTGCGCAAGCTGCCGGTCGACTTCCCGAGCCTGAAGGTCATCAAGCTGGAGCAGAACTACCGCTCCACCAGCGCCATCCTGCGCGCGGCGAACAACGTGATCCAGCCGAACCCGAAGCTGTTTCCCAAGACCCTGTTCTCCGAGCTGGGCGAGGGCGAGCCGGTGCGCGTGGTCGACTGCGACAACGAGGAGCACGAGGCCGAGCGCGCGGTGGCGCGCATCCAGTCGATCCGCGCCAGCGGCCAGCACAAGGAGTGGAAGGACTTCGCCCTCCTGTACCGCGCCAACCACCAGGCCCGCATCTTCGAGCAGGCCCTGCGCAAGGCGCAGATCCCCTACAAGGTCTCGGGCGGCCAGAGCTTCTTCGACCGCGCCGAGATCCGCGACCTGTGCGCCTGGCTGCGCCTGTGGGTGAACAACGACGACGACCCGGCCTTCCTGCGCTCGGTCACCACGCCCAAGCGCGGCATCGGCCACCAGACGCTGGCCAGCCTGGGCCAGTTCGCCAGCCAGTACAAGCTGAGCCTGTACGAGGCGCTGTTCTCCAGCTCGCTGGGCTCGGTGCTCAACGCCCGCGCGCTGGGCAGCCTGCACGAGTTCGGCCGCTACGTGAACGACCTCGAGTACCGCGCCCGCCACACGATGGGCGCCGAGGATGCCCGCGCCTTCCTGAACGACTGGCTCAAGGACATCGGCTACGAGAAGCACCTGTACGACAGCGAGGACAGCGAGAAGCTCGCCGCCTCGCGCTGGTCGAACGTGATGGAGTTCTGCGACTGGATGGCGCAGCGCTGCGGCGGCCAGATCGACGACGCCGCCGGCGTCACCACCGCCAGCGAGACCAAGAGCCTGCTCGAGGTGGCGCAGACCATCGCGCTGCTGTCCACCATCAGCGAGCGCGAGCAGGACCAGAACGTGGTCACGCTGTCCACGCTGCACGCCTCCAAGGGCCTGGAGTGGCCGCACGTGGTGCTGGTGGGCTGCAACGAGGGCCTGCTGCCGTTCAAGCTCGATGACGACGACGGCAAGGCCGGCGCCGCCAACGAGGGCATCCTGCAGCGCCTGCAGGAGGAGCGCCGCCTGATGTACGTGGGCATCACCCGCGCCCAGCGATCACTCGCGGTGAGCTGGGTCAAGCGCCGCAAGAAGGGGCGCGAGGTCGTCCCCGCGCTGCCGAGCCGCTTCATCGCCGAGATGGCGCTGGACCAGACCACGGTGAAGGAAGACCCGCGCGAGAAGCTCAAGGCGCTGCGCGCCGAGTTCGCCGCACGCAAGGCGCAGGCCGCGGCCGCCGCGTCGAACAACCCATGACGCGCCTGGCGACGCTGCTGGCCCCGGGCCTGCTGGCGCTGGCAGCCACCGGCGCGGCCGCCTGCCCCGCGGCGGCCGACCTGACGGCGGCCGACCTGTACGGGCTGTGGCGCGCCGAGGTCAGCGGCCGCCATGCGGGCACGCTGCTGCTGGAGCCCAACCCGCGCTGGCCGGGCAGCCTCGCGGGCACGATCAACCGTGATGGCGTGAAATCGCAGGTGGCCGGCGACCTGGACGACGGCGAGCTCACGCTGGAGGAATCGGCGGACGGCACGCGCATCAGCGCCACCTGGATTGGCGAGCCGGTGCTGGGCAGCTGCGGGCGCGAGTTCCGCGGCAGCTGGCAGGCCGGGGAGCCCGGCCGGCCGGCCGGGTTCGTCCTGCGGCGCGCCGACGGCGCCCGCTGAGCGCCACGGCATTTTTTTCGCGCCTCCTGCATCCACGGCGCGTGCTGGCGGGTAGAGGCTTGCGTCCCCGGGACATTGCCCCGGTGGGCACGAGCCCTTCCTCCAACCCTCGAAGAAAGCACGCCATGCACACCCCCCTGCGCTTCGCCGCCGTCGCCTCCTGCATCCCCGTCCTGGCCGCCTGCGGCTCGATGGCCACGATGTCCCCGCCCGCCCCGTTCTCGCAGGCCGGCCTGCCCGCCAGCATCCAGGTCCCCGCCGGCCACCGGGTGGCCTGGGAGACCGTGGGCGTCGGCGAGATCACCTACGAGTGCCGCGACAAGGCCAACGCCCCTGGCCAGACCGAGTGGGCCTTCGTCGGTCCCCGGGCCGTCCTGAACGACCGCGCGGGCAAGCAGGTCGGCACCTACTACGGCCCGCCCGCCACCTGGGAGGCCAGCGACGGCTCCCGGGTGACGGCCACCCAGCTGGCCGTGGCGCCGGCCGGCGAGGGCAACCTGCCCCTGCAGCTGGTCAAGGCCAATCCCGCGATGGGCACCGGCGCGATGACGGGCGTGGCCTACATCCAGCGCGTCGCCCTGCGCGGCGGCGTCGCGCCGGCCACGCCGTGCACCGCGGCCAGCAAGGGCGCGCGCGAGCAGGTCCGCTACCAGGCCGACTACATCTTCTGGAAGGCCGTCTGAGCGCCCCGCGGGCGGGCAGGGCGATGGCCGCGCCGCTACGATGCGGCGCATGCGCCCTGCCAGGCCACCCGCAACCCCCATGCCGCCGCCTGCGCCCGGCTTCGACCACGCCCAGGCCCTCGCCCGCTGCGCCCTGGGCGACGCGCGGGCGCTGCACGGCCTGTACCAGGCCGAGGGGCCGTGGCTGCTCGGGGTGGCCCAGCGCATCGTCGGCGACAGGGGCCGGGCGGAAGACATCGTGCACGACGCGTTCGTGAACATCTGGCAGCGGGCCGGCAGCTACGACGCGTCACGGGGCGATGCGCGGGGCTGGATCCTCAGCGTGGTGCGCCACCTCGCCCTCAACGCGGTGCGCGACTCGCAGCGTGACGTGGCGGTGGACGACGACACCGCCGCCATCCTGGACGAGCGCCGCGCGCTGGAGGCCTGGCGCGAACAGGCCGACGCCTTCGAGCTCCATGCCAGCCTGGGCCGCCTGCAGCACTGCCTGCAGGCCCTGGAGCCGGCCCGGCGGCTGTGCGTCCTGCACGCCTACGTGGACGGCCTGTCCCACGACCAGATCGCGCGGAAGCTGGGCGCGCCGCTGGGCACCGTCAAGGCCTGGGTGCGCCGCAGCCTGCTGGCACTGCGGGAGTGCATGACATGAACGCGGCGCCGGGGCCCGAGGATCCGCGGGACGACGACCTCCAGGCTCTGGCGGGCGAGTACGTCCTGGGCACGCTGCCCGCCGGCGAGCGGCGCGAGGTCGCCCGGCGCCTGCGCACCGAACGCGCCCTCCAGGAGGCCGTGGCGCAATGGGAGGCCCGGCTGGCGCCGCTCGCCGGCCTGGTCGACCCCGTCACCCCGTCGCCGGGCCTGTGGCCCCGGATCGTCCGCAGCCTGCCCGCGCCGCACGCCACGGCGCCGGGCTGGTGGCACAGCCTGCGCCTGTGGCGCGGCCTGGCCGGCGCGGGCCTGGCGGCGACGGCGATCCTGGCCAGCGTGCTCGCCACGCGCCTGCAGGCGCCCGCCCCCGCGCCGCAGTACGTGGTGGTGCTGGTGGCGCCGCAGGGCCAGGCGCCGGGGTGGGTGATCCAGGCCGACGCGCGCCGGACCCTGCGCCTGATCCCGCTGGGCGCCGTGGCCATCCCGCCGGACAAGGCGCTGCAGTTCTGGACCAAGGGCGAGGGCTGGAGCGCCCCCGTCTCGCTGGGCCTGGTGACGCCCGGCCAGCCGATGCAGGTCCCCCTCGACCGGTTGCCGCCGCTGCAGCCGGACCAGCTCTTCGAGCTGACCCTCGAACCGCCCACGGGCTCGCCCACCGGCCGGCCCACCGGCCCGATCCAGGCGATCGGCCGCGCGGTCAAGGTGCTGTAGGCGAAGCAATCCTCCCCGCCAGGGTCGGGATAGGCCGGCTGCCTATGATGGCCCCGCGTGATCGCCCGCGCGGTCCACCGCCCCGAAGAACAACCACAGGAGACCCCATGCGAAAGATCCTGGCCGCTGCCGTCGCCGGCGCCGCCCTGCTGCTGCCCGCGCTCGCCCCGGCGCAATCCGCCCGCCCCGAGCCCTATGGCATCGCCCTGGAGGGCTATGCCTACCCCCACCCCGTCAGCCACCTGCCGGTGACCTGGGAGGGCCGCACCCTGCGAATGGCCTACATGGACGTCGCGCCCACCGGCCCGGCCAATGGCCGCACCGTGGTCCTGTTCCACGGCCGCAACTTTCCCGGCAGCTACTGGGCGCCGGTGATCACGGCCCTCGCGGCCGAGGGCTACCGCGTGGTGGCGCCGGACCAGATCCACTTCGGCAAGTCGTCCAAGCCGGACGACCTGCCGGTCAACTTCGACGTGATGGCCGCCCACACCGCCAGCCTGCTGGACCACCTGAAGGTCGGCCAGGTGGACATCGTCGCCCACTCCATGGGCGGCATGGCCGGCACCCGCTTCACCCGCACCTACCCGCAGCGCGTGAACCGGCTGGTGCTGGTGGGCCCGGTGGGCCTGGAGGACTACCGCCAGTACGTGCCCCTGGTGCCGCGTGAGCGCCTGGTCGAACAGGAGATGGCGCTCACCCCCGAGCAGTACTACACGCAGCTGGTGAACACCTACAACCCGCAACTCACGCGCGAGCAGTTCTATCCCTTCGTGGACGTGCGGGCGCGGATGATGGCCTCCGCCGAGTACCCGCGCTGGGTCCGCAGCTACGTCTCGAGCTTCTACGCGATGTGGGGCCAGCCGGTGGTGCACGAGTTCCCCCTGGTGCGCCAGCCCACGCTGATCCTGGTGGGCAGCCGCGACCGCACGGCCACCGGCCGCGCCTTCGCGCCCGCCGAGGTGCGCGAGCGCATGGGCAACTTCCCGGAGCTGGCACGCGCGGTGGCCGGTCGCATGCCCAATGCACGGCACGAGGTGTTCGAGGGCTTCGGCCACATGCTGCACCTGGAGGCGACCGAGCGTTTCAATCGCAGCGTGATCGGCTTCCTCGCCGAGAAATGAGGCCCCCCGGGGGCCGGCCCGTCAGAGGGACAGCTCGTAGTCCACCGTGATGGGGGCGTGGTCCGAGAACTTCTCGTCCTTGTAGATCGACTCCGAGCGCGCCAGCGCCGCCAGTGCCGGCGTGGCCAGGTGGTAGTCCAGGCGCCACCCCACGTTGTTCGCGTAGGCCTGGCCGCGGTTGCTCCACCACGTGTAGCACTCGTGGGTGGTGTCCGGCTTCAGCCGGCGGTAGACGTCCACCAGCCCGGTGTCGGACAGCAGCGCCGTCATCCAGGCGCGCTCCTCGGGCAGGAAGCCGCTGTTCTTCTGGTTGCTGCGCCAGTTCTTCAGGTCGGCCTCCTGGTGGGCGATGTTGATGTCGCCGCACAGGATGAATTCGCGCTGCGCCTTCAGCGCCGCCAGGTGCGGCTCGAAGCCCGCGAGGAAGCGGAACTTGGCCTGCTGGCGCTCCTCGCCCGAGGAACCCGAGGGGAAGTAGGCGCTGATGATGGACAGCTTGCGCCCGGGGGTGTCGAAGCGCAGTTCCACGTAGCGGCCCTCGGCGTCGAACTCGCCGCCGTCCCAGCCCACGACCACGTCGCTGGGTTCGTGCTTGGTGTAGACCGCGACGCCGGAATAGCCTTTCTTCTCGGCGAAATGGAAATGGCCCTTCAGGCCGGCGAGCGCCTCGAAGCGGCCGGCCACGTCCGGGGCCTGGGCCTTGACTTCCTGCACGCAAATACAATCCGGAGCATTCTTCGCCACCCAGGCCTCGACGCCCTTGCTCGCTGCCGAGCGGATGCCATTGAGGTTGAGGCTGGTGAGCTTGAACAAGGAATTTCCCATGGTGGCAAGTGCAAATGCGGGTGGCGGCCAGGACCGCCTGGCCCAGGACTTCGTGCAGTTTTCGGTGGAAGCAGGCGTTCTGCGCTTCGGCAGCTTCAAGACCAAGGCGGGGCGCGAATCCCCCTACTTCTTCAACGCCGGCCTGTTCGACGACGGCGCCAAGCTCGGCCGTCTCGCGCAATTCTATGCACAGCGCATCGTCGCCTCGGGCATCGAGTTCGACATGCTGTTCGGGCCGGCCTACAAGGGCATCCCGCTGGCCGCCGCGGTGGCCATCGAGCTGGCCCGCCTGGGCCGCAACGTGCCTTACGCCTACAACCGCAAGGAAGCCAAGGACCACGGCGAAGGCGGCGTGCTGGTGGGCGCCCCCGTGAAGGGCCGGGTGCTGATCGTCGACGACGTGATGTCCGCCGGCACCGCGGCGCGCGAGTCCATCGCCATCATCCAGGCCGCCGGCGCCACGCCGCACGCGGTGGCCATCGCCCTGGACCGCCAGGAAAAGGCCACCGAGAACGGCCAGGACGTGGACCACAGCGCCGTGCAGTACGTGCGCGACAAGCTGGGCCTGAAGGTTTGCGCAATTGCCCGACTGGCCGACTTGCTGCAATATCTCCACGAGCACGCCGGCGAGGCGCTGGGCGCGCACTACGCCCAGGTGCTCGCCTACCGACAACGTTACGGCGTGGACGACTGAGACCCGACCCAGGACCCCTTTGACACGCACCGGCCACGCCCTCCTGACCGCCGCGAGCCTGCTGCTCGCGGACCAGGCGGCCGCAGCCATCTATACCTGCGTGGACGGCCAGGGCCGCCGCCTCACCGCCGACCGCCCCATCCCCGAGTGCATGGACCGCGAGCAGCGCATGCTCAACCCGAGCGGCACGGTGCGCGAGGTGGTCCCCCCTTCGCAGACCGAATCCGAACGCGCCGCCGCCGACGAGAAGGCCCGGCGCGAGGCGCTGGAGCGCCAGCGCGCGGCGGAAGACCGCACCCGGCTGCGCGCCCTGGTGGCGCGCTACCCGAACCAGGCCGCCCTGGACAAGGACCGCGCCGCCTCGCTGGCGCCGATCGACGAAGTCATCGCCGCGGCCCGCCACCGCGTGGAGGTGCTGGAAGCCGATCGCCGCCGTCTGCTGCTCGAAGGCAAGGCGCCGCAGCGCACGCTGGACCAGCTGGAGCAGCAGCGCGCCGCGCAGGAGCGCTTCGTGGCCGACAAGATGGCCGAGAAGGAATTGATCCGCCTGCGCTTCGCGGACATGCAGCGCAGGCTCGAGGCGGCATGGGCAGCGCCGCCACCCACCACCGCCACCTCGCGGTAGCCCCCGTCAGCCCGCCAGCTTCGCCCGCAGCAGCTCGTTGACCTGCGCCGGGTTGGCCTTGCCCTTGCTGGCCTTCATGGCCTGGCCGACCAGCGCGTTGAACGCCTTGTCCTTGCCGGCCTTGAACTGGGCCACGTTGTCGGGGTTGGCGGCGATCACGTCCTCGATGATCTTCTCCAGCGCGCCGGTGTCGTTCATCTGCTTGAGGCCCTTGGCCTCGATGACGGCGTCGACATCGGTGGCGCCTTCGCTCCACAAGGCCTCGAACACCTGCTTGCCGGCGTTGTTGGAGATGGTCCCGTCGGCGATACGGCCGATCAGGGCGGCCAGGGTCTTCGCGGGCACCGGCGCGTGCTCGATGCCGGTCTCCTGCGCGTTCAGGCGGCGCGAGACCTCGCCCATGATCCAGTTGCTCGCCAGCTTGGGCTGGCCGCAGGCCTTCGCCGCCTCCTCGAAGTAGGCCGCCATGGCCTTGCTCTGGGTGAGCGTGGTGGCGTCGTACTCGGGCAGGCCGTAGTCGGCGACGAAGCGGGCCGCCATCACGCGCGGCAGCTCGGGCATCGAGGCCTTCACCCGCTCGACCCACTCGGGCGCCACCACCAGCGGGGGCAGGTCCGGGTCGGGGAAGTAGCGGTAGTCGGCGGCGTCCTCCTTGGTGCGCATGGCGCGGGTCTCGCCGGTGTCCGGGTCGAACAGCACGGTGGCCTGCTGGATGGCGCGGCCGTCCTCGATCTCCTCGATCTGCCAGCGCACCTCGAAGTCGATGGCCTGCTGCATGAACTTGAAGCTGTTCAGGTTCTTGATCTCGCGGCGCGTGCCCAGGGGCTGGCCGGGCTTGCGCACCGAGACGTTGGCGTCGCAGCGGAAGCTGCCTTCCTGCATGTTGCCGTCGCAGATGCCGATCCAGGTGACGATCTTGTGCAGCTCCTTGGCATAGGCCACGGCTTCTTCCGAGGAGCGGATGTCCGGCTCGGTCACGATCTCCAGCAGCGGCGTACCGGCGCGGTTCAGGTCTATGCCCGACTGGCCGATGAAGTCCTCGTGCAGCGACTTGCCCGCATCCTCCTCGAGGTGGGCGCGCACCAGGCGCACGGTCTTCTTCTCGTCGCCGAGGAAGAAGCTGACCTCGCCGCCCTGCACCACCGGGATCTCGAACTGGCTGATCTGGTAGCCCTTGGGCAGGTCGGGGTAGAAGTAGTTCTTGCGAGCGAAGACGCTGCGCGGCGCGATGTGCGAGCCCACCGCCAGGCCGAACTCGATGGCGCGCTCGACGGCGCCCAGGTTCATCACCGGCAGCGTGCCGGGCAGGGCCATGTCCACCGCGCAGGCCTGGGTGTTCGGCTCGGCGCCGAAGGCGGTGGGGGCGCGGCTGAAGATCTTGGATTGGGTGGACAGCTGGGCGTGCGTCTCGAAGCCGATCACGACTTCATAGCCCTGGACGAGTTTGGCGGTCATCTCAGAAACCCTCCGGGGAGCGGAGGTGGAAATCGGTAGCCTGCTGGAAGCGGTGCGCCGCGTTCAGCAGCCTCGCCTCGCCGAAGTAGTTGCCGATCAGCTGCATCCCCACCGGCATGCCGCCCGCGCCGAAGCCCACCGGCACGCTCATGCCGGGCAGGCCGGCCAGCGAGGCGGGCAGGGTGAAGATGTCGGCCAGGTAGTCGGCCAGCGGGTCGCTGCCATGCTCGCCCAGGTGCCAGGCCACGGTGGGCGCGGCCGGGCCGGCGATGACGTCGCAGGACTTGAAGGCCTGCTGGAAGTCGTCGGCGATCATGCGGCGGATCTTCTGCGCCTGCAGGTAGTAGGCGTCGTAGTAGCCGTGCGAGAGCACGTAGGCGCCCACCATGATGCGCTGCTTGACCTCGGCGCCGAAGCCCTCGGCGCGCGACTTCTTGTACATCTCCAGCAGGTCGGCGTAGTCCTTCGCACGGTGGCCGAACTTCACGCCGTCGAAGCGCGAGAGGTTGGACGAGGCCTCGGCCGGGGCGATGATGTAGTAGACGGGAATGGACAGCTCGGTGCGCGGCAGCGAGATCTCCACCAGCCTCGCGCCCAGCGCCTGGTACTGCTTCAGCGCGGCGTCGATGGCGGCGCGCACGTCGGCGGCCAGGCCCTCGCCGAAGAATTCCTTCGGGATGCCGATGCGCAGGCCCTCGAGCGAGTCGCCCAGGCTGCGGGTGAAGTCCTCGGCGGGCACGTCCAGCGAGGTGGAGTCGCGGTCCGGGTCGGGGCCGCACATGGCGGACAGCAGCAGGGCGCAATCGTGCGCGCTGCGGGCCATGGGGCCGGCCTGGTCCAGGCTGGAGGCGTAGGCGATCATGCCGTAGCGCGAGGCGCGCCCGTAGGTGGGCTTGATGCCGGTGATGCCGCAGAACGAGGCGGGCTGGCGGATCGAGCCGCCGGTGTCGGTGCCGGTGGCGGCGGGTGCCAGGCCGGCGGCCACGGCCACCGCGCTGCCGCCCGAGGAGCCGCCGGGGATGCGGGTGGCGTCCCACGGGTTCTTCGAGGGGAAGTAGGCCGAGTTCTCGTTGGACGAGCCCATGGCGAACTCGTCGCAGTTCAATTTGCCCAGCGTCACCATGCCGGCGTCGGCCAGTTTCGCGACGACGGTGGCGTCGAAGGGCGAGCGGTAACCCTCCAGCATCTTCGAACCGGCCGTGGTCGGGAAAGCGCGGGTAACAAAGATGTCCTTGTGTGCGACCGGCACCCCCAGCAGCGGGGCGCTGTCGCCGGCCGCCAGGCGCTCGTCGGCCGCCCGGGCCTGGGCCAGGGTGGCCTCGGGATCGGTGGCCAGGTAGGCGCCCAGGTCCTGGTGGGCGTCCACGCGCGCCAGGAAGTGGCGGGCCGCCTCGACGGCCGAGACCTGCTTGCCGCGGATCTGCGCGGCCAGCTCGGCCACGCCCAGTTCATGCAATGCCTTGGTACTCATTCGATGACTTTCGGGACCAGGAAAAGGCCGCGCTCGACCGCGGGGGCGCTGCGCTGGTTGGCCTCGCGCTGGTCGGGCTCGCTGGCCACGTCGGCGCGCAGGCGCAGGGCCACGTCCTGGAAGGCGGCCACGGGGTGGGCCAGGGGCTCGATGCCGGTGGTGTCCACGGCCCGCATCTGCTCGACGATGCCGAAGAAGCCGTTGATGCGGGCGAGCATGCGCTCGCCCTCCTCGGGCGCGAGTTCGAGCCGCGCCAGGTTGGCGATCCGGCTGATGTCGTCAGGGGTCAGGGCCATGGGAAATCGGGCGAAAAAAAGGCGTCCGGGACGCATGTTCCGGCCCCTGTGCAGGCCGGGGGATTCAAAGGGGATCGGGTATTATCCCGCCTTCGGGTTTCCCCGGCTGAGGCCACTGCGCGGGCCGGGCCGCTGGAGCCCCCATGCAACGGCCGCGACATGCGGCCGCTTTCGCAAGTTCACGAGGACACCCTGATGTTCGGAGCCTTCCGACGCTACCTTTCCACCGACCTGGCCATCGACCTGGGAACGGCCAACACCCTCATCTACGTTCGGGACAAGGGCATCGTGCTGGACGAGCCCTCGGTCGTGGCGATCCGTCATGAAGGCGGCCCGCAGGGCAAGAAGACGATCCAGGCCGTGGGCCACGAGGCCAAGGCCATGCTGGGCAAGGTGCCCGGCAACATCGAGGCGATCCGCCCGATGAAGGACGGCGTGATCGCCGACTTCACCGTCACCGAGCAGATGCTCAAGCAGTTCATCAAGATGGTCCACCCGCGCTCGGTGCTCAAGCCCAGCCCGCGGATCATCATCTGCGTGCCCTGCGGCTCCACCCAGGTCGAGCGCCGCGCCATCCGCGAGTCCGCCCTCGGCGCTGGCGCCTCCGACGTCTACCTGATCGAGGAACCCATGGCTGCCGCCATCGGCGCCGGCCTGCCGGTCTCCGAGGCCTCCGGCTCCATGGTCGTCGACATCGGCGGCGGCACCACCGAGGTCGGCGTCATCTCCCTGGGCGGCATGGTCTACAAGGGCAGCGTGCGCGTGGGCGGCGACAAGTTCGACGAAGCCATCATCAGCTACATCCGCCGCAACTACGGCATGCTGATCGGCGAGCCCACCGCGGAACTGATCAAGAAGAGCATCGGCTCGGCCTTCCCCGGCTCCGAGGTCAAGGAGATCGAGGTCAAGGGCCGCAACCTGTCCGAGGGCGTGCCGCGTTCCTTCACCATCTCGTCCAACGAGATCCTGGAGGCGCTGACCGACCCGCTGAACAACATCGTCTCCGCCGTGAAGAATGCGCTGGAGAGCACCCCGCCCGAGCTGGGCGCCGACATCGCCGAGCGCGGGATGATGCTCACCGGCGGCGGCGCGCTGCTGCGTGACCTGGACCGCCTGCTGGCCGAGGAAACCGGCCTGCCGGTGCTGGTGGCCGAGGACCCGCTGACCTGCGTGGTGCGCGGCTGCGGCATCGCGCTGGAGCGCATGGAGCGCCTGGGTTCCATCTTCACCAGCGAGTAAGGCTCGCCCCGAAGGACAGCGATGCCGCTCGGTACGCTGGACAGGTCCCCGCCCCCCTTCTTCAAGCAGGGCCCCTCGGCCCTGTCCAAACTCATGGTGTGCAGCGCGCTGGCCGTCTTCCTGATGGTGGCGGACACGCGCTTCAAGATCACCGCGCCGCTGCGCTCGGCGGTGGCCGTGGTGCTGTACCCGGTGCAGTGGCTGGCGATGCAGCCCGTGCAGGCGGCCCAGTGGGCCGGCCGCTACTTCGAATCCCTGAGCAGTGCCCAGGCGTCCGAGGCCCGCGCCCGGGCGCAGCTGGCCACGCAGGCCCTGCGCGCCAACCAGGTCGAGCTGCTGCTGCAGGAGAACGCCCGGCTGCGCCAGCTCATGGCGCTGCGCGAGCGGGTCGCCACGCCGGCCCAGGCCGCCGAGATCCTCTACGAGGCGGCCGACCCCTACACCCGCAAGGTCGTGATCGACAAGGGCCTGGCCCACGGCGTCACGCCCGGCTCCCCGGTGATCGACGAGGCCGGCGTGATCGGCCAGGTGATCCGCGTGCACCCGCTGGTCAGCGAGGTCAGCCTGGTGACCGACCGGGACCAGGCCATCCCGGTGCTGAACGTCCGCACCGGCGCGCGCAGCGTGGCCTACGGCGATGCCGGGGGCAGCCACCCGGGCGCGCTGGAGCTGCGCTTCATGGCGGCCAATGCCGACGTGCAGGCCGGCGACCTGCTCACCACCAGCGGCGTGGACGGCGTCTACCCGCCCGGCCTGCCGGTGGCCAAGGTGGACCGCGTCGAGCGCCGCGCCGACTCGGCCTTCGCCCGCATCTACACCACGCCGCAGGGCGGCGTCTCCGCCGGCCGGCACGTGATGGTGCTGCAGCCCGTGGGCGGCCGGCAGCCGCCGCGCCCGCCCGCCGACGAGGCGCCGGCCGGGCCGCGCGGCAAGGGAGCGCGCAAATGATCATGCGTCCCGGGCAGCCGCTGCTGCTGCCGGCCAACCCCTGGTTCATCTGGGGCAGCCTGCTCGCCGGGCTGCTGGTCAACATGCTGCCCCTGGGCCGCTCCGGCTGGATGCCCGACCTGCTGGCCCTGGTGCTGGTCTTCTGGAGCGTGCACCAGCCGCTGCGCGTGGGCATCGCCACCGCCTTCGCCTTCGGCCTGGCGATGGACGTGCACCAGACCGGGCTGCTGGGACAGCACGCGCTGGCCTACACCGCGCTCACCTACTTCGCCATCACCATCCACCGCCGCCTGCTGTGGTTCACCGTGCCCTCGCAGGCCCTGCAGGTGTTCCCGCTGTTCGCGGCGGCCCATGCCATCGAGCTGGCGGTCCGCGGAATCGCGGGCGACGGCCTGCCCGGCTGGCCGGCCCTGTTCGCGCCGGTGCTCGAGTCAGCGCTGTGGCCGGTCGCCAGCGTGGTCTTGCTCGCGCCGCAACGCCGCGCGCCCGACCCGGACGAGAATCGTCCCCTGTAGGGGCCAGACGCCATGACCGCGCTGCGCAATGTCGAAGCCGACCTGTCGCGCTTTCGCGCGCGCGTCTTCGCGGCCACCGTGGTCGTGCTGGTGTGCTTCTCGCTGCTGGCGATGCGCCTGGTGTGGCTGCAGGTCGTACGCCACGAGGACCTGGACGAGCAGGCCGAGGCGAACCGCACGGCCATCGTGCCCATCGTCCCCAACCGCGGCCTCATCCTGGACCGCAACGGCATCGTGCTGGCCTCCAACTACTCGGCCTACACGCTGGAGATCACCCCCTCGCGCCTGTCGGCGCCGCTGGAGGAGGTGATCGACCGGCTCGCCGAGGTGGTGGAGATCACCCCGCGCGACCGCCGCCGCTTCAAGAAGCTGCGCGAGGAGTCCAAGAGCTTCGAGTCGATCCCGATCCGCACCAAGCTCACCGACGAGGATGTCGCCCGCTTCACCGCGCAGCGCTTCCGCTTCCCCGGCGTGGACATCCGCGCCCGCCTGTTCCGCAGCTACCCCTGGGGCGAGCTCGCCAGCCACGTGATCGGCTACATCGGCCGCATCAACCAGAGCGAGAAGGCGCAGATGGAGGACTGGCCCGAGGAGGAGCAGGCCAACTACCGCGGCACCGAATACATCGGCAAGCTGGGCGTGGAGCAGAGCCTGGAGCGGCAGCTGCATGGCATCACCGGCGTCGAGCAGGTGGAGACCTCGGCCGGCGGCCGCGCCGTGCGCAAGCTGGACAGCCACCCCGCCACCCCGGGCCAGACGGTGATGCTGTCCATCGACATCAAGCTGCAGCACCTGATCGAGCAGATGTATGGCGAGCGCCGCGGCGCGCTGGTGGCGCTGGACCCCAAGACCGGCGAGGTACTGGCCTTCGTCTCCAAGCCCACCTTCGACCCCAACCTGTTCGTCGACGGCATCGACCAGGAGAGCTGGCAGTCGCTCAACGAGTCGATCGACAAGCCGCTGCTCAATCGCGCCCTGCGCGGCACCTACCCGCCCGGCTCCACCTACAAGCCCTTCATGGGCCTGGCGGCGCTGGAGCTGGGCAAGCGCACGGCCGGCCAGGTCATCCAGGACAACGGCTCCTGGTCCTACGGCGGCCACGTGTTCCGCAGCCACGGCGACCATGGCCTGGGGCCGGTGGACCTGCACAAGGCGATCGCGCTGTCATCCAACGTCTACTTCTACTCGCTGGCCAACGACCTGGGCGTGGACGCCATGCACGACTTCATGAAGCCCCTGGGCTTCGGCCAGGTCACCGGCATCGACATCCAGGGCGAGGTGCGCGGCGTGCTCCCCAGCCAGGAGTGGAAGCGCAACTACTACAAGCGCCCCGAGCAGAAGAAGTGGTTTGGCGGCGAGACGATCTCACTGGGCATCGGCCAGGGCTACAACAGCTTCACCATGCTGCAGCTGGCGCAGGCCACCGCCACGCTGGCGAACGACGGCGTTCGCCACAAGCCGCGGCTGGTGATCGGCACGCAGGACCCGCTGACCCGGACCACCGTGCCCGTGCCGCCCGAGCCGCCGGTGAACCTGGGCTACAAGCCGGAGAACATGGCGGTGGTCCGCAACGCCATGGTGGGCGTGGTGCAGGGTGGCACCGGCACCCAGGTGTTCGCGGGCGCGCCCTATGTCTCGGGCGGCAAGACCGGCACCGCGCAGGCAGTGACCATCGGCCAGAAGCAGCGGTACGACGCCGCCCGGCTCGAGGAGCACCAGCGCGACCACGCGCTGTACATCGCCTTCGCCCCGGCCGACAACCCGAAGATCGCGCTGGCGGCCATCGTCGAGAACGCCGGCTTTGGCGCGATGTCGGCCGCGCCGATCACACGCCGGGTGTTCGACTACTGGCTGCTCGGGCAGTACCCCAGCGAGGAGGACCTCGCCGCGGTGCGCAAGGGCCAGGCGAGCCGGCCGATCGGCCAGCCCCGCAGGGCCGAGGACGTGGCCTGGCCGCCAGCCAACGCGGTGCGGCCGGCGCCCTGAGGCTGGCCGCGCTCTCGGCTCTCGGCTCTCGGCTCTCGGCTCTCGGCTCTCGGCCTACGGTCCCAGGTCCCAGGTGCCAGGCCGTCACGCCTGCGCCAGCAGCCACGCCGTCACCGCCTCCGGCATCCAGCGCACGTCCGCCGGCGGCCGGCCGCGCGGGAAGCCCACATGCCCGCCCTGCGCCGGCTGCCAGAGCGTCACGCACGGCCCGACCGTGCCGGGCTCGGGCAGGCTGGCCTCCGGCACGAACGGGTCGTTGCGCGCATTCAGCGCCAGCGCCGGCAGGCGGATGCGGTGCAGGTGCGGCCGGGCCGAGGCGCGGGCGTAGTAGTCGTCGGTGTCGCGGAAGCCGTGCAGGGGTGCGGTGAACAGGTTGTCGAAGGCATACAGGTCGCGCGCGGCCAGCAGCGCCTCGCGGTCGAACAGGCCCGGGTACTGGGCCAGCTTGGCCAGCGCCTTGGGCTTCATCGAGCGCAGGAACATCGTGGTGTAGACCAGCCGGTTGAAGCCGCGCCCGATGGCGCGCCCGCCCGCCGCGAGGTCCAGCGGCGAGCACACCGAAGCGACCGCATCGACGGTGCCCGCCGCGGCCTCGCCGGCCTCGGCGGCCCATCGCATCAGCGCATTGCCGCCCAGGGAAATGCCCACCGCCAGCAGGCGGCCGGCGTGGCGCTCGCGCAGGCGCGCGAGGATCCAGTCGATCTCCTGCCAGTCGCCCGAGTGGTAGGCGCGCGGGGCGTGATTGAGCTCACCGCTGCAGCCGCGGAAATGCGGCACCACGTAGCGCAGGCCGCGCTCGCGGGCCACGTCGGCGAAGGCCTCGGCGTAGTGGCTGCGGGAGGATCCCTCCAGGCCGTGGAACAGGACCAGCAGCGGCGCGCCCGGCGGGGCGGGGGCGTCGAGCCAGTCGGCGTCGACGAAGTCGCCATCCGGGGTGGTCCAGCGCTCGCGGCGCCAGGCGAGCGGGCCGCCGGCCCCGCGGCGCGCGTAGAGCGCGGGCCAGATCGTCTGCAGGTTGCCGCCCGGCAACCAGGCCGGCGCGCGGTACGGAAAGCCGCGCCCGCTCAATGCAGCACCGGCGGCGTGTCGGCAACCTCCTGGATCTCGCTGGGAGTGCCGGGGCTGGCATGGTGGGCCACCAGTCGCCAGCCCTGCGCGGTCTTCTGGTAGACGTTGGTCGCGATGACCCAGGCCTTGCGCGGGCCCTGGGGCGAGGGCACCTCGACCCGCTCGATCAGGTGGTGCACCGCGCTGCCCAGCGCCTCCACCTTGCGCAGGCGCTCGGGCCAGGCGCGGATGCCGCCATTGGCGAACATCGCCTCGAAGGTGGCGCGGATCGCGGTGGCGCCGACCACGCGCGGGCCGCCAGGGTGGACGCAGGCGATCTCGTCCTCGTCGGCCCAGCAGGCCATCAGCTTCTCGATGTCGGCCTCGCGCAGCGCGTCGTAGAACGCGGCTTCGACGTCGTCGGCGCTGCCGCCGAGGGCGGCGGCCAGGAGTGGGTTCTTGCGCATCGCACCCCGGATTGTGCAGGAGCGCGCCCCCTCGCCGCACGCGAAGGCCTGTGCTAACGTGCCGGCCAACCACTTCCGGGAGTTCCGCATGATGCTTCGCTGGCTCGCCCTCCTCGCCCTGGCGCTGTCGCTCACGGGTTGCGGCTACAACGACTTCCAGCGGCTGGACGAACAGACCCAGTCCTCCTGGAGCGAGGTCCTGAACCAGTACCAGCGCCGCGCCGACCTGGTGCCGAACCTGGTGGCCACGGTCAAGGGCGAGGCGAACTTCGAGCAGGAGACGCTGGGCCGGGTGATCGAGGCCCGCGCCAAGGCCACCTCGATCCAGGTCACGCCCGAGACCCTGAACAATCCGCAGGCCTTCCAGCAGTTCCAGCAGGCGCAGGGCGAGCTGTCCTCGGCGCTGAGCCGGCTGATGGTGGTCAGCGAACGCTACCCGGACCTCAAGGCCAACCAGGGGTTCCGCGACCTGCGGGTGCAGCTCGAGGGAACCGAGAACCGCATCACCGTGGCCCGCAACCGCTACATCCAGGCGGTGCAGGAGTACAACGTGCTGGCGCGCAGCTTCCCGAGCAACCTCACCGCCATGGTCTTCGGCTACCAGCCCAAGCCCAACTTCGCCGTGCAGAACGAGGCCCAGCTGGCCACGCCCCCGAAGGTCGACTTCGGCGCAGACAAGAAGTAGGCGCGGGCATGACCTGGCTGCGGCTGGCGCTGCTGGCGCTCGCCCTGTGGCTGCCGGGCGTCGCGGCGCACGGCCAGGCGCTGCTGCCGGTACCGCCGCTCACCGCCCGCGTGGTCGACACCGCGGGCCTGCTGGAGGCCCCGGTCCGCGAGCGCATCGAGGCCACCCTGGCGGCGCTGGAACGCGAGAAAGGCGCACAGGTGGTGTTCCTGCTGGTGGCCACCACTGCGCCCGAGGACATCGCGGCCTATGCCAACCGCGTCGGCAACACCTGGAAGGTCGGCCGCCAGGGCGTCGGCGACGGCCTGCTGCTGGTGGTCGCGCGGGACGACCGCCGCGTGCGCATCGAGGTGGCCAAGACCCTGGAGGGCGCCATCCCCGACCTCGCCGCCAAGGTCATCATCGACGAGGCCATCACCCCCGCCTTCCGCCGCGGCGACTACGGCGGCGGTCTGCAGGCCGCCGCCGACCGCATCGGGGCGCTGGTGCGCGGCGAGGCCCTGCCCGAGCCGGCCCGCGGCGGCGGGCGCGAGGCGGGCTTCAACCTGGAGGACCTGGCGGTCTTCCTGTTCGTCGCCGTCCCGGTGATCGCCGCCGTGCTGCGCGGCCTGTTCGGGCGCAAGCTCGGCTCGCTGCTGGCGGGTGGCGGGGCCGGCGCCATCGCCTGGCTGGTCACGACCAGCCTGGGCATCGCCCTGGTCGCGGCGCTGGTCGGCGGCGTGCTGTCGCTGGCCGGGGTCGCGCCCTTCATGCGGCGCGGCGGGCACCGCGGCGGCTGGAGCCCGCCCCTGGGCGGCGGCTGGAGTGGCGGGGCCGGAGGCGGCTGGAGCGGCGGGAGCGGCGGCGGCTTCAGCAGCGGCGGCGGCGGCGATTTCGGGGGCGGCGGCGCCTCGGGAGACTGGTGATGTGGAAGAAGCTGCGGCGCATCCTGCGCCATCGCTGGCTCGACGAAGCGGACCTGCGCCGCGCCCTGCCGGCCGACCTGCTCGGGCGGCTGGCGGCGCGCGTTGCCGCCAGCGAGCGGCGCCACGGCGGCGAGATCCGCATCCACGCCGAGGCCGGCCTGCCCTGGAGCTACCTGTGGCGCGACGCCACGCCGCGCGAACGCGCGGTCACGCTGTTCGGCAAGCTGCGGGTGTGGGACACGGAGCAGAACAACGGCGTCCTGATCTATCTGCTGCTCGCCGAGCACGCGATCGAGATCGTCGCCGACCGGGGGCTGGCGCGCCAGGTGCCGCCCGCGCAGTGGCAGGCCATCGTCGGCGGGATGTCGCGGGCCTTCCGCGAGGGACGCTTCGAGGACGGCCTCACCCAGGCCCTGGAGGAGGTCTCGGCGCTGCTGGTGCAGCACTTTCCGCAGGCCGGAGTTGCAGCGGCCGGCAACGAGCTGCCCGACCACCCCACGCTGGGCGACTGAGGCCCGCGCCGCGCGATGCGGCGGCCCGCAAACAAAAAAGCCCCGCTCTTTCGAGCGGGGCCGAGTGCGCGGTTTTTAGCGCTTCTTGTGCTTAACGCTTCTGGCGGAACTTGCGCAGTGCGGCGAGCTGGGCCGCCATGACGGCCAGTTCGGACTGGGCCTTGGCCAGGTCGATGTCGCTCTTGGCGTTCTTCACCGCCTCTTCGGCGGCGCGGCGCGCCTCATTGGCCTTTTCTTCGTCGAGGTCCTTGCCGCGGATGGCGGTATCGGACAGGACGGTGACGGCGTTGGGTTGCACCTCGAGGATGCCACCGGCGACGAAGACGAATTCCTCGTTGCCGTCAGCCATCTCGATGCGCACCGAACCAGGACGGATGCGCGTGATCAGCGGGGTGTGGCGGGGGTAGATACCCAGCTCGCCGGCCTCGCCGGGCAGCGCGACGAAGCGGGCCTCGCCCGAGAAGATGGACTCCTCGGCCGAAACCACGTCGACGTGGATGGTGTGGGTGCTATCGACCATGGCTTAGGCCGCCAGCTTCTTGGCCTTCTCGAAGGCTTCGTCGATGGTGCCGACCATGTAGAAGGCCTGCTCGGGCAGGTGGTCGCACTCGCCGGCGGTGATCATCTTGAAGCCGCGGATGGTTTCCTTCAGCGGCACGTACTTGCCGGGCGAGCCGGTGAACACTTCGGCCACGTGGAACGGCTGCGACAGGAAACGCTGGATCTTGCGGGCGCGGGCCACGGCCAGCTTGTCCTCGGGAGCCAGTTCGTCCATGCCCAGAATCGCGATGATGTCGCGCAGTTCCTTGTAGCGCTGCAGCGTGCCCTGCACGGCGCGGGCCACGGAGTAGTGCTCGTCACCGACGACAAGCGGGTCCAGCTGGCGGCTGGTGGAGTCCAGGGGATCCACGGCGGGGTAGATACCCAGGGCGGCGATGTCACGCGACAGCACCACGGTGGAGTCCAGGTGGGCGAAGGTGGTGGCAGGCGACGGGTCGGTCAGGTCGTCCGCGGGCACGTACACGGCCTGGATCGAGGTGATCGAGCCGACCTTGGTGGAGGTGATGCGCTCCTGCAGGCGGCCCATTTCCTCGGCCAGCGTCGGCTGGTAGCCCACGGCGGAAGGCATACGGCCCAGCAGAGCGGACACTTCGGTACCGGCCAGGGTGTAGCGGTAGATGTTGTCCACGAAGAACAGCACGTCACGGCCTTCGTCGCGGAACGACTCGGCGATGGTCAGGCCGGTCAGGGCCACGCGCAGACGGTTGCCCGGGGGCTCGTTCATCTGGCCGTAGACCATGGCCACTTTGGATTCGGCCAGGTTGTCCAGCTTCACGACGCCGGAATCGGCCATCTCGTGATAGAAGTCGTTGCCCTCGCGGGTACGCTCGCCCACACCCGCGAACACCGACAGACCCGAGTGAGCCTTGGCGATGTTGTTGATGAGCTCCATCATGTTCACGGTCTTGCCCACGCCGGCGCCGCCGAACAGACCCACCTTGCCGCCCTTGGCGAACGGGCACACCAGGTCGATCACCTTGATGCCGGTTTCCAGCAGCTCCTGCGAGGGAGACAGCTCGTCGTAGGCCGGGGCCTTGCGGTGGATGGAAGCCGACAGGCTGCCGTCGACGGGACCACGCTCGTCGATGGGGTTGCCCAGCACGTCCATGATGCGGCCCAGGGTGGCCTTGCCGACCGGGACCGTGATGGGGGCGTTGGTGTTGTAGACCATGTTGCCGCGGCGCAGGCCGTCGGACGAACCCAGGGCAATCGTACGCACGATGCCGTCGCCCAGCTGCTGCTGGACTTCCAGGGTCAGGGCCGAGCCGTCCATCTTGAGGGCGTCGTACACCTTGGGCATCTGGTCACGCGGGAACTCCACGTCGACCACGGCGCCGATACATTGAACGATCTTGCCTTGAACTTGAGCCATTCTTTGCTCCAATCGATTTTTAAACTGCGGCCGCGCCGGCCACGATCTCCGAAAGTTCCTTCGTGATCGCCGCTTGACGCGTCTTGTTGTAGACCAGCTTGAGCTCGGCAATCACATTGCCGGCGTTGTCGGTCGCGGCCTTCATCGCCACCATGCGCGCCGATTGCTCGGACGCCATGTTCTCGGCGACAGCCTGGTAGACCAGAGCTTCGACGTAGCGGATCAGCAGCTCGTCGATCACGGTCTTGGCATCAGGCTCGTAGATGTAGTCCCACGCGTGCTGGCCTTCGTCGGCCTGCAGCTTGCTGCCGTCGAGGGGCAGCAGCTGTTCCACCACGGCTTCCTGCTTCATCGTGTTGATGAACTTGGTGTAGCAGAGGTAGACGGCGTTGAGCTTGCCTTCGGCGTACTGGTCCAGCAGGACCTTCACCGGGCCGATCAGCTTGTCGAGGTGCGGCGTGTCACCCAGCTGGGTCACGTGAGCCGACACCTTGGCGCCGATGCGGTTGAGGAAGCCCAGGCCCTTGTTGCCAATGGCCACGGCCTGCGAGTCCACGCCGGCGGCCTGGAGGTCGCGCAGCTTGTTGGTCACCGCGCGCAGCACGTTGGTGTTCATGCCGCCGCACAGGCCCTTGTCCGTCGTCACGACGATGAAGCCGGCCGTCTTGGCCTGGTCATTCACCTCCATGAAGGCGTGGGTGTACTCGGGGTTGGCCTTGCCCAGGTTGGCCGCGACGTTGCGCACCTTGTCGGCGTAAGGCCGGGCCGCACGCATGCGGTCCTGCGCCTTGCGCATCTTGGAGGCGGCGACCATTTCCATGGCCTTGGTGATCTTCTTGGTGTTCTCCACCGATTTGATCTTGCCGCGAATCTCTTTTCCTGCAGCCATGTCGGTCCCCTGGCTTTAGGCGAAGGTCTTCTTGAACGCTTGGATGGCAGCGGTCAGTTCGGCTTCGGCGTCCTTGTCCATGGCCTTGTCGTTCTCGAGCTTGGCCAGCAGGGCAGCGTGCTTGTCCTTCAGGAAGGAATGCAGGCCGGATTCGAAAGCCAGGACCTTCTTCACGTCCAGGTCGTCGAAGTAACCCTTGTTCACCGCGAACAGCGAAGCAGCCATCAGGGAGATGGGCAGCGGCTGGTACTGGGCCTGCTTGAGCAGTTCGGTCACGCGGGCACCGCGGTCCAGCTGCTTGCGGGTGGCTTCGTCCAGGTCGGAAGCGAACTGCGCGAAGGCAGCCAGTTCACGGTACTGGGCCAGGTCGGTACGGATACCGCCGGACAGCGACTTGATCAGCTTGGTCTGGGCAGCACCACCGACGCGCGACACCGAGATACCGGCGTTGATGGCGGGGCGGATACCGGCGTTGAACAGGCTGGTTTCCAGGAAGATCTGGCCGTCGGTGATCGAGATCACGTTGGTCGGAACGAAGGCGGACACGTCGCCGGCTTGCGTCTCGATGATCGGCAGGGCGGTCAGCGAACCGGTCTTGCCCTTGACTTCACCCTTGGTGAAGGCTTCCACGTAGTCGGCGTTCACGCGGGCAGCGCGCTCGAGCAGGCGGGAGTGGAGGTAGAACACGTCGCCGGGGTAGGCTTCGCGGCCCGGGGGACGGCGCAGCAGCAGCGAGACCTGGCGGTAGGCCACGGCCTGCTTGGACAGGTCGTCGTAAATGATCAGGGCGTCCTGGCCGCGGTCGCGGAAGTACTCGCCCATCGTGCAGCCGGAGTAGGCCGACACGTACTGCATGGCGGCGGACTCGGAAGCCGACGCGGCCACGACGATGGTGTAGTCCATCGCACCAGCCTGCTCCAGGGAGCGCACCACGTTCTTGATAGACGAAGCCTTCTGGCCGATCGCGACGTAGATGCAGGTCATGTTTTGACCCTTCTGGTTGATGATCGCGTCGATCGCCACGGCGGTCTTGCCGGTCTGGCGGTCGCCGATGATCAGCTCGCGCTGGCCACGGCCGATCGGCACCATGGAGTCGATGGACTTCAGGCCGGTCTGCACGGGCTGGTCCACGGACTTACGGGCGATCACGCCGGGAGCGACCTTCTCGATCACGTCCGTCATCTTGGCGTTGATCGGGCCCTTGCCGTCGATGGGCTGGCCCAGGGCGTTCACCACGCGGCCGATCAGCTCGGGGCCGACGGGCACTTCCAGGATGCGGCCCGTGCACTTGACGGTGTCGCCTTCGGAGATGTGCTCGTACTCGCCCAGAATCACGGCGCCGACGGAGTCGCGCTCGAGGTTCAGGGCCAGGCCGAAGGTGGGCTCACCCTTGGCGTTGGCGGGGAATTCCAGCATTTCACCGGCCATCACGTCGGACAGGCCGTGGATGCGGGTGATGCCGTCGGCCACCGAGACCACGGTGCCCTGGTTGCGGATGTCGGCGCTGGCGGCCAGGCCCTCGATCCGGCTCTTGATCAGTTCGGAAATTTCAGCGGGATTGAGTTGCATGACTCTTTCCTATACGTCTTGTGTGTTGCGGGCGGCGGGGGCCAATCAGGCCGTCAGCGCGGCTTTCATCTGTTCGAGGCGGGCCTTGACGGAGGTGTCGAGCACCTCGTCACCGACCACCACGCGGATGCCGCCGATGAGGGACGGGTCTTCCTGCACCGAGAGGTTGAGCTTGCGGCCGAACCGCTTCTCGAGCGCGGCGCCGACTTCAGCCAGCTTGGCCGCGTCGATCGCGAAGGCGCTGTACACCACGGCATCGGACGATCCGCCCTGGGCATTCTTGAGGGCCTTGAACTGCGTGGCGATCTCGGGAAGGGCCGCGAGGCGGCCGTTCTCGATGACGGTGCGCAGGAAGTTCTGGCCGGACGCCGGCAGTTGGACCTTGGCCACGCCCGTGATCACGTCGAAGACCTGCTGGTCGGTGACCTTGGGGTTAGCCGCGAAGTCCAGCAGCTGGGCGTTGCCGGCCACGGCGGCCAGCGCATCCAGCCACTGGGCCGTGCCGTTCAGGTCCGCGGAGGCGGCCTTGAACAGCGCCTCGGCATAGGGACGGGCGATGGTGGCGAGTTCAGCCATGGACAGTCCTTCTTACAGCTCGGTCTTCAGGCGGTCGAGCAGGTCAGCGTGCACGCCGGCGTTGACTTCGCGGCGCAGGATCTGCTCGGCGCCCTTGACAGCCAGCGCAGCCACTTGCTCGCGCAGGGCTTCGCGGGCCTTGACGGCCTGCTGGTCGGCTTCGGCCTTGGCGGCGGCAATGATCTTGTTGCCTTCTTCGGTGGCACGGCCTTTGGCTTCGTCGACGATGGCCTGGGCACGACGCTCGGCGTCAGCGCGCAGGGCAGCGACTTCGTTGCGGGCAGTGGCCAGCTCGGACTCGACGCGGCGGTCGGCGGCGGCGAGGTCGGCCTTGGCTTTGTCAGCGGCGGCCAGACCCTCGGCGATCTTGCGGGCGCGCTCATCGAGGGCCGCCGTGATGGGCGGCCAGATGAAGCGCATCGTGAACCACACAAGGATCGCGAAGACGATCGCTTGCAGGAACAGAGTCGCGTTGATGTTCACGGAACGGTCCTTTCCGTCGTGACGGCGCTAGCCGCCAATTACTTCAGGACGAAGGGGTTGGCGAAGGCGAACAGCAGGGCAATGGCCACGCCGATCAGGAAGGCGGCGTCGATCAGGCCGGCCAGAATGAACATCTTGGTCTGCAGCTCGTTCATCAGCTCGGGCTGGCGAGCAGAGGACTCGAGGTACTTGCCGCCCATCAGCGCGATGCCGATCGAAGCGCCGATAGCGCCCAGGCCGACGATGATGCCGCAAGCGAGGGCGACGAGACCGAGGATGTTTTCCATGAGATTGCTCCTAGTTAGAAAAGTGGAAAGAGAAAGGGAGAGAAAAGGGTTGCGAGATCAGTGCGCGTCGTGTGCCTGGCCCACGTAGATCAGGGTCAGCATCATGAAGATGAAGGCCTGCAGCGTGATCACCAGGATGTGGAACAGGGTCCACACGGTGCCGGCGAGCACATGGCCGATGGCCAGGCCGATGCCGGTGCCGGTCATCGCGAAGCCGCCGCCCATGAGGGCGATCAGCATGAACACGAGTTCGCCGGCGAACATGTTGCCGAACAGTCGCATGCCGTGCGAGACCGTCTTGGCGACGAACTCGATGATCTGCATGGCGAGGTTGAACGGCCACAGCGCGGGGTGGGCGCCGAAGGGCGCGGAAATGAGCTCGTGGCCCCAGCCGCCGAGGCCCTTGATCTTGATGTTGTAGAAGAAGCACACCAGCAGGACGCTGGTCGACAGGCCCAGGGTGGTGGACAGGTCGGCCGAGGGCACGACGCGCAGGTAATCCTTGAAGCCCAGGGCCGGGCCGGCGGTGTGCCAGGCGGCGGGCAGCAGGTCGACCGGCAGCATGTCCATGAAGTTCATCAGGAAGATCCAGACGAACACGGTCAGCGCCAGCGGGGAGACGAGCTTGCGGCTCTTCTCGTTGTGGATCACGCCCTTGGCCTGGGTCTCGACCATCTCGGCCAGGATCTCGACGGCAGCCTGGAAGCGGCCCGGCACGCCGGAGGTGGCGCGGCGAGCAGCCATCCACAGGATCAGGCAGCCCACGATGCCCAGCACCACGGAGAAGAACACCGAATCCAGGTTGAAAACGCTGAAGTCGACGATGGAAGTCTGCTTGACACTCTCGAAGGAGAAGTTCTTCTGCAGGTGCTGCAGGTGGTGCTGGATGTATTCACCAGCCGTCGGTCCGTGCTGTTCGGCAGACATCGTTTCAATTTCCGTTTCGTCGCGGGCGGCGCGCAATGACGAGCGCCACCCAGTACATCTTCGTTGCCAGGGCCACACCGGCCAGCAGCGCCAGCCAGTTCAACCCGGGCACCAGTCTCGGCGCGGCCAGCAGCAAGGCGACCGTCAATCCGAGCTTGACCCACTCCCACAACAGGATCATGGCGCCAGCCCCGCGCCGAAGCGCCCGGGCGAACACGCCTGCAGGCACCGCGACAGCGAGGGCTCCGTAGCCCAGGGACCAGCCGATGGCCGCGTTCCCGAACCAGGCACCGGCAGCCAAGGCCGCCAGCAAGCCCACCCCCACCTGAGCACCCACGACAGCCCAGGGTGACACCTGGGAAATCCGGCCACGCAACTCGTTCGCCTGCTCGGCGGTCAAGGGCGTGACGGGCGCCTCCTCGATCGGAGAATCCTGCAAATCTTCAGGAAGCGCGGGCGCAATCTTGTTGGTTTGGCTGCCGCGCACTTGAGCCCCTGAAATTCACAAAGCCTCTGATTATAGGTAGAAACCACGGGGTCTCGGCTAGCGTTTCGCGTCAGGTCCGTTTAAGTTGTGGGAACCTAAGTGTTTTGCAGTCATCGAGGGACACTGGCGCCTCGCACGCTGAATACTTTCCGGACCATGCCCCACCCTGACCGCGATCGCGAACGCAGCCTGGTCTGGCGCATGCGCCATTCCCTGCACCGCAGCATTCCCGCCCGCAGCGAGATCGCGGCCCACCCCTGGCTGCGTCCGGTCGCCGGCCAGCTGCTGGCGCCGCGCCTGTGGCACCTGCAGCACGAGGCGGTGGCGCGGGGCGTGGCCATCGGCCTGTTCTGGGCCTTCGTGATGCCGGTGGCCCAGATCCCGCTGGCGGTGGCCCACTGCGTCTGGTGGCACGCCAACATCCCCCTGGCGATTGCCGCCACCCTGGTCACCAATCCCCTGACCCTGGGCTTCTGGCTGTGGGCGGCCTACCAGGCCGGCGCCTGGTTCGTCGAGGCGCCACCCCTGGTGATGCCCGGCGCCGGCACCGGCCTGCTCGAATGGCTGCAAGCGCTGGGCAAGCCGGTGCTGGTGGGCATGGGCCTGTTCGCCACCACCGGCGCCTTGCTGGCCTACCTGGGCATCCAGTTGGCCTGGCGGGCCGTGGTGGCATGGCGCTGGCGCACCCGCCACGCCGGCCGCAAGGCGCGACAATCCCGGCCATGACTTCTCCCGCCTCCCGCGCCGACTCGCTGATCGAGTACCCCTGCCGCTTCCCCATCAAGGTGATGGGCGCCAAGGTGGAAGGCTTCGTCGCGGCCATCGCCAACATCGCCCTGCAGTTCGATCCCGGCTTCGACGAGACCGGCATCGAACTGCGTGACAGCAAGGGCGGCAACTACCTGGGCATCACCATCACCATCACGGCCACCAGCCGCGAGCAGCTCGACGAGCTGTATCGCACGCTATCCACGCACCCCATGGTCAAGGTGGTGCTCTGAGCGCCGAGCCCTGCGCGGAGGCCGCATGACCCTGCAGGTGCAAGCCCGGGGGCGGGTGGACTACCTGGCCACGTACGAGGCCATGCAGGCCTTCACCGCGGCGCGCGACGCCGCGACGCCCGACCAGCTGTGGATCTGCGAGCACCCGCCGGTGTTCACCCAGGGCCTGGCCGGCCAGGCCGGCCACGTGCTGGCGGCCGGCGACATCCCGGTGGTGCAGACCAACCGGGGCGGCCAGGTGACCTACCACGGCCCCGGCCAGGTGGTGGCCTACCCCCTCATCGACCTGCAGCGCGCGGGCTACTTCGTCAAGGAGTACGTCTACCGGATCGAGGAGGCGGTGATCCGCACCCTGGCGCATTTCGGCGTGACCGGCCTGCGCGTGGCGGGGGCCCCGGGCATCTACGTGAGCCTGTCCGACCCGTTCTCCCACCACCGGCCGGCCGGCCCGCAGCCGGCAGGCGACCCGTTCCGCGGCCTGGGCAAGATCGCCGCCCTGGGCATCAAGGTCAGCCGGCACTGCACCTACCACGGCGTGGCGCTGAACGTGGCCATGGACCTGGAGCCGTTCAACCGCATCAACCCGTGCGGTTATGCGGGCCTGCGGACGGTCGACCTTTCTACAATCGGTGTCGACACCACCTGGAACGAGGCGGCTGCCGTGCTGGGCCAGAAGCTCGGCGCGCTGCTCGCCCCCTGAGAACCCACCATGAGCTCCAACCCCGTCGTGCGCGAAGCGCAAAGCACCGAGAACTACAACGCCTCCGCCAAGCAGAAGGCCGCGGCCAAGCTCTCGCGCATCCCGGTCAAGGTCGAACAGGCCGAAGTGCTGAAGAAGCCGGAGTGGATCCGCGTCAAGGCCGGATCGCCCACGACCCGGTTCTACGAGATCAAGCAGATCCTGCGCGAGAACAAGCTGAACACGGTGTGCGAGGAAGCCTCCTGCCCCAACATCGGCGAGTGCTTCGGCAAGGGCACGGCGACCTTCATGATCATGGGCGACAAGTGCACCCGCCGCTGCCCGTTCTGCGACGTGGGCCATGGCCGCCCCGACCCGCTGGACCCGAACGAGCCGGAGAACCTGGCCAACACCATCGCCAAGCTGAAGCTGAAGTACGTGGTGATCACCAGCGTCGACCGTGACGACCTGCGCGACGGCGGCAGCCAGCACTTCGTGGACTGCATCCGGCGCACCCGCGAGCTCTCGCCCGAGACCACCATCGAGATCCTGGTGCCCGACTTCCGCGGCCGTGACGACCGTGCGCTGGAGATCCTGAAGGCCGCGCCGCCGGACGTGATGAACCACAACCTCGAGACCATCCCGCGCCTGTACAAGGAAGCGCGCCCGGGCTCGGACTACGCCTTCAGCCTGAACCTGCTCAAGAAGTTCAAGGCGCTGCACCCTAACGTGCCGACCAAGAGCGGCCTGATGGTCGGCCTGGGTGAGACGGACGAAGAGATCCTGCAGGTCATGCGCGACATGCGCGCGCACGACATCGACATGCTCACCATCGGCCAGTACCTGGCGCCGACCACCTCGCACCTGCCGGTGCGCCGCTACGTGCACCCGGACACTTTCAAGATGTTCGAGGAAGAGGCCTACAAGATGGGCTTCACCCACGCGGCAGTGGGCGCCATGGTGCGTTCGAGCTATCACGCCGACCAGCAGGCCCACGCCGCCGGCGTGGCCTGACCCCGCCCGGCGGCCCGCCCCTGCGCTGGCCTGAACCTCAACCCGCAGGCCAGGTGTAGACCTCGGCCTCGGGCTCGCCCGCCAGCGCCAGCTGGCGCACCACCTGCCCGGGCAGCACGTTCTCGCGCAGGTCCTTCATCACCTCCCGCGCGCCGCCGAAAGGCGCCAGCAGGTCCACCACCCAGACCTCCTCGCCCGAGCGCCAGTCCGCCGGCGTGAGGCGGTGCGGCAGGCAGCGGAAACGCCGCGCCACCTCGGGCGACAGGCGGGCCCACGACACGAAGGCCACCGGGGTTTCGTCACGCAGGTAGACCTTGGCCTGGTTCAGCATCAGCGGCGGCATGACGCGCCACTCCAGGTCGCTCAGGAGCGCGTGGCGCGTGGTCGGCGCGGCCAGCATCAGCCAGCTCACCGTGCCGAGCAGGGGCACCTTCTTCATGACCTTGGCGGCCTGGGTCCGGGCGAGCGCGGCCAGGGCGTCCAGGGGCTCGCCGTCGGCCGGCGCGGGCGGGAAGGTGGGGGATGCGGTCACGGGCACTCCTAGCGTTCGCGAAGGGACTCCTGCCACCCTCGCAGCAGGGGGCTGAGGAAGTAGTCGACCAGGCGGCGCCGGCCGGTGCGGATCTCGGCCGCCACGTTCATGCCGGGCACGGCCAGCCCCTCGGCGCCGTCGGCGCTGCGCGGCGTGCGCAGGGCATCCAGCCGGATCCGCACGGGATAGGCCGCGCCAAGCGCCGGGTCCTGGAGGGCGTCGGTGCCGACCCAGGTGACCTCGCCGCCGATCGCGCCGTGGCGCGTGAAGTCGAAGGCCTCGAGCTTGCTGGCCACCGGCTGGCCGACCCGCACATGGCCGATGTCGCGATTGAGCACCCGGGCCTCGACCTCGAGGGCGGCCTGCTGCGGCACCACGGTGAGCAGGGCCTGCGCCGGCGTGACGACGCCGCCCTCGGTGGCCACCGCGAGCTGCTGCACCACCCCGTCGATGGGGCTGCGCAGCACCTGCCACTCGCGCCGCTGCCGGGCCTTCACCAGCTCCTGCCCGGTGGCCTCGCGCCGGCGCCGGGCCTCGGCCAGCTCGGTGCGGATGCGCGAACGGAATTCCGCCTCGGCGAGCGCAACCTGGCGGTGCGCCGCCTGCCAGCCAGCCTCGGCCTCGCGCAGGCGGCTGGCCTGCAGGGCGAGGTCGCGCTCATGCTGCTGCGCCTCGAGCCGCGTGTCGATGAGGGCGCCGTCGGAGAGGAAGCCGGTGCGGGCCAGCGACTCGCGCATCTCCAGCCGCCGCCCCACCAGGGGTGCGCTGCGCGCGAGCGCCTCCAGCCCCGAGGCCAGCGTGTCACGCTCGGCCTGCCGGCGCACGGCTTCGGCCTGGAGGGCGTCCACCCGGGCGCGCTGCTCGACGGCGCGCGCGGCCAGCAGGGCCTGCTGGTGCGCGAGGAGGTCCGGCGGCATGCCGGGCAGCCCCGCCAGCGTGGCATGCCCGGCCAGCAGGCCGGCCAGGCGCTCCACGTCAGCCTGCGCCTCCCAGGCCTCGCGCTGCAGGCGCTCGCGGTCGGCGTCGCTGGCGGTGGGGTCGAGCTCGATCAGCACCTCGCCCGCCCGGACGGCCTGGCCGTCGCGCACTGCGATGCGGCGGACCACGCCGCCCTCGGGCGACTGCACGACCTTGCTGCGGCCGGAGGCGATCACGCGCCCTTGCGCGGTGATGACGATGTCGGTGCGGACCCAGCTGGCGTAGGCGAGCGTTGCGGCGAGCAGCGCGCACAGCGTCCACAGCACGAGGCGCGCGCGCAGGAGCGGCGGCTGCGCCTGCAGGGCGATGGCGTCGATGCCGAAGGGGTTGGCCGGCTCACGCATGGAGCGGCTCCAGGGGCGCGGCGCCGGCATCCGGCGCGCCGCGGTCGCTCGCAGCGGCGGAGGCACTCGACGCACTCGACGCACTCGACGCACTCGCAGCGCTCAGGTCGCCTGGCTCGCTGCCGGACACGGCGCGGCCCTGCCCGATCACGACCACGCGGTGCGCCAGCCGCAGCATGGAGGGCCGGTGCGCCACGACGACGACGCTGCGTTGCGCGCTCCAGGCGCGCAGCTGCGCCAGCAGCGCCGCCTCGCCCGCCTCGTCGAGCCAGGCACTGGGCTCGTCAAGCAGGAGTACCGCCGGGTCGGCGGCCAGGGCCCTGGCGATCGCGATGCGCGCCCGCTGCCCGCCGGACAGCCGCGCACCGCGCTCGCCGACCCGCGTGTCGTACCCCTGCGGCAGGCACAGGATGAACTCGTGCGCCCCCGCCGCGCGGGCGGCCTCGACCACGCGCTCCATCGGCAGGCCGGGGGCCGCCGCCGCGATGTTCTCGCGCACCGTGAGGTGGAACAGCACCGGCTCCTGCGGCACCACGGCCACCTGCCGGCGCAGCCAGGCCGGGTCCATCAGGGCGACGTCATGCCCGTCGACGAGGACCCGCCCGGCCTCGGGGGCGTGCAGCCGCTGCAGCAGCCGCAGCACGGTGGTCTTGCCCGCGCCCGATTCGCCGGCGAGGGCGACGATCTCGCCCGGGCGAACCTGCAGGCTGAAGCCGTCCAGCACCCGCGGCAAATGCGGCGCGTAGCGGAACGCCACGGCCTCCAGGCGCAGCTCGCCGCGCAGCGGCGGCGGCAGGCTGGTGCCCAACGCGAGCGCGGGCTCGGGGCGGACCTCCATGACCTGCGCGAGCCGGCGCAGGCTCACCCGCAGCTGCACCGTGTCCTGCCAGAGGGAGGCGAGCTTGAGCACGGGAGCATGGACACGGCTGGCCAGCATGTTGAAGGCGATCAGCCCGCCGACGGTGAGCGTGCCCGCGATCACCTCGCGGGCCCCCAGCCACAGCAGTGCCACGGTGAGCAGGCGCGAGGCCAGGGCCAGCGCCTGCTGCGTTCCCTGCGCCACCTGGCCGGCGTGGAAGGCTGCGCGCACCTGCCGCGCGAGGCGGCGCTCCCAGGCCCGCTGCCAGGCGGGCTCGAGCGCCTGGGACTTGAGGGTCTCGATGGCGCCGATGGCCTCGGTGAGGAAGGCCTGGTTCTCGGCGCCCAGCGCATGGCGGTCGTCCAGCTCACGCCGCAGGCGGGGCGCCAGGCCCCACGAGAGCAACGCGAAGACCGGCAGCGAGGCGGCGACCACCGCCGCGAGGCCCACGCTGTAGTGGGCCATGACCGCGAGGAAGATGAAGACGAACGCCAGGTCCAGCCCGCTGCCCAGTGCGGGGCCGGTGAGGAAGGCCCGCACGTTCTCCAGCTCGCGCAGGCAGGCGGCGGTGTCCGCCGGGCGCCGCCGGTCGAAGTAGGACAACGGCAGGCGCAGCAGGTGCCGGAAGACGCGCGCGCCGAGCGCCACGTCGAGCCGCTGGGCCGTGTGGTTGGACAGGTAGTGACGCAGGAGCGCAAGGACGGCCTCGAAGACGCCCAGGGCCAGCAGGCCCAGGACCAGCACGTCGAGGGTGGACGGGGTGCGCTGGGTGAGCACCTTGTCGATCACCACCTGCAGCACCAGCGGCGTGGCCAGTGCGAGCAGCTGCAGGAACAGCGACGCGAGCAGCACCTCGGCCAGCACGGCGCGGTGCGGGCGCAGGGCCTGCAGGAACCAGCCGAGGCCGAAGCGCGCCGCCCCGGGCGCCTCGCCCGCCAGCTCGCCCGGCGCACGCGGCACGGCCAGCCAGCGGCCGCCCCACAGGGCCGCGAGCGCGTCATCGCCCAGGGCCTGGGGCGCGGCCTCGCCGGCGCACTGCACGAGCCAGCCGCCGGCCGCGGCCGGCGAGGCCAGGAGGAGGCGACCATCCCGCGCCTCGGCGAGCACGGGCATCGGCCCGCGCCGCGCCCGGGAGAGCCGGCCACGGCGCGCCACCGGCTCCAGGCCCAGGGCCTGCAAGGCCAGGGCGGCCTGCGCAAGGCCGAGCGATCCGTCGGCGGCGCCATGCTCGCGCAGCAGCAGGGCGGCGTCGGGGTGCAGGCCGAAGAGGCCGGCGAACAGGCGCAGCACCTCGGCCTGCTGCGCCGCGCCGGCAGCCGGCGGGCGGGCGCTCATGCCGGCCTCCCGGGCGTGGCGCCGGCGGGGTCGTGCAGGGGCAGGAACGGGTCGATGGCGTACACATCGGCATCGCCGGGCAGCGGCGTGAAGGTGAGGGGCGGCGGCTCGGCCGCGGGCGAACTCGCCGCCCACGCCAGGAACACCTGGGCGCGGCGGGCGAGGTCCGCGGCCTCGTCGGCAGCCGCCGCCTGCGCGCCGAGCACCACGTCACCGGCCTGGGTGGTGGAGCCGTCGTCCAGCCGCACCGGGGAGGTGCCCAGGACCGTGTTGCCCTCGCTCGCCCAGGCTTCGCCGCCGCGCGCGAGGGAGATGCCGGCGACCTGCGTGTCCGAGATCGGCGTGAACGCGCCATCGGCCGCGAGCAGGCCGAACTCGGACCAGCGCGCGTCGGCGGCGTCGAACCAGCCGTCGCGGTTGCTGTCGAAGGCACGCAGGCCTTCGAGGTCCGAGGTGGCGCCGGGCTGGTAGCGGGCGAGGCTGATCTCGTCGATGCGGCGGACCGCGCCATCGCGGTCGTGGTCCCAGGCGAGCAGGGCGTCGTCGCCGGCGACCCACCCGATGCGCTCGATGCGGCCGTCACCGCCGAAGTCCGCATAGGCCACCGAATCCGCAGCGCCGACGAGGTCGATGCCGTCACCGGCGAGGTCGACCACCACCGGGCCGCCGTCCGCGCTGCTATCGACGAAGGGGTAGCCGTAGGTGCCGACCGCGAGCGTCATGTGGAACGGGGTGCGGTCGACGCCGTCCGTGGCCACCACGGTGAAGGTGGTCTGCCCGCCCTTCTCGCCGCGCGGGTCGTAGAGCCAGTCGCCCGTGGCGGTGTTCAGCGAGACGCTGCCGCGGTCCGGCGCGCGCGCGAGCTCCCAGGTGATGGGGCCGGGGCCGTCCACGTCCGTCGCGAGGAAGCGGCCGCGGTGCGGGCCCCAGGGGGTGGGCTCCTTGGGTGCGGGGTCGTCGCCGAGGACCACCGGGGCATCGTTGACGGCGTGCACCGTGACACGGGCGGTGGCCTCGGCGCTACCGCCACGGCCGTCGCTGGCGCGGTACAGGAAATCGGCGGGGCCGTGGTAGTCCGGCGCGGGCACGAACCGCACGGTGCGGGCGACGGGGTCGAGCTCGTAGGTCCCCGCGCCGGGGACCTGGGGCGTGATGGCCTCGATGGTGAGGCGTTCGCCGGTGGCCGGCGTGTCCGGGTCGGTGTCGTTGGCCAGCAGCTGGTCGAAGCTGATGAGGACGGTGCCGGGGTCCTCGTTGACGTGGAAGCTGTCGTCCGCGGCGCGGGGCGGGTGGTTGGTGCGCGCGAGGTCGATGCGCACGGTGGCCGCCGCCGTCGCGCCCTCGGCGTCCGCCACGGTGTACGAGAAGCCGGCGGGACCCGCGTAGCCGGGCTCGGGGTCGAAGACCACGCCGGCTTCGGTCAGCGACACCGTTCCGTGCGCGGCGGGGCCGACGCGCACGAGGCGCAGGCCGGTGGGCGTCTCGGCGTCGGTATCGTTGGCCAGCAGGGCCTCGGGCGTGAAGGTGTAGCGGGTGTCCATCACGCCGGTGAACGATTCGCCGGTTGCCGCCGGCGCGTCGTTCACCGGGGCGAGCTCGACCTGCACCTGCCCGTGCGCCGACGCGGTGCCGTCGCTGACGACATAGCGGAAGCCAGCCAGGCCCGCGTACTCGGGGTCGGGCGTGAACTCGATGCGCGGCGTGCCGTCCGGCGCGGCCACCATGCGCACGCTGCCGTGCAGGACGGCGTCGATCGACGTGATGCGCAGGGTGTCGCCGTCGGGATCCCGGTCGTTCGCGAGGAGCAGCCCGGGATCGAACAGGAGCACGGTGTCTTCCTGTGCCGAGACGGCCTCACCCTGGACCACGGGCGCATGGTTCTCAGGTGGCGGTGGCGGTGGCGGTGGCGGAGGCGGAGGCGGAGGCGGAGGCGGTGGTGCCGGTGCCGGTGCCGGTGCCGGTGCTGGTGCTGGTGCCGGCGCTGGTGCTGGTGCCGGCGCTGGTGCTGGTGCCGGCGCTGGTGCTGGTGCTGGTGCTGGTGCTGGTGCTGGTGCTGGTGCTGGTGCTGGTGCTGGTGCTGGTGCTGGTGCCGGTGCCGGTGCTGGTGCCGGTGCCGGTGCCGGTGCTGGTGCTGGTGCCGGTGCTGGTGCCGGTGCTGGTGCCGGTGCTGGTGCGGGAGGCGACGATGGCGCGGGCGCCTGGGCGCGCACCGGCTCGGTCGCCGGATGCGGCACAGCGGGCACCATGCCGGGCCCCAGGGGCTGCGCCTGGAAGGGCGGCGGTACGTCGGCGAGCGGCCACCGGCCCGGTGCAGCGTAGTGAACGATGGCGCCCGGGTCGAAGGGCGCCACCTCATCCGCTCCCCAGGCCCCTGGCCGATCCCGCGCGATCAGCGGCTCGGCCACGGACACCCGCACCAGGCCACCGGGTATCGCCGGCCAGGCCCCGCCGGGGCCGTCGGCGGCATCGGTCGCCGCACCCGCCCCACCGCTGTCCGTGCCCGCCGGGGATCGGAAGATGGCGACATCCGGACGCCCCGCCACCGACAGGGCCGAACCGCCGCCCGACTCCCCGGCCACCGGCATGGCCACGGCCGCCCCGGAGAAGCCCAGCGCCACCGACGCCATGAGCGCCCCCTCCGACGCGAACAGGTCCCCCTGGGCCGCGCGGACCATGCCCGCCGTCACCTCGACGCGGGACTGCGCGAGCGAGGTCGCGGCAGGCCGGCCGGTGAGCCGCGCATCGCCCGGCCGCACCACCGCAGGCTGCCGCCCCCGCGCGTCCTCCCCCTCATGGACACGGGCATCGACTTCGCGCGTGTTGACCGCATGGAAATACGCGTCAACCTGACCTTCGTCGGCTTCGCGCAGTTCGGTGACGCCCACCGCCTCGCCCTGACCCGCCCGCACGAGCCGGCCCTGCGACTCGCCCGTGATGGCGATGAGGCCGGCGGTTTCGCGGCGGCCATCGGACCATTCGAGGACGAGCCCCCCGGGCTGCAGCACGAGGGCCGCCAGGCCGCTGTCGGCCAGCGACACGGTCTCGTCATGCCCGCCGCTGCGGCTGGCGCCATCGCCCTCGAGATCGACCCACAGCCTCAGCGCGTGGAAGGCGGGATCGCGTGCGTCGATGCGGCCATCCCGGTTGGTGTCGAGGCCCTCGGGGTCCGCCCCGATCAGCTCGCGCGGCTGCAGCAGGCCGTCGCCATCGAGGTCCAGGCCGACCAGGGCCTGGCCCGGTGCGGCCCACCGGGTGCGCTCGAGGAAGGCGTCCGCATCCAGGTTGACCAGCACCTCGCGCGCGGGCCCGATGGCCGCGGCGGGCCGCCCCAGCGAGATGACGGTCAGGCCCTGCCGGCTGCCGTCCTCGCTGGCCTCGGGGGCCTGCCAGAGCTCACCGGCGAGCGGCCGCTCGCGCAGCGTCTCCAGGCGCACCTCCAGCGGGACGCCGGCCTGCGCCTGCTCGACCCAGTGCGCCCGCAGCCCCTCCACCTGCCAGTCGGGCGCGAGTGCGTAGTGTTGCGCCAGCCGGGCGAAATCGAGGCCGAGCTGGTAGGCATAGGGCGGGTAGTCGTCCTGCGCGCCGGTCCACAGCGGCCCCTGGGAGAGGGGGCTGTCGTCCCGCCAGCCGCGGCGGCCGAACTCGTCGTAGTACCGCACCTGCTGGCGGCCCTGGTCGTCGACCCAGGTCAGCGAGTACGGCGTGAGGCCTCCCGCCTGGTACATCCCCACGTGCAGCGCGGGCAGGCCGTCGGGGATGAGCGCCCACCCCGGCATCTGGGCGGCGACCTGCTGGGCCAGGCCCTCGGTGAGTTGCGTGAGCATGTCCCTCGCGATGCGCTCGCCGCCGTTTTCACCGGGCGGGCTGGTGAAGGCGAGGGCGCCGTCGTCGGCCCATCCCGCGCAGGCGTCGCCGGTGACGGGAGGCGGGTCCTCGTCGGCGATCAGCGAGAAGCCGATACTGAGCGCGATGGCCATCGGCCCGGCCCAGGCCGATCCGCTGAGGGATCCATACAGGCCGAGGCCGCCGCTGATGATGCCGGCCACGTCGCCGGCCTCGATCGCGAGGGCCAGCTGCAGGCCGGGGATGACGCCGGACACGGCGTCCCCGAGCCCGAGCCAGCCTGCAATCTCGCGGCTGGCCTCCAGCCCGAAGGTGTCGGCCAGGCGGATCGCTCCCAGCGCGATGCGCGCGGCATCGCCTTCCTCCACCGCTTGCCAGAGGGACAGGGCGGCCGACACCGGGTCCAGCGAACCCAGGCCGGAGGCCTCGCCCAGGGCGCCTTGCTGGAGGCCATCGATCTCGCGGTAGACCCCCAGGACCGCCTCGACGCGCTGCGAGTCGTCGAGCGTGGACCACTGGTCCAGGCGCAGGAAGGCCGAGCCGGCGGACAGCCCCGCCCCGGCCCCGGCGAGGGAGGCGTCGGGTAGCGGCGCGCGCGGGTGGGGCTCGGGGGAATCGGCGGGCCGGTCGGAGGGCGGGACGTCGAGGGGATGGGTCGGGCCCTCGATGTCGTCCAGCACCGCGTCGGACTCGAAGGCAGCGGCCGTCACGACCGGCTCCAGGCTCGCGTGGAGCTGGCCGGTGGCATCGGTCACGACGATGCGGCCGGTGGCCGGGTCACGCTCGAGCGTGTCGCCTGGACGGGTGCGCAGGCGCTCCTGGCCCTCCTCGTCGAGGACGACCACGACGCTGGCGCCGTTGCGGTCGGTCACGTTGCGCAGGATGAAGGCCGGGCCGTCGGGGTGGGCGGGATCCTGGGGGACGCGGGTGTCGATGGCGTCACCGGCCGACGAGTCGGGCGGGGTAGGCTGCGGTGATGGGCGCCGGCCCGCAACCCAGTCGTCGACCGTAGGGTCGCCGCGGCCCGCACCCTCAAACAGACGGCCGCCCTCATAGGTCGACCACCGCTCGTTGCCATAGTTGTCGATGGACGCGTCGTGGAGGAAATAGCGGTCTGGATTGGGGCGTAGCCCCTCGGGGATAGGCCCGACCGGGATGCCCTGGGCTTCCAATGTCCCAACTGCCATCTCGAGGGTCACGCCCGATATGCCATCAGGGTTGTAGCCGCCGCCTATGGTGGCATGGACGCCGGGCACCTTGATGACCCGAGCCTCCCCGTCGAACGGCATCAAGACAAAGGAGTAGCGCGGATCATCGGACACCAGCAACAGGGGTGGATTCGCGAGCCCCGGCGGAACGGTCGTGTTGCGTACCCCGTCGGCCTGGAGCACGGGGTCAAAGAAGGTGGCCTGAGCGACGTTCGCGGAGCCGGGAGGAATCAGGCCTTCGATTCCGCGGTCGTGTAACTCGTTGAGGAACACGAGGGCACTGGCTGAGCCACGACTGTAGCCGCTGACGGTGAAGACGATTTCGGCGTCGGGATTCTCGGTGAGGATCTCGGACACGCGTCGACGGACCTCCTCATAGGCGTAGTCCGCGTTGGCATTGACGATCCGTCCTGCATTCATGGGCAACGCATCCCAGACGCTCGGCTCGGTGTAAGGAAGCGCGACACCATTGCCATCGGTGGCACCCGCTGCGTTCAACTGTGCGCCGGGGCCGGGTATGTAGATGGTGTTTTGGATATCCCCCTGCGTTTGCTGCAACTGGGTCAGCAAGAAGATGTTCGTCGGCGATTCGCCCGGCCTGGGAAATTTGCCGTTGTTATGGGTCCCATCGAAATTGACGTTGATGACGATGGCGGAGGACGACGCCGTCTGGTTGACGGGAAATGACTGAGCGGCATTTCGCATCTCCTCGATTTGTCGGACTTGCTCAGCTGAAGCGGCGCGGTAGGGCGTCGTGCCCGTCACACCGATGTAACCCCTGTCCCGAAGGGAGGGGGCCAGGTAGGGCTGGTCGTCAGCGGACATGGGCCTCTACCCGCTCCGGGACGGTGTCCCACTTACTGTCGAAGTCGATGTCCTGCGCCGGTGTCCCCGGGACAGTCGCAACAATATGCTCCTCCCGGACATAGACCGCCGGCCCTACCGTGCCTGGTGGTTTCAGGCGCTCGGCAACAGGCCTCAGGTTGAAGACGATCTGCCACTTGAGTACGAGCCAACCGTCGGCCACAGCGATCGCGAACAGAGGCGGATGGTCACCAGTGGGACCAAAGGTACGGCGCTCTCGCTGGTGCTGCAGGAGAATCTGGCGGGTCTCGGCAAACTCACGCACCAAGCGCCCGACGTCGACGCGCTCTGCGATGAACTGACGACCGTCCTTGAGTTTCCAGCGGACATCCAGCGGGTAAAAGCCTGTGAGGCCGACAATGAATCCGGACCCCTCACCACCCGAAAAGTCTCCCCACGCGCGCTGGCTGTGGGGACTGTAGTTCACTTGTGCGCGGGCGACTTGCCGCTCGAACATCACCCGGTCCTGCGCGACGCCGAAGTTGTAGACCGGATGCCCGCCAGGGATCGCCGATGCTCCCGCCTGCCCCCCTGGCGAAGCGCACCCGACCAGCCACAGCAGCAGCAGAACGCTGCTCCCCCACCGGCCATACCGCACGAGCCGTCTTGCACTGTCCACGCCACGCATCACGCCTCCCCGGCACACGCGCACGCACGCCGACCACGTACTGCCTGCTTGCTTCGTGGACGGCTCCGGGTCATGCCGGCCCAGGGGGCCGGCGGCCTCTGCGGGCGGCCTCGGATGCCATCCTCCCTGGGTCGCCGGGCCCGCGGGCCCGGCGACGGACGAAGGCTCGTCTGCGGGCCATTCTTCCACCCACCGGACCCGGCCCTGGCCGCGGGGATGTCAGATCTGACAGGGCTTATCCTCCCACCCCATGCCCGCCAACCTCCACGCCCTGGGCGCCATCGCGCTCTGGGCCTCGCTGGCCTCGCTCGGCCTGGCGCTCTCGCATGTCCCGCCCTTCCTCCTCACCGGCCTCGCCCTGGTGATCGGCAGCGTCCCGGCCTGGCCGCTCGTGCGCCAGTGGCGGATCCCCCTGCGCACGCTGGCCCTGGGGATCTACGGCCTGTTCGGCTATCACCTCCTGCTGTTCATCGCGCTGCGATTGGCTCCGCCCGTGGAGGCCAACCTGGTGAACTACCTGTGGCCCCTGCTGATCGTGGTGCTGGCCCCGGTATTCCTGCCCGGGATGCGGCTGCGGCCGGCCCATGTGGTCGCCGCCCTGGCGGGCTTCACCGGCGCAGCCATCGCCATCCTCGGCGGCGGGCCCGCCACGGCCGGCAGCAGTTGGTCCTGGGGTTACCTGCCGGCGCTCGGCGCGGCCTTCGCCTGGTCCACTTACTCGCTGTGGACCCGGCGCGTGCCCGCCTTCCCCACCGCGGCGATCGGGCTGTTCGGGCTGGTGTCCGGCCTGCTGTCGCTGGCCTGCCATGCGCTGTTCGAACCCGCGGTCAGCCTGACCACGACCGACTGGGTCCTGGTCACCCTGATGGGCCTGGGCCCGCTGGGCGCCGCGTTCTTCCTCTGGGACAAGGCCCTCAAGCAGGGCGACGCGCGCCAGATCGGCATCCTGAGCTACATCACGCCGCTGGCGTCGACCGTGCTGCTCATGCTGGTGAGCGGCCGGCAGCTCTCCACGAGCATTGCCCTGGCAGCCGCCCTGATCATCGGCGCGGCGATCGCGGGAACCCGCGGGTAGGGGGCATCAGCGGGTGAGGCGGGGCCGCCTCACTCCATCAGCTTGGCCGGCTCCTCGGCCTCGACCACCTCGAGGGCCCAGGGCGCCAGCTTGACGGTGTCGGCCCGCAGCACCTCCTGCTTCACGGCCAGGATCTGCGCCGGGTGCATGGAGAACGAGCGCAGCCCCAGCCCCAGCAGCAGGCGGGTGAAGCTCACGTCGCCCGCCATCTCGCCGCACACGCTCACCGGCTTGCCCTGCGCGCGGCACTCGGCGATGGTGTCGGCCACCAGGCGCAGCACCGCGGGGTGGCACGGGTCGTACAGGTGGGCGACGGATTCGTCGGCACGGTCGATCGCCAGGGTGTACTGGATCAGGTCGTTGGTGCCGATCGAGAGGAAGTCGAAGTACTTGAGGAAGGTCTTGAGCGTGAGCGCCGCGGCCGGGATCTCGATCATCGCGCCCAGGCTCACCGGCCCGTAGGCCACGCCCCGGTTGTCCAGCTCGGCGCGGGCGAAGTCGACCAGCGACAGCGTGTGCCGGATCTCGCTCACGTGCGCCAGCATCGGGATCAGCATGTTCACCTTGCCGTGCGCCGCCGCCCGCAGGATGGCGCGCAGCTGCGTGAGGAACATCGCCGGGTCCGCCAGGCTCCAGCGGATCGCGCGCAGGCCCAGGGCGGGGTTCAGGTGCGCCAGGTCACGCTGCTGCGTGTCGTCCAGCGGCTTGTCGGCGCCCACGTCGATGGTGCGGATGGTCACCGGCAGGCCCTGCATGCCTTCCACGGCGCGGCGGTAGGCCAGGTACTGCTCCTCCTCGTCCGGGAGCTTGCCGTGGCGGCCCATGAACATGAACTCGCTGCGGAACAGGCCCACGCCCACCGCGCCGGCCTCGAGCGCGCCGGCGGCGTCCTCGGGCAGTTCGATGTTGGCCACCAGGTCGACCTTCTGGCCGTCGAGCGTGACGGCGGGGGTGTGCTTGAGGCGCGCGAGGCGGCCGCGTTCGAGTTCGGCCTGGCGCTGCTTGAAGCCGTACTCGGCGAGGATGATGGGCGAGGGGTCGACGATCATCACGCCGGCGTCGCCGTCGATGATGACCCAGTCGTCCTGGCGCACGAGCTGGCTGGCGCTGCGCGCGCCCACAACCGCCGGGATGTCCATGCTGCGCGCGACGATGGCGGTGTGCGAGGTCTTGCCGCCCACGTCCGTCACGAAGCCCGCGAACACCGACTGCTTGAACTGCAGCATGTCCGCCGGGGAGAGGTCGTGCGCGATCAGCACCAGGGGCACGTCCACCGTGCCATCGAGCAGCAGGTCCTGCTGGCGCGGTGCGGTGGCGCGCTTGGCCGGCGGCGCCGCCACCGGCGAGGCCACGCCCTTCATGTACCGCAGGATGCGCTCAGCCACCTGCTCGAGGTCGGCCTTGCGTTCGCGCAGGTAGTCGTCCTCCATCTCGTCGAACTGGCGCGAGAGCGACTCGAGGTGCGTGGTCAGCGCCCACTCGGCGTTGTAGAGGCGGTCGGAAATCCAGTGCTTGACGCCGGCGATGAGGTCCTCGTCCTGCAGCAGCATCAGGTGCACGTCGAGCAGGGCGGAGAGCTCGTGCGGCGCCTCCTTCGGGCCCATGCCCGCGATGGTCTGCTGCAGGCGGTGGAGCTCGTCCACCACCGCGTTGCGGCCGGCGCGGATGCGGGCGATCTCCGCCTCGACCTGGTCCGGCTCGATGAAGTAGTGCGCCACGTCGACCCGGCCGCCCATGAGCACGGCGCGGCCGATGGCAATGCCGCGTGCGACGGGAAGTCCGTGGATCGCGAAGGTCATGGCGTCTCCAGCCCGGTGGCGGGCCTCATTCTCCCTCGCCGAACTTGTCGGCGATCAATGCCAGCAAGGCATCCATGGCCTCCTGCTCACGCTCACCCTCGGTCTCGAGCACGACCTCGGAGCCCAGCCCGGCGGCCAGCATCATCACGCCCATGATGCTCTTGGCGTTGACGCGCCGCTCGCCGCGGGAGATCCACACCTCGCAGGGAAAGCTGCCTGCCAGCTTGGTGAGCTTGGCCGAGGCGCGGGCATGCAGGCCCAGCTTATTGCTGATGGTCGTGGTGGTCCGGGTCATGGGTCGGTCGCTTCTGGTTCTGGGGGGCGGTCACGGTCACCTGCATCACGCCCTGCGTGCCGCCGCTGACGGCACGCGCGACGAGCGAGTCCATCGACTCGTGGCGGTAGCTCACGCTGCGAAGCAGCATCGGCAGGTTCACGCCAGTGACCAGCCGCGAGCGCACGCCATCGACGAGCTTCTGCGCCACGTTGCTCGGGGTGGCGCCGAAGATATCGGTGAGCACGAGCACGCCGGTGACCTGGGGGGAGTGCGTGAGCTGCTCCATCGCGATGCGGGCGGTGGCCAGCGTCTCCTCGGGGGAGAGGTTCGGCTGCACGTCGATCGCGCCGACACCGGCGCCGCAATCCGGGAACACGTGCAGGGCGCACTGCCGCAGCGCGTGCGCCAGGGGCGCGTGGCCGATGATCAGGATCGCGTTCATTGCCGTTGATTATCCTGCCTGCCGGCCACCGACCAGGCCCAGGCCGCGACGCTGGCGACCAGGAACACCGCCATCGCCGCCCGGAAGCTTGGCGGGTCGGCCCAGCCCAGGGCGCGGAAGCCGTCCACCAGAAGGCCGATGCCCCACTGCACGAGGAAGATGCCGGAGAAGATGACCAGGTTGTAGGCCGAGAGCGCGCGCCCGGCCAGCGCCGGCGGGAAGGCCAGGCCGACCGCGGGCTGCGCCAGCGAGGCGAAGGTGGTGCCGGCGCAGAACGCCGCCCAGTGCCAGGCCCCGGCCTCCTCGCCCTGGAGGATGATCGCGACCATCGCCGCAAAGCCCAGGGGCAGGCCGCGGGCGATCAGCCGGTCGGTGGTCCAGCCGCGGGCGAACAGCCAGGGCGTGAGCAGCCCCCAGCCCCAGAACGAGGCCAGCATGCACAGGTTGATGGTGAACAGGCCCGTCGCCGCCTGCGCCGGCGTGTAGCCCGCCACGCGCACCAGCCAGGGCCCGGCCCACAGCGTCTGCATGGCGACCATGCCCCCGTACGTGATCAGGCCCACCGGGACCATGCGCCGGAAGTAGGGGTGGCGCCAGACCTCGCGGTAACTGGTGTCGCCATCGCCGTCCGCGGGCCGGGCGGCCGGCCATGCCGGCACCTTCCAGGCGATCACCACCCAGGCCAGCGCGAGCAACGCCGCCAGGCCCCAGAACAGCGGGCGCCAGCCCACCACCGGCATCAGCCACTGCACCGGCAGCGTCGAGGCCACCATGCCGCTGGAGCCCGTCATGAGCATCCAGGAGTTGGCGCGCATCTGCGCGTGGGGCGTGAGCCAGCGGCGAAAGCCGGTCATGGGCGCCATCAGGCTGGCGCTCAGGCCGACCCCGCACAGCACCCGCGCGGCGAGCAGGCCCGAGAAGCCGGTGGCCAGGGAGAACGCCAGGCAGGCCGCCACGGCCACGGCCATGAAACCGAGCACCACCCGCTTCGGGCCGTGGCGGTCCAGCCAGCGCCCCAGGGGCAGCTGCGTGATCGCGAAGCCGATGAAGTAGCCGCCGGCGAGCAGGCCGAGGTCTCGCGCGTTCAGCGCGAATTCCTGGGTGAGGGTGGGCGCCAGGGTGGCGGTGATCGCGCGCACCAGCGCGGAGAAGAAGTAGGCGAACGCGAAGGCGATGAACACCACCACCGCGTCACGGCGAGACAGGAGCATCCGCGGATTATGGGTGGAGCTTCGGGGCAGAATTCCCCCATGAACTCACTTGACGGCATCCGAGTCCTGGACCTCTCCCGCGTGCTCGCCGGCCCCTGGTGCACCCAGACCCTGGCCGACCTGGGCGCCGACGTGATCAAGATCGAGCGCCCCGGCACCGGCGACGACACCCGCGGCTGGGGCCCGCCCTTCCTGCAGGACACCGAGGGCCGGGACACGCCGGAGTCGGCCTACTACCTGGGCGCCAACCGCAACAAGCGCTCGGTCACCTGCGACATCGCACGTCCCGAGGGCCAGGCCCTGATCCGCGAGCTGGCGGCGCATTGCGACGTGTTCGTCGAGAACTTCAAGGTCGGCGACATGGCCCGCTACGGCCTGGACTACGACAGCCTGCGCGCGATCAACCCGCGCATCGTCTACTGCAGCATCACCGGCTTCGGCCAGGACGGCCCCTACGCCGAGCGCGCCGGCTACGACTACGCGGTCCAGGGCATGGGCGGCCTCATGAGCATCACCGGCGAGCGCGACGACCTCGGCGGCGGCCCCCAGAAGGTGGGCGTGGCCGTGGCCGACCTGTTCACCGGCCTGAATGCCACCGTGGCCATCCTGGCGGCGCTGCGCCACGCCGAGCGCACCGGCGAGGGCCAGCGCGTCGACATGGCCCTGCTGGACACGCAGGTGGCCATGCTCGCCAACCTCGGGGCCAACTACCTGGTCTCGGGCAAGGTGCCGGGACGGGCCGGCAACGCCCACGCCAACATCGTCCCCTACCAGGTGTTCGAGGTCGCGCCCAAGGCCGATGGCTCGGCCGACCACATCATCCTGGCGGTGGGCAATGACGGCCAGTTCGCCAAGTTCTGCGAGGTGGCAGGCTGCGGGGAACTCGCCGCGGACCCGCGGTTCATCCGCAACCAGGACAGGGTGCGCCATCGCGCCACCCTGGTGCCGATGCTCGAGGCGGTGATGAAGACGCGGCCGAAGGCGCAGTGGCTGTCGGCCCTGGAGGCCGCCAAGGTCCCGTGCGGCGCCATCAACAACCTGGCCGAGGTCTTCGACGACCCGCAGGTCAACGCGCGGGCCATGGTCGACACCTGGGCCCACCCGCACCGGCCCGGCTTGCGCCTGGTCGCCAGCCCGATCAAGCTTCGGGGCACGCCCGTGCGCAAGGACCTGCCGCCGCCGCTGCTGGGGCAGCACACGCGGGAGGTGCTGGCCGATGTCCTCGGGCTCGAGGCCGACCGCATCGAGGCGCTGCAACGCGAGCAGGTGATCTGAGAGGGATTCGAATGGCCCACTTCGTCCTCGTCCATGGCGCCTGGCATGGCGGCTGGTGCTGGCAGCGCGTGCTGCAGCAGCTGGCCGCGCAGGGGCACCGCGCCCATGCCGTCACGCTCACCGGCGTGGGCGAGCGCGCCCACCTGCTGTCCCCGGCGATCACGCTGGAAACGCACATCGCCGACATCACCGCCCTCATAGAGGCCGAGGAACTGCGTGACGTGGTGCTGGCGGTGCACTCGTACGCCGGCATGCTCGGCACCGCCGTCGCCGACCGTATGGGCGAGCGGCTGCGCCACCTCGTGTACGTGGACGCGGTCGTACCGCAGCCGGGCGAGATGTGGTGCAGCACGCATTCCGCCGCCACCCGAGAGGCGCGCATCGCCGCGTGCGAGGCCTCGCCCGACTACGCCTTCCCGCCGCCCGACCCCTCGGCCTTCGGCCTGGCCGGCGAGGACCACGCATGGGTGCAGCGCCGCCAGGTGCCGCATCCGGGGCACACGTACACCACGCCGCTGCCTTTCGACGCGGCGCGCGTGGCGCGCACACCACGCACCTTCATCGACTGCACGCGGCCGGCGCTGGCCACCATCGACGCCAGCCGGCAGCGCGTTCGCGACCCGGCTTTCTGGGGCGGCCAGTGGGCGGCCGGCGGCGGCGCACGCATCGTCGAACTCGCCACCGGCCACGACCCCATGGTGAGCGCGCCGCGCGAACTGGCCGACCTGCTGGCCGCCTGCGCCTAGCCAAAAGGTCGCAAACCGATGCGTTTTCTCCTAGAGTGTCAACTGCAGAGATGACACCCGGAGGGGAAGTGAACGACAAGTCGAACGGGACCGGCGCAACGGCGCCCGGCGCCGCCGCCACAGCGGCCCCGGCGGCGCCTGCCCGCGAACCGCTCCAGCCGGTCTCCGGCCCGCAGCTGGCCTCGGCCATCGGGGCCGCGCTGGCCGCCCCCCTGGCCCGCCTCGAACACCTGGCGGCCAGCCTGCGCGCGCGCCGCGACCTGCCCGAGGCCGAACAGGCCGAACTCGACGCGGGCCTGTCCGACATCCACCGCATTGCCATCCAGAGCCAGCAGGTCGGTCGCCTGGCCCACGGGCGCCTGCGCCAGTCGCACGAGAAGCTGGCCCTGCACCAGGCGGTGCATGACATCCTGCTGGAACGCCATGCGGCCTTCCAGGCCCGGGGCATGGAGGTGCGCCAGAGCCTGCGGGCCGTCGAGGTCATCGTCGACGCAGGCCTGCTCGTCGGCCTGCTGGGCGCCGCCACCGATTGGGCCGCGCACCAGGGCTCGCACCTGATGGTGAAGCTGGGGATGCAGAACTGGCCCGAGCACGGCCTGCTGGTGATCAAGGCGGTCGGCGCCGCGGCCGGGCGCGACCCGGACTGCCTCGCCTGGTTCCTCGTGCAGCACTTCGCGCAGGCCATGGAGGTCCGTGTCGACCGCGCCTTCGACGCCGAGTCGGCGCAGCTCACCCTGGAGTTCACCCGGACCGTGCGCAACCTCTCCGGCCTGACCACGCTCGACACCGAGCGCAAGGACAGCGGGCCCGACACCTGGCTGGTCGCCAGCGGCAGCAGCCGTCAGTTCGCGGGATCCCGTGTCCTCCTGGTCACCGACGACCCCGCGCTGCAGCGGGACGTCGCGCGTGTCTGTCAGCGCCTGGACCTGCGACTGGACACCGTGCCCTCGACCAGCAAGGCCACCCGCGCCTGCGAGCTGTCCACCCCACACCTGATCGTCATCGACGAGAACCTGCACGACGCCGACTTCGACCACCTGCATGCCGACCTCCTGCAGCGCAACCTGCGCTTCCCGGTGATCGAGGTGGCGCCGCAGAACAGCGGCTTCGCCATCTCGTCCTGGGACGCATCCAGCACCAGCCGCATCGGCCGCGATTCCATCCGAGAGCGGCTGCCGGAGGCGATCGAGATGGAACTGGGCAAGGCGGCCTGACTCCAAGTCCTACAATTTCGGACTCAGACAGGATCCTGATCGATGAAGACGCGTGTTTGGAGTGCCGCCCTGGTGGCCGTCGTCGTGGCCGCAGCGGCCGCCGTCTACCTGGGCACCGGCCGCTCCGCGGCCCCGGCCTCCACCTTCGTGCTGCTCGATGGCAGCCAGCAGACCACCGCCAGCCTCAAGGGCCAGGTGACGCTGGTCAATTTCTGGGCAACCAGCTGCGTGACCTGCGTGGCCGAGATGCCCGAACTGGTGGCCACCCACGAGAAGTACCGCAGCCGCGGCTACCAGACGCTGGCTGTGGCCATGAGCTACGACCCGCCGGCTTACGTGGTCAACTTCACGCAGAGCCGCAAACTGCCGTTCCAGGTGGCGATCGACAACACCGGCGCCGTGGCCAAGGCCTGGGGCGATGTGGCGCTCACCCCCACCACCTACCTGGTGAACAAGCGCGGCGAGATCGTCAAGCGCTATGTCGGCGCGCCCGACTTCGCCGAGCTGCACAAGCTGATCGAGAAGCTGCTGGCGGAGGCCTGAGCCCCCGCCGCAGGCGCCGAATCAGTTGGCGCGGTAGTTGTCGTGGCAGGCCTTGCAGCTGGCCGCGGTGCTCCCGAACGCGGTCTTGAGGTTGTCCAGATTGTTGGTCTTGGCGGCCGCCGACAGCTTGGCGGTCTCGGCCACCATCTTCTCGGCGTAATCCTTGAACTTGGCCTGCTCCGCCCAGATCTCCGGCTTCGCCTTGGCGGACAGCTTCTCGCTGCCGGGCACGAAGCCGGCCCAGGGCAGGCGGGAGAGTTCGCTGAGCACCTGTGCGTTGTCCTGGGCGACCTTGGCGTCGAAGGGCACCCGGCCATTGGCCATCTGGCCCAGGCGGGTCAGGTGGGTGCCCATCAGGCTCAAGGCGCTCTGGCGGTACTTCACCGCGTCCTCCGGCTTGGCGAACTGGGCGCTGGCGGGGACGGCGGCCAGTGCGGAAACGGCCAGGATCAGGGTCGCGGGGAATTTCATCAGGTCTCCAGTTGGTTGATGGACAAGCGACACAATGTATACATGAATCATGAGACCGTGCGGGTCTGGGACCTGCCCACCCGACTCTTCCACTGGGCCTTGCTCGCCTGCGTGATCGGCCTATTCGTCACCGCCTACGCGCCCGGCAACTGGATCGACTGGCATGCGCGCCTGGGGTTCTCGGTGCTCGCCCTTCTGCTGTTCCGGCTGGTCTGGGGATTCATCGGCGGGCACTGGTCACGCTTCGCGACCTTCCTGCCCAGCCCGGGTCGCATCCTGGCCCACCTGCGCGGGCAGCCCGGCGAGGCGCAGCGGCTGGGGCACAACCCGCTGGGATCACTGTCCGTCCTGGCCATGCTGGCCGTACTCGCCGCCCAGGTCGGCACTGGCCTGGTGGCCGATGACGAGATCGCCTTCACCGGCCCGTTGAACCGCTTCGTCAGCACGGCGAGCGGCCTGGCTGCCACCGCCTGGCACAAGGGCTGGGGCCAGTGGTTGCTCCTGGGTCTCATCGGCCTGCACGTGGCCGCCATCGTCTTCTATGCACGGGCGCGGCGTACCGATCTGGTCGGGCCCATGCTCCATGGGGACAAGCGAGTGGCTGGCCCGGCAATCTCCGCGCGCGATGACCTGGTCGTTCGGCTGTGCGCGCTGGTGGCGTTCACCGCGTGCGGCGCTGGGGTCTACGTGCTGGTAAACCTCCTGCCGCCTGCCTGAGGCCCGCGCTACACTGAGCCTCCCGCATTTCCGACGTTCCGCGGTGGACACCCTCCAGAAAGCAGAGATCCAGCTGATCGCCGCCCACCCGGGCGAGCACCTCGACACCGTCCGCGCCATCTTTCGCGAGTACGCGCAAGGCCTGGGCATCGACCTGTGCTTCCAGGACTTCGAGGGTGAATTGCGCGACCTGCCCGGTGATTACGCGCCGCCGCGCGGCGCGCTGCTCCTGGCTGCGGTGGACGGTGCGATTGCCGGCTGCTGCGCGCTGCGGCCCCTGGATTCGAGCGACTATCCCAACGCCGCCGAGATGAAGCGCCTGTACGTGCGCAAGGCGTTCCGCGGCTTCGGCCTGGGTCGCCGGCTGGCCGAGGCCACGCTCGACGCGGCCCGCCAGGGCGGCTACGCGAGCGTGCTGCTCGACACGCTCAGCGACATGGAGGCCGCGCGCGCCCTCTACGAGGAGCTGGGGTTCGAGGAGATCCCCCCCTACTACCACAACCCCATCGCGGGGGCGCACTACCTCAAGGTCGACCTTTGAGCTGACGGCCGAGGGCTCAGCCCTTGGCCTGGGCCAGCATCGTGGCCGCGTCGCTCACTTCAAACTTGCCCGGCGCCTCGATGTTCAGCGAGACGACCTTGCCGTCCTTGACGAGCATCGAGTAGCGGTTGCTGCGCAGGCCCATGCCGCGCGCGGTGAGGTCCAGCGTCAGGCCGGTGGCCTTGGTGAAGTCGGCGCTGCCGTCACCCAGCATGCGCACCTTGCCGTCGGTCTTCTGGTCACGCGCCCAGGCGCCCATCACGAAGGCGTCGTTCACGCTCACGCACCAGATCTCGTCGACACCCGCGGCCTTGAGCTCGGCGGCCTTCTCGACATAGCCGGGCACATGCTTGGCCGAGCAGGTCGGCGTGAAGGCGCCGGGCAGGCCGAAGATGGCGATGGTCTTGCCGGCGGCGGACTTGGCGACGTCGACCGGGTTGGGGCCGATGCTGCAGCCATTGCCCTCGACTTCCGAGTACTCCTGCAGCGTGGCGCCGGGGAGGGTGTCTCCGACCTTGATCATGGGTGTTGTTCCTTGTGTGTTGTTGAAAAAGAAAAACGGCCCACGATTGTGGGCCGTTTTCAAAGGGCGCGCAGGGCCGGGGTATCAGACCTCGGCGGCCTTCTCGACCAGGCGGGTCGCAACCCAGTTCTTGGTCTTGGAGATCGGGCGGGACTCGGTGATCTCGATGATGTCACCGATGTGGTACTCGCCCTTCTCGTCGTGCGCGTGGTACTTGCTGGACTTGGCAACGATCTTGCCGTACAGCTCGTGCTTCACGCGACGCTCGACCAGGACCGTCACGGTCTTGGCGCGCTTGTCGCTCACCACCTTGCCGATCAGGGTGCGCTTGAGGGAGGTTTTGGCTTCCGTCATGTTCACTCCTTACTTGGCGGATTCCGCACGCTTCTGGGCCAGGATGGTCTTGGCGCGAGCGATATCGCGGCGCGTGGCGCGCAGCGTGGCGGTGTTGTTCAGTTGTTGCGTGGCCTTCTGCATGCGCAGGCCGAAATGGGCCTTTTGCAGATCCTTGACCTCGGCTTCCAGGCCGGCAACGTCCTTCTGGCGCAGTTCAGCAGATTTCGTCATGTCGATGTTCTCCTGAATCAAGCGCCGAGCATGCGGCTGACGAACGTGGTGCGCAGCGGCAGCTTGGCGGCAGCCAGCTTGAACGCTTCGCGAGCGAGTTCCTCGGGGACGCCGACGATCTCGTACAGCACCTTGCCCGGCTGGATCTCAGCCACGTAGTACTCGGGGTTGCCCTTGCCGTTACCCATACGCACTTCAGCAGGCTTCTGGGAGATCGGCTTGTCGGGGAACACACGGATCCAGATGCGGCCGCCACGCTTGACGTGACGGGAGATCGCGCGACGCGCGGCCTCGATCTGGCGGGCCGTCAGGCGGCCACGGTCCGTGGACTTCAGGCCGAAGTCACCGAAGGCCACCGAGTTGCCCCGGGTGGCGATGCCGGTGTTGCGGCCCTTTTGCTCTTTACGGTATTTCCGGCGAGCGGGTTGCAGCATGTTTACTCTCCTTTGCCGTCGGACGCAGCGCCCGGCGCGGCAACCTTGCGGGTCACGCGCTTAACGGCAGATTTCGGTGCATCGGCACCTGCGGTTGCTTCTTGCGGCTTGTCGCTGCCGTCAGCGGGGGCCACGTTGCCGGCGCCGGCACGGCGCGGGCCGCCACGGCGGTCGCCACCGGGGCGCTGGCCGTCACGACGCGGGCCGCGCGGACCGCGACGCTCCTCGCCTTCGGGGCGGGGGGTGCTGTCCAGCGAGGGAGCGTCAGCGCGACCCAGCGTGTCGCCCTTGTAGACCCACACCTTGACGCCGATGACGCCGTAGGTGGTCTTGGCTTCGGAGAAGCCGTAGTCGATGTCGGCGCGCAGGGTGTGCAGCGGCACACGGCCTTCGCGGTACCACTCGGTACGGGCGATCTCGATGCCGTTCAGGCGGCCGGCGGACATGATCTTGATGCCCTGGGCGCCCAGGCGCATCGCGTTCTGCATGGCGCGCTTCATGGCGCGGCGGAACATGATGCGCTTTTCGAGCTGCTGGGTGATGCTGTCGGCGATCAGCTGGGCATCGACTTCGGGCTTGCGCACTTCCTCGATGTTCACTGCGACGGGCACGCCCAGGCGGGTCGAGAGTTCCTTCTTCAGGTTCTCGATGTCCTCGCCCTTCTTGCCGATCACGACGCCCGGACGAGCCGAGAAGATCGTGATGCGGGCGTTCTTGGCAGGGCGCTCGATCAGCACGCGCGACACGGCGGCGTTTTTCAGCTTGGCCTTCAGGTACTCACGCACCTTGATGTCTTCGGCCAGCATGCCGGCGAAGTCACGGTTGTTGGCGTACCAGCGGCTGGCCCAGTTGCGGCTGACCGCAAGGCGGAAGCCGGTCGGATGGATTTTCTGTCCCATGTTCTTCCTAGGCCTTAGTTACCGACGGTCACGTACACATGGCACGTGGGCTTGCTGATGCGGTTGCCGCGACCCTTGGCACGCGCGGTGAAGCGCTTGAGGGTGGCGCCCTGCTCGACGTAGATGGTCTTGACCTTCAGTTCGTCGATGTCGGCACCGTCGTTGTGCTCGGCGTTGGCAATGGCGGACTCCAGAACCTTCTTGACGATCACGGCAGCTTTCTTCTGCGTGAAGTTCAGGATGTTCAGAGCCTGATCCACCTTCTTGCCGCGGATCAGATCAGCGACCAGACGGCCCTTGTCGACCGAAAGACGGACGCCCCGGAGGACTGCACGAGTTTCCATGGTCATTCCTTATTTCTTCTGGACTTTCTTGTCCGCGGGGTGACCCTTGAAGGTACGGGTCAGGGCGAATTCGCCCAGCTTGTGACCCACCATCTGGTCGGTGACGTAGACGGGCACGTGCTGCTTGCCGTTGTGGACGGCGATCGTCAGACCGATGAACTCGGGCAGGATCATGGAGCGACGCGACCAGGTCTTGATCGGCTTCTTGTCCTTGGTGGCCACGGCCTTCTCGACCTTGGCGACCAGGTGATGGTCAACGAACGGACCCTTTTTGAGAGAACGAGTCATTGGCTACCCCTTACTTCTTGCGACGCGACACGATCATGACCTGCGTGCGCTTGTTGTTACGGGTGCGGTAGCCCTTGGTCAGGTTACCCCACGGGTCCACCGGCACGCGGCCTTCGCCGGTACGACCTTCACCACCACCGTGCGGGTGGTCGATCGGGTTCATGGCGGTACCACGGACGGTCGGGCGAATGCCCATGTGACGCTTCACACCGGCCTTGCCGAGCTGGCGCAGGCTGTGCTCTTCGTTGGCGACCTCACCGATGGTGGCGCGGCACTCGATGTGGATCTTGCGCACTTCACCGGAGCGCATGCGAACCTGGGCGTAGATGCCTTCGCGAGCCAGCAGGGTGGCGGAGGCGCCAGCCGAGCGGGCGATCTGCGCGCCCTTGCCGGGTTGCAGCTCGATGCAGTGGATGGTCGAGCCCACCGGGATGTTGCGGATCGGCAGGGTGTTGCCAGCGCGGATCGGGGCTTCCGAACCGGACAGCAGCGTTGCGCCGACTTCCAGGCCACGCGGGGCGATGATGTAGCGACGCTCGCCGTCGGCATAGCACACCAGGGCGATGTGGGCCGTGCGGTTCGGGTCGTACTCGATGCGCTCCACCTTGGCGGGGATGCCATCCTTGTTGCGACGGAAGTCCACCACACGGTAGTGGTGCTTGTGGCCGCCGCCCTTGTGGCGAACGGTGATGTGGCCGTTGTTGTTGCGGCCAGACTTCTGGTGCTGGGGTTCCAGCAGGGGCGCGTAGGCCTCACCCTTGTACAGGTGGTCACGCGTGACCTTGACCACGGCGCGCTGGCCGGGCGAGGTCGGTTTCATCTTGATGACGGCCATGATTAAGCAGCCTCCCCAGAGAGGTTGAGCTCTTGACCCGGCTTGAGCGTCACGTAGGCCTTGCGCACGTTGTCGCGGCGGCCCACCGAGCGGCCGAAGCGCTTGGTCTTGCCTTTGGTGTTCACCACGGAGACGCCGGTGACCTCGACCTTGAACATCAGTTCAACGGCGGCCTTGATCTCGGGCTTGGTGGCGTCTTGCAGCACCTTGAACGTCACAGCATTGGACTTCTCGGCCACGGCGGTCGCCTTCTCGGAGACGATCGGGGCGACGAGGACCTGCATGAGACGGCCTTCATCGAACTTGCGTTCGGCGGGGGTGGGGTTCACACGGCTCATGCGAACATCTCCTTGAGCTTCTCGACGGCGCCCTTGGTCACGAGGACCTTCTTGTAGTGCACCAGCGACAGCGGATCGGCGTAGCGGGGCTCGACAACCAGCACGTTGACCAGGTTGCGCGAGGCCAGGTACAGGTTCTCGTCCACTTCCTCGGCGATGACCAGGACGGAGTCCAGGTTCATGGCCTTGAACTTGGCAGCCAGCGGCTTGGTCTTGGGCGAGTCCACCTTGATGGAGTCGACCACGGCCAGACGGCCTTCACGGGCCAGCTGGGAGAAGATGGAGGCCATGCCGGCGCGGTACATCTTCTTGTTGATCTTCTGGGTGAAGTTCTCTTCCGGGCTGTTCGGGAAGATGCGGCCGCCGCCACGCCACAGGGGCGAGGAGGTCATACCGGCGCGGGCGCGGCCGGTGCCCTTCTGCTTGAACGGCTTCTTGGTCGAGTGCTTGACCTGCTCGCGGTCCTTCTGGGCGCGGGTGCCTTGACGGGCATTGGCCTGGTAGGCGACGACGATCTGGTGAACCAGGTCTTCGTTGTACTCGCGGCCGAACACGGTCTCGGGGGCGTCAAACTTGGACGCGGCCTGGCCCTGGTCGTTCAGGAGTTCGAGTTGCATTACTGGGCTCCCTTGACCTTGGCCTTCACGGCCGGACGCACGGTGACGAAGCCGCCCTTGGAGCCGGGAATGGCACCCTTGATCAGCAGCAGCTGACGGGCTTCGTCGATGCGGATCACGTCCAGGTTCTGGGTGGTGACGGTCACGTCGCCCAGGTGGCCGGACATCTTCTTGCCGGGGAACACGCGGCCCGGATCCTGGGCCATCGAGATCGAGCCCGGGACGTTGTGCGAGCGGCTGTTACCGTGCGAGGCGCGCTGCGAAGCGAAGTTGTGACGCTTGATCGTGCCGGCGAAGCCCTTACCGATCGAGGTGCCCTGCACGTCGACCTTCTGGCCCACGGCGAACACGTCGGCAGCAGGCACCACGGCGCCAGCGGCGTACTTGGCGGCGGCTTCGGCGGTGACGCGGAATTCCTGGACGATCTCACCGGCTTCGACACCCGCCTTGGCGAGGTGGCCGGCTTGCGGCTTGGTCACGCGCGAAGCTTTGCGCGAACCGAACGTGACCTGCAGGGCCACATAGCCGTCGTTCTCTTGGGTCTTGACCTGGGTCACACGGTTGTTGGACACGTCCACCACCGTGACGGGCACTGCGTCCCCGTCATCGGTGAACAGGCGCATCATGCCCACCTTGCGGCCCAGCAACCCGAGGGAGTTGCTCTGACTCATGTTTGTTACTCCGTTGCTTCCGCCGCAGCCGCTTCAATTGGCTTCTGCGTTTGACGTCCCCAGTCGCAAAAAGCGGTGGAAACGGCGAAAGAAGGTTAATGAAAGCCCCACCCAAAATGGGCGGAGCCACAAATTATAGCCCGCCCTCACCATTGCTGGCAAGGGCGGGCCTCAAGAGAAGCAGTTGGTATTACTGCAGCTTGATTTCGACGTCGACGCCGGCCGGCAGGTCCAGCTTCATCAGGGCGTCAACCGTCTTGTCGGTCGGGTCGACGATGTCCATCAGGCGCTGGTGCGTGCGGATCTCGAACTGGTCGCGCGACGACTTGTTGACGTGCGGCGAACGCAGGATGTCGAAGCGCTTCATGCGGGTCGGCAGGGGCACGGGGCCCTTGACGATCGCGCCGGTGCGCTTGGCGGTGTCGACGATCTCGGCGGCAGACTGGTCGATCAGCTTGTAATCGAAGGCCTTGAGGCGGATACGGATCTTTTGCTGGGCCATCTGATTACTCCATGATCTTGGCAACGACGCCGGCGCCGACGGTCTTACCGCCTTCGCGGATGGCGAAGCGCAGACCTTCTTCCATGGCGATCGGGGCGATCAGCTTGACGGTGATCGTCACGTTGTCGCCAGGCATGACCATTTCCTTGTCCTTCGGCAGCTCGATCGCGCCGGTCACGTCCGTGGTACGGAAGTAGAACTGCGGACGGTAGTTGTTGAAGAACGGCGTGTGACGGCCACCTTCGTCCTTGGACAGCACGTACACCTCGGCGGTGAAGTGCGTGTGCGGCTTGATGGAGCCGGGCTTGCACAGCACCTGGCCGCGCTCGACTTCTTCACGCTTGGTGCCGCGCAACAGGATACCCACGTTGTCGCCAGCCTGGCCCTGGTCCAGCAGCTTGCGGAACATTTCCACGCCCGTGCAGGTGGTCTTCAGGGTCGGCTTGATACCGACGATCTCGATTTCCTCGCCGACCTTGATGATGCCGCGCTCGACGCGACCGGTCACCACGGTGCCGCGGCCAGAGATCGAGAACACGTCTTCCACCGGCATCAGGAACGCGCCGTCAACCGCACGCTCAGGCGTGGGGATGTAGGAGTCCAGGGCCTCGGCCAGCTTCAGGATCGCGCCTTCGCCCAGCTCGCCCTTGTCGCCTTCCATCGCCAGCTTGGCCGAACCCTTGATGATCGGGGTGTCGTCGCCAGGGAAGTCGTACTTGGACAGCAGCTCGCGCACTTCCATCTCCACCAGCTCGAGCAGCTCGGCGTCGTCGACCATGTCGCACTTGTTCAGGAAGACGATGATGTAGGGCACGCCCACCTGGCGGGCCAGCAGGATGTGCTCACGGGTCTGGGGCATCGGGCCGTCAGCGGCCGAGCACACCAGGATGGCGCCGTCCATCTGGGCAGCGCCGGTGATCATGTTCTTGACGTAGTCGGCGTGGCCAGGGCAGTCCACGTGGGCGTAGTGGCGGTTGGCCGTCTCGTACTCGACGTGGGCGGTGTTGATCGTGATGCCGCGAGCCTTCTCTTCCGGGGCCGCATCGATCTGGTCGTAGGCCTTGGCTTCGCCGCCGAACTTGGTGGCCAGCACGGTGGTGATCGCCGCCGTCAGGGTGGTCTTGCCGTGGTCCACGTGGCCAATGGTGCCCACGTTCACGTGCGGCTTGGTCCGCTCGAATTTACCTTTTGCCATTTTCAAAAACTCCAAAGAGCAACGCCCGTGTACAGGTTTTAGGTCTGCACCGCATTGCTGGATCCCACGCCACGGGCAACGTGGGGCATGCGGTCGCAGACCGGCTGAAAATCAGCGCTGGTTTACTTGGCGCGAGCCGCGACGATCGCGTCGGCCACGTTCTTCGGAGCTTCGGCGTAGTGCTTGAACTCCATCGTGTACGTGGCACGGCCCTGCGACATCGAACGCAGCGTGGTCGAGTAGCCGAACATTTCGGACAGCGGGACCTCGGCCTTGATGGCCTTGCCGCCGCCGACCATGTCGTCCATGCCCTGGACCATGCCACGGCGGGAGGACAGGTCGCCCATCACGTTGCCGGCGTAGTCCTCGGGCGTCTCGACTTCCACGGCCATCATGGGCTCGAGGATGACGGGGTTGGCCTTCTTGGCGGCTTCCTTGAAACCGAAGATGGCGGCCATCTTGAACGCCTGCTCGGACGAGTCCACGTCGTGGTACGAACCGAAGGTCAGGGTGACCTTGACGTCAACGACGGGGTAGCCGGCCAGCACGCCGGAGTTCAGGGCTTCGATCACGCCCTTTTCCACCGCCGGGATGTACTCGCGAGGCACCACGCCGCCCTTGATGGCGTCGACGAATTCGAAGCCCTTGCCGGCTTCCTGCGGCTCGAGCGTGAACACGACGTGACCGTACTGGCCCTTGCCGCCGGACTGGCGAACGAACTTGCCTTCGACGTCGGTGACCTGCTTGCGCACGGTTTCGCGGTACGCCACCTGGGGCTTGCCCACGTTGGCTTCCACGCCGAACTCGCGCTTCATGCGGTCGACGATGATTTCGAGGTGCAGTTCGCCCATGCCGCCGATGATGGTCTGGCCGGACTCTTCGTCGGTCTGCACGCGGAAGGACGGGTCTTCAGCGGCCAGGCGGGACAGGGCGATGCCCATCTTCTCCTGGTCGGCCTTGGACTTGGGCTCCACGGCCTGGCGGATCACCGGCTCGGGGAAGACCATGCGCTCCAGGGTCACGACGGATTCCGGATCGCACAGGGTTTCACCGGTGGTGACGTCCTTCAGGCCCACGCAGGCGGCGATGTCGCCGGCGCGGATCTCGTCCACTTCCTGGCGGTTGTTCGCGTGCATCTGCACGATACGGCCGATACGCTCCTTCTTGCCGCGCACCGAGTTGTACACGGTGTCGCCCTTGGACAGCACGCCGGAGTACACGCGCACGAACGTCAGCTGGCCCACGAACGGGTCGGTCATCAGCTTGAACGCCAGGGCGGAGAACTTCTCGTTGTCGTCGGCCTTGCGGCTGGTGGGCTGCTCGTCTTCGTCCGTGCCGGCCACCGGGGGGATGTCCACCGGGGAGGGCAGGAAGTCGATCACGGCGTCCAGCATGCGCTGCACACCCTTGTTCTTGAAGGCGGTGCCGCACAGCATCGGCTGGATCTCGGTCGCGATCGTGCGGGTGCGGATGCCCAGCTTGATCTCTTCCTCGGAGAGGTCGCCCTCTTCCAGGTACTTGTTCATCAGGTCTTCGCTGGCCTCGGCAGCCGCTTCAACCATCTTCTCGCGCCATTCCTTCGCGGACTCGACCAGGTCGGCCGGGATGTCCTCGTAGTTGAACTTCATGCCCTGGGAGGCTTCGTCCCAGATGATGGCCTTCATCTTGAGCAGGTCGACCACGCCCTTGAAGTTTTCCTCGGCACCGATCGGGATCACGATCGGCACGGGGTTGGCCTTCAGGCGCAGGCGCATCTGGTCATAGACCTTGAAGAAGTTGGCGCCGGTACGGTCCATCTTGTTGACGAACGCGAGGCGGGGCACCTTGTACTTGTTGGCCTGGCGCCAGACGGTTTCCGACTGGGGCTGCACGCCACCCACGGCGCAGTACACCATGCAGGCGCCGTCCAGCACGCGCATGGAACGCTCCACCTCGATGGTGAAGTCCACGTGGCCGGGGGTGTCGATGATGTTGAAGCGGTGCTCGGGGTAGGACAGGTCCATGCCCTTCCAGAAGCAGGTCGTGGCGGCGGACGTGATCGTGATGCCGCGCTCCTGCTCCTGCTCCATCCAGTCCATGGTGGCGGCGCCGTCGTGCACTTCGCCGATCTTGTGGTTCACGCCGGTGTAGAACAGGATGCGCTCGGTGGTCGTGGTCTTGCCGGCGTCGATGTGCGCGGAGATGCCGATGTTGCGATAGCGCTCGATGGGCGTATTGCGGGCCATGATGAATCTCTTTCGGTTGAAACGGATTCGGGCCCGCTCGTGGCGGGCCCGTCATCCAGGGGAGGAATTGCTTAGAAGCGGAAGTGGCTGAAGGCCTTGTTGGCCTCGGCCATGCGGTGAACCTCGTCACGCTTCTTCATGGCACCACCGCGGCCTTCGGTGGCTTCCATCAGCTCGTTGGCCAGGCGCTGGGCCATCGACTTCTCGCCACGCTTCTTGGCGGCTTCCTTGAGCCAGCGCATGGACAGGGCCAGGCGACGCACCGGGCGCACTTCGACGGGCACCTGGTAGTTGGCGCCGCCGACGCGGCGGGACTTCACTTCCACCATCGGCTTGATGTTGTTGATGGCGGTGGTGAAGACTTCCAGCGGGTCCTTGCCCGGCTGCTTCTTCTCGATCTGCTCGAGTGCGCCATAGACGATGCGCTCGGCGACCGCCTTCTTGCCGCCTTGCATGATCACGTTCATGAACTTGGCGAGCTCGACATTGCCGAACTTGGGATCCGGCAGGATTTCACGTTTAGGGACTTCGCGACGACGTGGCATTTCTTACCTCTTCAATTGCTTCAGTTGGCGCACCCTTCCGGGATTGCCGCGAGAGCCATCAGGACCCTCACTTACTCGACCCGCAGGCGACATGCCTGTTTGGGGTCACTACGCCGGACCAGCCTGCCAAGGCGGCTCCAGCACCGATGAACGAATGACCGCTTAGGCCTTCTTCGGGCGCTTGGCGCCGTACTTGGAGCGGGCCTGCTTGCGATCCTTCACGCCTTGCAGGTCCAGCGAACCGCGGACGATGTGGTAACGCACACCGGGCAGGTCCTTGACACGGCCGCCGCGCACGAGCACCACGGAGTGTTCCTGCAGGTTGTGGCCTTCACCGCCGATGTAGGAGATGACCTCGAAGCCGTTGGTCAGGCGCACCTTGGCGACCTTACGCAGCGCGGAGTTCGGCTTCTTGGGGGTCGTGGTGTACACGCGGGTGCACACGCCACGACGCTGGGGGCTGTTTTGCATCGCGGGGCTCTTGGATTTGGTCTTTTCGACCTCCCGGCCCTGACGCACGAGTTGGTTGATGGTTGGCATTAAACGTCCCTAAACGTCTTCAAACAATCTGCCGGTACGCCAGGCCCCAGCAGGGACCGAAACGCATGCGCCCCGGCTCCAGCAGGAGCAAAAGCGCAAACACGGCAGGCACAAATTCCCCGCCCCAATAGCGGGAAAGCCCTCCAGTATATCCCGCGGCCCCGCCAGAGGCAAACCTGGCGCGGCCAGCGGGCCGGAGTTAAACTTTTCGTATTACTTGATCCAGAGGCGCACGGCGTCCCAGGCGCGGCCCAGCACGCCGGCCTGGGGCACGGCCTCCAGGGCCACGAGGGGCACGTCCACCACCGGTTGGTCAGCGGCCGAAACCTTCAGCACACCCACCGCCTGGCCACGGGCCAGGGGCGCCACCAGGGGATCGGGACGCACGACCTGCGTCTTGATCCGGGCCGCCATGCCCGCGGGCACGGCCACCACGATGGGCTGCGGGCGGCCGAGCTTGGCCTTGCCCTCGGTCCCCTTCCAGACATCGGGGGTGACCACGGCCTGGTTGGCATCGAACAGCTTGACCGCCTCGTAGGCGGTGTAGCCCCAGTTCAGGAGCTTCTGCGACTCGCCGGCCCGGGCGTTCTCGTTGGCCGCGCCCAGCACGATGGACAGCAGGCGGCGGCTGCCCACGTTCGGGAAGTCGCGCCTGGCGGTGGCGATCAGGCAGTAGCCCGCGGCGTCCGTGTGGCCGGTCTTGAGGCCGTCCACCGTCGGGTCGCGGAACAGGAGCATGTTCCGGTTGGTGTCGTTGGTCGCCGGCGTGCCCGGGTAGTGGTACTTCTTGATGGCGTAGTAGCCCACGTACTCCGGAAAGTCCTGCATCAGGCGGGTGGCCAGGATGCTCAGGTCGCGCGCGGTGGTGATGTGGCCGGCGGCGGTCAGGCCCTCGGGGTTGCGGTAGCTGGTGCCCTTCATGCCCAGGGCCTTGGCCTGGTCGTTCATCAGCTGGACGAAGCGCTCGACGCTGCCGCCCACGGCCTCGGCCAGGAGCACCGTGGCGTCATTGCCGGACTGGACGATCATGCCCTTGATCAGGTCCTCCACCGGCACCTGCATCTTGGGGTCGATGAACATGCGCGAACCCGGCATCTTCCAGGCGCGCTCGCTCACCGGCAGGGTCTGGGTCAGGGTCAGCTTCTTGGCCTTGAGCGCGTCGAAGACCAGGTAGGCCGTCATCAGCTTGGTCAGCGAGGCGGGCTCGACCGGCGAGTCGATGTCGCGGCCCACCAGGACCTGGTTGGCGGTGATGTCCACCAGCAGGTAGCTGCGGGCGGCGATCTCGGGCGGTTGCGGGGTCTGGGCCTGGGCGGCCAGGCAGCACAGGGCGAGCAGGGGCGCGGCCAGCGCCCGGAGGAATCGGTTCATGCGGTCGAAGCGGGGAAATCGAACGGTCAGCGCAGGTGGCGGGCCACCAGGCTCTTCAGCAGCGGTAATTGTCCGTGAAAGAAGTGCTCCACCCCGGGGATCACGGTAACGGGGAGCAACTGCGGGCGCGCCCAGTCCATCACGGCGGACAGGGGCACGGTGTCGTCCTGCTCGCCGTGGACCACCAGGGTGCGCTCATGCAGGTCGACAGGCACGGCGGCCGGCGCCGAGCGCACCACCGAGGTCCCCACGAGCACGAGGCGCTCGATGGCGCGCTGCGGCCACAGGTTCGCGACCACATGGGTGGTGACGAAGCCGCCGAAGGAGAAGCCGGCCAGGGCCAGCGGTCCCTCGGGCGCCACCTGGCCAACCAGGCCCAGCATGTCCTGCGCCTCGCCCAGGCCCTCGTCGTGCGCGCCTTCGCTGGCGCCCACGCCGCGGAAGTTGAAGCGGATGGCGGTCCACCCGGTCTGCACGAATGCGCGGGCCAGGGTCTGGACGACCTTGTTGTCCATGGTGCCGCCGAACAGCGGGTGCGGGTGGGCGATGACCGCCGTGCCGCGCGGCGCCATACCCTCCGCGGGATCGTCGCGCAGCGCCTCGATCACGCCGGCGGCGCCGGTGAAGCGCAGCTTCTGGGTACGCGGGTTCATGGGGTCAGCGCCCCAGGTGGGGCGGGGCGATCAGGCGCTCGACCACCTTGCCGTTCTTCAGGTGGGACTCGACGATCTCGTCGATGTCCGCGGCGTCGACATACGTGTACCAGACCGCCTCGGGGTAGACCACGGCCACGGGGCCCGCGGCGCAGCGGTCCAGGCAGCCGGCCTTGTTCACGCGCACCTTGCCCGGGCCGGCCAGGCCCGCTTGCTTCACCTTGGCCTTGCAATGGTCGAAGGCCTCCTGGGCCTTGTAGTTCGCGCAGCAGTCCTCGCCGTTGGCGCGCTGGTTCAGGCAGAAGAAGACGTGGTGCTTGTAGTAGGAGGAGGTCGGCTGGGTCATGCCGGGAATTCTAGGTGGCCCTCTCCGATCGGGAGGCCCGCAGCACCACGTACGCGATCACGGCATAGGGCCACAGCCACCCGAGCCACTGGGCCAGCCCGTTGAAACGGATGAAGCGCCCCTGCTCCCAGGCCTGGAGCGTGAGGCTGAAATAGGCGCTGGCCGGCGCCTGGTTCAACAGGCTCAGGTGCACCACGGATGCCAGCAGCACCAGCGCCGCGCAGCCCCGGCGCGGCACCGGAACGAGCAGCAGCGACAGCACCAGCCCGCCCACGAGCCCCAGCCGTACGGGCAGGGACAGCCAGGCCCAGGCATTCGCCGGCCCCCAGCTCAGGGCCGCCGACAGCGCCGAGGCGCCGAGGCCTGCCAGCAAGGTGGCAACGGCGAAGGCAGCGCGGCGCGGCAGTGACCGCATCACCGAATACCCCAGGAGGCAGGGAATCACCAGGCCGAGCGCGACGCACACCAGTTCGCTGCCCGGGACCAGGGGCTGCAGTTCCACGTCGCGCACGGGCAGCCACTCCAGGAACGGGGTGTCCATCAGCCAGTCGGTCAGCGCGATCTCGAGGCGCTCGAACACCTGCCCCAGTCCCAGGGGCACCGAAGCGGGGAATAGCAAGGCGAACGGCCACAGCGCAAGCAGGACCAGGGCGCCGCGCGACTCGTCGACGAACCAGCGCTGGCGGAAGCGGTGCCAGTGGTCGATCGCCCCGAACCGCTCCAGGCCCGCGGCCAGCACCCCGCCGAAGGCCACGCCGAGCACGTTCAGGGCGAAGTCCAGGTTGGACGGCACGCGCGCCGGCAGGTAGGTCTGCAGGGCCTCCATGGCGAACGACAGCGCGGCTCCCGCGAGGACGGCCAGGCCGATGGTGCGCCCCACCGCCCGCACGGCCGTGGTCCGCAGGCCCGCCAGGGCCAGCAGGAAGCCCAGGGGGGCATATCCGGCCACGTTGGCCGCGAGGTCGAACCTCGTCCAGTAGCGGGGCCAGGGGCTGGCGAGGAAGGCCCAGGGCGCGATGCCCTGGTCGCGCCAGCCGTCGAAGGGGTAGAGGCTGGCATAGACGATCAGCGCCGCATACGCCTGGGCCAGGGGCCAGGCGGACGTCTTGTGCGCAGCCATTGTGGCGACCGGGTCAGAACGGCTTGACTACCACCAGCACCACGCCCGCCACCAGCAGCAGCACCGGCACCTCGTTGAACCAGCGGTACCAGACATGGCTGCGGTGATTCCGGTCCGCCTCGAAGCGGCGCAGGATCGCGCCGCAGGCATGGTGGTAACCCAGGAGGGCGACCACGACCGCCAGCTTCGCGTGCATCCAGCCATTGCCCGGGCCGCGGCCGATGCCGTACCCGAGCCACAGCCACAGTCCCAGGGCGACGGCGGGCACCGCCAGCAGCGTCATGAACCGCATCAGCTTGCGCGCCATCAGCAGCAGGCGGTCGCGTTCAGCCGAGGCGCCCGGGCCGACCATGGCCAAATTGACAAATATTCGCGGCAGGTAGAAGAGACCGGCGAACCAGCTGGCGACGAAAACGATGTGGAAGGCTTTGACCCAGAGCATGGGGCCGAGTGTAGTGAGGCCGGCGCGGTCAAAAAAAACCCCGGCGCACAGCCGGGGTGGGAAGCCTTGTTGCTGTCACACATTAAGGCACCCGCTCAGGGAGGAAAAGCGGGGAGCGGCAAGCCGCCCGGGTCGAAATTTATCAGGGGGTCTATGGCGTTTCAAGCGCCATAGGGAGGAATTACCCGGAGATATCGGCAGAAAAGGCGCCCAAACCAAACCATAACTATTCATTCGGAAGGGCCTGGGCAGGCCGCCGCAGCCATGCGGCACAATTTTGCAATGACCCTGCACGCACCCTTCCCCCTGGGCCGCCCCCGCCGCCTGCGCCGCGATGAGTTCACCCGCAACCTGGTGCGCGAGCACCGGCTCTCGCCGCACGACCTGATCTACCCGGTGTTCGTGCAGGAAGGCAGCAACCGGCGTGACCCGGTGCCGTCGATGCCCGGCGTCGAGCGCCTGAGTCTGGACCTGCTGCTGCCGGTGGCCGAGGAGTGCGTGGCCCTGGGCATTCCGGTGATGGCCCTGTTCCCGGTAATCGACCCGTCCCTCAAGACGCCCGATGGCGCCGAGGCCTTCAACCCCGACGGACTGGTGCCGCGCGTCGTCGGCGAGTTGAAGAAGCGCTTTCCCGAGCTGGGCGTGATGACCGATGTCGCGCTCGACCCCTACACCAGCCACGGCCAGGACGGCCTGCTGGACGACACCGGCTACATCCTGAATGACGAAACCGTCGCCGTCCTCACGCGCCAGGCGCTGGCACAGGCCGAGGCCGGCGTGGACATCGTGGCCCCGAGCGACATGATGGACGGGCGCATCGCCTCGATCCGCCAGGCACTGGAGCAGGCCGGCCGCATCCATACGCGCATCATGGCCTACAGCGCCAAGTACGCCAGCGCGTTCTACGGCCCGTTCCGTGATGCGGTGGGCTCGGCCGCCAACCTCGGCAAGAGCAACAAGAAGGTCTACCAGATGGACCCGGCCAACACCGACGAGGCGCTGCGCGAGGTGGCCATGGACATCGCCGAGGGCGCCGACATGGTGATGGTCAAGCCCGGCATGCCGTACCTCGACGTGGTGCGCCGCGTGAAGGACGAATTCCGCGTGCCGACCTTCGCCTACCAGGTCTCGGGCGAGTACGCCATGCTCAAGGCCGCGGCGCAGAACGGCTGGCTGGATCACGACGCGGTGATGATGGAAAGCCTGCTGGCCTTCAAGCGCGCCGGCGCCGACGGCGTGCTGACCTACTTCGCGCGTGACGCCGCGCGACTGCTGCGGGCCTGACGCCGCCATGCGGATCGTCGAGTTCACCGAAGGCACGCTGCGCTTCCTGGACTCGGCGCCGCAGCAGCCGCCGTCGAGCGGCTTCCTCTGGGTCTACCTCGATCGCGAGGCGCTGCCGCAGCGGCTGGCCGAGCTGCAGGCGCTCACGCAGCGCCTGGGCGGCTCGACGCTGCTGGACCTGCACGTGAAGGACCTGGGCAACGCGGACCACCCGTCCAACTACGACTACACCTCGATCTACGACCTGGTGATATTCCGCCGCCTGGCCAGCCCCGAGGAGGTCGATGCCGACCTGCGTGGCGCCGCCATGCATACCGGGCCGGCGCAGGCCCTCGCCAGTTTCCGCCGCATCCGCACGCGGGCCATGGGCTTCGCCGTGTTCGACCGGCTGCTGGTGACGGTCCACCCAGCGGGCTGCATGACCGCGCGCACCTTCATCGAACGCTACGTGGCCGACACGGCATTGGCGGACGGCCAGGCCACCGTCTCGCGCAGCCGCCTGCCGGCGAGTCCCGCCGACCTGATGCTGCGCATGCTGAACGTGATGGTCGACGGCTACCTGGAGATGCGCAAGCAGCTCGCCGGCGAGCTGGGACAGTGGCAGGAGGGGCTGCTGCAGCCCCGCGGCGAGCGCGCGGACTGGCGCGCGCTGATGCTGGCGCGGGCCGAGCTGCACCGGCTCGAGGACCTGTGCGAGGACCAGCAGGACGCCCTCCAGGAATGGCTGGACACCGCGCGCGAGCAGCCCATGCCCTGGCTGTCGCAGGCCGAGCACGACACGCTGGTCGCGCGCGCCAACGACGTCATCGAGCATGTCGGCCGGGTGGTGCACCAGGTGCGCCGCATGGAGCAGGGCGCGGAGGCGGTGGTGCAGATCCACTTCTCGGCACAGAGCCACCGCGCCAACAACATCATGCGCACGCTCACCGCGCTGACCGCGATCTTCCTGCCGCTGAACCTGATCACCGGCATCTTCGGCATGAACTTCGACGCCATGCCCCTGCTGCACGAGGGGCGCGGCTTCTGGATCGCGCTGGGCGCCATGGCCGCCGTGGCGGCGGTCATGGGCGTGGTCTTCTGGCGCAAGCGTTACCTGCGCTCGGGGCGCTGAGGCCCCGCCGCGGCGATCAGGCGCGCAGGTGCTTGGCGAAGAAGGCCAGGGTGCGCTCGCGCGCCAGCTTGGCCGCGGCGGCATCGTACGAGCCGCGCTGGTCGCAGTTGAAGCCGTGGTTGGCGGCGTACACGTGCACCTCGACCTCCGGGTGCGCTCGCTTGAACGCTTCAACCGTGTCCATCGGGATCCAGTGGTCCTGGTCGCCGAAGTGCGCCATCACCGGCACGCGCGGCTGGCGGGCGGTCTCCTCGGGCGTGGTCACGCCACCGCCGTAATACGGCGCCGCGGCCGACAGGCCATGGACGCCGCAGGCCGCTCGCCAGGTCAGCAGGCCGCCCCAGCAGTAGCCCACCACGCCGACCTTGCCGGCCTGGCCGGCGTAGTCGACGGCAGCCTGGATGTCCTGCAGCACGCCGGGCGCGGGCAGGGCCTCGACCGCCGCCTTGAGGTCGATGCCGGCCTTCATGTCGGCCTCGGCATAGCCCAGTTCGACGCCGGCCTTCACACGGTGGAAGGTCGACGGCGCCACGGCCAGGTAGCCCTCCTGGGCATAGCCGTCGGCCACGGCGCGGATATGGGAGTTGACGCCGAAGATCTCCTGCAGCACCACCACCGCGCCCCTGGGCGCGCCGGCGGGACGGGCCACGTAGGCGGGGAAGGCGTGGCCGTCGGCGGCCTTGAGGTCGATGAATTCACCCATGGTTTCTCCTTGTGTCGTGAGTTGTCGTGGAAGGTGGGTCAGGCGGGCGCGCCGAGCTTGCGGGCCAGGAAGTCCAGCCGGTCCTGGCCCCAGAAGATCTCGCCGTCCACCACGTAGCTGGGCGCGCCGAACACGCCAAGCTCGATGGCAGCGCGGGTGTTGGCCTCGTAGGCCTCCTGCACGGAGACTTCGCGCGATGCCGCCAGGCACTCGGACGGCAGGCCCCGGGCGCGCAGCACGTCGGCCAGGACCTCGGCGTCGGCGATGTTGCGCTCCTCGGCCCACACCGCGGCGAGCAGGGCACCGGCCAGGCCGAGGGCGGCCTCGGCGCCCTCGCTGCGGTCGACCACGACGATCAGGCGCGCCGCATCATCGGCGGCAACGGGAAAGAACCGCGGCTTGAGGTTCAGGGGCAGGCCCAGGAATTTCGAGAAGCGTTCGAGCTCCACAAGGCGGTAGGCCTGCCGCTGCGGCGCGCGCTTGGCCAGCGGCAGGCCGCCCGAGACGGGGAAGACCTGGCCCAGGTCCATCGGCAGGACCCGCACCGGGGCGCCATGCTCGCGCGCCAGGCGCACGAGCCTGTCGTGTCCGAGGTAGGTCCAGGGGCTGTTCGGGGCGAAGTAGTAGTCGATGCGGCGGCTCACGTTGTCTCCGGTTGGTCGCCGCCTCGTGGACGGCTTTGCTCTAATCGAGCGCGAAGCTTACCCGCCCCGCGGAGATGGAGGTTGCACATGGACAAGATCCTGCTGGTCACCGGCGGCAGCCGCGGCATCGGCGCCGCGACGGCCTTGCTGGCGGCACGCCAGGGCTACGCGGTGGCCGTCAACTACGCGACGCGCCCGGACGCCGCGCAGGCCGTGGTCCGTCAGATCCGCGAGGACGGCGGCACGGCCATCGCCGTGCAGGCCGATGTTGCGCGGGAGGAGCAGGTGCTGGCGATGTTCGAGCGCATCGACGCCGAGCTGGGCCGCCTCACCGCCCTCGTGAACAACGCCGGCGTGGTCGACGTGCCGGCACGGGTGGACGAGATGGACATGGCGCGCTGGCGCCGCATGTTCGACATCAACGTGATGGGCACCCTGGCATGCTCGCGCGAGGCGGTGCGCCGAATGAGCACGCGCCATGGCGGGCGGGGCGGTGCGATCGTGAACCTGTCCAGCGCCGCCGCGCGCCTGGGCGCCGCCGGCCAGTACGTGGACTATGCGGCGGCCAAGGGGGCCATCGATGCCTTCACCATCGGCCTGGCGAGAGAGGTGGGCGGCGAAGGCATCCGCGTCAACGCGGTGCGCCCGGGCCTGATCGAGACGGAGATCCATGCCTCGGGCGGGTTGCCCGACCGGGTACGACAGCTCGCGCACCAGGTGCCCATGCAACGGGGCGGGCGGCCCGAGGAGGTGGCCGAAGCGATCGTGTGGCTGCTGTCGCCGCAGGCCAGCTACACGACGATGACGCTGATGGAGATTTCCGGAGGGCGTTGAGGCGCGCGGGTCAGTCGGTCACCAGAGACAGCAGCACGTTGTCGCGCCACTCGCCGTTGACCTTGACGAAGTCCCGCGCGTAGCCCTCCACCGTGAACCCCAGCCGGCGCAGCAACCGGGCGCTGCGCAGGTTCTCCGGCAGGTGCGTGGCCATGATGCGGTGCAGCTTGTAGCGGGCCAGGACCTCGCGCACCGCGGGTGCGATCGCGGCGTACATCAGGCCGCTGCCCTCCAGCGGCTCGTCGACCAGGAAGCTGATCGTGCAGGCCTGGAAGTCGCCATGCTCGATGGCCCAGAAGCTGGCCAGGCAGCCGATCTCCCGGGCGTCACCCTCCTTGGTGAACCCCACGAGGTGGACGGCCTGTCCGGCCGACATGGCCTGCCGGCGGCGCGCGAGCTCGCCTTCCCAGTGGGCAGCCTGCTCCAGCTCCGGCGCGAGGCTCATCGCCATGCGCAGGTGGTGGCGGTTGCGGGCATGAAAGCGCGCGAAGGGAGCGGCGAACTGCGGGTGAACCCCGTAGAGCCACCACCGCTCGTTGTCCATCCAGATGACGGGTTGGTCGACCGGCGTGACGACTCGGGCTTTCATGATGCGCGCTCCTCCAGCAGGCCAAGGCGGCGCCACATCGGCACCACCGTCTCGATGAACTGCTCGGCCCGTGCGGCCAGATCGCGCCGGACGGCGTCAGCGTCCTGCGCCCGCTCGGGGGCCTCGTGCCAGGGCCAGGCGACGTCAGCCAGCTGGCTGGCCGTGCGCGCGCCCTGTTCCCACGCCAGCAGGAACAGCCGCTCCGCCCGGGCGCTCTCGATGGCGTGGCCGGTCACGGGGCTGGCCAGGTACCGCAACGTGTCGTCGAACCGGGCCTGGCGGGCGACCGCGCGATTCATGGCGCGGGCCGGCACCGGGTCATGCGCAGCCAGGTCCTCGGGGAACACGGGGAACGCATGGACCTGGGCCACCAGGGCGGCCGCAGTCTCGAACACCCGCTCGACGGGATACCCGCCGAGCCCGGCGTCGTCGATCAGCCGCCCCAGGGGGACCGGTGCGTCCGCGACGTCCAGCGCCTGTACCAGCCGCGTGGCGATCTCAGGATCGAGCGAGATGCTGCCGTACGGGGTCTGCACCGTGGTGCCGATGGCAGCAGCGGGGCGCAGGAGGACCAGGGCCACCTCCCGCAGCCGAGCGTTGCGCTCGGGCCGGGACAGGCGGTTGGCGCCACGCACGAAGACATCCCGGCGGAAGCGGCGATTGAGCAGGAAGTCGGTGGTGGTTTCGCGCAGCGCCGGGTTGAGGGCCAGGTCGGCCACGCCACAGGCCTGGCGGCGCTGCAGAGACTCCCCCACGAGGTCGGACTTGTGCACCGAGCAGGCGAAACCCAGACCGGCGGCCTCGAGGGTTTCCGCCAGCTCGGCGAAATAGGTGATGTGCCAGGAGCGGTTGAAGTACTCGTGCGCGACGACGTTCACGTCGTCGCGCAGCATCTCGTCGAGCATCTGGCCGGCCTTGGCGTTCTGCTCGAAGTAGGCGGCCCGCCCCCGGCGCAGGCGCTGCGCGAACGCCAGCGAATCGCTGATGCGCGTGGCCGTGGAGGCGCCCCGGCCCCCGGCCAGTTCGGAGTGCAGCCACAGCAGGTCCCGCAAAGGCTTCTCGGCGGACCAGCCCGGCATCACGTTGTAGCTGACGTACACGATGCCCCCGGGGCGCAGGCGCCGCCGGATGAACTCGACGACCGCATGCCGCGCCGACGCATTGATCCAGGACCAGACGCCATGCAGGGTGATGAAGTCGAACTCAGGCAGGCTGGCCTCGAGCATGTCCTCGAAGCCGAGGGCCAGCCAGTGGGCCGGCAGCTGGGCCTGGCGCGCCAGCGACTGGGCGAAGACCGCATGGTCCGGGTTGAAGTCCGTGCCCCAGAACTCCCCTCGGGGGTTGGCCGCAGCGTGGAGATTGGCGCAGACGCCTTGCCCGTAGCCGAGCTCGCAGTAGCGGTAGGAGCCGTCGCCGGTGGCGTTGGACAGGCCGTTCAGGAGAAGGAAGAACCGCAGGAAGGGCGGTGACAGCTCATGGTAGTAGCCGTGGGAGTATGTGAGATCCGACACATACCCCTGTGACCAGTTCTGATTCATTCGACCCCCGTCGAGCGCCCATGGCTGAACAATTGAGCGTTGGTGATGGAGGACGCCGGCGAGTTCCAGCGGCTGGCCGGCCCCGCTGGCCTCAGAAGCCTTGCGCCAGGGCCTCGCGCAGGTGGTCCACCAGGCATTGCACTGCCCGCGGCACCCGGGCGGACCAGGGCCGCAGCGCGTAAATGTGGTCGCCGAAGAAGCCGAGCGGCCGCCACTTCGGCAGCACCTGCACCAGTTCGCCGGAGGCCAGGGCCGGGGAGGCGGTGAAGTCGGGCAACAGGCCGATGCCCAGGCCGGCCATCACGCATTCGCGCAGCACCTCGCTGTTGTTCGCCTTCAGGGGGCCTGACACCGCCACGGCGACCCGCTCGGGACGGCGGCGGCGCTCCTGCTCGAAGGACCAGCTCTGGCCCGCGGCATCCCGCAGGTACAGGAGGCAGGCATGCGCGGAGAGCTCCGAGGGATGCCCGGGCTCGCCGTGCCGGCGCAGGTAGTCGCGGCTGGCCACCAGCAGGGATCGCGAGGCGCACAGGGGCCACGCCACATGCGTCTCCGGCGGCGCCTGGGTATGCCGGATCGCCAGGTCGAAACCTTCCTGCGCGAGGTTCACCAGGCGGTCGCTCAGGTCCAGCTCCAGGCGGATCTCCGGGTAGCGCTGGAGGAAGGCGGGCAGGATCGGCGCGATGTGCTGCCGTCCCAGGGCCACGGGGGCGGTGAGGCGCACCAGGCCGCGCGGCGAGCCGGCCAGGTCGCGGACGCCGGCGAAGCTGTGCTCGATGCGCTCGAACGGCGCCTGGATGTCGTCGACGAGCTGCTGGCCCGCCGGGGTCAGGCTCACCGAGCGGGTGGTCCGCCGCACCAGGGGCACGCCGGCCGCGCGCTCCAGTTCGGCGATGCGCTGGCTCACCGTGGCCTTGGACACCCCGAGCCGGCGCGCGGCCTGCGTATAGCTGCGGGTCTGGGCCAGCACGGTCAGCAGGTGCAGGTCGGCGAAGGCGGGCGTAGTCATGCTTGTATTGTTCATCGAATCGAACAATCTGATTGAGGTTCTGGCCTTCCCGGCCGGCACCGCGACGCCTAGACTGGGCCCCAGCAACCGATTGAAGGATCCTCCATGAACGCACCCGAGAAAGCCCTCGCCGCCACCGGCGTCGCCACGATCGACCACTGGATCGGGGGGCGCGTCTGCGCGGGCCGCAGTGGCCGCCACGCCGATGTCCACAATCCCGCCACCGGCCAGGTGACCGGCCGGGTGGCGCTGGCCGACACCCGTGAAGTGGACCAGGCGGTCGCCACCGCCCAGGCCGCCTTCCCCGCGTGGGCCGAGACTTCGCCGCTGCGCCGCGCGCGGGTGATGTTCAAGTTCCTCGAGCTCCTGAACCAGCACCGGGACGAACTGGCCCGCATGATCACCGCCGAACACGGGAAGGTGTTCACCGACGCCCAGGGCGAGGTCACGCGCGGCATCGAGATCGTGGAATTCGCCTGCGGCATCCCGCAGCTGCTCAAGGGCGACTACACCGAGCAGGTCTCCACCGGCATCGACAACTGGACGATGCGCCAGCCCCTGGGCGTGGTCGCCGGCATCACTCCCTTCAATTTCCCGGTGATGGTGCCGATGTGGATGTTCCCGGTGGCCCTGGCCTGCGGCAACACCTTCGTCCTCAAGCCCAGCCCGCTGGACCCGAGCCCCTCGCTGCGCATGGCGGAACTGCTGAAGCAGGCCGGCCTGCCCGATGGCGTGTTCAACGTGGTCCAGGGCGACAAGGACTCGGTCGACGCCCTGTTGGAGCACCCCGGCGTGAAGGCCCTGTCCTTCGTCGGCTCCACGCCGATCGCGCAGAAGATCTACGAGAGCGGCGCCCGCCACGGCAAGCGCGTGCAGGCCCTGGGCGGCGCGAAGAACCACATGGTGGTGATGCCCGACGCCGACATGGACCAGGTCGCTGACGCCCTGATCGGCTCGGCCTACGGCTCCGCCGGCGAACGCTGCATGGCGATCTCGGTCGCCGTGCTGGTCGGCGACACCGGCGACCGGCTGATGCCGGTGCTGGCCGAGCGCACCCGCGCGCTCAAGGTGAAGAACGGCGTCGAGCTCGACGCCGAGATGGGCCCGATCGTGAGCCGGGTGGCGCGTGACCGCATCACCGGCTACATCGATGCCGGCGTCGCCGAGGGCGCCCAGCTCGTGGTCGACGGCCGCGGCTTCCGGGGCCAGGCGGCCGGCGCGGGCTGCGATGACGGCTTCTGGCTCGGCGGCACCCTGTTCGACCATGTCACGCCCGACATGAAGATCTACCGCGAGGAGATCTTCGGCCCGGTGCTGGCCTGCGTGCGGGCCAAGGACTTCGCCGAGGCGCTGACCCTGGTCAACGACCACGAGTTCGGCAACGGCGTGGCCTGCTTCACCCGCGACGGCAACGTGGCGCGTGAGTTCAGCCGCCGCATCCAGGTGGGCATGGTCGGCATCAACGTGCCGATCCCGGTGCCCATGGCCTGGCACGGCTTCGGCGGATGGAAGAAGAGCCTGTTCGGCGACATGCATGCCTACGGCGAGGAGGGCGTGCGCTTCTACACGAAGCAGAAGTCCGTCATGCAGCGGTGGCCTGAGAGCATCGGCAAGGGCGCCGAGTTCGTGATGCCGACCTCGAAGTAACGCAGCGCTTATCCTTCGCGCTGCGTCATCAGAACAACGAGGGACAACGCGCGATGAGCGACACGACGTTCGATCACATCATCATCGGCGCCGGCACGGCCGGCTGCCTGCTCGCCAACCGACTGAGCGCCGACCCGTCCCGGCGTGTGCTGCTGATCGAAGCCGGCCGCAAGGACGACTACCACTGGATCCACATCCCGGTCGGCTACCTGCATTGCATCGGCAACCCGCGCACCGACTGGCTGTACCGCACCGAAGCCGAAGCCGGCCTCAACGGCCGCCAGCTGCGCTACCCACGCGGCAAGACGCTGGGGGGCTGCTCCAGCATCAACGGCATGATCTACATGCGGGGCCAGTCGCGTGACTATGACCAGTGGGCCCGGCTCACGGGTGATGCCCGCTGGCGCTGGGAGCACTGCCTGCCGTATTTCCGCAAGCACGAGGACTACCACGGCGGCTCCGATGCGCTGCATGGAGCCGGTGGCGAGTGGCGGGTGGAGAAGCAGCGGCTTCGCTGGGACATCCTCGACGCCTTTTCCCAGGCCGCGCAGCAGGCCGGCCTGCCCGCCTGCAACGACTTCAACCGCGGCGACAACGAGGGCGTGGGCTACTTCGAGGTGAACCAGCGCGCCGGCTGGCGATGGAACACCGCCAAGGCCTTCCTGCGCCCGACCTGCTACGGCCGCCCCAACTTCGAGATGTGGACCAACGCCCATGTGCGGCGGCTGGTGATCGAGCGTGGCGAGGACGGCGCGCTGCGCTGCACCGGCGTCGAGGTGTGGACCGGCAGCGAGATGGTCACGGCCCGCGCCAACCGCGAGGTGCTGCTGTCGGCCGGCAGCATCGGCTCGCCGGCGATCCTGCAGCACTCGGGCATCGGCCCCGCCAGCCTGCTGCAGTCGCTGGACATCCCCGTCCTGCAGGACCTGCCGGGCGTGGGCGCCAACCTGCAGGACCACCTACAGATCCGCTCGGTATTCAAGGTGCAGGGCGTCAGCACGCTCAACACCCTGGCCTCCAGCTGGTGGGGCAAGGCCCGGATCGGCCTCGAGTACGCGTTCAAGCGCAGCGGCCCCATGAGCATGGCCCCCTCCCAGCTGGGCGCCTTCACCCGCAGCTCGCCGGACCAGCCGTGGCCGAACATCCAGTTCCACGTGCAGCCCCTGAGCCTGGACGCATTCGGCGAACCGCTGCACACCTTCGACGCGTTCACCGCCAGCGTCTGCAACCTGAACCCCACCAGCCGGGGCACGGTCAAGATCCGCAGCCAGGACTTCCGTGACGCCCCCCTGATCGCCCCCAACTACCTCAGCACCCCCGAGGACCGCCGCGTGGCGGCGGACTCGCTGCGCGTGGCGCGGCGCATCGCCGCGCAGCCGGCGCTGGCCCCGTACCGGCCCGAGGAATGGAAACCCGGCCCGCAGTACCAGTCCGACGAGGAACTGGCCCGGCTGGCGGGCGACATCGCGACCACCATCTTCCACCCGGTGGGCACCACCCGCATGGGCGCCGAGGATGACCCGATGGCCGTGCTGGACCCGCAAATGCGCGTGCGCGGCGTGGCCAACCTGCGGGTGGTGGACGCCGGCGCCATGCCCACGATCACCAGCGGAAACACCAACTCGCCCACGCTGATGATGGCCGAGAAGGCCGCCGACTGGATCCTCGCCGCGGGGTGAGGACCACGGGTAAGCCCCAATGCTCATCCGGACGACGCCCAAGTACAGTGCGTCAACTCGCAGACGCACCGTAACTGGGCGTCGCTGAAAAGCGAGGGGTCCGAGGAGACATCGGAGACAAAACCCACATCACAAAAGAACAAGCAGGCATCCCACAACGATGCCGACCGCAAAGGCGCCCCCAAGGCGCCTTTGCTTTTTTGGGGACAATCCCGGCATGGAATTGCTGCTGATGGCGCTTGCGTCCCTGGGCGCCGGGTTCGTGGACGCGATCGTCGGGGGCGGCGGCCTGATCCTGGTGCCCGCCCTGTTCACGCTGTTTCCCACTGCACCGCCCGCCACCCTCTTCGGCCTGAACAAGAGCGCCTCGGTCTGGGGCACCGCGATGGCGACCTGGCAGTACAGCCGGCGCGTCACCCTGAACTGGCACGCGCTGCTGCCCGCCACCGCGATGGGCCTGGCGGGCGGCTTCACCGGGGCCTGGGCGGTCACCGTGGTCTCGGGCGACTTCCTGCGCCGCCTGCTGCCGCTGGTGCTGCTGGCGGTGCTGCTGTATACGCTGGCGCGCAAGGACCTGGGCCGCCACCATGCCCCGGTGTTCTCCCGCAACACGGAGCGCCTGGTGGCCTGCGGCATCGCGCTGGCAGTGGGCTTCTACGACGGCTTCTTCGGTCCCGGCACCGGCAGCTTCTTCGTCTTCCTCTTCGTGCGCCTGCTGGGGTATGACTTCCTCAACGCCTCGGCCGCCGCCAAGCTCCTGAACGTCACCACCAACCTGGCCGCGCTCGTGCTTTTCGCGTTCAAGGGCCATGTCTGGTGGCACTACGCCGCCGTGATGGCGGTGGCCAACGTGGCCGGCAGCCTGCTCGGGACCCGCCTGGCCCTGCGCCATGGCGCGGGCTTCGTGCGCGGCGTGTTCATCGTCGTGGTCTCGGCCCTGATCCTCAAGACGGGCTACGACGCCTTCCTGCGCTGAGCCCGCGCGGGCTCGCCGCGCCGCCTATCATTGGGCCATGGACGATATCGTGCGCCAGGCCATGGCCAAGTGGCCGCATGTGCCCCACTGCTACGGGTGGCTGGGGCTGGACGCGCGCGGCGGCTGGTACATGCGCGACGACCGCGTGCAGGCCGCGGGCCCGTTCCCCCAGGCCAAGGGCTCGCTGCTGCGGCATGACAAGCTGGTCGACTTCATCCAGCGCAATTACGAAGCCGACGAGACGGGCCGCTGGTACTTCCAGAACGGCCCGCAGCGGGTGTACGTGGAGCTCGAGGCGGCCCCGCTGGTCTGGCGGGTGCACGGTGACGGCCAGGTCTTCTCGCACTGCGGCCAGCCTGCGCGGGTGCGCGCCTGCGTGATCGACGAAGCCGGACGCCTGTACCTCGACACCGACCAGGGCTTCGGCCTGGTCCACAGCCTGGACATGGCGCTGGCGGCCGACGCGGTGGAAAGCGGCCGCTGGGCGCCGCGGGAGATGCTGGCGCAGGATCTGCCGACGCAGTACGGCTTCGTTCGGAGCCCGGCGGCGCAGCGGGCACCGCACTCGTGAAAAAGCCGCCCGCGGATGCGGGCGGCTTTCTCGAATCAGCGTGAGATTACTTGGCGGCGGATGCCGCGGCCGCGGGGCGCTGCGGCTCGGCGAACTTGGCGCCGCCGGCGTTGGCCAGGTAGACCACGGCGCGGCCGATCTCGAGGTCGTCGAAATCGCCACCACCCTGGGCGCCCATGGCGCCCTTGCCCTTGAGGGCGGAGTTCAGCAGGGCCTCGTAGCCGGCCTTGATGCGGGCACCCCAGGCACCGGCATCGCCGAGCTTGGGCGCCCCGGCGGCGCCGGAGGTGTGGCAGGCCGCGCACTGGGCCTTGAAGACTTCCTCGCCGGACTTCAGGGCGCGGTTGGCATCACGGATCTCGACGGAGCCGACCTTGCGCAGGCGCTCGGCGACGCCGCGCTCCTGGTCCTGGGCGGTCACGCCACCAAGAGCATAGCGCTCGGCCTGGGCGCTGCCGGCCGGCTTGCTATCAGAGGTGACATAAGCGACCAGGCCCATGATGATGAACACCGGAACCACGAACGAAAAGAACGAGGCCCAGAGCAGTTGCTTCGGGGTCTTGATCGGACCGGTATGGGCTTCTTCGTGCTGGCTGTCGCTCATTGCGTCCTCGGGCAAAACGGTGCTGGGGATGAAATCAACCTTCGATTATAAGGGGCCGACAGGGCGCCTCCTTCGCAGGCGCCGGGGACAGGGTCCGGCATGGGTCATAATCAGCGGGTTGTTTCATCGCGCGGCTGTAGCTCAGTGGATAGAGTATTGGCCTCCGAAGCCAAGGGTCGTGGGTTCGATCCCCGCCAGCCGCGCCATCTTCTGCCTCCCTCCCACCCCTCACTCCAGCTTGATGCCTGACTTGCTCAGGAACTGCTGCCAGAACGGGTACTCGGTGCGAATGTAGGCCGCCAGTTCCGCGCCCGTCATGGGCATCGGCTCGAGCTCCATTTCCTGCATCTTGCGTCGCATGTCCGGGTGGGCGACCACCTTGGCCAGCTCGCTGCCCAGTCGCTCGGCGACGGGGGCAGGCAATCCGGCCGGCGCCATCAGCCCCCACCAGACCGAGAGGTTGATGCCGGCCAGGCCCGACTCCTGGAGCGTCGGCGTGTCAGGCAGTACCTGCAGGCGCTTGTCACCGGTCACCGCCAGGGCGCGCAGCTTGCCGCCCTTCACCAGCGGCAGCACCGCGGGCGGCGTGTCCGAGCTGAAAAGGATCTCGCCGCGCACCACGTCGGTCAGCGACTGGCCACTGCCCTTGTAGGGGACGTGCTTGCTGTTCATCTCGGCCTGCTTGATCACCACCTCGCTGGTCAGGTGCCCGATGGTGCCGACGCCGGCGCTCGAGAAGCTCGAAGGCTTGTCCTTGTCGCGCGCACGGGCCACCAGCTCGCGGAAGCTGCGCGGCGCATCGGGATTCACGCTGGTCACCACCACCAGGGGCGTGCGGCCCACGCCCCCCAGCGGGGTGAAGTCGCGATCCGCGCGGTAGGTCGGCTGGCTGCTCAGGAGGGGCGACGTGATCAGCGTGGCATTCGTGGCGAGCGTGAGCGTGTAGCCGTCGGCCGGCGCCTTGGCCACCGACTGCGTGCCCAAGGTGCCGCCCGCGCCGGCGCGGTTCTCCACGGTCACCGGCACGCGCAGCTGCTCGGACAGGCGCACCGCCAGCAGCCGGCCGAGGATGTCGCTGCCGGTGCCGGGGGCGAAGGCCACCACCAGCTTGATCGGCTGCGAGGGGTAGGTGTCGGCGCGGGCCAGCGAAGGCGCCAGCATGCAGGCCAGCCCGAGCGTCGTCAGGCCACGGCGAAGGTTGGATCTCATCACGTCACTCCTTGAAGAAGGCCAGCAGCTCCGCGAGCGTGTGCTCGGGCGCCTGTTCGGTCGGGTAATGCCCGCAGGGCAGCTCCTGCATGCGGACGATGTTCGCGCAGTACTTCGGCCACTCGATGCGCGCGTCGTGGTGGTGCGCGGTGTGGCTCTTCTCCCCCCACAGGACCAGCGCCGGCGGCTGGACCTTGCGGCCCGCCTCGAAGTCCGCGGTGTCCATCTGCAGGTCCAGCGTCGCGGCGGCGCGGTAGTCCTCGCACACGGCGTGGATGTTCTCGGGGGTGCACACGCGGATGTACTCGGTGATTTCCTCCTCGGTGAAGCCGCCCTTGCCGGGTCCCTGCTTCATCAGCTTGTCGCGGATGTAGAAGGCCTCGTTGCCCCGAAGCAGGGTCTCTGGAAAGCCGCGCTTCTGGGCCATGAACCACCAGTGGTACAGGTCCAGCGCCATCTGGACCTGGATGTCCTTGAAGACGCAGTGCGTGGGCAGGATGTCGAGGAAGGCGACGCGCGTGACCTTGTCCGGATGGTCCATCGCCATGCGGAAGGCGGTGCGCGCGCCCCGGTCGTGGCCTGTCACGCCGAAGCGCGCGAAGCCCAGGTGCTGCATCACCTCCACCTGGTCCTGGGCCATGCGGCGGAAGGTGTAGTTGGAGTGGTCCGGCAGGCCCTCGGGCTTGCCGCTGTCGCCGTAGCCGCGCAGGTCGGTGGTGACGACGGTGAAGTGCTCGGCCAGGCGTGGGGCGATGCGGTCCCAGCTCATTTGCGTGAGCGGGTTGCCATGCAGCAGCAGCAGGGGCGGACCCGACCCGCGGATGCGGCCGACGATGCGTACGCCGGGGTCGGAGGTTTCGATCTCGAAAGGCTGGGGGGTCGTGGACATGGGGCCGCACCTTACCGGGTAGCCCCTCGCCGGACAATCGCGATTATCGAGACCGATTGTTCTGCCCTCCCGAATAAACTTCCTTGCAGGAGAACCCGTCCATGGACATCAACCTGCGCCACCTGCGCACCTTCCTCGAGGTGGCCGAGGCCGGCAGCTTCCGCGACGCCTCCGGCCAGATCCACCGGTCCTTCTCGGTGGTCAGCACCCAGGTGCGGCAGCTCGAGGAGCAGCTCGGCGTCGCGCTGTTCCACCGCACCACGCGCAGCGTGAAGCTCACCGCGGCAGGCCTGGTGCTGCGCGATGCCGCGCGCAAGGGCTTCCGCGAGATCGAGGCCGGCGTGCGCGAGCTGCAGGAGACGCTGGACCTCGGGCGCGGGCGCATCACGCTGGCCTCCTCGCCGATCATGGCGGCGACCCTGCTGCCGCCGTGGCTGGCGCGCTTCGAGGCCGAGTACCCGGCGATCCAGATCCGGGTGCACGAGCTCACGCCCGCAGGGATCCTGGAAAGCGTCGCCAGCGGCGACTCGGACTTCGGCATCGGCCCCGCCGCGCCCGGCGCCGGCGTGAAGTTCGAGCCGTTGCTGGAGGAGAGCCTGATGGCCCTGGTGCCGCGCCGGCTCAAGGCCACCGCTGCCGGCACCATCACGCTGCGCGAGGTGTCGAGGCTGCCGGTGCTGCTCCTGAGTGAAGCGACGGCGTTGCGCGGCATGTTCGACGAGGCGTGCCGCAAGGCGGGCATCGCGCTGGCGCCGAAATACGAGTCGACCCAGGCGCAGACCCTGATCGCGATGGCCAACGTCGAACTCGGCGCGGCCATCCTCCCGCGGTCGGTGCTGCCTGCGCGGCCCGACCGCCGCGTGCAGGCGCTGCGCATCGTGTCGCCCGCCCTGAGCCGGCGCATCGGGCTATTCACTGCTTCGCGGCGCGCGCTCTCGCCGGCCGCGGCACGCCTGGCCGAGGTGATCCGGGCCGGGGCGCGCGCCTAGAATTTCCGCATGCCCCTGACTCCCTCGCCCAAGATGCCGGTACTGTTCCTGGGACACGGCAGCCCCATGAACGTGATCACGGACAACCCGTACCGCGAGGCCTGGCGCGTGCTGGGCACGCAGTTCGGCACGCGCTGGCCGCGGCCCCGCCTGATCCTGTGCGTGTCCGCGCACTGGCTCACGCACGGCTGGTGGCTCACCGGGCAGGCGCAGCCGCGCACCATCCACGATTTCGGCGGGTTCCCGCAGGAGCTGTTCGCGCAGCAATATCCCGCGCCAGGCGCCCCCGGGGAGGCCACGCAGATCAGCGCGCTGCTGGCGGACGTGCCGGTGGGCATCGACGCGCGCGAGTGGGGCTATGACCACGGCAGCTGGGGCGTGCTCAAACCCATGTTCCCGCAGGCCGACATTCCCGTCCTGCAATTGAGCCTGAACTGGGACGCGCCGCCGGCCGACCACCTGGCGCTGGGCCGGCGCCTGCGCCCGCTGCGTGAGCTGGGCGTGCTGGTGGTGGCCAGCGGCAACACCGTCCACAACCTGCGGGCGATGCGGCGCGAGGCCACCGGCTTCGACGCCTACGACTGGGCGATCGAGTTCGACACGCGCATCGCCCAGGCGATCGAACGGGGCGATCCCGACGCGCTCGCCGACTTCCAGGGCATGGGCGACATCGCCCGCCTGGCCCACCCGAGCTATGACCACTACCTGCCGCTGCTGCATGCGGCGGGCGCCGCGGAGCCCGGCGAGGCGGCGGAGTTCTTCAGCGCGGACTTCCAGGGCGCGTCGGTGGCGATGCGCTCGGTGGTCTGGGGCTGAGGGTCACCGGGCTTGCGGTAGATCAACGCGGCCGCCGCCTCCTGGAGTATGTTGAACTTCCGGATCACAAGGCAGCCCGCAATGACTACCAAGCCATCATCCCCCCGCAAACCCGTCGCCGCCCCCGCCGAGGCTGCGGCCGCCCCGTTCCTGGACCTCTGGGGTGACCTGCCCCGGCAGCAACTGGCCGTGTGCACCGAGTCGCTGTGCGCCGTCCTGCAGGGGTTCGAGAACATCCGGCGCGTGCAGGCGCAGGCCGCGCACCGCGCCTTGCAGCGCCACGAGTCGGCGAGCACGCGCCTGTCTACAGGCTGCGACGCCCACCAGCTCGCGTCCCTGCAGGTCGACCTGGTGCAGCACGACCTGCAGGAGATGGGGCGCTACTGGCAGGAGCTCGGTCACGCCGCGATGGAGATGAACCAGCGGCTGTTCATGAGCCTGTTCCAGTGGGGGGGGCCCGTCGCGGTGGAAGGCGTGCGCCAGGCCACCGACGCGGCCTCCATCCTGTCCGGGTTCGGCGAACCGTTCTCCTGGCACCCGCCGCGGACGGCGATGCGCCACTAGGGTGTGTCAGCGGGCGCTGTCCGCCTCCGGGACGGACAGCTGCTGCGCGAGGTAGTCGATCAGCCGCCTGACCTTGGGTGGCACCTGCTTGCGCGAGGGGTAGACCGCGTGAACCCCCAGCTCCAGCGACCGGTAGGCGGGCAGGACCTCGACGAGCGCGCCCGATTGCAGGTGCGCCTCGACCAGGAAGGAGGGCTGGAGGACGATGCCCTGGTGCGCCAGAGCCGCCGCCACGCAGGTGTCGCCGCTGTTCGTGTGCATCCGAGGCTGGACCCGGACCTCGGTCGGCCCGGCGGGTCCCGTGAACGCCCAGGTGTCGCCCATGGCGAGGAGGCTGTAGGCCAGCACGGCATGCCGCGCCAGGTCGGCCGGGTCGCTGGGATGCCCGTGGGCCACCAGGTAGCCGGGTGAGGCGCACAGGACGAGCCGGGTCGATGCGAGCTGCCGGCTCACCAGGGACGAACTGGCGAGGCGGCCGATCCGCACGGCGAGGTCGAAGCCTTCCTCGATCAGGTCCACCTGCCGGTCGGACAAGGTGAGGTCGAGCCGGACCCGCGGATGCGCGGCGAGGAAGCCGCCCCACAGCGGCGCCAGCCGCATCACGCCGAACGAGACGGGGGCGCTGACCTTGAGGGTGCCGGCCACCTGGCCACTGCGCACGGTGACTTCGGCCTCGGCTTCCTCGACCCCGGCCAGCAACTCCCGGCACCGCGCCAGGAACACCTCGCCCTCGCCGGTGAGCGAAAGGCGGCGCGTGGTCCGGTGCAGCAGGCGCACGCCCAGCCGGGCCTCGAGCTCCGAGACGATCCGCGAGACCGCGGCCTTCGAAAGCACGAGCTCGTCGGCCGCACGCACGAAGCTGCCGGCCTCGACGACCGCCGTGAACACCCGCATCTCCTGGAACCGGTCCATGTCGCCACCCTCCTCCGAGGGCCAGATTGTTCACCCATGAGAGACAGTTCATCCATCGAACCTCAATTTATTTCCATGATCTGAATCAATAGAGTGACACGCATGGAACGTCTCCCCACCCTCTTCGTCTCGCACGGCGCGCCGACCTTCGCGCTGAACCCGGGCCGCGCCGGCCCGCTGCTGACGGCGCTGGGGCGCACCCTCGTGCGTCCGCGCGCGGTGCTGGTCGTCTCGCCGCACTGGGTGACCCGGCGGGTCGCGGTGACGACTTCGCCACAGCCGCGCACCATCCATGACTTTGGCGGGTTCGACCGCGCCCTGTACGGGATCACCTACCCCGCGGCAGGCGCTGCCGTGGTCGCCCAGCGCGCCGCCGGCCTGCTGCGCGCCGCCGGCTGGGAGCCCGACCTGGACCCGGAGCGCGGCCTGGACCATGGCGCCTGGGTGCCCCTGCTGCACCTGTATCCGGCGGCGGATGTGCCCGTCGTCCAGGTGTCGATGCCGGCCACGCTCGACGCAGCGTCCGCCCTGGCCATGGGGCGCGCCCTCGCGCCGCTGGCCGACGAAGGCGTGTTCGTGGTCGGTTCCGGCAGCATCACCCACAACCTGTACGAGTTCCGCGCCGGCGAGGCCGCCGAGGCGCCCTATGCGCGGGAGTTCACGGCCTGGATCCGCGACGCCGTGGCCTGCAGCGACACCGCCCGCCTGGTCGCTGCCCTGGAGCTGGCGCCGCACGCGGCGCGGGCCCATCCGACCCCGGAGCACTTCCTGCCACTGCTCGTCGCGCTGGGCGCTGCGCCCGAGGGGGCTCCTGCCAGCGTGCTGGACGGCGGTATCGAGCATGGCGTGCTGGCCATGGACTCGTATGTCTTCGGACGCTTGCCCGCGCCCGGCACGCCGAGCCGGGAGGGCGCATGACCGCCGATGCCTCGCTGGTGCTGTCCCGTCCCGCCGGTCCGGCCACGGAGCTGATCCTCCTGTTCCACGGCGTGGGGGCGCAGGCCGCCAGCCTCGGGCCGTTGGGCGAGTTCCTGGCGACGCAGCGGCCGCAGGCCTGCGTGGTCAGCGTGGCTGCGCCGTGTCCGTCAGACCTGGGTGCGGGGCGGCAGTGGTTCTCCGTGCAGGGCGTCACCGAGGCGAACCGGCCGACCCGCATCGCCCAGGCACTGCCCCTGTTCGCGGAAGCGGTCCGGCACTGGCAGGAGGAAACCGGCGTGGCGCCGGAGGCGACCGTGCTGGTCGGCTTCTCGCAAGGCGCGATCATGGCGCTGGCGACGACCCAGGTCGGGCCAACCTCGGCAAGCCGGGTCGTGGCCCTCGCGGGCCGCTTCGCCGCACCACCGACCCGTGCTCCGCAGGGAACTTCAGTGCACCTGATCCACGGCGCGGAAGACCCCGTCATCGTGGTCGGCCACAGCCTGGAGGCCGGGCAAGCCCTTCGTGCCCTCGGAGCGCGCGTGACAGTCGACCTGGTTCCCGGCCTCGGCCACGCGATCGACGCGCGCATGGCGAACCTCATCGTGGCCCGCCTCGGCCCGCCGCCGGGCGACCTCACGTACCGGGCGGCTCGAGCAGGCTGAACAGGTCCTTGGGGTCTGCGAGGTCCGGTACCAGCGGCAGCTCGCGACCGACGCCCAGGGCGATGGCCTGGGCCTGCAGGTAGCGCAGCGCTGAAAAATCTTCCAGCGCAAAGCCGACCGAGTCGAAGACCGTGATGTCCTGCTCCCCCAGGCGCCCCGGCTGGCCGCCGCCGAGCACTTCCCAGAGTTCGGTGACAGGCAGGTCTGGCGGCAACAGCTGGAGGTCGCCCTCGAGCCGCGTCTGCGGCTCGTACTCGACGAACACGCGAGCGTTGCGCAGCACGTCGGGATGCAGCTCGGTCTTGCCGGGGCAGTCGCCGCCGATCGCGTTGAGGTGCATGCCGGGCACCACGAGGTCCGGCGTGATCAAGGCTGCGCGGACCTTGCGGGCGGTGGCCGTGGTGACGATGTCGGCGCCGCGTACCGCCTGCGCCACGTCGGCGCAGGCCTGGACGTCCAGGCCCCTGGCTCGCAGGCGCCGCTCCAGTCGCCCCATGGCCTGGGGGTCGATGTCGTGCAGTCGCAGCGAGTCGATGCCCAGGAGGTGATGGAACGCCAGCGCCTGGAATTCACCCTGGGCGCCGTTGCCCACGAGCGCCATGACGCGGCTGCCGGGACGCGCCAGCGCCTGCGCCGCCAGCGCCGACGTGGCGGCCGTGCGCAGCGCGGTGACGAGGGTGAGGTCGCACACGAACCTCGGCAGGCCGGTGGCCACATCGGCCAGCACACCGAACGCCATGACCGTGGGCAGCCCGAGCGCGGCGTTGGCCGGGTGGCCGTTGACGTACTTGAAGCTGAAGGTGGTGCCATCGCTCACCGGCATCAGCTCGATCACGCCCACCGGCGAGTGGCTGGCGAGACGGGCGCTCTTCTCGAAGCGGGGCCAGCGCAGGAAGTCGTCACGCAGGGCCTGCACCAGGCCTTGCAGACAGCCCGGCAGGCCGATGCGACGCACCAGGGTGGCCACATCATCCGGCGACAGGAACAAGGTGGCAGCCATGCAGGACAGTCTCGCGCGCAGCGGCCTGCGCTGCAAGTCGTTCGGACGCCGGATCGCCGACATCCGCGCGCGGCATGGGCTGACAGGGCAGCGACCCGCCGAGTCCGCACGTTGTCGACACGCGCGCCGTGCGCGTGCCCCCCCGCGAAAGGAGCTTTCCATGACATCCCGATACCTGGCCCCGTTCCAGCCGCCCTCGCGGACGCTGGCAGGCGGGGACCTGCTCTCGGACCTGTACCGCGAGATGAACCGGCTGCTCGAGGACTTTGCCGGCTCAGGTGCGCCCGGCACGGGCGGCCTGATGCAGGTGCCGCGCGTGGATGTGCGCGAGAACGAGCAGGAGCTCTGCGTGTGCGCCGAGCTGCCTGGCATCCCGCCGGACGCTGTCGACGTGCGCATCGACGGCCATCTGCTCACGTTGCGCGGCGAAAAGAAGGACGAGTCCCGGCAGCAGCACGAGGACTACCACCTGATGGAGCGCAGCTTCGGGCGCTTCCAGCGCTCGCTGCAACTGCCATTCGCGCCCGAACCTGAGCAGGTGCGCGCGGAGTTCGAACACGGCGTGTTGACGGTGCACCTGCCCAAGCAGTCGCAACAGTCCCGAAGCCGCCGCGTCGAGGTCCACGCCCAGCCATCCCATGGCAAGGCGCAGCCGCAGGTGACCACCACCCCGGGGGCGAGCGGGAGCCACCACTGAGCGCATCATCGAGCGGGCGGCAACTTGAGGCTCGCCAGTTCGACCGCCTTCAGCAACTGGGCCCGCACGGGCGCGGGCAGGGCGCTGCGATCCTCGTCGGTGAAGGAGGCCACCCTCGGGCGCACCCCCTGGAGCTGCCAGGCATCGAAGAGCCTGGCGATGGCGAGCACCTTGCGCTCGCGTATGGCGGCGTCGGTCTCGGGCTGGTTAAGCGCCTCAAGCGCTGCGAGAAGTCCCTTGATCAGCAGCGGTTTCTCGCCCGGCGTGATGAAGTTCGAGACGCTGCGCGTGTCCGCCCCGGCCAGGACCGCCTTCACATGCGCCGCTGCACGGTGTTCATCCGTGAATTCGCGGGGCGGTGTACCCTGGCTGGTCGGTGCGCTGACGGGGCTGGGCCGTCCAGCCGGTGACGGGGCGAGGGGCTTCGCGACCGAAGGTGTCAGCGCGACGGGCTCGGGTTGGGCAACCGATTGGGAGGTCGGACGCTGCGGAGTCTGGCTCGGCTTGGGGACGTTGATCGTCTGGATACGCACGCTGTCGCGCTTGTTGTCTTGGGACTGGGCGCCTCGGTCGGCGGCTGAGGCATAGGCTTCAGGGGCCGTGAGCATCTCGCCGGCGTCAAACATGGCATCTGCGGCAAGGCGTAGCCGCGCGTGCTGCGTGGTCAGATCATCCAGGGGCACGATCGTGATGGCATGCGCCACGAGTTCGGCGGCCCGGTACCTGGGCAATTGCGTTTCCTTGTGGAGGACGTCGATCAGGCTCGTGACGCTGACCAGGCGCCTCAGGGTGCCCACCGTCACCACCGCCGGCTTCACGCCGGACGCAGCGCGCCAGATCTCACCCTCGATCTGGCTGCAATTTCGCTGTTTGAGGGCGTCGGTCCAGAGCGTCTTCAGACCGGTGACCGCCGAGGTCCGGTGCGCGTCGCGCCCGGAGAATGAGCTGTCGCCGGGCTTCTCCTTGACCTTCCAGGAACCACTGACTCGCAGCTCCTTGTCGGCGGGGACGGCCTTGCCGTCATGGTGCGTGAGCGCGGCCAGGTCCTCGAGCTTGAGGGACGGGGTAGGCTTGACGCGAACGGAATACATGGAACCTCCTGGACAAAAAGTCCGGGTTGGTCCCTCGAAGACGAGAGGCGGCACGACCGCTCGTCCACCTCGTCCCGTCGCCGCACCAAAGAAAAAGCCCACCGGAAGGTGGGCTTTGAAGTTCAGCGTGAACCGCTGGAATTTGGTTGCGCGGGCAAGATTTGAACTTGCGACCTTTGGGTTATGAGCCCAACGAGCTACCAGGCTGCTCCACCGCGCGTCAGAGAAACGAGAGTATACCCTAAATCCAGCCGATTATTCGGCGGCGGGAGCGTCGGAAGCAACTTCCGGACGATCGACCAGCTCGACGAGCGCCATCGGGGCGTTGTCGCCCACGCGGAAGCCCATCTTCAGGATACGGGTGTAGCCGCCCGGACGGGTCGCGAAACGCGGGCCCAGGTCGTTGAACAGCTTGGTGACCATATCGCGGTTGCGCAGGCGGTCGAAGGCCAGACGCTTGTTGGCGACGGTGTTGGTCTTCGCCAGGGTGATCATCGGCTCGACGACGCGGCGCAGTTCCTTGGCCTTGGGGACCGTGGTCTTGATGACTTCGTGCTCGAGCAGCGAGTTCATCATGTTGCGCAGCATCGCCTGGCGGTGCTCGGAAGTACGGTTGAGTTTGCGGAGGCCGTGGCCGTGACGCATGGTGTGTTCCTTTCTTTATGAATAAAAGGCAGCCGTATCAGGTACTGCCAGTTCACCAGGGTGTGGATTATCGCTTGTCCAGACCGGCGGGCGGCCAGCTTTCCAGCTTCATGCCCAGGGTCAGGCCACGCGAGGCCAGCACTTCCTTGATTTCGTTGAGCGACTTGCGACCCAGGTTCGGGGTCTTGAGCAGCTCGTTCTCGGTACGCTGGATCAGGTCGCCGATGTAGTAGATGTTCTCGGCCTTCAGGCAGTTGGCCGAGCGCACGGTCAGTTCGAGCTCGTCGACCGGACGCAGAAGGATCGGGTCGAACTGCTGCGAGCTGCGCTGCACCGGCTGGTCGAAGGCGGCCAGTTCGCTGCCTTCCAGCTGGGCGAAGACGGCCAGCTGTTCCACCAGGATCTTGGCGGACGCGCGCACGGCATCTTCAGCGGTGATGGCGCCGTTGGTCTCGATCTCGACGACCAGCTTGTCCAGATCGGTGCGCTGCTCGACGCGGGCGCTCTCGACGGTATAGCTCACGCGCTTGACCGGGGAGAACGAAGCGTCCAGGACGATGCGACCAATGGACTTGGTCGGCTCGTCGGCGTAGCGGCGCATCGTGCCGGGCACGTAGCCGCGGCCCTTCTCGACCTTGATCTGCATGTCCAGCTTGCCGCCTTGCGACAGATGGGCGATGACGTGATCCGGATTGATGATCTCGACGTCGTGCGGGGTCTGGATGTCGGCGGCCGTGACCGGGCCTTCACCATCCTTGCGCAGGGACAGCGTCACCTCGTCACGGTTGTGGAGCTTGAACACCACGCCCTTGAGGTTCAGCAGGATCGCCACGACGTCTTCCTGGACGCCGTCGATCGAGGAGTACTCGTGAAGCACACCAGCGATGGTGACTTCGGTTGCCGCATACCCGACCATCGAGGACAGCAGCACGCGACGCAGCGCGTTGCCCAGCGTGTGGCCGTAGCCGCGCTCGAACGGTTCCAGCGTCACCTTGGCGCGGTTGTTGCCAAGCTGCTCCACGTTGATGGACTTGGGTTTCAGCAAATTGGTTTGCATGCAGGACTTCCTCTCAATACCCCCGGCTCGTTACACCGGTAAGGCTGGTGAAGCGCCCGGCCGAGGTGCCCCCCGGCCAGGAACGGAAAACTAACGCGCGAGTGAACGCGAATTAACGCGAATACAGTTCGACGATCAGCGATTCGTTGATGTCGGAACCGAATTCGTCGCGGTCCGGAACCTTCTTGAAGGTGCCTTCGGCCTTGTCGGCGTTCACTTCGACCCAGGCGGGCATGCCCACTTGCAGGGCCAGTTGCAGGGCCTCGACGACGCGGTTCTGCTTCTTGGACTTCTCGCGCACGGCGATGACGTCACCGGCCTTGACCAGGTAGGACGGGATATTCACCGGCTGGCCGTTGACCGTGATGGCCTTGTGCGACACCAGCTGGCGGGCTTCCGCGCGGGTGGAGCCGAAGCCCATGCGATACACGACGTTGTCCAGGCGGGACTCGAGCAGCGACAGCAGGTTGGCGCCGGAGTTGCCCTTGCGGCGCGAAGCCTCGGCGAAGTAACGGCGGAATTGCTTTTCCAGCACGCCGTACATGCGCTTGACCTTCTGCTTCTCGCGCAGCTGCAGGCCGAAGTCGGAGGTGCGCTGGCCCGAGGTGCGGCCGTGCTGGCCGGGCTTGGAGTCGAACTTGGCCTTGTCGCTGATCGAGCGGCGGGCGCTCTTCAGGAACAGGTCGGTGCCTTCACGGCGGGAGAGTTTGGCCTTGGGGCCGAGGTAACGTGCCACTTTGCTTCCTTTAAATGACTACCGCGGCCAGATGCCGCGGGAGCCGGCTACCCGAGGGTGCCGGCGGTGGGCTTCGGTTGAAAACCGGAACTTAGATACGACGACGCTTCTGCGGGCGGCAGCCGTTGTGCGGCACCGGGGTCACGTCAGCGATGGACGTGATGCGGATGCCCAGGGCAGCCAGGGCGCGCACGGAGGACTCGCGGCCAGGGCCGGGGCCCTTGATCTCGACGTCCAGGTTCTTGATGCCCTGCTCGATGGCGGCGCGGCCAGCCACTTCGGACGCGACCTGCGCGGCGAAGGGGGTGGACTTGCGCGAGCCCTTGAAGCCCTGGCCACCGGAGGAGGCCCAGGACAGGGCATTGCCCTGGCGATCGGTGATCGTGATGATCGTGTTGTTGAAGGAGGCGTGAACGTGGGCGATGCCGTCCGAGACGTTCTTGCGGACCTTCTTGCGCACGCGCTGGGCGGCGTTGCTGGCGGGAGACTTGGCCATGATTTATCTCTTTCCCGATTATTTCTTCAGAGCCTGGGCAGCCTTGCGCGGGCCCTTGCGGGTACGGGCGTTGGTGCGGGTGCGCTGACCGCGCATCGGCAGACCGCGGCGATGACGGAAACCACGGTAGCAGCCGATGTCCATCAGGCGCTTGATGTTCATCGTGGTTTCGCGGCGCAGGTCACCTTCGATGGTGAGCAGACCGATCTGGTCGCGGATCTTTTCCAGATCGGCGTCCGTCAGGTCCTTGACCTTCTTCGCGTAATCGATGCCGCAGGCTTCGCAGATCTTGCGAGCGCGGGTGCGACCGATACCGAAGATGGCGGTCAGGCCGATCTCAGTGTGCTTGTGCGGCGGAATGTTGATGCCAGCAATACGTGCCATGTGCGTCTTTCCTGAAACTCTTAAATCAGCCCTGGCGCTGCTTGTGACGCGGATCGGTGCAGATCACGCGGACAACGCCCTTGCGGCGGATGATCTTGCAGTTGCGGCAGATCTTCTTGACGGAAGCCGAAACTCTCATTTTCTATTCTCCTAAATACCTCGCGCCTACTTTGCGCGTAAAACGAAGCGGGCGCTCGGCAATCAGCCGCCCAAGGTGGTCTTGAAGTTGGCCTTCTTCAGCAGCGACTCGTACTGCTGGGACATCAGGTAGTTCTGCACCTGAGCCATGAAGTCCATGGTCACGACCACGATGATCAACAGGGACGTGCCACCAAAATAGAACGGCACGTTGTAGCGCAGGATCAGGAACTCCGGCAGCAGGCACACGAGGGTGATGTACACCGCTCCGGCCAGCGTCAGGCGAACCAGGATCTTGTCGATGTAGCGAGCCGTCTGGTCACCGGGACGAATGCCCGGGATGAAGGCGCCGCTCTTCTTCAGGTTGTCGGCCGTTTCTTTGCTGTTGAACACCAGCGCGGTGTAGAAGAAGCAGAAGAAGACGATCGCAGCCGCGTACAGCATCACGTAGATCGGCTGGCCCGGCGACAGGCTGGCGGCGATGTCACGCAGCCAGCGCATCGAGTCACCGGTGGAGAACCAGCCCACCACCGTCGCCGGCAGGAGGATGATCGACGAGGCGAAGATCGGCGGGATCACGCCAGCCATGTTCAGCTTCAGGGGCAGGTGCGACGACTGGCCGCCGTACACCTTGTTGCCGACCTGGCGCCGTGCATAGTTGACGAGGATCTTGCGCTGCCCGCGCTCCACGAACACCACTACCCAGGTCACCACGGCCACCAGGGCCACGATGAACAGGCTGACCAGGATGTTCATGGCGCCGGTACGCACCAGCTCCAGCAACCCGGCGATCGCCGCGGGCAGGCCCGCCGCAATGCTCGAGAAGATCAGGATCGAGATGCCGTTGCCCAGGCCGCGCTCGGTGATCTGCTCACCCAGCCACATCAGGAACATCGTGCCTGCCGTCAGGCTCACCACCGTCGTGAGACGGAAGCCGAAACCAGGGTCGAGGACCAGGCCGGGCGAGCCTTCCAGGGCGATCGCGATGGACAGCGACTGGAAGAGGGCCAGGCCCAGCGTGCCGGCACGGGTGTACTGGGTGATCTTGCGGCGTCCTGCCTCGCCTTCCTTCTTGAGCTGCTCGAACGTCGGGACGACGTAGGTGAGCAGCTGCATGATGATGGAAGCCGAGATGTACGGCATGATCCCGAGGGCGAACACCGCAAAACGCGAGAGCGCGCCGCCCGAGAACATGTTGAACAGGCTCAGGATGCCGCCCTGCTGCGTCTTGAACAGCGCCGTCAGCTGCGCCGGGTCGATGCCCGGCACCGGGATGTGCGCGCCGATGCGATAGACCACCAGCGCGAGCAGCAGGAAGACCAGCCGGCGACGCAGGTCGCCGAACTTGCCGGTCTTCGCAATCTGGGCAGCGTTAGTGGCCACGCGGGACTACCTTCAGTTCAATCACTCAGCGATGCTGCCGCCGGCAGCCTCGATGGCAGCCTTGGCACCGGCGGTGGCGCCAATGCCGGACAGCTTCACAGCGCGCTTGAGCTCGCCGGACTTGATCACCTTCACGACCTTGGCCAGCTCGGGCACGAGGCCGGCGGCCTTGAGGGCCAGCAGGTCGACCGCGTCGGCGCCCAGGGCTTCCAGCTGCGAGAGGGTGATCTCGGCATTGAACTTCAGCAGGTGCGACTTGAAACCGCGCTTGGGCAGGCGGCGCTGCAGGGGCATCTGGCCGCCTTCGAAGCCGACCTTGTGATAGCCGCCCGAACGCGACTTCTGGCCCTTGTGGCCACGGCCGGCGGTCTTGCCGAGGCCGGAACCGATACCACGGCCGACGCGACGCTTGGCGTGCTTGGCGCCCGCTGCGGGCTTGATGTCATTGAGTTGCATCGTGTGCCTTCCCTACCTGTCAGAGAACCTGGACCAGGTAGCTGATCTTGTTGATCATGCCGCGCACTGCAGGGGTGTCCTCCAGCTCGCTGACGCTGTTCAGCTTGCGCAGGCCCAGGCCACGCACGGTGGCGCGGTGGTCGGCCTTGGTGCCGATGGGGCTGCGAACCAGCTTGATCTTGACGGTTTGCTTGTTTGCCATGTCAGTACTCCGGTCAGGCGGCGAAGATGTCTTCGACCGACTTGCCGCGCTTGGCTGCCACTTCCGCGGGGGTCGTGCAGTTCTTCAGCGCGTCGAAGGTGGCGCGGACCATGTTGTAGGGGTTCGTCGAACCGTGGCTCTTGGCCACGATGTCGGTGATGCCCATGACTTCGAACACGGCGCGCATCGGGCCGCCGGCGATGATGCCGGTACCCTTGGGGGCCGGGGCCATCATGACGCGGGCGGCACCGTGGTGGCCGACGACGTTGTGATGGATGGTGCCGTTCTTCAGGGACACCTTGGTCATGTTGCGGCGGGCCTCTTCCATGGCCTTCTGCACGGCAGCCGGCACTTCCTTCGACTTGCCCTTGCCCATGCCCACGCGGCCGTCACCGTCGCCGACCACGGTCAGAGCGGCGAAGCCGAGGATACGGCCGCCCTTCACGACTTTGGTCACGCGGTTGACCGCGATCATTTTCTCCCGCAGGCCGTCTTCCGGACCGTCACCCTGGGGCTTCGCTTGCATTTTTGCCATCTTGTGTATCCGTGTCCGTTAGAACTGCAGGCCAGCTTCGCGGGCGGCATCGGCCAGCGCCTTGACGCGGCCGTGGTAGGCGAAACCAGAACGGTCGAAAGCAACCTTCTCAACGCCGGCGGCCTTGGCCTTCTCGGCGATCAGCTTGCCGATCGCGGCGGCGGCAGCGGTGGTGGCACCCTTGCCGGAACCGCCGAGCGACGTGCGAACGTCGGCCTGGGCGGTGTTGGCCGCGGCCAGGACCTTCGTGCCGTCTTCGGAGATGACGGCGGCGTAGATGTGCAGGTTGGTGCGATTGACGGTCAGACGCGCGACGCCTTGCTGGGCAATGCGGATGCGGGTCTGGCGGGCGCGGCGCAGGCGCTGCTCTTTCTTGGTCAACATCGTGCTGCCCCTTACTTCTTCTTGGTCTCTTTGATCGTGATCTTCTCGTCCGCGTAGCGGATGCCCTTGCCCTTGTAAGGCTCGGGAGGACGAACTTCACGGATCTTGGCGGCGACCTGGCCGACGGCCTGGCGATCAGCACCCTTCACCACGATTTCCGTGGGGGTGGGGGTGGCGACGGTGATGCCAGCGGGCATGTCGATGTTCACAGGGTGCGAGTAGCCGACCGCGAGGTTCAGCTTGGCGCCCTGGGCAGCGGCCTTGTAGCCCACGCCGACCAGCGACAGCTTCTTCTCGAAGCCCTGGGTCACGCCGACGACCATGTTGTTGACCAGCTGGCGGACGGTGCCGCTCATGGCATTGGCTTCACGCGATTCGTCGACCGGGGTGAAGGACAGCTTGCCGTCCTTGTTCTCGACCTTGACCAGACCGGTCAGGGCCAGCGACAGCGCGCCGCCCTTACCCTTGACGTTGACCTGATCCTGCTTGATTTCAACGGTCACGCCCTCGGGGACGGCGACCGGCATTTTTCCGACTCGGGACATTTCTAGATCCTTCCCTTTAGGCGACGTAGCACAGGACTTCGCCGCCCACGCCGTTGGCGCGCGCCTTGCGGTCCGTCATCACGCCCTGGGGGGTGGTGACGATGGCGATGCCGAGGCCGTTCTGGACCTGCGGAATGGCGTCACGGCCCTTGTAGACACGCAGGCCGGGACGGCTCACGCGCTCGATGCGCTCGATGACCGGGCGACCGGCGTAGTACTTCAGCGAGATTTCCAGCTCGCTCTTGCCGGCTTCGGTCTTGACCTGGAAGCCGTCGATGTAACCCTCGTCCTTCAGGACCTGGGCGATAGCGACCTTGACCTTGGAGGAAGGCACGCTCACCGAGGCCTTCGACACCATCTGCGCGTTGCGGATGCGGGTCAGCAGGTCGGCAATGGGATCACTCATGCTCATGTTCTGTCTCTCCTGCTTACCAGCTGGCCTTGATCACGCCAGGGATGTCGCCTGCAAAGGCCATCTCGCGGATCTTGTTACGAGCCAGACCGAACTGGCGGAAGGTGCCACGCGGACGACCGGTGATTTCGCAGCGGTTGCGCTGACGGGTCGGGTTCGCGTTGCGGGGCAGTTTTTGCAGGGCCAGGCGAGCAGCAGCGCGCTCTTCCTCGCTCTTCTTGACATCGCTGGCGATGGCCTTCAGTTCGGCGTGCTTCTGCGCGAACTTGGCGACCAGTTTGTCTCGCTTGAGCTCGCGCTCGATCAAAGCTTTCTTAGCCATGATTTACCCTTAATTCTTGAACGGGAAGCGGAAGCCGGCGAGGAGCGCCTTGCACTCGTCGTCGGTCTTGGCCGTGGTCGTGATGCTGATGTTCAGGCCACGCAGAGCATCCACCTTGTCGTACTCGATTTCGGGGAAGATGATCTGTTCCTTGACGCCGATGTTGTAGTTGCCACGGCCGTCGAACGAGCGGCCGGAGATACCACGGAAGTCACGCACGCGCGGCAGGGCCACGGTGACGAAGCGGTCCAGGAATTCATACATGCGCTGGCCGCGCAGGGTGACCATGGCACCGATGGCCTGACCTTCGCGGATCTTGAAGCCGGCGATGGCCTTCTTGGCCTTGGTGACGACGGGCTTCTGGCCGGCGATCTTGGTCAGGTCGCCCACGGCGTGGTCCATGACCTTCTTGTCGGCGACGGCTTCCGAGACACCCATGTTCAGGGTGATCTTGGTGATGCGCGGCACCTCCATCGGGGACTTGTAGCCGAACTTGGCGGTCAGCTCGGGGACCACCTTGTCGAGGTAATGCTGCTTGAAACGTGCCATGGTCATGCCACCTTGATTTCTTCGCCGGAGGACTTGAACACGCGCACGCGCTTGTCGCCCTCGACCTTGATGCCCACGCGATCGGCCTTGCCGGTGGCGGGATTGAAGATCGCCACGTTGGACTGGTGGATCGGCATGGACTTCTCCACGATGCCACCGGTGGTGCCCTTCATGGGGTTCGGCTTGGTGTGCTTCTTCACCAGGTTGATGCCTTCGACGACCACATGGGAGTCGTCCTTGCGCAGCACCACCTTGCCACGCTTGCCCTTGTCACGGCCCGCGAGGACGATGACCTCGTCGCCTTTGCGAATCTTGTTCATGTCTTCCTCTTACAGGACTTCAGGGGCCAGGGACACGATCTTCATGAACTTCTCGGTACGCAGTTCACGCGTCACGGGGCCGAAGATGCGGGTGCCGATGGGCTCCAGCTTGTTGTTGAGCAGCACGGCGGCGTTGCCGTCGAACTTGACCAGGGAGCCGTCGCCACGGCGGATGCCCTTGGCGGTGCGGACGACCACAGCGCTGTAGATCTCGCCCTTCTTGACGCGACCACGCGGAGCGGCTTCCTTGACGGTCACCTTGATGATGTCGCCCACGCTGGCGTAGCGACGCTTGGAGCCACCGAGCACCTTGATGCACAGGACGGACTTCGCGCCCGTGTTGTCGGCGACTTCGAGCCGGGATTCAGTTTGGATCATTTCAAATATTCCCAACTTGTACCCGGCAGGCAGGATGCCCACCGAGTCAGTCTTGGGCCTGTCGTTGCCAACCCGGACAATCCGGTTCAGCTTCGCATAGGCAGAAGCTCGCCAAAGAAAGGCGAGCCCGCGATTATGACTCATTGATTGGCGCTGTCAACCCCCTGACGAGCCCGGCCTCTCACGAGGCTATCTATGTGAGCAATCACTCTCCGGAATCAGCTTCTGAGATCGGGCTAGACTTGCCGGATGACCGACAACGCCCCCCTCCCGTCCCAGCAGCCACTGGCCTTCATCGGCGGCGGCAACATGGCCAGCGCCATCATCGGCGGCCTGATCCAGCAGGGCCTGCCGGCCTCGGCCATCGAGGTGGTGGAGCCGTTCGAGCCGACCCGCCAGCGCCTGAAGGACCTGTTCGGGATCGAGGCCCGGGCCGAGGCCGGGCCCGCCCTGCAGCGCGCCGGGCTGGTGGTGTGGGCGGTCAAGCCCCAGACCTTCAAGGAGGCGGCCGCCCAGGTCCGCCCCCACCTGGCGCAGGCCCTGCATCTGAGCGTGGCCGCCGGCATCCGCTCGGACAGCATCGCTGCCTGGCTGGGTACCGAGCGCATCGTGCGCTCCATGCCGAACACGCCGGCCCTGGTCGGCCAGGGCATGACCGCCCTGTTCGCCCGCACCGCGGTGACCGCGGACGACCGCAGTCTGGTCGAACGCGTCATCGGCACCACCGGCGAGTACCTGTGGGTGGATGGGGAGGCGAAGCTGGACGCGGTGACGGCGCTGTCCGGCTCCGGCCCGGCCTATGTCTTCCTGTTCCTGGAGGCGATGATCCAGGCCGGTGCCGAGATGGGGCTGGACCGCGACCAGGCCAAGCGCCTGGCGATCGCCACCTTCGCCGGCGCCTCCACGCTAGCACGCGACTCGCAGGAGCCGCCCGAGGTGCTGCGCGAACGCGTGACCTCCAAGGGCGGCACGACCTATGCCGCGCTCACCTCGATGCAGGCCGACCAGGTGCCCCAGGCCTTCATCAAGGCCATGCACGCGGCCTGCCGCCGGGCGACCGAGCTGGGCAACGAGTTCGGCAAATGAATTGACGCCGGGCGACCGGCGCCCCTTCACGCCGCCAGCGCGTACCCGGCCACCACGCCGGAGAAAACCGCCGCCCCCACCCAGTGGTTCAGGCGAAAGGCCTTGAAGCAGCCCTCGCGGGTGCGGTGGCGGATCAGGGTGAAATGCCACAGCACCTGAGCCGCTGCCGCGGCCAGGCCGAGGGCCAGGGGGCCCGCGGCCACCCGCGGCCACAGCACCGCGCCCCACAGCGCCAGGAACGCTGCGTAGCAGGCCATGATGACCGCCACGTCGGCCTGGCCCAGGGTGATGGCCGAGGTCTTCATGCCGATCTTCAGGTCGTCGTCGCGGTCGACCATGGCGTACTCGGTGTCATAGGCCAGCACCCAGAACAGGTTGCCGGCCAGGAGCACCCAGGCCACGGCCGGCACCTGCGACTGCACCGCGGCGAAGGCCATGGGGATGCCGAAGCTGAAGGCCACGCCCAACACCGCCTGCGGCATGGAGACGTAGCGCTTCGCGAACGGGTAGGCCAGCGTGACGGCCAGCGCGGCGAAGGACCAGGCGATGGTGGCCGCGTTGGTGGTGAGCACCAGGCCGAAGGCCGCGAGCGCGAGCACCGCGCCCACCGCCAGCGCCTCGCGCGGCGAGACCTTGCCGGAGGTGACGGGGCGCTGCGCGGTACGCTTGACGTGGCGGTCGAAGTCGCGGTCGGCGACGTCGTTGACGCAGCAGCCGGCGCTTCGCATCAGGATGGTGCCCAGGGTGAAGACCGCCACCAGATGCCAGCCCGGGAAGCCCCCGGCCGCGACCCACAGGCCCGACAGCGTGGGCCACAGCAGCAGCAGCCAGCCCGCCGGACGGTCCCAGCGAATCAGGTCCAGCCACAGGCGCAGGCGGGCGCCGGGCGCGGGCGGCAACGCACCAGCCTGCATGTCAGCCCTCGAGGATGGAGCGCAGCATCCAGGCCGTCTGCTCGTGGATGGTCAGGCGCTGCGTGAGCAGGTCGGCGGTGGGCTCGTCATTGGCCTGGTCGGCCAGCGGGAACAGCTCGCGCGCGGTGCGCGCCACGCCCTCGTGGCCCTTGACCAGGATGCGGACCATTTCCATCGCCGCCGGCGGGTGCTCGGGCGCGTCGGGCAGGCTGGTGAGGCTGCCGAAGACCGAGTAGGCGCCGGGCGCGGCATGGCCCAGCGAGCGGATCCGCTCGGCGATGGGGTCGACCGCGTTCCACAGCTCGGTGTACTGCTCCATGAACATCTGGTGCAGCGAGTTGAACATCGGACCGCGCACGTTCCAGTGGAAATTGTGCGTGGTCAGGTACAGGGTGAAGGTGTCGGCCAGCAGGCGCGACAGGCCCTGGGCGATGGCGCTGCGGTCGGCCTCGCTGATGCCGATGTTGATGGCGGGAACGTTGCTCGAGCTCATGGTTTCTCCTCGTGGTGCGACGACGGGGGATCGAATGTAGCGGCCTGCGGCGAAGGCGTCACGACAGGCGCTTGACGCCGGGCAACTCGCACGCATAAATCGCGTTTCGCAGCGCGGCGATGGCCTCGTAGCGGGTGAAGCTGCGGCGCCAGACGAGCACGACACGGCGCGTCGGCACGTCACCGTCGAAGGGGATGTACTTGACGTAGGCCTGGTCGTCCCGGCGCCGGCGGCCCCGCGCCGCGAGCGCCTCCTTGGGCACGGACAGCCGAGGCACCAGGGTCACGCCCATGCCCGCGGCCACCATGTGCTTGATGGTCTCCAGCGAAGAGCCCTCGAAGCTGCGGCGGATGCCTTCGGCATCACTGGAGAAGCGGGCGAACTCGGGGCAGACCTCGAGCACATGGTCGCGGAAGCAGTGGCCGGTCCCCAGGAGCAGCATGGTTTCCTGCTTCAGCTCCTGCGGGGTGATGGCGCTGCGCCCGGCCAGCGGGTGGGTGCTGGGCACGGCGGCCATGAAGGGCTCGTCGTACAGCGGCGCGACGGCCAGGCCGGTGTCGGGGAAGGGCTCGGCCAGGATGGCGCAGTCGATCTCGCCGGTGCGCAGCATCTCCAGCAGGCGCACGGTGAAGTTCTCCTGCAGCATCAGCGGCATCTGCGGCGTGCGGTCGATGGCCTGGCGCACCAGGTCCGGCAGCAGGTAGGGGCCGATGGTGTAGATCACGCCCAGGCGCAGCGGCCCGGCCAGCGGGTCCTTCCCGCGCTTGGCGATCTCCTTGATGGCGGCGGCCTGCTCCAGCACGCTCTGCGCCTGGCGCACGATCTCCTCGCCCAGGGGCGTGACCGAGACCTCGTTGGCGCTGCGCTCGAACAGCTTGACCTCCAGCTCCTCCTCCAGCTTCTTGATCGCCACCGACAGCGTGGGCTGCGAGACGAAGCAGGCCTCGGCGGCCTTGCCGAAATGCTTCTCGCGGGCGACGGCGACGATGTATTTCAGTTCGGTGAGCGTCATGAGGTCAGAAGCTGCTTGTCAGGCCTTCAGGTACTCGGATTTTCCACCGAGCCAGCGCGCAACGTGGCGTTCGGCGAGGTCGGGGTGGCGATCCAGCATCACCGGGGCGAGTTCGCGCACCATCTCCAGCAAGGCGCGGTCGGCCTCCAGGTCGGCGAAGCGCAGGAGCGGCGCGCCGGACTGGCGGGCGCCGAGGAACTCGCCCGGGCCGCGGATCTCCAGGTCGCGGCGTGCGATCTCGAAGCCGTCGTTGGTTTCGGCCATGGCCTTGAGGCGGGCGCGGGCGGTCTCGCCCAGGCGGCCGTTCTCGCCGGGCGAGTACAGCAGCACGCAGGCCGAGGCGGCCGCGCCGCGGCCGACCCGCCCGCGCAGCTGGTGCAGCTGCGACAGGCCGAAGCGCTCGGCATGCTCGATCACCATCAGCGAGGCGTTGGGCACATCGACGCCGACCTCGATCACGGTGGTGGAGACCAGCACCCCCATCTGCCCGCCCTCGAACAGCGCCATCACCGCCTTCTTCTCGGCCACCGGCATGCGCGAATGCAGTAGGCCCACCATCACGCCGGGCAGGGCCGCGGAGAGGTCCTGGTGGGTGGCGGTGGCATTGGTGAGGTCCAGCGCCTCGCTTTCCTCGATCAGGGGACAGACCCAGTAGACCTGGCGACCCTGGTCCAGCTGCGAGCGAATGCGCTCGACCACCTGCTCCCGGCGGCTGTCGGCGATGACCTTGGTGACGATGGGCGTGCGCCCCGGCGGCAGTTCGTCGATGGTGGAGACGTCCAGGTCGGCGTAGTAGCTCATGGCGAGCGTGCGCGGGATCGGCGTGGCGGACATCATCAGCAGGTGCGGCTCCTGGCCCTGGGCCTGCATCTTCGAGCGCAGCGCAAGCCGCTGCGCCACGCCGAAGCGGTGCTGCTCGTCGATGATGGCCAGCGCCAGGTTGCGGAACTGCACCTGCTCCTGGATCACCGCATGCGTGCCCACCACCAGGGCGGCCTCGCCGCTGGCGATGGTCTCCAGCATCTGCGTGCGCTCCTTCTTCTTCTGGCTGCCGGTGAGCCAGGCCACGCGCTGGCCGCGCGGCGCCAGCAGCGGCTCGAGCCAGCCGATCAGCTTGCGGAAATGCTGCTCGGCGAGGATCTCGGTGGGCGCCATCAGCGCGCACTGCCAGCCGGCGTCGATGGCGATGGCGGCGGCCAGGGCGGCAACCACGGTCTTGCCCGAGCCCACATCCCCCTGCAGCAGCCGGTGCATGGGCACCGGGCGCCCGAGGTCGCGGGCGATTTCCTCGCCCACGCGGCGCTGGGCCGAGGTCAGCGAAAAGGGCAGGGCCGCCAGCAGCTGCTCGTGCAGGCCGCCCGGGTTCACCGGCAGCGGCGGCGCGCGCAGGGCGTCGCGCTCGCGCTTGCTTTGCAGCTGCGACAGCTGCTGCGCCAGCAGCTCCTCGGCCTTCATGCGCTGCCAGGCCGGGTGGCTGCGGTCCTCCAGGGCCGCCAGCGCGGTGTCGGGGCCCGGGTGGTGCAGGAAGGCCAGCGCCTCGCGCAGGTTCCAGCCGCGGGCCAGGCCGAGGCGATCGGCGGCGCCGGGCGGGAAGGTGTCGGACAGGTCGGCCCGCGACAGGCCCGAGACCACCGCCTTGCGCAGGTAGGCCTGGGGCAGCGCCGCGACGGTGGGATACACGGGGGTGAGGGCCTCGGGCAGTGGCGCTTCGGCCGGCCGCGTGACCGGGTGCACCATCTGCCAGCCGAAGAAGCCGCCCCGCACCTCGCCGCGCGCGCGGATGCGGGTGCCCACGGCCAGCGCCTTCTGCTGCGAGGGGTAGAAGCTGAAGAACCGCAGCTGGCAGGTGTCGCCGCCGTCATCCAGGGTGACCAGCAGCTGGCGGCGCGGCTTGTAGGCGATCTCGCAGGCCGTGACCGTGCCCTCGACCTGGACGGACTCGCCCTCCCGCGCATCACGCAGGCGGGTGATGCGGGTCTCGTCCTCGTAGCGCAGGGGGATGTGCAGGGCCAGGTCGATGTCGCGCGCCAGGCCCAGCTTGACCAGGGCTTTCTGCGGGGCCGACAGGGGCTTGGTCTTTGTGATGTGGGCCCCCGCGCTCGGCACTTCGTGTCCTTCGCTGCCCCCCGAGGGGGTGCGAACTTGCTTGGGGCGGCCCGGCGCTGCGTTCATGTGACAATTCTGCATCTCCCTCCCCTCTTTCTTGGAACGGGCCCGTCCGGCCCTCAAGCAATGCGCAACTTCACCGTCGGCGACTTCGATTTCGCCCTGCCTCCCGAGCTGATCGCCCAGCACCCCGCCGAAGAACGCAGCGCCTCGCGCCTGCTCGATGGCACCAGCCCCGACCCCGCGCTCCCTGCCGACCGCATCTTCCGTGACCTGCCCTCGCTGCTGCGCGAAGGCGACCTGCTGGTGTTCAACGACACCCGCGTCGTCAAGGCCCGCCTGTTCGGCGAGAAGCCCACCGGCGGCAGGCTCGAACTGCTGGTCGAGCGCGTCCTCACCGGCCACGAGGTGGTGGCCCACATGAAGGTGAGCAAGAAGCCGCCCGTGGGCACCCGGCTGCGCATGGTCGGCGGCTTCGAGGCCACCCTGCTGGGACGCTGGCCGAACGAGGACGGCCCCCTGTTCCGCTTCGAGTTCTCCGGCGAGCCCTACCAGCTGATGGAGGCCAACGGACATGTGCCGCTGCCGCCCTACATCGAGCATGCCGACAGCGCCGAGGACGAGAGCCGCTACCAGACCGTGTTCGCGAAGAACCCGGGCGCGGTGGCCGCGCCGACCGCGGCCCTGCATTTCGACGAGCCGCTGCTCGACGCCCTGGAGGCGCGCGGCGTGCGCCGCGCCAGCGTGACTCTGCACGTGGGCGCGGGCACCTTCCAGCCGGTGAAGGTGGACAACATCGCCGACCACCACATGCACAGCGAGCGGTATGACGTGCCCGAGGCGACGCAGGCCGCCATCGCCGCGACCCGCGCGCGCGGCGGCCGGGTGGTCGCGGTGGGCACGACCACGGTGCGCACGCTGGAGTCCTGGGCCCGCGAGGGCCAGGCCCGTGGCGACACCAGCATCTTCATCACGCCGGGCTTCGAGTGGCGGGTGGTGGACCTGCTGGTGACCAACTTCCACCTGCCCCGCTCCACGCTCATGATGCTGGTCAGCGCCTTCGCCGGCTACGACCGCATCATGGCCCTGTACCGCCACGCGATCGCGCAGCGCTATCGCTTCTTCTCCTACGGCGACGCCATGCTGCTGGCCCGCACCGACCACGCCTGACCCCATGCTGCAATTCGAACTGCTCAAGACCGAGGGCCTCGCGCGCCGCGGCACGCTGACCCTGAACCACGGCGTGGTTCAGACGCCGATCTTCATGCCGGTGGGCACCTACGGCACCGTCAAGGGCGTGACGCCGCGCTCGCTCGAGGAGATGGGCGCGCAGATCATCCTGGGCAACACCTTTCACCTGTGGATGCGCCCGGGCCTGGACGTGATGAAGCAGTTCGGCGGCCTGCACCGCTTCGAGCAGTGGCACAAGCCGATCCTCACCGACTCCGGCGGCTTCCAGGTGTGGAGCCTGGGCGAGATGCGCAAGATCAGCGAGGAGGGCGTGAAGTTCGCCTCGCCCGTCAACGGCGACAAGCTGTTCCTCACGCCCGAGATCTCGATGCAGATCCAGACCACGTTGAACAGCGACATCGTGATGCAGTTCGACGAGTGCACGCCCTACGAGGTCAAGGGCCGCCTGACCACCGAGGCCGAGGCCCGGCATTCGATGGAGCTGAGCCGCCGCTGGGCCCTGCGCTGCAAGGCCGAATTCGCACGGCTGGAGAACCCCAACGCGCTGTTCGGCATCGTCCAGGGCGGCATGTTCGAGCACCTGCGCCAGGAGTCGCTGGACGCCCTCGTGGAGATGGACTTCCCCGGCTACGCCGTCGGCGGCGTGAGCGTGGGCGAGCCCAAGGAGGACATGCTGCGCATCATGGCCCACACCCCGCACCGCCTGCCCGCGGACAAGCCGCGCTACCTCATGGGCGTGGGCACGCCCGAGGACCTGGTGGACGGCGTCGCCAGCGGCGTGGACATGTTCGACTGCGTGATGCCCACGCGCAATGCGCGCAACGGCCACATGTTCACGCGCTTCGGCGACCTGAAGATCCGCAACGCCCGGCATCGCAGCGACGAGCGCCCGCTGGACGAGACCTGCACCTGCTACGCCTGCAAGGGCGTGACGAACCCGGACGGCACGGTCTCCGGCGGCTTCTCGCGCGCCTACCTGCACCACCTGGAGCGCTGCGGCGAGATGCTGGCCCCCATGCTGGCCAGCATCCACAACCTGCACTACTACCTGAACCTGATGCGCGAGGTGCGCGAGTCGCTGGATGCCGGGCGCTTCGCCGCCTACGCCAGGCAGTTCCGCGAGGACCGCGCGCGCGGCGTCTGACGGCGGCGCCGCCCCGGCGCCACGGCGCGGCTCACACCAGCAGCGCCACCACGTACACGCCGACCATCATGAAGGCCAGGACGACCTTGGCCAGCAGCCCCAGCATCAGCCCCACCCAGGTGGCGGCGCCGACCTTCATCGCGCCGACATGGTCCCGCCGCGCCAGCCACTCGCCGATGGCGGCGCCCACCAGCGGCAGCACGAACACCCCCACCAGCCCCATGAACAGGCCCAGCACGGTGCCGATCGCCGCGCCGGAGACGGCCTGCGGGCTCGCGCCTGCCCGCCGCGCGCCCCAGGATGCGGACACGTAGTCCAGCACCCAGGACAGCACCGCGAGCACGGTCACGACGACGAGGGCGAGGCCGCCGACGCGGGTGAAGCCGTCGATCCACGCGCCCAGGACGATGCCCGCCAGCACGAACGCCGTGCCAGGCAGCGCCGGCAGCACGGTGCCGGCCAGGCCGGCGACGATCAGGGCGAGGCTCACGAGCCACCAGGCGGTGTCGGCCATGGCGCGGGTCAGTGCGGCTCGGTGAAGACGGTGAGGACGCCGGTGTAGCCGTACAGGTGGTGGCGGGCGATCTCGCCGGCGGCGAAGAAGCCCACCAGGGGCACGTCGCCCAGCGCATGGCGCACCACCTGCAGCTCGGCGCTCGGGCCGCCGAAGTGCGCGCCGCCGCGACCGGTGCAGCTCACGTAGACGGCCCCGGCGATGCGGCGGGCCGGCGACGGCGCGGAGAGCGCGTCGGGCGACGCCAGCGCCGCGGCCAGGGGCTGGCCCATCTCCTCGGGCTCGAGCTCCTCGCGGATCTCGGCGCAGATGCGCACCAGGTCCGCGCGGGCGGCCCGCGCATGGCGCTGGCAGAACGCCATGGGCATGCCGGCCTCGACCTGGTCGGCCACCGCGACGCCGCGGCGGCCCGGGTCCAGGCCGATGATGTGGCGCACCCGCACGTCGGGCCCGAAGCTGCCGGTGCGGCCGACCGCGTCCGCGCCCGCGGAGGTCAGGCCGACCAGGGTGGCGCGCAGCGTGCCCATGGCCTTCTGCGGCTCGTCGAGGGAGATGCCGAGGTCCTCGAGCAGCAGGTCCAGCGCGGGCTGGTCGTCGAGGGTGAGGATGACGTTGCCTTCGGCCCGGGTGATCACGCGCTGGCGCGTGACCGGCTGGCAGCCCTGGGTGACGCGCGAGACCACGCTCACGCCCTCGCCGAAGGCCACGCCGGACAGGCCGCCGCTGAAGACGCCGCCGGCCGCGCCCTGCCCGCGCAGGTTGCCGTTGCCGCCGACGGCGAATTGCACGGCCTCGGTGCGGCTGGAGGACAACCCGCCGAACAGGTAGCCGCTCGCCGTGCGCCCGGCCATCTCGGCCACCAGGTCGGCGACATCGGGCGTGCCGGGGTCGGCATGCACCAGCGCCGTGTGCGGCTCGAAGGCCAGGCCCAGCGGCGCGACGCCGGAGAACACGCGGTACTGGTCGGCCGGCAAGGCGCACAGCATCACGGCCACGGCCGGCTCGTCGAAGTACTCGGCGTTGTTGGCGCAGATGCCCACGCCCACGGTGCCGGCCCAGTCCACCACCTCAGGCAGCTCGGCCTGCAGGTGGTCGAGGATCTCGCGCGCGTGGGCGGCGTAGTGGTCGGTGATGTACAGGAGCCCCAGCGTCGGGGCGCTCGCGTACTCGGGCAGGGCCATCTGCGCGCGAAGCTGCGCCAGCACCAGCCCGACCCCCATGGGCCACTGCGGGTGGGTGGCATGGCCGAAGGGGAACAGCGTCATCGCAACGGTCCGGGAGGGCGCATCAGCCGCGGTCGCCGCCCGCGGGCTTGCGCGGGGCGGCCTTGCGGGCGGGCGCCTTGCGAGCCGCCTTCTTCGCCGGGGCGGCGGCCTGCGCGGTCTCGGCGGACTTCTGGGCGACATCCTGCAGGGCGGTGGCGGCGATGTGCTGGAATTGCTGCGTCAGCGAGCCCCACCACTGCATCGGGTCGACGACGGGACCGGCGGCCGGCGCGGCGGCGGCCTTGGCCTTGCCCGCCGCCTTGCGGGGCCGCGCCTCGGCGGCGGACTCCTGCGGCGCGGGCGCCGGGGCCGGGGCGGCCGCCGGTTCGGCGGCCCCGGGCCGCAGCTTCAGGGATTCGGCCAGGTCGGCCATGCTGCAGTTCATGCCCTGGAGCGTGGCCAGGGTCATCCTCTGCACCTCCAGCGCCTGGATGGTCGCGGCCAGCGCCTTGGAGTTCTGCTCCAGCCAGAAGTGGACCGCGCGCAGCTCCTGGATGCGCTTGTCGAGTTCCTCGACGTTGAGCGTGGGCGCGACCCAGCTCGAAAGATTGGGCATCTGGGGCAGGGCCTCGGTAGCGCCCTTGGCCAGGTTCTGCAGGAAATCGAAGCCGGGCACGAGCTTGGCGAAGCCCTGGTGTTTTGAATCGCTCATCGAGGGCACTCCGGGAGTTCGCAACGAGCTTATCAGGCTGCGACCGCACGGGCCATGCCGCGAAACGCGCAGGGGCCTGTGCGCGACGCAGGCCTCAGTGCCGGTGCGTACCCGGGTGCGCGCCGGCGGGGTGGTGCGCCGGCGCCTCGGCGCCACCGGGGGCGCGCACGGCCACCGGCACCTGCAGCTCGAGCCGGCGCTCGGCGCCCCGCGCATCGCGCAGCACCAGGGTCAGCGGCACGCGGGTCTCGGCCTTCAGCGGCACCTTGAGCTGGGTCAGCATCAGGTGGTGGCCGCCGGGGCGCAGCTCGACGGCCTGGCCGGCGGGCAGGGCCAGCGAGGGCAGGGGCCGCATGCGCATGATGTCGCCGTCCATCTTCATCTCGTGGATCTCGGACACGCCCGCCACCGGGGTGCTCACGCCCACCAGGGTGAGCGACTCCGCCGCGGTCAGGCGCATGAACGCGCCGGTGCCGCTCTGGCCGGGCACGGCGGTGCGGATCCAGGCGCCGTCGACCTGGAGGCCGGGGACCTGGGCGAAGGCGGAGGCGGCCGCCAGGGCCAGGGACGTGGCCAGGCCACGCAGGAACAGGGGCTTCATGGGGATCTCCTGGGGGAAATGATCAATGCGCGTGGGCGCCCGCGCCGCCGGCGGGCAGGATGTCCAGGGCCGGGGCCGGGGATTGCAGGGCGGAGGCCTTCTGGCCGGGGCCGGGGACCTGCACCCAGTCGTGGCGGCCCTGGACGCACACCTGGCGCACCGGCCAGTGCAGCGTGCCGGCGGCCTCGGGCAGGCGGGCCTGCAGCACGAACTCGTCGTAGTGCGCGGCGTCCAGCATGTCCTCGGGGGTGCGGGCGGTCCAGGTGATGCGCACCACATCCTCGGCGACCGGCTTGCCGTGGTTCATGTACGGGGCGGCGAGCACGGCGCGCTCGATGGCGACCTGCCAGCCCGGGCGCGGCATGGGGCGCGCGCCGCGCACCCCGGCAGGGATCTCGACGATGACCTGGCGGGTCGGCGAGTCGCCGCAGCCATGGCTGATGCGGAAGGCGGCCTTGTAGGTGGTCCCGGCCAGGGCGGCGGGCCACTCGAGGGTGACATGGGCGCGGGCGGGCAGGCCCGCCAGGGTGGCGGAGGCGACGGCGCACACCAGGGCGGCGCGCGCAGGAAGGCGATGGATCATGGAACGGAAACGGTCTCGGCGGGGGCAGGCGGTCCTGCCATCCCTCCACGGAACGGGCCGCGGCGCACCGGGCGCGCGCGGACGAAGGCTCAGGCGTGGAGGGCGGCCGGCGGGCCGCGCGCCGGCAGGGGCGCATGGGCGGCGCGCGTGACGGGGGCCGGCGTCCCCCACCCCGGCTCGCCGCCGGTGGGCACGGCACCGGCGGCCACCGGCGCGGCGACGGGCAGCGGGCCGGCCAGCGGCTGGCACAGGGGGCACTGCATCGCCGCGGCCCCGGCCGGGGCGTCGGCATCGCCGGCCTGGAGCTTCATGGCGCCACCGGCGCACACGACCTCCAGCACCTGGGGCTGCACCGCGGGCGCGGCGACCGCGACGCCCAGCGCGAGCAGCCACGCGGCCAGCACCAGGCGGGCAAAGCGGGTCATGTCACGCAGGGATCGCATGGGTGCGGATTATCCCCGAGCCCCCGCCCGGCTTCAGCGGAAGCGGGCGTGGGCCTCGCGCAGCTCCGGGCTCATGGGCAGGGACAGGCCCTTGCGCGCCAGCGGGTTCGGGCGCACCAGCCACTTGTCATGCAGTTCGGCGAAGCGGCCGCTCGTGACCAGGTGGGCGAAGCTGGCGTCGACCAGTTGCTGCAGCTTCGGGTCCTGCGCGAAGGCAATGGCGATGGGCTGCGGAGCGATCGGCGTGGGCAGCAGCCGGAAGCTGGCGGCGTCGGGCAGGTCGGCCACCGCGCCCCGCAGCAGCACCTCGCCGCGCGCCCAGGCCGCGGCCTGCCCCAGGCGCAGCTTCGAGAGCGCGTCGTCGGCGTTGAGGGCGCGCACGATGCGCAGGTCCAGCGCGTTGTCGCGGCTGTACGCCTGCATGATCCCGTCGGCCGGGGTGCGTCCCAGCACCACCACGGTCTGGCCCCGCAGGTCGCTCAGGGTGGTGAAGGGGTGGGGATGGTGCGTGAGCAGCTTGACCGTGGAAATGAAGATCGGCGCCGAGAAGCTCATGACCTGGCGGCGCTCGGCGGTGTCGGTGACGCTGGCGCACAGCAGGTCCACGGTGCCGGCCTGTACCGCGCGGTTGAACTGGTCCGACGCCACCGGGATCAGGCGGGTGCGCAGGTCGAGGCGCGCGAGCTCGAGCTTGATGCGCTCGGCGATGACGGCGCACAGGTCCAGGCTGAAGCCGGCGGGGCCGTCGGGCCCCTTCGCCGAGAACGGCGGCGCGCCCTCGCTGTAGCCGATGTTGATCTGCCCCCGCTCGGCGATGCGCCGGAGCACGTCGGGCGATTGCGCCTGCGCCGGCAGGCACAGCAGGGCGAGCGCCGCGAACAGCAGGCGGGCCACGGAGGATGCGAAGGCATTCATGGTCGAAGTTCAGAGGTCTTTGGTTTGATTCTGTTACGGCACCCCCACCCGCCACAAGCCACCGTCGTGCCCGGGCCACGCGCGTCGGCCGCCTCCTACGCAGGGCGGCGCTCTCCAGAGGCGCCGTCCGGCCGTGGCGGTTGCTAGGGTCGTCCGGCATGACGGCCTGCCTGGACTTCCTCTGCCCCGCCTGCGCGCTGTTCCTCGACTTCGACGGCACGCTGGTGGACATCGCCGACCACCCCGAGGCCGTGGTCGTGCCCCGGGGGCTGGTGGACACGCTGGCGCGCACCCAGGCCTGCCTCGGGGGCGCGGTGGCCGTCGTGAGCGGCCGGCCGATCGCCCAGATCGACCGCTTCCTCGCGCCGCTGGTGCTGGGGGCGGCCGGGGTCCACGGCGCCGAGCGCCGGCGCGCCGACGGCAGCCTCACCGGCCTGCCGCCGCCGCCGCTGGCGCGCCCGCTGGAGGCGGCGCAGGCGCTGCAGCGGGCCTACCCCGCCCTGGTGGTCGAGTCCAAGCGGGCCTCGGTGGCCCTGCATTACCGGCGCGCCCCCGAGCTGGAGCCGGTCTGCATGGCGGCCATGCAGGATGCGGTGGACCACTGCCCCGGGCTGGCGCTGCTGCAGGGGAAGATGGTGGTCGAGGCCAAGCCGGTGGAGGCCACCAAGGGCCGCGCCATCGAGGCCTTCCTCGAGGAACCGCCGTTCCAGGGCCGGCTGCCGGTGTTCATCGGCGACGACGTGACCGACGAGGCCGGCTTCGCCGCGGTCCAGCGCCTGGGCGGGCTCGGCGTCAAGGTCGGCGAGGGCACCAGCATGGCCACGCACCGCCTGGCCGACCCGGCGGCCATGCGCGGCGCGCTCGAGGCGGCCCTGGCCCACGCGGCGGGGAGCGGGCGATGACCGCGACGCCCTCCCTGAACCTGGGCGTGGTCGGCAACTGCGCGTACTCCGCGCTGGTCGACACGTCCGGCGCCGTGGTCTGGTGCTGCCTGCCCCGCTTCGACGGCGACCCGGTGTTCAACGCCCTCCTCGACCCGGGCGAGAGCGGCAGCCTCTGGGCCTTCGAGCTGGAGGACTTCGCCCGCAGCCTCCAGCGCTACGAACCCAACACCGCGGTGCTGCGCACCGAGCTGTACGACCGCCAGGGCCAGGGCATCGCCATCACCGACTTCGCGCCGCGCTTCGTGAACCGCGGACGCATGTTCCGCCCGCTCACCCTGGTGCGCCGGGTCCAGGTGATCGGCGGGTCGCCGCGCCTGCGCGTGGTGCTGCGCCCGCGCTTCGACTGGGGCCGCAACCTGCCCCAGATCACCCAGGGCAGCACCCACATCCGCTATGTCGGCACGCACGGTGCGCTGCGCCTGAACAGCGACGCGCCGCTGTCGTACATCCTGGCCGAGTCGTTCTTCGTGGCGGACCGGCCGATGAACTTCATCCTCGGCCCCGACGAGACCCTGCTGACCGGTATCGAGGACACGGCCCGCGGCTTCGAGCAGGAGACGCTGGCCTACTGGCGAGGCTGGTCGCGCGCGCTGTCGCTGCCGCTGGAGTGGCAGGACGCGGTGATCCGCGCCGCCATCACGCTCAAGCTCTCGCTGTTCGAGGACACCGGCGCCATCGTCGCCGCGATGACCACCAGCATCCCCGAGGCGCCGAACAGCGGCCGCAACTGGGACTACCGCTTCTGCTGGCTGCGCGACGCCTTCTTCGTGGTGCGCGCGCTGAACGGCCTGTCCGAGGTGGCGACGATGGAGGACTACCTGCGCTGGCTGCAGAACGTGGTGGTGCGCTCGCGGGGCGGGCACATCCAGCCCCTGTACGGCATCGGCCAGGAGACCACGCTGCCCGAGTCGGTGCTGCCGCACCTGCCCGGGTACCGCGGCATGGGGCCGGTGCGCGTGGGCAACCAGGCCGCCGAGCACTTCCAGCACGACGTGTACGGCAACATCGTGCTGGGCGCGGCGCAGGCGTTCCACGACCACCGCCTGTTCCGCCGCGCGGGGCGCGCCGAGTTCGGCGCGCTCGAGGCGGTGGGCGAACAGGCCTGGAGCGTGCATGACCAGCCCGACGCCGGCATGTGGGAGCTGCGCACCCGGGCGCGGGTACACACCTCCTCGGCGCTGATGTCCTGGGCCGCTTGCGACCGCCTGGCCAAGGTGGCCCACACCCTGGGGCTGCCCGAGCGGGCGGCGTTCTGGCGCGAGCGGGCCGGGGTGGTGCGCGAGCGCATCCTGCGCGAGTCCTGGAGCGAGGAGCGGCAGGCCTTCGCCGAGAGTTTCGGCGGGCGCGACCTGGACGCCAGCGCGCTGCTGATGGCGGAGGTCGGCTTCATCGACCCGCGCGACCCGCGCTTCATCTCGACGCTGGACGCCCTGGAGCGCTCGCTGTGCGACGGGCCCTTCATGCGCCGCTACGAGGCGCCCGACGACTTCGGCCGGCCGGAGACCGCCTTCAACATCTGCACCTTCTGGCGCATCGACGCGCTGGCCCGCATCGGCCGGCGCGAGCAGGCGCGCGAGATTTTCGAGCTGATGCTCGCCAGCCGCAACCCGCTGGGCCTGCTGTCCGAGGACACGCACGCGGGCACCGGCGAGATGTGGGGCAACTTCCCCCAGACCTACTCCATGGTCGGCCTGATCAATGCCGCGGTGCGGCTGTCGACCTCCTGGGACGCGGTGATCTGAAACCGAGGGCCCCGAGGTGCCGCGCCTGGTCGTCGTCTCCAACCGCGTGGCCGACCCGCGCAAGACCGCGGCCGGCGGCCTGGCCGTGGCCCTGGCCGAGGTGCTGCACAACACCGGGGGGCTGTGGTTCGGGTGGAGCGGGCGGGTCGTCGAGAAGGCCGAGGGCGGCGCGCCCGGCGAGGGCGCCACCCACCGCCACCACGCCGGCCCGGTGACCCTGGTGACGGTGGACCTGGCACGCGAGGACCACGACGCCTACTACCTCGGCTACGCCAACGGCGTGCTCTGGCCGGTGTTCCACTACCGGCTGGACCTGGCCGACTTCGACGCCGGCTACATCACCGGCTACCTGCGCGTGAACCAGCTGTTCGCGCGCCTGCTCGCCCCGCTGCTGCGGCCGGACGACCTGGTCTGGGTGCACGACTACCACCTCGTGCCCCTGGCCAGCGAGCTGCGCGCGCTGGGCTGCCAGCAGCGCATCGGCTTCTTCCTGCACATCCCGCTGCCGCCGCCGATGATTCTGGCGGCGATCCCGGGGCACGACTGGCTGGTGCGCGGGCTGTGCGCCTACAACCTGGTGGGGTTCCAGAGCCAGGTCGACCACGAGCACTTCTGCCGCTACATCCAGCGCGAGGCGCTGGCGCAGGACATGGGCGAGGGGCGCTGGCGCGTCTTCAACCGCACGGTCCAGGCGGGTGCATACCCGATCGGCATCGACGTCGGCGAGTTCACGGCCCTGGCCGACACCCGCGAGGCGCGCGAGATGCACCAGCGCATGACGCGCGAGTACTCGCGCCGCAAGCTGCTGGTGGGGGTGGACCGGCTGGACTACTCCAAGGGCCTGCCCCAGCGCATGCGCGCCTTCCGCGAGCTGCTGCGGCAGCACCCGGAGACGCACCACAGCGCCACGCTGGTCCAGATCGCGTCGCCGAGCCGGGAGGACGTCAGCGCCTACACCGAGATCCTGCACGAGCTCGAGAGCCTGTGCGGCTCCATCAACGGCAACTACGGCGACCTGGACTGGATGCCGGTGCGCTACATGCACCGCACGGTGGCCCGCACCCGGCTGCCCGGGCTGTACCGGGCCTCGCGCGCGGCGCTGGTCACGCCGCTGCGCGACGGCATGAACCTGGTGGCCAAGGAGTTCGTCGTCGCCCAGGACCCGCAGGACCCGGGCGTGCTGGTGCTCTCGCGGTTCGCCGGGGCCGCCGAGCAGCTCACCGAGGCGCTGCTGGTGAACCCGTACGACTCCGAGGGAACGGCAGCGGCGATCCACCTGGCGCTTCAGATGCCGCTCGAGGAGCGCCGTACGCGCCATGCGGCGCTGCTGGATACCTGCCGCCGCTTCGACGTGCACTGGTGGTGCGACACCTTCCTGGCGGCGCTGCGCAAGGCGCAGGCCGAAGAATCGGGCACGCCATGGCTGCGCCTGTGACCTGCCCACAGCGCCCGGCGCGGCGCGGGAGATCAGTCCGCGTGGGGCGCCACGATCTCCTGGTCGATTGCGCCGAAGACGCTCTGGCCGTCGCGGCCCTTCATCTCGATGCGGATGGTGTCGCCGTACTTCATGAATGGCGTGGCGGGCTTGCCATCGAGCAGCATCTCCATGGCGCGCTTCTCAGCGATGCAGCTGTAGCCCTTGGGCCAGGACTTGCGGCCGTCCGGGCCTTCGACGCCGCGGTTGCTCACCGTGCCGGAGCCGACGATGCTGCCGGCGCGGACGTTGCGCGTGCGGCAGATGTGGGCGATCAACTGGCCGAAGTGGAAGGTCATCTCCTCGCCGGCCTCGCACAGGCCGACCTTGCGGCCGTTCCAGGTGCTTTGCAGGGTGAGGTGCACGCGGCCGCCCTGCCACGCCTCGCCGAGTTCGTCGGGCGTGACGGCGACCGGGCTGAAGGCGGTCGCCGGCTTGCTCTGGAAGAAGCCGAAGCCCTTGGCGAGTTCGTCGGGGATCAGGTTGCGCAGGCTCACGTCGTTGGCCAGCATCAGCAGGCGCACGCCCTCCAGGGCCTCGTCCGGGCCGGCGCCCATCTTCACGTCGCCGGTGACCACCGCGATCTCGGCCTCGAAGTCGATGCCGTACTCCTCGCGCGGCACGAGCACCGGGTCGCAGGGGCCCAGGAAGTCGTCGCTGCCGCCCTGGTACATCAGCGGGTCGCTGTAGTAGGAGGCGGGCACCTCGGCGCCGCGCGCGGCGCGCACCAGTTCCACGTGGTTGATGTAGGCCGAGCCGTCGGCCCACTGGTAGGCCCGCGGCAGCGGCGCCATGCAGCGCGCCGGGTCGAACGGGAAGGCATGGCGCGCCTTGCCGTGGTTCAGCGTGGCGTACAGGTCCTGCAGCTGGGGCGAGATGAAGTTCCAGTCGTCCAGCGCCTGCTGCAGGCGGCCGGCGATGCCGGTCGCGTAGTGGGCGGTGGAGAGGTCGCGGGAGACGACCACGAGCTGGCCATCGCGCGAGCCATCCTTGTACGTTGCGAGCTTCATGCTTTAGGCTTGTTCCATCGGTTTGAGAAAGGGGCGATCGTGCACAGCGTCCAGGTCCGGCACGCGGGCCCGCGAACCCCTGATGCTACGGGAGCGGCGCGATGAGCCGCCGCCTGCGCCCGCCCGGCCCCCTGGCCTGGATCGCCGCGGCGGTGACGGCGGCCCATGTGGCCTTGCTCCAGGCGCTGCTTCCCGCGACTCCGGCGGCCGCCGGAGCCCCGCGCACGTTCGAGGTCCGGCAGCTGCCGGCCCCCTCCCCCCTGGCCGCACCCGCAGGACCCGCAGAGCCCACCGTCCTCGCCGCGGCCGCCCCGGCGCCTGCGCCTCGCGCCACCACGGCCCCCGCGCCACGGCCGCCGGCCCCGGTCGCCGCGCCTGCGGACAGACCGGCCGCACCGGCCGTGGCGGCCGCCGCTGCCCCGCACCCGCCGCACCCGGCCCCCGCAGGCGCCCCGCAGCGCGCGGTGGTCCCGCCCCCGGTGCGGCTGCATTACGCCCTGACGGGCCAGGCCCGCGGCCTGCCCCTGTCCGGGCAGGCGGACCTGGCCTGGCGGCATGACGGCCAGCGCTACGAAGCGCGGCTCGAACTGTCCAGCCTGCTCGCCTCCCGGATCCAGGAAAGCCGGGGCCGCCTCACCCCCTCCGGCCTGGCGCCGGAACGCTACGGCGAACGCACCCGCCGCGAAGAGGCCGCCCATTTCGACCCGGCCGCCGGCCGGATCACCTTCAGCGGCAACCAGCCGGAGCAGGCCCTCGCGCCCGGGGCCCAGGACCGCCTGAGCGTGCTGCTGCACGTGGGGGCGCTGCTGGCGGGCGACCCCGCGCTGCGCCGGCCGGGCCGGGTGATCGCGGTGCAGACCGCCTCGACGCGGGACGCGGACACCTGGCATTTCTCGGTCGAGGCCCAGGAGGAACTGGCCCTGCCGGGCGGGCACCAACGGGCGCTACGTTTGCAGCGCCTGCCCCGCAAGGAATTCGACCAGAAGGTCGAACTCTGGATCGCCCCGGGCCTCGACTACCTTCCGGTGCGCGTGCGCCTGACGCAACCCTCGGGCGACTGGCTGGACCAACAATGGGCCGGGTCCGACAGGAACTGAAGGCCTCGCCCCCGGTCTCACCCTCTGAGGGGTGGCGCAGTGAGCCGGTCGGCCTTGAAACCGGCCGGAACGTTGTTAACTGGAGCGCTGGAAGGAGGCACCATGCACATGCTCTATGACTCCGACGCCTTCGTCGTCGTGCACATGCAGGCCAACGCACCCGCAGAGGGCGAGCCTGAGCCCAACGTGGCCCGGCACGGCTTCGAGATCGTCGACAAACGCTCCAACAAGGAGGTCTACCTGGACGGCTCCTGGGCCGAGGCGTTCCAGCGCCAGATCAATGCCTGGCAGGAGAACACCCCCACCCAGGAAGAAGTCGAGGAAACCCTGGACGGCTACGCCGAGCTGGCGCAGAACCCGCTGGTCATGCACTGACCTGGCGGCGCCGCAGCCACCGGTGGACGGGCGCCACCAGCAGCAGCACCGCCACCAGGCGGCAGACCTGGAACGCCGTCACCACCGGCACGCCCAGCTGGAGCACCTTGGCGGTGATCGCCATCTCGGAGATCCCGCCCGGCGAAGTCCCCAGCACCAGGGTGGCCGGATGCAGGCCCGTCCCCCACGCCAGCAGGGCCCCGAAACCCGCGCACAAGGCGATCATCACCACCGTTCCCGCACCCACCGCCATCAGCCAGCGTGGCGCCGTGCGCACGAATTCCGCCCGGAAACGCACCCCCAGGCTCACCCCGATCACGAGCTGGGCCGCATTGATGGCCCAGGGCGGCAGGGCGGACAGCTCGATCCCCGCCATGGTCAGGCCCATGGACGCCCCCAGCGCGCCGACGAACCAGGGGTTGGCCCAGCCCAGTCGCCGCATCACGAAGGCGCCGGCCAGGGTGGCGGCGCCCAGCACCGCCAGCTGGGGCCAGGCCACCACGCGCAGCGCGGGCTGGGCCACATCCAGCCCGTGCAGGCCGCTGAAGGTGAAGGCGAAGGGGATGGTCACGGTGACCACCAGCAGGCGCAGGCTGTGTGCCGCGGCCACCAGGTCGGTGCGCGCGCCCTCACGCTCGGCCAGCAGCGTCATTTCCGAGGCGCCGCCGATGGCCCCGGCGAAGTAGCTGGTGGCCCACCGCACCCCGCCCTGCTCGGGCATGTCGCGGGCCACCACCCGGTCCAGCCAGCAGGCGAAGCCCCAGCCCAGGACCAGGGCCCAGACGATGGCGATGGCGACCGCCCACCACAGGCGCAGCACCAGGGCGGTGACGTCGGGCGTGAAGTACAGCCCCAGCGCGGCGCCGATGGCCCACTGGCCGGCGTTGCGGACCGGGGCCGCGCTGGCGGTAGGCAGGCCGCGCAGGGAGGCCAGGGCGGTGACCAGCAGGGGGCCGATCATCCAGGGCAGGGGCAGGTGCAGGGCCCGCCACGCGAGCGCGGCGGCCCAGGCGGCGGCCAGGGTGGCCAGGACGCGGAAGGCGGAACGGGGAGACATGAGGCAGGCAGGCGCGGCCGGGGGCGGCCGGCGCGTAGTATCCCCTGATGCAAGGAACGGTCCTGATCGCACTGGCCGCGGCCGCCGCCGCATTCGCCGCCGGCGACGCCCTGCCCCCCGAGGCGGCCCGGGCGCTGCCGGCCGACGCCCTGCTCCTGGGCGAGCAGCACGATGCCCCCCGCCACCAGCGCCTGCACCACGACACGGTGCGGGCGCTCGCGGCCCGGGGGCAGCTGGCGGCCCTGGCGCTGGAGATGGCGGACCAGGGCGCGTCCACCGCCGGCCTGCCGCGCGACGCCGGCGAGGAGGCGGTACGCGCCGCCCTCGGCTGGCAACCCCGGGCCTGGCCCTGGGAACCCTATGCGCCGGCGGTGATGGCCGCGGTGCGGGCCGGCGTGCCGGTGCTGGGGGCGAACCTGCCCCGGGAGCGGCTGCGGGCCGCCATGGCCGACGCCTCGCTGGACACCCGCCTGCCCCCCGAGGCGCTGGCGCGCCAGCAGGAGGCGGTGCGCGCCGGGCATTGCGACCTGATGCCCGCCGCCCAGGTGGGGCCGATGGCCCGGGCCCAGGTCGCGCGGGACCGGGCCATGGCCGACACGCTGGCGCAGGCGCTGCAGCCCGGTCGCACCGTGGTGCTGCTGGCGGGCAGCGGCCATGTCGACGCCGGGATCGGCGTGCCGCGCCACCTGCCGCAGGGCGTGGTGGCGCGGTCGGTGGCCTGGACGCCCGAGCCGCCGGCCCGGGACTACTGCGCCGAGCTGCGCAGGCAGATGGGGCGCTGAGCCCGCGACCGGTCAGGCGTGGCGGCGGATCGCGTCGGCCAGGGTGTTCACCATCTGGTCGATGTGCGACTTCTCCACGATGTAGGGCGGGGCGATCACCAGCACGTCGCCGGCCGGGCGCACCAGCGTGCCGCGCTTGAAGCAGTCGACGAAGACGTCGTAGGCGCGCTTGCCCGGCAGGCCCGCCACCGGCGCGAGTTCGACCGCGGCGGCGCAGCCCAGGCTGCGGATGCCGATGACGTTGGGCAGGCCCTTGAACGCCGAGTGGAAGGCGTCGCCCAGCACCCGGCCCATCTCGCCAGCGCGCGCGAACAGCTGCTCCCGCTCGAACAGCTGCAGCGTGGCGATGGCCGCGGCGCAGGCCACGGGGTGGCCCGAGTAGGTGTAGCCGTGGAAGAACTCGATCACGTGCTCGGGCGCGTCGGTCTTCATCATCTGGTCGTAGAGGCGGTCGCGGCAGATCACGCCGCCCAGGGGGATGACGCCGTTGGTGACGCACTTGGCGAAGTTCAGCATGTCGGGCACCACGCCGTACCAGTCGGAGGCGAAGGGCGTGCCCAGGCGGCCGAAGCCGGTGATGACCTCGTCGAAGACCAGGAGGATGCCGTGCTTGTCGCAGATCTCGCGCAGGCGCTGGAGGTAGCCCTTGGGCGGGATGTACCAGCCCGAGCTGCCGGCCACCGGCTCGACGATGATGGCCGCGACGTTGCCCGGGTCATGCAGCGGCAGGATGCGCTGCTCCAGTTCCAGCAGCGGGTCCTCGGCCCAGACCGGCTCCTCGTGGTGTATGTAGGCATGGTTCACCGGGTCGTGGATGAACCGCAGGTGGTCCACCCGCGGCAGCATCGCGGTGCCGAACACCTTGCGGTTGGCGGGGATGCCGCCCACGCTCATGCCGCCGAAGCCCACGCCGTGGTAGCCGCGCTCGCGGCCGACGAAGACGTTGCGGTGGCCCTCGCCGCGGGCGCGGTGATACGCCAGCGCCAGCTTCATCGAGGTGTCGGCGGCCTCGGAGCCGGAGTTGCAGAAGACCACCTTGTTCAGGTCGCCCGGGGCCAGGGCGGCGATCATGCCGGCGGCCTGGAAGGCCTGGTCGTTGGAGACCTGGAAGGCGGTGGCGTAATCGAGCGTGTCGAGCTGGCGCTTGATCGCCTCGTTGATCGGCGCGCGGTTGTGGCCCGCGCCCACGCACCACAGGCTGGAGATGCCGTCGATGACCTGGCGCCCGTCATGGGTGGTGAAGTGCATGCCGTCGGCCGCGACGAAGACGCGCGGGTCCTTGCGGAAGCCCCGGTTGGGAGTGAACGGCAACCAGTGGTTGTCCATGGAAAACTCGTTGTAGGCCATGCTTCGATCCATTCTGGGGTGGAGGAATTGAACAATTCTGGCACTGTGGCCCCGGTCCGGAAGCCTCGGCCAAGCCCTGCGACAATCGCCGGGTTATGAGCCACGCCTACATCCTGACCCTCTCGTGTCCTGACCGTCCCGGCATCGTCCACGCCGTTTCCGGCTTCCTGCTCGAGCGGGGGGGCAACATCGAAGAAGCCGCCCAGTACAACGACCATGACACGGGCCTGTTCTTCATGCGGGTGCAGTTTGCGTGCGACCGGCTCACCTTCGGGGACCTGAAGCAACAGCTGGGCCAGTTTGCCGCCCCCTTCGGCATGAACTGGCAGCTTCACGCCACCGACTCGCCGATGCGCACCGTGCTCATGGTGAGCAAGGAAGGCCATTGCCTGAACGACCTGCTGTTTCGCTGGAAAAGCGGGCTGCTGCCGCTGGACATCCGCGCGATCGTCTCGAACCACCGCGAGTTCTACCAGCTGGCCGCGAGCTACAACGTGCCGTTCCACCACATCCCGGTGACGGCGGCGACCAAGGAGCAGGCCGAGGCCAAGCAGTACGAGATCATCGAGTCCGAGGGCGCCGAGCTGGTGGTGCTGGCGCGCTACATGCAGATCCTCTCGAACGACCTGTGCCAGAAGCTGTCGGGCCGCGCGATCAACATCCACCACAGCTTCCTGCCTTCGTTCAAGGGCGCCAAGCCCTACTACCAGGCGCATGACCGCGGCGTGAAGCTGATCGGGGCGACCGCGCACTACGTGACCGCCGACCTCGACGAGGGCCCCATCATCGAGCAGGACGTGGCCCGCGTGGACCACAGCAAGACGGTGGAGGACCTCACCGCCATCGGCCGCGACACCGAGAGCCTGGTGCTGGCGCGCGCCGTGAAGTGGCACAGCGAGCATCGCGTGCTCCTGAACGGCCACAAGACCGTGATCTTCAAGTAACCTGCCCTGCCTCCGGAGGCGCCATGAACGCACCCCTCGACCCGGCCATCGCCCAGCGCGCCGAGCGCCAGCGGCAGGTCGTCCAGGCCCTGGCCCCGCTGCTGCCGCAAGGCGGGCTGCTGTGGACTCCGGAGGACACCACCCCCTACGAGTGTGACGGCCTCACGGCCTACCGGCAGCGCCCGCTGGCCGTGGCCCTTCCCGAGACCGAGGCCCAGGTGGCCGCCGTGCTCAAGGCCTGCCACGCGCTGGCGGTGCCGGTGGTGGCCCGCGGCGCGGGCACCGGCCTGTCCGGCGGCGCGATGCCGCACGCCCTGGGCGTGACGCTGTCGCTGGCGCGCTTCAACCGCATCCTCGAGGTCGATCCCGCCAGCCGCACCGCCCGGGTGCAGTGCGGCGTGCGCAATCTCGCGATCAGCGAGGCAGCGGCTCCCTACGGCCTGTATTACGCGCCCGACCCGTCCAGCCAGATCGCCTGCACCATCGGCGGCAACGTGGCCGAGAACTCCGGCGGCGTGCACTGCCTGAAGTACGGCCTGACGATCCACAACGTGCTCAAGGTGCGCGGCTTCACCATCCAGGGCGAGCCGGTGGAGTTCGGCAGCGAGGCGCTGGACGCGCCGGGCTACGACCTGCTGTCCGTCATCGTGGGCAGCGAGGGCATGCTGGCCGTGACCACCGAGGTCACCGTCAAGCTGGTGCCCAAGCCGATGCTGGCGCGCTGCATCATGGCCAGCTTCGACGACATGCGAAAGGCCGGCGACGCGGTGGCCGCGGTGATCGCCGCCGGCATCATCCCCGCCGGCCTGGAGATGATGGACAAGCCCATGACCGCCGCGGTCGAGGACTTCGTCCACGCCGGCTACGACCTCAGCGCCGAGGCCATCCTCCTGTGCGAGAGCGACGGCACGCCCGAGGAGGTCGAGGAGGAGATCGGCCGCATGAGCGAGGTGCTGCGCAACGCCGGCGCCACCGCCATCGCGGTGAGCCGCGACGAGGCCGAGCGCCTGCGGTTCTGGAGCGGCCGCAAGAACGCCTTCCCCGCCTCGGGCCGCATCAGCCCCGACTACATGTGCATGGACTCCACCATCCCGCGCAAGCGGGTGGCGGACATCCTGCTCGCCATCCAGGCCATGGAGAAGAAGTACGGCCTGCGCTGCGCCAACGTGTTCCACGCGGGCGACGGCAACCTGCACCCCCTGATCCTGTTCGACGCGAACGACCCGGACCAGCTGCATCGCTGCGAGCTGTTCGGCGCCGACATCCTGGAGACCAGCGTGGCCATGGGCGGCACCGTCACCGGCGAGCACGGCGTGGGCGTGGAGAAGCTCAACTCCATGTGCGTGCAATTCTCCGCCGAGGAAAACGAGCAGATGTTCGGCCTCAAGCGCGCCTTCGATGCCCAGGGCCTGCTCAATCCGGGCAAGGTGGTGCCCACGCTGCAACGCTGCGCCGAGTACGGGAAGATGCTGGTGCGCGGCGGGCAGATCGCCCACCCGGACCTGCCGCGGTTCTGAGCCTCAGCCCCGGGGCGGTTCCAGCCGGTCCAGGGCCAGGCACAGGTCGGCCCAGGCCTTGGCCTTCTCCGGCAGGTTGCGCAGCAGGTAGGCCGGGTGGTAGGTCACCACCACCGGCACGCCCTGGTATTCGTGCACGCGCCCGCGCAGCTTGCCCAGGGGCTCGGTGCTCCCGAGCAGGGACTGCACCGCGAAGCGGCCCATGGCCACGATGATCTTCGGCTGCAGCAGGGCCACCTGGCGGCGCAGGAAGGGCTCGCACTGGGCCACTTCGGCCGGCTCGGGGTTGCGGTTGCCGGGGGGCCGGCACTTCAGGACGTTGGCGATGTAGACCTTGTGCTGGCGGTCCAGGCCGATGGATCGCAGCATGTTGTCCAGGAGCTTGCCGGCGGCGCCCACGAAGGGCTCGCCCTGCAGGTCCTCGTTCTCGCCCGGGGCCTCGCCCACGACCAGCCACTCGGCCTGCCGGTCGCCCACGCCGAAGACGGTGTTGCGCCGGCTCTGGCACAGGCCGCAGGCCTGGCAGCCGGCGACGGCGGCCTCCAGGGCCTCCCAGTCCATGGCATCGACACCGCCGGGGCGGTCGCCGGCGGGATGCAGGACGACCGGGGCGGCCGGTGCCGGGGGCGACGCGCGGGTCACCGGGGCCCGGGGGGCTTCATCGGCGAGCGCAGCGCAGGCCTCCACCGACGCCGCAACCGGCGAGGCGACGGCACTCCCCCCCGCCTGGTGGGGGGGTGAGGAAGGGGCGCTGTCCGGACGCCCGCCCGGGATCGCCTCGACGAGACGAATCCCCATCTCGGCGAGCATGGCGCGTTGGCGGTCGTCCAGGTGCAGGGTCATGGAAGGATTGTCGCTGGGCAGGACCGGGCGCTCAGAGCTGGAAGCTCATGACGATGGCGTCCTCGCGCCTGCCATGGCCGGCCGGGTAGTAGCCCTTGCGCAGGCCGACGCGGCGGAAGCCGTAGCGCTCGTACAGGTGCTGCGCGCGCGCATTGCTGACGCGCACCTCCAGCCACAGCCACTGCGCCCCCCGGCCGCGGGACCACAGGGCGAGCGCGTCGAGCAGGACGCGCCCCCAGCCCTGGCCCTGCAGCGTGGGCACGACGGTGATGTTCAGGAGGTGCACCTCGTCGACGCCCATCATCGCGACGTAGTAGCCGATCACCTCCTCCCCGGCCACCAGCAGCTGCGCCTGGTAGCCGGCGCGCAGCGAGTCCTCGAAGTTGCCGCGGGTCCAGGGGTGCGGGTAGGCCACGGCCTCGATCGCCAGCACGGCATCGAGCCGGTCCGGCGTCATCGGCGCCAGCCCCGCCTCACGCACCTGCGGCACGGCGCTCATGCGGCCCCCACGCATGTGGGCCCCCACGCTCGGCACTGCGTGTCCTTCGCTGCCCCCCGAGGGGGCGCGCGCTTGCTTGGGGCGGCCCGGCGCGGCGCGCTCATGCCGCCGCCTTCAGCGCCATGCGCTCCGCGGTCGTCTGGGCGACCTTGTCCCGCACGTAGATCGGCAGCGCCGCGGCCGGCGGCACGACGCCGCCCGCGGCGGCCAGCGCAGGGGCCAGGCGCAGCATCGCGTCGGCCGTGGGCAGGGCCTCGATGCGCGGGGCTCCCGCCGGCAGACGCGCGCCGTACGGGCCGAAGGCATTGCCCGCGAGCACCCAGCCCTCGGGCACCGCCACGGCCTCGGGCCGGTACAGGCCGATCGGGCCCTGGCGCTGCCAGGCCTGGCCGTCGAAGGCGTAGGCGGCGGCGTAGACCTCGTCCATCCGCGCGTCGAGCAGGGCCAGCACGCGGGTGGCGCCGTGGGAGGCGCGGGCGGCCTCGGCCACGGCCATCAGGGTCTCGACCGGCAGCACCGGCAACGCGGCCCCGAAGGCCAGGCCCTGGGCCACCGCGCAGGCGGTGCGCAGGCCGGTGAAGGAGCCGGGGCCGGCGCCGAAGGCGATGGCGTCCATCGCCGCCAGCGGCAGCCCCGCCTGCGCCAGCAGGCCACGGGCCACGGGGATCAGCGAGGCCGAGGCCTCGCGGCCGCCCTCGCCCTGGTGCGACAGGGTGCGCGGCCCGCCGCCGTCGCGCCATGACAGCGCCACGGACAGGTGCTCGGTGCTGGTGTCGAAGGCAAGCAGGTTCAAGGCAATGCGGAAATCGGGGGAAGCGGTGATTATCCGGCCACCGATAATGGCCGCATGGCCCTGCGCTCCCTCCTCGCCGCCGTGACCGCGCTGTGCGCCGCCCTGGCCGGCCCGCCCGCGCAGGCCCAGGGCCTGCCCACCGAGGTGGACGCCCACCTGGCCCGCGGCAAGCTGCCGCGCGAGGCGGTGGTGGTGGTCGTCGCCGACGCCGAGGGCCGCCTGCCCCCGCGCGTGTGGCACCGCGCCGATGCGCCGGTCAACCCCGCCTCCATCGCCAAGCTGGCCACCACCTATGCGGGCCTGGAGCTGCTCGGCCCGGCCTGGACCTGGACCACCCCCGTCTACCTCGACGGCCCGGTGCAGGACGGCACGCTCCAGGGCAACCTCTACCTGCAGGGGCGCGGCGACCCGCGCCTGGTGATGGAGCGCCTGTGGCAGCTGCTGCGGCGCGTGCAGGGCCTGGGCATCCGCCGCATCGCGGGCGACATCGTGCTCGATCGCAGCGCCTTCGAGCTGCCCCCGCAGGACCCGGCCGCCTTCGACGGCGAGCCCCTGCGGCCCTACAACGCCGGTCCCGACGCGCTGCTGGTGAATTACCGCGCCCTGCTGCTGCACTTCACCCCCAACGGCCAGGGCGCGGCGGTGCAGGTCGAGCCCGCCCAGGCCGGCGTGCAGCTGCCTGCCACCGTCCCCCTCGCCGGCGGCGAGTGCGGCGACTGGCGCGCCGCGCTGAAGGCGGATTTCCGCGACCCCGCTCGCATCCGCTTCGATGGCGCCTACCCCGCGGCCTGCGGCCCGCGCAGCTGGCCGGTGGGCGCCCCCGACCCGGCGGCCCATGCCGCGCGCGCCATCGCGGGCACGTGGCAGGAGCTGGGCGGCCAGCTCGCCGGCACGGTGCGCGAGGGCCGCGTGCCCGCCGGCCTGCGGCCGGTGCTGGAGACGCAGTCGCCCGCGCTGGCCGAAGTGGTACGCGACATCAACAAGTTCAGCAACAACGTGATGGCGCAGCAGCTGTTCCTGACGCTGAGCCTGCAGCAGCGGGGCCTGGGCACGCCCGCCGGCTCGCGCGAGGTGCTGCAGCAGTGGTGGCGGGAACGGGTGCGCACCGAGCCGCCGCAGTTCGACAACGGCTCGGGCCTGTCACGCCAGGAGCGCGCCACCGCGGCGCAACTGGCGCGCCTGCTGCAGGTGGCCTGGGCCTCGCCGCTGATGCCGGAGTTCGTGGCCTCGCTGCCGGTGGCGGGGCTGGATGGCACGGCGCGCCGCAGCGGCGCCCGCGCCGCCGGCCTGGCCCACCTCAAGACCGGCAGCCTGCGCGATGTGGCCGGCGTGGCCGGCTACGTGCATGCGCCGGGCGGGCGGCGCTGGGTGGTGGTGGCCATCGCCAACCACCCGAACGCCGGCGCGATGCGCCCGGCGATCGACGCGCTCGTGGACTGGGTGGCGCGCGACCCCGAGGCGCTTACCAGCGCGCGGTGACGCGCTGGTAGGCGTAGTCGCCGAAGGTGCGGTGGCCGAACGGCGTGGGGTAGACCAGGTCGGCGAACAGGTAGGTGTCCGGCGTGACGCCCGAGCCCAGGGTGCTGCTGGTGCACAGCGCGGAGTTCACCTGGCCGGTGCCGATGCCGATGCCGGCGCCCGCATCGACCGAGGCGCAGGCGGCGCCGGTCACGTTGGTCAGCGCGTAGGAGGTGGGGAAGCCGGTGAACTGGTTGAACTGCAGCGGCATGTCCACGTAGAGCACATGCTCGCCGAGGTCCGCCGCGGCCACCAGCAGGGCGTTGTTGAACGCCGTGCTCAGGGCCTCCAGCGTGGCCACCTGGCCGATCGCGATGGCCCAGGGCGAGCGGCCCAGGTTGTAGGGACCGGCGATGACGACGTGGCGCGCGCCGCCCTGGACCAGGCGGCGCACCTGCGCGGCGTAGTCACGCGCGGCCTGCTCGAGGTTGGCCCGGGCCTGGGCCACGGTCTGCTGGCCGGCGAAGGCCCGGGTGGCCTCGGCAATCATGTCGGCGGTGCCGGCGGACACCAGCAGCATGTCCTGCGTGGCGGGGCCGCCGGCGGCCAGGAAGCTGTCGACCTGGGCCTTCAGCGTGGGCGTGGCGGCGTTGCCGGCCGCATCCGGCGTGGCCAGGATGCGGGCGTTGCCGGTGGCGTAACTGGTGCCGCCGGCCGATCGGGTGGTGAGCACCAGGCCGAAGCGGCTGGCGACCTGCTGGGTCCAGACGTTCACCGAGCCGTCATTGATGGTGTAGCGCTTGCCGCCCACCTCGCCCAGGTCGGCGAGGCCGTCGCCGAAGGCCACCATGCGCGTGGGGCGGAACTGCGAGACGACGCCGGTGCCGCCGCCGCAGGCGGCCAGCAGGACGGGGGCGACGCAGGCCAGCGCGAGGACGGCGCGGCGCAGGCGGGGGAAGGCCATGAATCTCTCCAAGGGGGAATGCGTGGGTGGGGTCGGCCGCGAGTTTAAGCCGCGGCGCGGCGCAGCCGGTCCCGCACGCCGGCCCACTCGGGGGCCTCGGGCGGCTGCTCGATCCAGATCAGGCGCGCGCCCTGCGCGTCGAACTCGCGCAGCACGGCGAACAGCTCGCGCGCGGCCCGCGCCGCGTCGTCGGGCATGCGGCGCAGGGTGACGCCGCGCGAGGCGGCGGCCAGCGGTGTACGCGACCAGATGGCCAGGTGCGCGGCATCGGCGCCGAGCAGGTCCAGGCCGTCCTGAAGCGCCTTGGCGTCCATCAGCCGCACTTGGGCGTGCGGCGCGTAGTGCGACGCCAGGGTGCCCGAGGCGCGCGGCGCGGCCTGGGCGACCTCGTGCGGCAGCCACAGGCGCTCGCCGCAGGCGGCCTCGATCTGCGCGTGGGTCAGCGTGCCGGGACGCAGCAGCACCGGCTTGCCCCGGGTGCAGTCGACGATGGACGACTCGATGCCGACCTCGCAGGCGCCGCCATCGAGCACCAGCAGGTCGTCGCCGAACTCGCTGCGCACATGGGCGGCGGTGGTGGGGCTCACGCGGCCGAAGCGGTTGGCGCTGGGCGCGGCCAGGCCCGCCACCGGCGGCGCCAGCTGCGCGCAGGCGGCCAGCAGGGCGCGGGCCACGGGATGCGAGGGGCAGCGCAGGCCGATCGAGTCCTGGCCGCCGGCCGCCGCCTGGCCCATGCCCTCGCGGCGCGGGAGGATGACGGTGAGCGGGCCGGGCCAGAAGGCCTGCATCAGGCGGTGCGCCACGGGCGGGACCTCGCGGGCGAAGCGCCGCGCCATGTCCTCGCCGGTGACATGCACGATCAGCGGGTGGTCGCTCGGGCGGCCCTTGGCCGCGAAGATGCCGGCCACCGCGGCGTCGCTGCCGGCGTCGGCGCCGAGGCCGTAGACGGTCTCGGTCGGGAAGGCGACCAGCGCGCCTTCAGCCAGGCGGCGGGCCGCCTGGGCGATGGCATCAGGGGAGGAGCCGTCGAGGATCACGCGCGGCCGCCGCTCAGAACGGCTCGAGGCCGAGGAGGGCGCAGGCCTTGAGGGCCGACTCGCGCACCGCCACGGCGGTGGCGCCGGTGAAGGTGAGGTGGCCCATCTTGCGGCCGGCGCGGGCCTCGGTCTTGCCGTACAGGTGCAGGTGCGCGCCGGGCAGGGACAGCACGGCGGCCCACTCGGGCTCGCGGGCCGCGGTGTCGCCAGCGCGGAACCACAGGTCCCCCAGCAGGTTCAGCATGATCGCGGGGCTGTGCTGGCGCGGCTGCACCAGGGGCAGGCCGGCGAGCGTGCGTACCTGCAGCTCGAACTGAGAGCAGTCGCAGGCGTCCATGCTCCAGTGGCCGCTGTTGTGGGGGCGTGGGGCCATCTCGTTGACCACCAGCGAGCCGTCCTGCAGCACGAAGAACTCGACGCACAGCACGCCGACGTAGCCCAGGCCCTCGGCGATGGATTTCGTGGCGGCGATGGCCTGCTGCGCGCGCGCCGGCGGCAGGATGCCGTCGAACACCTCGGTCACGGCCAGGATGCCGCCGCGGTGCAGGTTGCGCTGGGGCGGCAGGTTCACCATGGCGCCATCGGCGCCGCGCGCCACCACCACCGAGCACTCGGCGGCCAGGGGCAGCATCTTCTCGAGCACGCAGGGCACGCGGCGCAGGCCCTCCCAGGCGGCGGCCAGCTCCTCGCGGGTGGACACGCGCACCTGGCCCTTGCCGTCGTAGCCGAGGCGGGCGGTCTTGAGGATGCCGGGCAGCAGGGCGTCGCCCACGGCAGCGAGCTGCTCGGGCGTCTCGATCACGGCATGCGGGGCCACCGGCACGCCGCACCTCGTGAAGTGGGCCTTCTCGGCGGCGCGGTCCTGGGCGATGGCCACCGCGTCGCCCGCGGGGGCGACGGGGCGGTGCGCCGCCAGCTGGCGCAGGGCCTGGGCCGGCACGTTCTCGAATTCGGTGGTGATGGCGTCGGCCACCCGGGCCAGCTCGGCCAGGCCCTTGTCGTCGAGGTAGTCGGCGTGCAGGTGGTGGTGGCTGACCCGGCCGGCCGGGCTCACCGCGTCGGGGTCGAGCACCGCGGTGAAGTACCCCATGCGCTGGGCGGCGTGGACGAACATGCGGCCCAGCTGGCCGCCGCCCATCACGCCGAGGGTGGCACCGGGCAGGAGGGTCGGGCGAGCGGTCATGCGCTGGGCGGCAGGGTGGTGTTGCGGGCGACGTCCGACTGCTTCTGGCGGTAGGCGTCGAGCCTGGCGCGCAGGGCCGGGTCGTCGGTGGCGAGCATCGCCACGGCGAACAGCGCGGCGTTGGCCGCGCCGGCCACGCCGATGGCGAAGGTGGCGACGGGGATGCCCTTGGGCATCTGCACGATGCTGTGGAGCGAATCCACGCCCTGCAGGTGCTTGCTGGCGACCGGCACGCCCAGCACCGGGACGGTGGTCTTGGCGGCGATCATGCCGGGCAGGTGGGCGGCGCCGCCGGCGCCGGCGATGATGGCCTTCAGGCCGCGGCCGGCCGCCGCCTCGGCGTAGGCAAACATGTCGTCGGGCATGCGGTGCGCCGAGACCACGCGGGCCTCATGCGCGACGCCGAATTCCTGGAGAATCGCGACTGCGTTCTGCATGGTGTCCCAGTCGCTGCCGGAACCCATGACGACGCCAACCTGTACCGTGCTCATGCCTGCCTTCAAGGGGAAAAGGCATGAATTTTAAGTTCCAACCCCCGAACAAGCCCGAATGATCGACGTCACCCTGGAAAACTTTGAGCAGGAGGTCATCGCCGCCTCCATGGAAGTGCCCGTGCTGGTGGACTTCTGGGCGCCCTGGTGCGGCCCCTGCAAGGTCATCGGGCCGCTGCTGGAAAAGCTGGAAGCCGACTACGGCGGCCGCTTCAAGCTGGTGAAGATCGACTCCGACCAGGAGCAGCAGCTCGCCGGCGCCTTCGGCATCCGCAGCATCCCGACCTGTATCCTCCTCATGGGCGGCCGCCCGGTCGACGGCTTCATGGGCGCGCTGCCCGAAGGCCAGGTGCGGGAGTTCCTGGACAAGCACCTGCCGCCCGGCGATGCCGTGGCCGACGAGGCCTTCGAGGAGGAGGCTGCGGCGCCCGCCGCCCCGGCCGGCAGCGAGGAGGCGATCGCCGCCCTGCGCCAGGCCGCCGAGGCCGCCCCGGACAACGACGACGCCCGCTTCGACTACGTGAAGGCCCTGCTCCTGGCCGGCCGCCTGGACGACGCCAAGGTCGCCTTCGCCCCGGTGATCGCCAAGGCCCCGGCCGTGCGCAAGCTCGACTCGCTGCAGCGCCAGATGGACGCCATGGACTTCGCCCTGTCGAAGGGCGCGCAGATGGAGGCCCTGGTCGACCTGGATTCGCGCATCGCGGCCAACCGCCGCGACTTCCCGGCCCGCTTCGACCGCGCCCGCCTGCTGATGGCGCACGGCAAGTGGACCGAGGCCATGGACGAACTGCTCGAGATCCTGATGCGGGACAAGTCCTGGAACGAGGAAGCCGCGCGCAAGGCCTACATCGCGGTACTGGACCTGATCGAGCCGCCCCGGCCCAAGGTGGCCGAGGGCCAGATCCCGCCGGACGACCCGACGGTGGCCACCTACCGGCGCCGCCTCTCCAGCGCGATCCTGAGCTGAGGGGACACGCCCCGGCCCGCCCCCGCCGGCCGGGCGGGCGGCCGAGGCGCGGCTACGCCGGGCCCGACTCCTCGACCAGCCGCCCCAGGAGGGCCAGCGAGTCCTGCCAGCCGAGGTAGCAGTCGTCGGCGGGGATGGCGGCCGGGATGCCCTCCTGCACGATGGACACCTCGGTCCCGCGCGCCACGGCGGTGAGCGTCACCGTGGTCTGCATCTCGCCGGGCAGCTGCGGGTCGTCGAAGCGCGCGGTGTAGCGCAGGCGCTCATGGGGCACCAGTTCGAGGTAGCTGCCGCCGAACGCATGGACATGACCCGAGGCGAAATGGGTGAACGACATCCGGTAGGAGCCGCCGGCCACCGCATCCTGCTGGTGCATGCGGGCGGTGAACCCGTCGGGCGGCAGCCATTTGACCAGCGCCTCGGCGTCGAGGAAGGCGCGGTAGACGCGCTCCGGGGGGCAGCGCAGGACGCGGTGGAAGCGGACGCTGGAGGTCGAGGTCGGTGAGGCCATGGCAAAGCTCCTGGGAGGGAAAAGCCTCGCCATTGTGCGCGGGCGCGGGCGCGCGGCGCACCCCCGCGCCGGGACCTGCCGGCGTTAACCCGTGAGCCGCTCCAGCGCCTCACGGTACTTGGCCGCCGTCTTCTCGATCACGTCCTGCGGCAGGCGCGGCGCCGGGGGCGTCTTGTCCCAGGGCTTGCCGTTCAGGCGGACCTGCTCCAGCCAGTCACGCACGAACTGCTTGTCGTAGCTGGGCGGGTTGGCGCCCTGCGCGGCGGCCTCTTCATAGCCCTCCACCGGCCAGTAGCGGGAGGAGTCGGGCGTGAGGACCTCGTCCATCAGCACCAGCTGGCCCTTTTCGTCGAGGCCGAACTCGAACTTGGTGTCCGCGATGATCAGGCCCTTCTTCAGGGCGATCTCGGCGGCCTCCTTGTAAAGCTGGATGCTGATGTCGCGGATGCGGGCGGCCAGGTCGGGGCCGATCATTTCCACGGTGCGCTCGAAGGTGATGTTCTCGTCGTGCTCGCCCACGGCGGCCTTGGCCGCGGGGGTGTAGATCGGCTCGGGCAGGCGGGCCGCGTTGGTCAGGCCGGCGGGCAGCTTCACGCCGCACACCGACTGCGACTCCTGGTACTCCTTCCAGCCGCTGCCGGCGAGGTAGCCGCGCACCACGGCCTCGACCGGGATCGGCTTCAGGCGCTTGACCAGCATGGAGCGGCCGATCACCTGGTTGCATTCGGCGGAAGTGACCACGCTCTCGGGCAGCTCGCCGGTGAGGTGGTTCGGGCAGACATGGGCCAGCTTGCCGAACCAGAACAGCGCCATGTGCGTCAGCAGCTCGCCCTTGCCGGGAATGGGCTCGCCCATGATCACGTCGAAGGCGGAGAGGCGGTCGGTGGCCACCATCAGGATGCGGTCGTCGCCGACGGCGTAGTTGTCACGCACCTTGCCGCGGGCCAGCAGCGGCAGGGAGGTCAGCGAGGAGGTATGCAGGGCGGAAGTCATGGCAGGGCCTTCTGGAAACGCAAACGGCCCGCGGTCAGCGGGCCGTTGATTATCGCAAGGGAGCGACCGGGATCAGTTCACCACCTGGGCCAGCTCGCCCTGGGCGTACTTGGCGGCCACGACCTGCAGGCTGTGGGCCTTGATCTTGCCGGCCTGGCCTTCGCAGCCGAATTCCAGGTAGCGGGCCTTGCACACCTGCTTGGCGGCCTCGCGGGCGGGCTTGAGCCACTCGCGGGCGTCGAACTTCTCGGGGTTCTCGTGCAGGAACTTGCGCACCGCGCCGGTCATGGCCAGGCGGATGTCGGTGTCGATGTTGATCTTGCGCACGCCGTACTTGATGGCTTCCTGGATTTCCTCGACGGGCACGCCGTAGGTTTCCTTCATGGCGCCGCCGTACTGGCGGATGATCGCCAGCAGCTCCTGCGGGACGCTGGAGGAGCCGTGCATCACCAGGTGGGTGTTGGGGATGCGGCGGTTGATTTCCTTGATGCGGTCGATCGCCAGGATGTCGCCGGTGGGCTTGCGGCTGAACTTGTAGGCGCCGTGGCTGGTGCCGATGGCGATGGCCAGGGCGTCGAGCTGGGTGCGCTTGACGAAGTCGGCGGCCTGCTCCGGGTCGGTGAGCAGCTGCTCGCGGGTCATCACGGCGTCGGTGCCATGGCCGTCTTCCTTGTCGCCCTGCATGGTCTCGAGCGAGCCCAGGCAGCCCAGCTCGCCTTCGACGGTGATGCCCAGGGGGTGGGCCATGTCCACCACCTTGCGGGTGACTTCCACGTTGTAGTCGTAGGAGGCGATGGTCTTGCCGTCGGCCTCGAGGCTGCCGTCCATCATGACCGAGGAGAAGCCCAGGTCGATGGCGCCCTTGCAGACGTCGGGGTTCTGGCCGTGGTCCTGGTGCATCACCAGCGGGATGGTGGGATAGGCCTCGATGGCGGCCTGGATCAGGTGCTTGATGAAGGCCTCGCCGGCGTACTTGCGGGCGCCGGCGCTGGCCTGCAGGATCACCGGCGCGCCGGTTTCCTTGGCGGCTTCCATCACGGCCTGGACCTGTTCGAGGTTGTTGACGTTGAAGGCCGGGATCCCGTAGCCGTTTTCGGCGGCGTGGTCCAGCAGTTCGCGCATGGAAACGAGAGGCATGGTGCAGTCCAGTGGAGAGTTTCGAAGGCGGCTTTCCGGGCCATGTAACCGCCCGGTAACTCACCCGATTTTAGCCGCCGACCCACCCGGCCGGGGTTCGTAACACCTGCGGACACAATCCGGGCATGACCGCCGAACGCACGCTCCTGATCAAGAATGCCCGTCATGTCTTCACCGCCGACGAGGCCGGCACCGAACTGAAGGACGCCTCCATCCGCGTGCGCGGCCACCGGATCGAGGCCATCGGCCCGGCCGCCGAGGTCGGCGACGGGGCCGACGAGGTGATCGACGCCCGCGCCCACCTGGTGGTGCCGGGCCTGGTCAACACCCACCACCACATGTACCAGAGCCTGACCCGCGCCATCCCCGCGGTGCAGGACGCCGAGCTGTTCTCCTGGCTGCAGGGTCTCTACCCGATCTGGGCCGGCCTGACGCCGGAGATGGTCGAGGTCTCGACCCAGGTCGCCATGGCCGAACTGCTGCTCTCGGGCTGCACCACCAGCAGCGACCACCTGTACATCTACCCCAATGGCGTGCGGCTGGACGACAGCATCCGCGCCGCGCAGGCCATCGGCATGCGCTTCACCGCCACCCGCGGCAGCATGAGCGTAGGCCGCAGCCAGGGCGGCCTGCCGCCGGACCGGGTGGTGGAGGACGAGGCCGCGATCCTGAAGGACAGCCAGCGCCTGATCGAGCAGTACCACGACGCCTCGCACGGCGCGATGGTGCAGGTGGCCCTGGCGCCGTGCTCGCCCTTCTCCGTGAGCCGCGACCTGATGCGCGAGACGGCGGCCCTGGCCCGCGCCCACGGCGTGCGCCTGCACACCCACCTGGCCGAGAACGACCACGACATCGCCTACAGCGCCGAGAAGTTCGGCTGCACGCCGGCGCAGTACGCCCAGGACCTGGGCTGGCTGGGCGACGACGTCTGGCATGCCCACTGCGTGAAGCTGGACGACGAGGGCATCTCGCTGTTCGCCGCCACCCGCACCGGCGTCGCCCACTGCCCCTGCAGCAACATGCGCCTGGCCAGCGGCATCGCGCCGGTGCGCCGCATGCTGGACGCCGGCGTGCCGGTGGGCCTGGGGGTGGATGGCAGCGCCAGCAACGACGCCGCGCACCTGGTCAACGAGGCGCGCCAGGCCATGCTGCTGGCGCGCGTCGGCCGGGCGCTGCAGCCGCCGGTGCAGCGCGAGGGCCGCACCTTCTTCGGCTGCGACCTCGGCCCCGCCGAGATGACGGCCCGCGATGCCCTGCGACTGGCCACGCGCGGCGGCGCGCAGGTGCTGGGGCGCACGGACATCGGCCGGCTCGCGCCGGGCCTGTGCGCCGACTTCGCCCTGTTCCGCCTGGACACGCTGGCCATGGCCGGCGGCGCAGTGCACGACCCGGTGGCCGCGCTGCTGCTCTGCGCCAGCCCGCAGGCCGACCACGTGGTGGTCCATGGCCGGCGGGTGGTGAAGGACGGGCGCCTGGCCACCGTGGACCTGGCGCCGCTGCTGGAGCGGCACAACCGGCTGGCCGTGGAACTGGCGCAGGCCGCGCGCTGAAGGCGGGCGGGCGGCCTCGCCCTCCGCGGTTTCCACGCCCGCCCCTCCCCGCGGGGAGCGGCCGGGGGGGGCGGTCAGGTGGCCCGCAGCACCTTCAGCATGTTGGTGCCGCCGGGGTTGCCCATGCGGTCACCGCAGGTGATCACGTAGATGTCGCCGCCGGTGACGATGCCGCGCTGCTTCAGGTGCCCCTCGGCCTCGGCCAGCGCGGTGTCGCGCTCGGCGCTCTGGTCCACCAGCAGCGGGCGCACGTTGCGATACAGCGCCATCTTGCGCTGCGTCGCCAGCTTGGGCGTGAGCGCGTAGATCGGGACGTGGATGCGGTGGCGCGACATCCACAGCGCGGTGGAGCCGGTGTCCGTGAGCGCCACGATGGCCTTGCAGCCCAGGTGGTGCGCGGTGAACAGCGCGCCCATGGCGATGGACTGGTCGATGCGGTGGAAATCCATGCCGCGGAAATCGGCATCGAGCTGCACGTCCTCGGCGCGCTCGGCCTCGGCGCAGATGTTGGCCATCTCGACGACCGTCTCCAGCGGGTACTTGCCGGCGGCGGTCTCGGCGCTGAGCATCACCGCGTCGGTGCCATCGAGCACGGCGTTCGCCACGTCGCTCACCTCGGCGCGGGTGGGCACCGGGTTGGTGATCATGGACTCCATCATCTGCGTGGCGGTGATCACCACCTTGTCATGCTCGCGGGCCAGCCGGATCATGCGTTTTTGCAGCGCCGGCACGGCGGCATTGCCCACCTCCACGGCGAGGTCGCCGCGGGCGACCATGATGCCGTCGCTGGCCTTGAGGATGGACTCCAGGTTCGGGATCGCCTCGGCCCGCTCGATCTTGGCGATCAGCCCCGGCTTGTGGCGGAATTCGGCGGCGGCCACGTTGCACAGCTGGCGCGCCATCTCCATGTCGGTGGCGTTCTTGGGGAAGCTCACCGCCACGTAGTCGGCTTGGAAGCTCATGGCGGTACGGATGTCCTCCATGTCCTTGGCCGTGAGCGCCGGCGCGGTGAGGCCGCCGCCCATCTTGTTGATGCCCTTGTTGTTGGACAGCTCGCCGCCGAGCTTGACGGTGGTGTGGACCTTGTCGCCGTCCACATGGTCGACGATCAGCACGATCAGGCCGTCGTTCAGCAGGAGGGTGTCGCCGGGCTTCACGTCGCGCGGCAGCTCCTTGTAGTCCAGGCCCACGCCGGCGAGGTCGCCGGGCTCGGTGCGCGAGGCGTCGAGCACGAATTTCATGCCCGGCTCGAGCAGGACCTTGCCCTCGGCGAACTTGCCCACGCGGATCTTGGGGCCCTGCAGGTCGGCCATGATGGCCACCTCGCGGCCGGCGCGGCGGGAGGCCTCGCGCACGAGGCGGGCCCGGTCGATGTGGTCCTGCGCCTTGCCGTGGCTGAAATTCAGGCGCACGACATTCACGCCGGCGCGGATCATCTGTTCGAGGAGTTGGGGGTCGCTGGAGGCGGGGCCGAGGGTGGCGACGATCTTGGTGGCTCTACGGGCCATGGTGGTTGTTTCCGGGGTTGAGGATTGTCTCTGCGCGGGCATTCTCACACGCGCGCCGTGGCGCCGGTTACAGCGCGGTTACCAGCGCGCTCCGGCGCCCCGGTTGATCCAGGTCATCGAATCTGTAAGTGGACGTGTTTACCATCCACGGGTTTACCCGTGTTTGCCAAGATTCCATGACTCCCCATCCGCAGCCGCTGCCTCCCGAAGCCCCCCTGCCGCATCGCAAGATCATCCGCGAGTGGCTCATCCCCCTGTCGCAACGCACCACGCTGCGCGCCTTCGTCCTGCTCGCGCTGGACTATGCGCTGTTCGCGGCGCTGCTGGCGGGCGTGATCGCCGTCGAGGCCTGGTGGGCCAAGGCCCTGCTGGGGCTGGCCGCCGGCTTCGTGATCGGCCGCCTGTTCATCATCGGCCATGACGCCTGCCACCAGAGCCTGACGCCGCACCGCCGCCTGAACAAGTGGCTGGGCCGCATCGCCTTCCTGCCCTCGCTCACGCCCTACAGCCTGTGGGATGCGGGGCACAACGTGGTGCACCACGGCTTCACCAACCTCAAGGGCGTGGACTTCGTCTGGGCCCCGGCCACCGCCGCCGAGTTCGCGGCCATGACGCCGGTGCAGCGCGCCCTGGACCGCGCCTACCGCAGCGGCTGGGCCCCGGGCCTGTACTACTTCATCGAGATCTGGTGGAAGAAGATGTTCTTCCCCTCGCGCAAGCAGATGCCTTCGCGCCGCCCGGTGTTCCTGTGGGACAACCTGCTGGTCTCCGTCGCCGGCCTGGTGTGGCTCGGCGGCCTGGTGGCCGCGGCTGCCGCGACCGGCCAGTCGATCGCGCTGCTGCTGGTCACCGGCTTCGTGCTGCCCTTCCTGTTCTGGTGCTCGATGATCGGCTTCGTCGTCTACGTCCACCACACGCACGTGAAGGTCTCCTGGCACGACGACCGCGCCGCCTGGCAGAAGGCCCAGCCCTTCGTGTCGACCACGGTGCACCTGACCTTCCCCTTCCGGATCGGCGCGCTGATGCACCACATCATGGAGCACACCGCCCACCACGTGGACATGAGCATCCCGCTGTACCGCCTGAAGCAGGCGCAGGACAAGCTCGAGGAACTGCTGCCGGGCCGCATCGTGGTCCAGCGCTTCTCCTGGCGCTGGTACTTCCAGACGGCGCGCGCCTGCAAGCTGTACGACTTCACCCGTCGCTGCTGGACCGACTACGCCGGGCGGGCGACGAGCCAGCCGGCGGCCTTGCCGGCCTGACCCGACGGAACGACAACGACAAAGGGGCCCGCGGGCCCCTTTGTCTTTGGTGCGGGGGCGATCAGCCCGCCGCGCGCTTCTCGAGGATCTCGAACGCCGGCAGGGTCTTGCCCTCCAGCACCTCGAGGAAGGCGCCGCCGCCGGTGGAGATGTAGCCCACGTCCTTCTCGATGCCGTACTTGGCGATGGCCGCCAGGGTGTCGCCGCCGCCGGCGATGCTGAAGGCGCTGGACTCGGCGATGGCGCGGGCGATGGTCTCGGTGCCCTTGGCGAAGGCGTCGAACTCGAACACGCCCACCGGGCCGTTCCAGACGATGGTGCCGCAGGCCTTGAGCTGCGCGGCCAGCCTGGCGGCGGTCTGCGGGCCGATGTCCAGGATCAGGTCGTCGTCGGCCACCTCGGTGGCCGCCTTGACGGTGGCCGGGGCGTCGGCGGCGAAGGCCTTGGCCACCACCACGTCGGTGGGGATCGGCACCTCGGCGCCGCGGGCCTTCATGGCCTCGATCACGGCCTTGGCCTCGGCGACCAGGTCGGCCTCGGCCAGCGACTTGCCGATCTTCAGGCCGGCGGCCAGCATGAAGGTGTTGGCGATGCCGCCGCCCACGATCAGCTGGTCCACGTTGGCGGACAGCGACTTCAGGATGGTCAGCTTGGTCGAGACCTTGGAGCCGGCCACGATGGCGGCCAGCGGGCGCTTCGGGTTGGCCAGGGCCTTGGAGATGGCGTCGATCTCGGCGGCCAGCAGCGGGCCGGCGCAGGCCACCTTGGCGAATTGGGCGATGCCGTAGGTGGAGGCCTCGGCGCGGTGCGCGGTGCCGAAGGCGTCGTGCACGAAGATGTCGCACAGGGCGGCCATCTTCTGGGCCAGCTCGGGGTTGTTCTTCTTCTCGCCCTTGTTCAGGCGGCAGTTTTCCAGCAGCACCACGGAGCCGGGCGCGACCTGCACGCCCTCGACCCAGTCGGACACCAGCGGCACCTCGCGGCCCAGGAGTTCGGCCATGCGCTTGGCGACGGGCGCCAGCGAGTCCTCGGGCTTGAACTCGCCCTCGGTGGGGCGGCCCAGGTGGGAGGTGACCATCACCGCCGCGCCGGCGTCCAGGGCCAGCTGGATGCAGGGGATGGAGGCGCGGATGCGGGTGTCCTCGGTGATGTTCCCGGCGTCGTCCTGGGGCACGTTCAGGTCGGCGCGGATGAAGACGCGTTGGCCGCGGGCCTTGCCCTGGGCGCACAGATCGGAGAAGCGGAGGATGTTCATGGTCGGTCCCTTGGAGAACCCGCCATTTTAGGAAACCCGGCTGACGCCCCGGGTCCGGAACCGTTACCAGCCCAGGCCGAGGTGCAGCGGCAGGTACACCGCCATGCCGGCGATGATGGTCAGGAGCGTGTCGCGGCGCCAGAAGAACACCGCCACCCCCACCGCGGCCCCGAAGATGCGGGCGTCCTGCCAGGTGGGCACCAGGTGGCCCTGGGCCATCACGACCTCGGGCAGCACCACGGCCGAGAGGGCGGCGATGGGCGCGTACTGCAGGCCGCGCTCGGCCCACTCGGGCAGCGACCAGTCGCGGCTGGAGATGAAGAAGAAGCCGCGCGCCACCACGGTCACCACGGCCAGGCCGAGGATGACCGCCATGGTCCAGAGGTCGGTCTGCCTCATGGGGCCTCCTGCTGCCGGACACGCTCCCGGCTTTCGAGCGTGAGGCAGACCAGCACCGCCACGCCGATCGCGGCGACGATGTTCAACTTGAGCGGCAACGCATAGGTGGCCACCGCGGTGATGCCGGCGACCGCCATCGCGATGACGCGCAGCCGGCTGGTCGCCAGCGACAGCTGGATGCCGATCAGGCACAGGATGCCGGCAAAGCCCAGGCCCCAGTGCGTGGGCACGAAGTTGGCCAGGGCGATGCCGGCCAGGCTGGGGAGCATCCAGGCGACCCAGTTCATGCCGGCATTGCCGGCCATGAAGGCCTCCTGGGCCAGGCGCTCCTGCGGGTCGTCGGCCGGGGGATGCGGGTAGCGCTTGGTGTGCAGCACATAGGTCATGTCCGTGGTCAGGTAGCCGGTGACCAGGCGCCGCAGCAGCGGCATGTGCATCATGTACGGGCGCAGGTGCAGGCTGAAGACCACGAAGCGCAGGTTCACGCAGAAGCCGGTGGCCAGGACCACCCAGGCCGGCGCGCCGGCCACCAGCAGCGGCAGGGAGGCCAGCTGCGAGCTGCCCGCGAAGACGAACAGCGCCATGGACAGCGCCTCCACCAGCGACAGGCCCGACTTGACCATGGCCACGCCGGTCATGAGCCCCCAGGCCGCGATGCCCGGCGCCTGCGGCGACATGCTGCGCAGGCCGGCCCGGAACTCCGGGTGCTCGCGCAGCGCCCGCTCCCAGAACATCAGGCGGCCTCGCCGAAACGCTGGCCCGCGGCCAGCGGGAAGCCGCGCAGGAAGTCGGCGACGCCCAGTCGCTTGCCGCCGGCGCGCTGCAGCTGGGTGAGGCGCAGCGCGCCCTCGCCGCAGGCCACGGTGATGCCGTCGGCCTCCACGGCCAGAACCGTGCCGGGCCGGCCCGCGCCCGCCGCGAGGGCGGCTCCCCAGATCTTGACGGCCTCGCCGCCCAGGTGGGTGGCGGCGCCGGGGAAGGGGTCGAAGGCGCGCACGCGGCGCTCGATCAACTCCGCCGGCAGCGACCAGTCGACCTGGGCCTCGGCCTTCTCGATCTTGTGCGCGTAGGTCACGCCCTCGGCGGGCTGGGGCACCGGGCGCAGGCCGCCGCGGGCGACCCGCTCCAGGGCCTCGACGATCATGCGCGCGCCCAGGTCGGCCACCTTGTCATGCAGGCTGCCGGTGGTGTCGCCGGCCGCGATCGGCAGGCGCTCGACGAGCAGCATGTCGCCGGTGTCCAGGCCGGCGTCCATCTGCATGATGGTCACGCCGGTCTCGGCGTCGCCGGCCTCGATGGCGCGGTGGATCGGCGCGGCGCCGCGCCACCGGGGCAGCAGCGAGGCATGGATGTTCAGGCAGCCGGCCCGCGGCAGGTCCAGCGTCCACTGCGGCAGGATCAGGCCGTAGGCGGCGACCACCATGACGTCGGGACGGGCCGCCTCCAGCGCGCCGCGGGCAGCGGCGGCGTCCTCGGGATACTTGCCGTCCAGGCGAAGGCTGAGGGGCTGCGAGACCGGGATGCCGTGGTCCACCGCGAACTGCTTGACCGGCGAGGCCTGCAGCTTCATGCCGCGCCCGGCCGGGCGGTCAGGCTGGGTGAGGACCAGGGGAATCTCGAAACCCGCAGCGTGCAGTCGCTCCAGCGCCAGGCGGGCGAACTCCGGGGTGCCGGCGAAGACGACGCGCACGGTGGTCAGAGCCGCACCGCCTCGCGGCGGGACTTGACCAGCTTGGTCTTGATGCGGTTGCGCTTGAGGGGCGAGAGGTACTCGACGAAGACCTTGCCCAAGAGGTGGTCCAGCTCGTGCTGGATGCACACCGCGGTCAGGCCCTCGGCCTCGATCACGCGCTCCTGGCCGTTCTCGTCGAGGGCGCGCACCTTCACGGCGATCGAGCGCTCGACGCCGTCGTAGATGCCGGGCACCGACAGGCAGCCCTCCTCGCCGACGCGCTTCTCGTCGCTGGCCCAGATGATCTCGGGGTTGATCAGCGCCATGGGCTGGTCGCGGTCCTCGGAGGTGTCGACGACGACGACGCGCTCATGCACGTCCACCTGGGTGGCCGCCAGGCCAATGCCGTTGGCGTCATACATGGTCTCGCGCATGTCGGCCACCAGCTGGCGGATGCGGTCGTCGACGGCCGCCACCGGCTTGGCGACGGTGTGCAGGCGGGGATCGGGATAGACGAGGATGGGGAGCAGGGCCATGGGATCGGGGCAGAACTGTCGCCATTTTCCCCCACTTTGAGAGCCATTGCCGCCCAAGGTGAGAACCAAACGTTGCCGTTGCCGGGGCTTGGGCGCAGAATCGGCCAAAGACCAAGAAGGGGAACACACCAATGAAGGCAACGATGCGCCCCGGCGCGATCGCGATCGCCCTGGTGGCTGCCTGCATGGCCCAGGCCGCGGCAGCCCAGAACTACCCGATCACAGGGGCCCAGCGGGCCACCGCGCAGCAGGTGGCGCAGGCGGGTGTCCCACTGTCCGAGCTGTCACCCAACGCCCCGGACCGCTACACCGTCCAGCGCGGCGACACGCTGTGGGACATCTCCGGGCTGTACCTGGTGCGGCCCTGGCGCTGGCCTGAGCTGTGGGGCATGAACCTGCAGACGATCCGCAACCCCCACCTGATCTACCCCGGCCAGGTGCTGGTCCTGGAAAAGCGCGACGGCCGCGCCTTCCTGCGGGCCGAGGGCGCCCCCGACGGCTCGCCGGTGCCCACCGTGCGCCTGTCGCCCCGGGTGCGCAGCCAGCCCCTGGGAGACACCGCGCTGCCCACGCTGAAGCCGCACCTGATCGAACCCTTCCTGGCCGAGCCCCTGGTCGTCGATGAGGAGACGCTGGCGCGCGCCCCGCGCCTGGTCGCCGCCACCGAGGGCCGCGTGCTGATCACCCGCGGCGACCGCGCCTACGCCCGCGGCCCCTCGGGCCAGCCCCTGGCCGAGCCCGCCACCGGGCCCCTGCCCGCCTTCCGCGTGTTCCGCAGCACCCGCGCCCTGGTCGACCCGGTCACCGGCGCGGTGCTGGGCCAGGAGGCCCAGTACCTCGGGCGCGCCGTGCTGGCGCGCGGCGAGGGCAGCCAGACCACCCGCACCGAGGGCCGCGACGCGCAGACCCTGCCGGTGCCCGCCACCCTGGACATCGTGGCCGCCCGCGAGGAAATGCGCACCGGCGACCGGCTGCTGCCCGAGCCGCCGACCCAGCTGGTGAACTACACCCCGCGCGCGCCGGAGAAACCCATCGAGGGCGGGGCCATCGTCTCCATGTACGGCAGCAGCGTGGGCATGGCCGGCCAGAACCAGGTCGTCGCCATCAACAAGGGCGCGGCCGACGGCATGGTCAGCGGCCATGTGCTGGCCATCCTCAAGCGCGGCGGCCAGGTGACCGACCGCACCGAGGGCCGCAAGGAGACCCTGCAGCTGCCGGACGAGCGCAACGGCCTGCTGATGGTGTTCCGCACCTTCGAGAAAGTCTCGTACGCCCTGATCCTGCAGACCAGCGACGGTGTGCGGGTGGGCGACCGCCTGGCCAACCCACGCTGAGCGCGTGGACGCCGGCGAGCTTTCCGGGTGGCTCCGGCTGGCGCTGGCGCCCCGCCTCGGTGGCACCGCCGCGCGCCGGCTGCTGGCCGCTTTCGGGCTGCCGCAGCAGGTGCTCGACGCCCCGGACGCCGAGCTCTCGCACCTGCTCTCGCCCGCGCAGCTCACCGCCCTGCGCGAACCCAGTGAGGCCCTCGACGCCCAGGCCACCGCCTGCGCCGCCTGGCTCGCGGCGGACCCGGCGCGCCGCCGCGTCCTGAGCCTGGCCGACGCCACCTACCCGCCCGCCCTGCTGCACACCGCGGACCCGCCCCTGCTGCTGTGGGTGGCCGGCGAGCAGCCCGACGCGCCCTGGCCCGAGGCCATCGCCGTGGTCGGCAGCCGCAACCCCACGCCGCAGGGCCAGGACCACGCCCGCCAGTTCGCGCGCAGCTTCGCGCAGGCGGGCTGGTGCGTGGTCTCGGGCCTGGCGCTGGGCATCGACGCGGCGGCCCACGAGGGCGCGCTCGAGGGCGCGGGCAGCGACCTGCCCTGCGCCACGATCGCGGTGGTGGGCACGGGCCTGGACCGCGTCTACCCCCGCGCCCACCTGGACCTCGCCCGCCGCATCGCGGCGCGCGGGCGCCTGGTGGGCGAGTACCCCCTGGGCACGCCGCCGCTGCCCGCCAACTTCCCGCGGCGCAACCGGCTCATCGCCGCCCTCTCGGGCGGCACGCTGGTGGTGGAAGCGGCCCTGCGTTCCGGCTCACTGGTGACGGCGCGCTGCGCCAGCGAGCAGGGCCGCGAGGTATTCGCCATCCCGGGCTCGATCCATTCACCGCTGTCGCGGGGCTGCCATGCCCTGATCCGGCAGGGCGCCACGCTGGTGGAGAACGCGCAGGACGTGCTCGGGGAGCTGGCGCCGCAACGCTGCGCGCCGGACCCGGTGGCCGCCGACCCGCACGAGCCGCCGGAGGACGGACTGCTCGAGGCCCTGGGCTTCGACCCGGCCTCGCTCGACGCGCTCACCGCGCGCACCGGGCTGCCCACCCCGCAACTGCAGGCGCGCCTGCTCGAACTCGAACTCCAGGGGGCGGTGGTGCGGCTCGCAGGCGGGCTGTTCCAGCGCGCGGCTGCAGCCTGAAAAGCCTTTTGCGCGAAGGCAACACCTGCGGCATTTCGCTCATGGCATCGGGCGCGGCGGGCCTTATAGTGGGGTCATGTTCGAAGTGCTGGTATTCGTCTACGAAAACTACTGGCGCGGCGACGCCTGTCCCGAGCTGGAGCAGCTCGGGCGCAAGCTCAGCGCCCATGGCTTCCAGGCCGAGGAGATCCATGACGCGCTGGTCTGGCTCGACGGCCTGAACTTCGCGGCCCAGGCCACCCGGCAGATGCTGCCCGAGGGCGCACGGCTCGCCTCGGACGACTGCTCCCCCGATCGCCAGTCCGCCCACAGCCTGCGTGTCTACTCGATCGCCGAGCAGGACCGCCTCGGCGCCGAGTGCCTGGGCTTCATCACCTTCCTCGAGTCCGCCGGCGTGCTGCCGGCCGCCATGCGCGAGATCGTCGTCGACCGCGCCATGGCCGCGGCCAGCCACCCGGTCTCGCTCGACGAGCTCAAGATCATCGTGCTGATGGTGTACTGGAGCTTCGGCACCGAGCCCGACGCCCTGGTGCTCGACGAGCTGTGCGACGACACCGCGGCGCGCCTGGCGCACTGAGCGGGCACACCATCGGCACGCCGGCGCGGCGCTCGGCACGCCGCCCCCAGCCCCCCTCGGGAGAGGCCCTCAGGCGGCCAGCAGCCGCTCCGGGTTGGCGTCCAGCTTGGCCAGCGCATCGCGCGTGGCGCGCACGGTGAGCGCCTCGTCCTCGTGCGGCACCAGCAGGCCGGCCTGCAGGTAGGCCGCCAGCCGCCCCACCTGCAGCAGCACGCAGCGGCCGCCCGGCGCAGTGAACAGGTGCAGCTGCCCGCCCTCGGAGCGCCAGGCGTACTGCACCGGCTCGACCTCGCCGTTGTGGTCCAGCCGGAACCAGGCGCCCGGCTGCAACTCACGCGCCCAGGCCATCATGGCGGCGCCGGGGCGCACGCCACCATCGGTGACGATCTCCACGCCCCGCGCTTCCTCGCCGAGCAGCTCGCCCAGGCTCTCCGCATCCAGGGGCAGGTCGGCCTCGAAGCCGGCGGCCAGGCTCTCGAGGTTGGTCAGGCAGTCCGCGATGGCCTCGATGCGCGCGGTGGGAATGGGCGCGGTGCGGGACTGGAAGGCATCGGCCAGGGTGTCGCTCAAGGTCTTGAGCTGGGCATCCTGCTCCGCGGCCGGCAGACCCAGCAGGGTCATGCCCTGGCGCAGGCGCTGCAGGAGTTGCGGCAGGCCCTGGATCACCTGGGCGCGCTCCGCCCGGTTGGGCTTGGCGCCCGCGGCCCAGACCAGCTCGGCAGCGGATTTCTTGAGAGCGATGGTGTCGGGATGCTGGGCCCCGTGGCGCACGGCGGCGACCGCCATCACCTCGGCCCAGACCTTGAAGAGGAATTCACGGATGCCCGCCGGCACCGGCATGTCGTCGAGCATGCGGCGCAGCTCGATCGTGTAGCGCACCGCCATGGTCTCCTTCTGCTCGACCTGCTGGGCCACGGTGACCACGCGGCGCGTGGCGGGGGCCTGGTCGGTGAGGTAGCGCGAGAGGAATTTCTGGAACTCCTCGTGCGCCATCAGGAAGACCTTGCGGCCGGTCTCGGGGTACTGCTCGACCAGCTGGACGATGCGGCGGATCTCGGCCTCCATCTCGCTGCCGTCGATGGTGGCGCCGTCGAAGCCGAGCACGCAGGCGCCCATGCGGTCGATCAGCAGGCGCGCGGGGTGCTGCAGGCTCTCGAAGAAATCGGGTTCGGCCAGAGCCACGCGCAGCACCGGCATCTGCAGGCGCGCGAACCAAACCCGCACCGCGGGCGGGATGCGCTCCTCGGCCAGGATGCTCTGGAACATCAGCGCGACGACCTCGATCAGCGCCTTCTCGGTGGACGAGCCGGCCTGGCGCTTGAGTTCGCCGCTCTGCTCGCGCAGCGCCTGGGCGATGCGGGCGACGGCACGGTCGTCGAAGGCATCCGGATCGGCGAGCAGGGTGCTGCCCACCGGGCCGAGGGCCACCGACAGGGCCGGCGAGGGCACGACGGGCTGACCGGGGTCGAAGTCGGCGACACGCTCGCCGATCAGCCGGCGCATGCGTCCGAGCAGGCCCTGGGCCCGGCTGCGCACGCGGGCCAGGGGCGACTCCACGCCGGCTGCGAGACGGCTGTCGGGCGGTACCTGGCCCCAGGCCGACGCGGCCCCCGGCCCGGCCTCGCCGGTGCCCGTGGGCGTGCCGCGGCCGCTCCCGCCGCCGAAGCCGAGCCCCCCGCCCGTGCTCAGGCCCATGCCGCTGGCACCACCGCCGCCGCCGGAAGCGCCCGAGCCGCCCGGCAAGCCACCGGGCCCGGTGCCCGGCGCCCCGGGCGGGCGCGCAGCGGCGTCGGGACTGCGGCGGACACGGCGGCCCGCCCCGATGTCCGGGAGCACACCCGCGTCGATGAGCGATTGGTTGGCCCGCTGCCAGGCCCGGGACACGACCGGCCCGAGCTGCTGCTGGAAGAAGTCGCCCGCCAGCAGCCAGGTGCGGCGCGGCAGGCCCGAGGCCATCCAGGACTCGACCAGGTGCTGGGCCAGGCCTTCGGGGCGGATGACGTCGCTGGCCGGCAGCTCGACGCCCTCGACCTGCTGCATGCGGCGCAGCAGGTCATTGAAATCCCAGCCACCCGCCTCCTGCAGGGACATGGCCAGGCGCGAAGCGATGATCTTGCGCTCGACCTCGTCGTGGTCGAGCAGGGAGAGGTCGCCCCCCGCGGCGGGCGGCGCGGCGCCCGCCAAGCCGGCCGCACCCCGGCGCCAGGCCAGCCGCGTCGCGGCCGCCCAGCTCGCGCGCAGCCGCTCGTACTCGAGCATCGCGTCGCGCCGCTCGTGCGCTTCCCGGGTGCTGGTGCTGCGGTCCACCTGCTCGAGCAGGCGGGTGGCCAGGGCCAGCGAGAGCGGCTCCAGGCAGGCCTCGAGCTCGGCCACGAACTGCTCCCGCACCCTGCGCGCCAGGGTGCCGGGTGCGTTGGGCGTGGTGAGCGTCAAGCGAGGCCCTCCGGACTCAGACGGTGGCGCCGGCGTTGGGGTCGTTCGGGTCGCCGTCCTTGCGGGGGGGCGCCTTGACCAGGTCCTCGCGCTTGACGCCCAGCCACATGGCGATGGCGGCGGCGACGAACACCGAGGAGTAGATGCCGAACAGGATGCCGATGGTCAGGGCCAGGGCGAAGTAGTAGAGGGTGGCGCCGCCGAACAGCAGCATCGACAGCACCATGATCTGCGTGCTGCCGTGGGTGATGATGGTGCGGCTGATGGTGGAGGTGATCGCGTTGTCGATGATCTCCACCGTGTCCATCTTGCGGAAGCGGCGGAAGTTCTCGCGGATGCGGTCGAAGATCACCACCGACTCGTTGACCGAGTAGCCCAGGATGGCCAGCACCGCCGCCAGCACGGCCAGCGAGAACTCCCACTGGAAGTAGGCGAAGAAGCCCAGGATGATGACCACGTCGTGCAGGTTGGCGATGATGGCCGCGACCGCGAACTTCCACTCGAAACGGATCGCCAGGTAGATCACGATGCCGGCGATCACCACGGCCAGGGCCTTGAGGCCGTCGGCCGCAAGCTCCTCGCCCACGGAGGGGCCGACGAACTCGGTGCGCTTGAGGTTGACGGCCGGGTCCTGGGCCTTGAGGGCCGCCAGCACCTTCTCGCTCTGTTGCGCGGAACTCACACCTTTCTGGGCCGGCAGCCGGATCATGACGTCGCGGGCGGTGCCGAAGTTCTGCACCTGGACATCGGTGAAGCCCAGGCCGGCGACGACCTGGCGGATGCGCTCGACCTCGGCCGGCTTGTCGTAGGTGACCTGCATCACCGTGCCGCCGGTGAACTCCACCGAGAGGTGAAGGCCGCGCGTGGCCAGGAAGAAGACGGCCAGCGCGAAGGTGACGAACGAGATGATGTTGAACACCACCGCGTGCCGCATGAAGGGGATGTCGCGGCGGATCTTGAAGAATTCCATTTTCTTACAGGCTCTCGGGCTTGTTTATAGCGCTGCCGGCTTCAGGACGCCAGACGGTGCCGATCGAGACGGACTTGAGTTTCTTGCGCCGGCCGTACCAGAGGTTGACCAGGCCGCGCGAGAAGAAGACCGCCGAGAACATGGAGGTCAGGATGCCGATGCAGTGCACCACCGCGAAGCCGCGCACCGGGCCGGAGCCGAAGGCCAGCAGGGCGACGCCGGCGATCAGCGTGGTGATGTTGGAGTCCAGGATGGTGGCCCAGGCGCGGTCGTAGCCGGCGTGGATCGCCGCCTGCGGCGAGGCGCCGTTGCGCAGCTCCTCGCGCACCCGCTCGTTGATCAGGACGTTCGAGTCGATGGCCATGCCCAGCGCCAGCGCCATGGCGGCCATGCCGGGCAGGGTCAGGGTGGCCTGCAGCATCGACAGGATGGCCACCAGCAGCAGCAGGTTCACCGCCAGCGCGATGCTGGAGAACACGCCGAACAGCATGTAGTAGACCGTCATGAAGGCGCAGATCACGACGAAGCCCCAGGCCACGCTGTGGAAGCCCTTGGCGATGTTCTCGGCGCCCAGGGTGGGGCCGATGGTCAGCTCCTCGATGATCTCCATGGGCGCGGCCAGCGAACCGGCGCGCAGCAGCAGGGCCAGGTCGTTGGCCTCGGCAACGGTCATGGAGCCGGAGATCTGGAAGCGGTTGCCCAGCTCGCCCTGGATCACCGGGGCGGTCAGCACCTCGCCCTTGCCCTTCTCGAAGAGCAGGATGGCCATGCGCTTCTTCAGGTTCTCGCGGCTGGTGTCGCGCATGATGCGGCCGCCCTTGGCGTCGACGGTGAGGTCGACCTTGGGCTGCTGGCTCTGCGAGTCGAAGCCGGGCTGGGCGTCGGTCAGGCTGTCGCCGGTCAGGATGACCTGCTTCTTGACGATGACCGCACGGCCGTCACGCTCCAGGTAGCGCTCGGAGCCGAAGGGCACCGGGCCGGTGCCGAGCTCGGCGGCGCGGGCCTCGGAGGAGTCGTCGACCAGGCGCATCTCCAGGGTGGCGGTGCGGCCCAGGATGTCCTTGGCCTTGGCCGTGTCCTGCACGCCGGGCAGCTGGACCACGATGCGGTCCAGGCCCTGCTGCTGGATCACCGGCTCGGCCACGCCGAGCTCGTTGATCCGGTTGTGCAGGGTCATGATGTTCTGCTTGAGCGCCTGCTCCTGCACCTTGCGGGCGGCCTCGGGCTTGAGCGAGGCCGCCAGGCGGTACTCGGTGCCGTCCGGGCCGGCGGTGACGGCCAGGTCGGGGAACTGGTCGGCCACCAGCTTGAGGGCCTGCTGCAGGGTGGCGGCCTCACGGAAGCGCACCTCGATGGCCTGGCCATTGCGGTTGATGCCGGCGTGGCGGATGTTGGCCTCGCGCAGCTGGGTGCGCAGGTCACCCGCAAAGGCCTCGGCCTTCTTGGTCAGCGCCGCGGGCATGTCCACCTGCAGCATGAAGTGCACGCCGCCGCGCAGGTCCAGGCCCAGGTACATGGGCGCGGCATGCAGCGCCGACAGCCAGCGCGGCGAGGCCGAGATCAGGTTGAGGGCGACGACGTAGGCCGGGTCGGCCGGGTCGGGGTTGAGGGCGCGCTGCAGCGCGTCCTTCACCTTGAGCTGGGCGTCGGTGCTGTCCACGCGCACCCGCACGGAACTGGCGTCGAGGGTGAGGGCCTGCGGCGCCAGGCCGGCGGCGGCCAGGGCCTGCTCCACCCGGGCCTGGGTGGTGGCGTCCACCTTCACGGTGGCCTTGCCGGCCGAGACCTGCACAGCGGGCGCCTCGCCGAAGAAATTGGGCAGGGTGTAGAGGGCGCCCACCAGCAACGCGACCAGGAGGATCGCGTACTTCCAGACCGGGTAACGGTTCATGACGACGGTTCGTGCGGGAAGAACGGGGAGAAGGGACGGGACAGCGGCCGTGATTACTTCAGGGTGCCCTTGGGCAGCACCTGCACGATGGCGCTGCGCTGGACCTGCACCTCGACGCCGCTGGCCACTTCCAGGCCGACATAGGTGTCGCCGATCTTGCTGATGCGGCCCACCAGGCCGCCGGCGGTGGTGATCTCGTCACCCTTGGCCAGGGCCTCGAGCATGGCCTTGTGCTCCTTCTGGCGCTTCATCTGGGGGCGGATCATGATGAAGTACAGGACCACGAACATGAGCAGCAGCGGCAGCATGCTCATGAAGGAGGAGGACATGTCGCCACCGGCGGCGGCGGGGGCGGTCTGGGCAAAGGCGGAGGAAATGAACACGGAGGCTCCTCGGAATCGTTGGGTCTTGACGTGGAAAACCGCCCGCGCCGGCGCCATCGCGCCGCCGCGAGGCGGAATCGAGGAATTGTAGGCGCTGGGCCGCGGGCGCGTGGCGTGCGGGCCTCAGGCGGCCAGGCGGCCCTCGGCCGGCCGGCCGCGCCAGCGCGCCATCAGGGCCTCCCACTGCGGGCGGGCCGCGGCGAGGTGGCGCTCCTTCACATGGCCGAAGCCGCGGATCTGCTCCGGCACCCGGGCGATCTCCACGGCCAGCGCATGGTTGCCGGCCGAGAGGCCGGCCAGCAGTTCCTCGACGCAGGCGCGGTACTCGGCGATCAGCGCGCGCTCGGTGCGGCGCTCCCCGGTGCGGCCGAAGACATCCAGCGCCGTCCCGCGCAGGAAGCGCAGGCGCGCCAGCAGGCGGAAGGCCAGGCCCATGGCCGGGCCGTACTTGCGCTTGACCAGCTCGCCACGCTCGTTGCGGCGGGCCAGCAGCGGCGGGGCCAGGTGGTAGTGGACCTTGAAGTCGCCCTCGAACTGGCTGGCGATCTTCTCGGCGAAGCCGGCCTGCGTGTGCAGGCGGGCGACCTCGTACTCGTCCTTGTACGCCATCAGCTTGAACAGGTAGCGCGCCACGGCCTCGGCCAGGGCGGTCTTGCCCAGGCCGGCCTCGGCGGCGCGGACCTTCTCGACGAAGTCACGGTACTGCTGCGCGTAGGCGGCGTCCTGGTAGGCCGTGAGGAACTCGACGCGCCGGGCGACCAGGCTGTCCAGCGTCTCGCGCTTGTGCAGCTCGACCACCTGGGCGGGCGAGACCAGGCGCTCCACCGCGGCCGGGTCGTGGGCGGCCCGGCGGCCCCAGTTGAAGGCGGTCTTGTTGGCGTCGACGGCCACGCCATTGAGCTCGATGGCGCGCATCAGCGCCTCGAGGCCCACCGGCACCCAGCCCTTCTGCCATGCATAGCCGAGGAGCATGGGATTGGCATAGAGGCTGTCGCCCATCAGGCGGGTGGCGGCGCGCTCGACATTGAAGGCGCCGACCGCGCCGGCGCCGACGGCCCGCGCGATCTCCCCGGCGCAGGCATCCTCGGGGTTGACCCAGTTGGCGTCGCGCACGAAGGCGGCAGTGGGCGTGCTGTGGGCGTTGAGGGCGACGCGGGTGCGGCCCTCGCGCATGCGCAGCACCGTCTCCTTGCCGGCGGCGACGATGGGGTCGCAGCCGATGACCAGATCCGCCCCGGCCATGCTCACGCGGGTGGTGCGGATCGCGGCGTCGGACTCGCCGATCAGCACGTGGCTCCAGGTGGCGCCGCCCTTCTGGGCCAGGCCCGCCGCGTCCTGCGTGACGATGCCCTTGCCTTCCAGGTGCGCGCCCATGCCCAGGAGCTGGCCGATGGTGATGACCCCGGTGCCGCCGACGCCGGCCACCACGATGCCGAAGGCCTGGCCGGGCACCAGCGCGGGCACGGCCGGGTCGGGCAGCTCGCCGAGGTCGGCCGGCGAGGGCCGGCGGTCGCGGGCCTGCTTCTTCAGCTGGCCGCCCTCGACGGTGACGAAGCTGGGGCAGAAGCCCTTGAGGCAGCTCATGTCCTTGTTGCAGCTGCTCTGGTTGATGGTGCGCTTGCGGCCGAAGGGCGTCTCCAGCGGCTCCACCGACAGGCAGTTGGACTGCACGCCGCAGTCGCCGCAGCCCTCGCAGACCAGGTCGTTGATCACCACGCGCACGGCCGGGTCGACCATCGTGCCGCGCTTGCGGCGGCGGCGCTTTTCGGTGGCGCAGGTCTGGTCGTAGACGATGACGCTGGTGCCGGGGATCTCGCGGAACTCGCGCTGCAGGCGGTCGAGCTCGTCGCGGTGGAACACCTCCACGCCATCGGGCAGCCGGGCCAGGGTGTACTTCTCGGGCTGGTCGGAGACGATCACCAGGCGGCTCACGCCCTCGGCGGTGAGGCTGCCCACGATCTGCAGCACCGAGTGGCCCTCGGGCCGCTCGCCGACCTGCTGGCCGCCGGTCATGGCCACCGCGTCGTTGTACAGGAGCTTGTAGGTGATGTTCACGCCCGCGGCGATGGCCTGGCGGATGGCCAGCAGGCCGCTGTGGAAGTAGGTGCCGTCGCCGAGGTTGGCGAACACGTGCTTCTCGTGGGTGAAGGGCTGCTGCCCGACCCAGGGCACGCCCTCGCCCCCCATCTGGGTGAAGCCCAGGGTGTTGCGGTCCATCCAGGTGGCCATGTAATGGCAGCCGATGCCGGCCATGGCGCGCGAGCCCTCGGGGACCTTCGTCGACGTGTTGTGCGGGCAGCCCGAGCAGAACCACGGCACGCGGTCGGCCTTGACCTCGAGCACCTGCATCGCGCGCTCCTTGGCCTCGAGCAGCGCCAGCTGGGCGTCGAGGCGGGCGGCGGTGTCGCTGTCCACGCCGATCTTCTTGAGGCGGCGCGCGATGGCGCGGGCGATGATGGCCGGCGACAGGTCGGCATTGGCGCGCAGCAGGGTATGGGCCGAGGGGTTGGGCATGGACCACTCGCCGCCGGTGAAGTCGCCCTCGGGCTCGTCGAACTTGCCCAGCACGTTGGGGCGCACGTCGGGCCGCCAGTTGTACAGCTCCTCCTTGATCTGGTACTCGATGACCTGGCGCTTCTCCTCGACGACGAGGATCTCGCGCAGCCCGGTGGCGAACTCGCGCGTGCCCTGCGCCTCCAGCGGCCAGACCACGCCCACCTTGTGCAGGCGCAGGCCGATGCGCTGGCAGGTGGCGTCGTCGAGGCCGAGGTCGGCCAGGGCCTGGCGGGTGTCGTTGTAGGCCTTGCCGCTGGCGATGATGCCGAAGCGGTCGTTGGGGCCCTCGATGACGTTGTGGTTCAGGCGGTTGGCGCGGATGTAGGCCAGCGCGGCGTACCACTTGAAGTCGAACAGGCGCTGCTCCTGGTCCAGCGGCGCGTCGGGCCAGCGGATGTGGACGCCGCCCGGGGGCATGGCGAAGTCCTCGGGCAGGATGATCTGCACGCGCTCGGCGTCGATCTGCGCCGCGGCGCTGGACTCCACGATCTCCTGGATGGTCTTCATCCCCGACCAGACGCCGGCATAGCGGCTCAGGGCGAAGGCATGGATGCCCAGGTCCAGGATCTCCTGCACCGAGGCCGGGAAGAACACCGGCAGGCCGCAGGCCTTGAAGATGTGGTCGCTCTGGTGGGCGGCGGTGGAGCTCTTGGCGACATGGTCGTCGCCGGCCACCGCGATCACGCCGCCCCAGGGCGTGGTGCCGGCCATGTTGGCGTGCTTGAAGACGTCGGAGCAGCGGTCCACGCCCGGGCCCTTGCCGTACCAGATGCCGAAGACGCCGTCGAAGCGGTTGGCGCCCGCGGGCGCAAAGCCCAGTTGCTGCGTGCCCCACAGCGCGGTGGCGGCGAGCTCCTCGTTCACGCCCGGCTGGAAGACGATGTTCTGCGACTGCAGGAACTTCTTGGCCTTCCACAGCGCCTGGTCGTAGCTGCCCAGGGGGGAGCCGCGGTAGCCGCTGATGAAGCCGGCGGTGTTCTTGCCTGCCAGGGCGTCGCGCTGGCGCTGGAGCATGGGCAACTTGACCAGGGCCTGCACGCCGCTCATGAAGGCGCGGCCGTAGTCCAGCGAGTACTTGTCGTCCAGGGTGACCGTCTCGAGCGCTTTGCGGATGTGCTCAGGCAGGGGCGCGTTCATGGTTTCTTGTCTCCGTAGTGGAGGGCAGTGTATGCCGCAACACTCGATAAGTCTTTGCTTTTGATGCTCAAACCTCTGTAGGATAGGAAAGGATATTGCTCAAAACACGGAAAAATGGAAACGCTCGACAAATTCGACCTGCGCATCCTGCAAGAGCTGCAGGCCGATGCGCGGCTGACCAACGCCGAACTGGCGCAGCGGGTGGGGCTGTCGGCGGCGCCGTGCTGGCGACGGGTGCGGGCACTGGAGGAAGCGGGTTACATCAAGGGCTACCACGCCGAGATCGACCGGCACCGCATCGGCCTGGGGGTGCTGGCCTTCGTGCGGGTGGACGCCGAGCGCACCACCGGCGAAGGCACCCGCCAGATGGAGGCGGCGATCCGCAAGATTCCCGAAATCGTGTCCTGCCACTACATCAGCGGCACCGGCACCTTCGAGCTGCAGGTGGTGGCGCGCGACCTCGACAGCTTCTCCCGCTTCCTGCGCGAGGTCCTGATCAATCTGCCCAACGTGAAGGACCTCCACACCAGCTTCTCGCTGGGGGAGGTCAAGGCCAGCAGCGCGTGGCCGCTGGACCACCTGCGGCCGGCCTGAGGCTCAGGCCGCAGCTGGCGCAGCCCGGGCCGGCCCCAGCGTGAGGTACCCCACCCCGCCGGCGTAGCCGCCCAGGTGCATTTCGCGCACCAGCGGCTCGAGCACCGGCCGGACCTTGTCATGCAGGGGCGACTCCCAGTCCCCCGGGTGCTGGAAGTTGGTGGCGACGTAGGTCCAGCCGTGGATGTCGTCCACCGCGTGCAGGCCGGTGGACTCCGCGCCCACCGGGCAGGACAGCAGGCGCACCAGCTCGCCGGTGTCCACCTGGTAGGCCCACAGGAAGTTGTTCACGTGCGTGCTGCTGTCCTCGCCGATGAACAGGGTTCGCAGGCGCTGCGAGAACTTGAGGTTGTCCGGGCAGGCGATGCGGTCCGGGTCGGCGAAGTTGCCCAGGGCGTCCTGGACGCGGCGGCCCGGGTTGGGGCGTTGCGCGTCGCCGCCGAGGTCGCGCGCCACCAGGGCCGGCACGGCAGCCATGTCCACCGGCACCCAGTCGCTGGCGATGGCCGCGCCCGCGGCGTCGCGCTGGCCGGGGCGCAGGTTCAGCCGGTAGACCGCGCCCGAGAAGGGCCCCTGCACCGCGATGCCGCCGGAGCCATTGCGCATCGGCGCCTCGATGCGCGAGATGGCCACGTAGGCCACGCGGTCGCGGGCGTCGAGCGTGGTGCCCTCCCACTTGGTGAAGCCCAGGCTGCCGCCGACGAGCGCGGCGTAGCGGTGGGTCTCCAGGAAGGCCGCGGCCGTTTCCATGCCGGGCTTCAGGCGCACCCAGTTGAAGCCGCCCGCGTACGGGATGCGGGTGAACGAGGCGTCGCCCGGGTCGGTGCGGCGGATGTCCATGATGTCGGCGGCGCGGATCCCGCCCTCCACCAGCGCCTCGATCTCGCAGCTGCTCGCATGGCCCAGGCGGATCCAGGTGAGCGTGGCCGCGCCGGGGCCGGCGTTGGAGGTGGCGTTCCAGCGGGCCACGTACAGCGTGCCGCTGGACAGGTCGCGCGGGCGGTCGGCGACGAACATGAAGGCGCCGGCGTTGCTGAAATCGTCCCCCATCATGAGGGTGCGCTCGTCGGGCATCACCTGCACCAGCTCCTTGGAGATGCGGCCGGTGGCGTAGTGCTTGCGGATGCTGCCGGTGCCGTCGGCGTTCACCGTGACCTCGGGCAGGTGGCCGTAGCGGTACGGGTTGGCGCGCGCCCGGTCGCCGTAGAGGCTGGCGCTGAAGCCCCGCAGCAGCGGGTCGTCGGCGCGGGCGGCGTCGGGCTCGTACTCCTCGCTCGAGAGGTGGGTGTTCCAGGGCGAGAGGCTGGCGCCGCAGGTGGTCCACAGGCCGTGCACGCCCGCGGTGTCCACCGGGTGGTAGCGCACCAGCGCGAGCCGGCCGGTGGCCGGGTCCTGGTCCAGCGTGAGCACCGCCATCGGCGAAGGCAGGATGCCGTAGGCGCTGCGGCCGGCCTGGTCGCGGCTGGTGTACTCGAACTGCACCACCGCGAAGACGGTGTTGCCCTGCACGCCCGGCGCGCGCACGCCGGGCAGGGTGAGCAGGCTCATGCCGTCCGGGCAGTCGGAGAAGAACTGGCGCTCGCGGCCCGGGACCGAGCGGTCCATGATCGGCTGCTGGCGGATGTCGTAGCAGCCGCCGGCGACGACCTGGCCGCCGCGGCCGTCGGGCACGCGCTGGCCGGTGGCGAACAGGCGCTCATAGCCCAGGGGCCACTCGCGCACGCTGCCGTCGGCGAAGCGCGCCTGCAGGCGCGAGCCCACCGTGGTGGACGCCATGGCGGCGGGTTCGGCCAGCGTGGGCGCGGGCATGCCGGTGAAACGCAGGCCGGTCAGGGCGGCAGCGGGAACGGCGGCTGCCGGGGAGACGGCGGAGGCCGGGGGCACCGCGCAGCCGGCCAGCGAGGCCAGCGGCAACAGCGGCAGGGCGGGCAGGCCGGCGGCGGCCTTGAGGAGATCGCGACGGGTCGTCATGGACATCAGGGTTGCCGGGGCCACAGGACCCACAGGCGAAGCGGTTGCTTGAGGCGGCCGGCCAGCTCGCCGGCCTCGGCGCCCCAGCCGGCGAAGTAGTCGGCGCGCACCGCGCCGACGATGGCGCTGCCGGTGTCCTGCGCCAGCACCAGGCGGGCCAGCGAGGTCTGCGGGCCGGTGGACTGCAGCCACACCGGCGTGCCGTAGGGAATGCTCTCGCGGTCCACCGCGATCGAGCGGCCCGGCGTGAGCGGCACGCCCTGCGCACCGCGCGGGCCGAAGGCGGCGGCCAGGTCGTCCAGCGGCTCCTCGCGGAAGAACACCATGCGGGGGTTGGCCCAGAGCATCTCCTGCACCCGCTGCGGGTTGTCACGCACCCAGGCCTTGATGCCGGGCCAGGAGGCGTCCTTCACCAGCCGCTGCTGCAGCAGCCAGCTGCCGACGCTGCGATAGGGCTGGTCGTTGGTGCCGGCATAGGCCAGGCGCACCAGGCGCTGGCGGCCGTCCGGCTCGGTCAGGCGCAGGCGGCCGGAGCCCTGGATCTGCAGCACCAGCGCGTCGACCGGGTCGGCCAGCCAGGCGATCTCGCGCCCGCGCAGGGCGGCGCGCGCCTCGGGCAGCGTGTCCATCTCCTGGCGGGTGAACCAGGGCCGGCGCTGGGCCAGGTCGGCCGGCAGGCGGTACAGGGGCACGCGGTGGGTGGCGGTGGGCTGGCGCGAGGCGTCCAGCAGCGGCTCGTAGTAGGCGGTGAGCAGGCCCGGCTCGCCCGCCTGCAGCGGCTCGACGCGGAACGGCTGCAGGTGCCGCCGCATCCACGCGCGCTGCTCCTCGCCGGAGGCGATGGCCAGCTGGCGCACCTGGGGGCACAGCGCGGTGAAGGACGCGGCGGGGCGCTCGCAGCTCTTGATCCAGGCGTTCCAGGCCTCGTGCAGGGCGTCGCCCTCGAAGCCGGGCAGCTCCTGCCAGCGCACCGGGACCCAGCGGCTCTTGCCGCTGGCGCGCGGCGGCGGCAGCGGGGCCTCGTCCGCGGCGGCTGGGGCGGCGGCCGGCGCGGCGTCGGGCCGGGCCGGGGCCGCGGGCTCGGGCAGCGGCGTGCTGGCGCAGCCGGCCAGCAGGGCCAGGACCGTTCCTACAATGGCGCGCGCCACCCAACCGAAACTCGCATTCATGCTGCTGATTCTGCTCGAAGCCCTGCTGGCCCTCGCGGTGCTGGTCCTGATCGTGTGGTGGACGATGTTCTCGGGCCGCCCCAAGGGCGAGCCGCCGAAGGACGACGACCCCCCGGCCTGACCGGCCGCCTCAGGCCTGATCGCGCAGGACGTTGGCGAGTTCCACCGCCGACTTCACGTCCATCTTGTCGAACACCCGCGCGCGGTGGACTTCCACCGTGCGCACGCTGATCTCGAGCTGGTCGGCGATCAGCTTGTTCGGCAGGCCCTTGGCCACCAGCTCCATGACGTCGCGCTCGCGCTGCGTGAGTTCGGACAGCCGCGCCTGCAGCTGCAGTGTGGCCCGGCGCTGCGCCAGCACCTGGGCGGAGCGGGCCAGCGCCTGCTCGATGCGGTCCACCAAGGCGTTGTCGGAAAAGGGCTTCTCGCAGAAGTCGAAGGCGCCGCGCTTGACCATGTGGACGGCGGTGGGCACGTCGGCATGGCCGGTGAGGAAGATGACGGGCACCAGGTCCACCAGGCCGCGCGCAGCCAGCCCGTCGAACAGCGCCAGGCCGCTGGTGCCGGGCATGCGCACGTCCAGCAGCAGGCAGGACGGCTGCTGCGGCGCGAAGCCGCGCTCGAGCATCGCAGCGAAATCGTCGGCGCTGGCGTAGGCCTCGCTGGTGAGGCGGCGCGAGCGCAGGAGCCAGGCCAGCGCCTCGCGCACGCCGGCGTCGTCATCGACGATGTAGACGATTGCGTCCTGGGTGGGTTGCATGGGTCAGTCGGGGGCGGTGTCGCCGGCCGCGGCGGCCGGCAGCGTGAAGCGGAAGATCGTACCCTGCGGCGGGTTGGGCTCGAAGACCAGGTGGCCGCCGTGCTGCTCGACGACCGTGCGGCACAGGGACAGGCCCAGGCCCATGCCTTCCGCCTTGGTGGTGAAGAACGGCGTGAACAGCTGCTCCTGCACCTCCTGCGGGATGCCGGGGCCGACGTCGGCCACCGAGAACTCCAGCCAGACCTTGCCCGAGCTCTCCCCCGAGCCGGCGCGGCGCGCCTGCAGCGTGAGCGAGGGGCGCGCCGAGCCCGCCTCGTCCATCGCCTGCATGGCGTTGCGCGCCAGATTGAGCAGCACCTGTTCGACCATCGTGCGGTCGCAGTGCGCCGGGGGCAGGCCGGCGGGGATGCGCGTGACCACGGTGATCCCCAGTTTGCGCGCCTGCAGCGTGACCAGGGGCATGACCGCGTCCACCAGGGCCTGCGGCGCCACCGGCTCGCGGGCCTGGTCGCGCCGGCGCACGAAGTCGTGCACGCTCTTGATCACCTTGCCGGCGCGCTCGGCCTGCTGCGCGATGCGTTGCAGCGCCCCGTCCAGGCCCTCGAGGTCGCCGTCCTGCAGCAGGTTGCGCGAGCCGGTGGCGTAACTGGAGATCGCCGCCAGCGGCTGGTTCAGCTCGTGGGAGAGCAGCGAGGCCATCTCGCCCACGGTGGCCAGGCGGGCGGTGGCCTGCAGCCGCTCCTGGCTGGCGCGCGAGAGCTCCTCGACGCGGCGCTGCTCGCTGATGTCGAGGAAGGCCGACATCCACCCGGTCTGCACGCCCTGCGCGTTGATCAGGGGCGCCTCGATGATCAGGACCGGGAAACGCGAGCCGTCCTTGCGCATGAAGACCGACTCGAAGCCCTCGCGCGGCGGCGTGTGCTGGCCGGCCAGGCGCACTTCCTGGCGCTTGCGGTACTCGTTGGCCAGTTCCGGCGGCCAGTACGGCGCGGACAGCGACTGCCCGAGCAGTTCCTCCTGCGTGAAGCCCACCATCTCGCAGAACGCGGGGTTGACGTAGGTGATGCGCCCCTGGAGGTCGCGCGCGCGCAGGCCGGTGACCAGCGAATCCTCCATCGCCTTGCGGAAGGCGAGCGCGTCGGCCAGGTCGCGTTCGACCTGCATGCGCAGGCGCATGTCCTTCCCGAGCACGGCCAGCACCGCCACCAGGGCGATCGACATCGCCGTGACCAGGGCGGTGAGCACGTTGGGGAACAGGTCCGGCGCGGCGCGCCAGCTCTCCATGCGCAGCACCAGGGTGTTGCCCGGCAGGTCCAGCAGCTGCTGCGCGGTGAAGGTGCGGCGCCCGCGCTTGGCCAGTCCGTGCAGGGCCAGCCGGGTGCCGTCGGCCTCGGTGAACGAGACCTCCTGGTTGCGTGTGAGCTGCGGGCCGACCAGGCTGGCGAGGATCTCGCCGAGCGAGTAGGTGGCGACCACGTAGCCGGTGTACTCGCCGCCACTGGCCTCGGGCAGGCACAGGTCCATCACCTCGATGCCCATGCCATCGGGTTGCGGCAGGTAGTAGCTGGTGGAGTAGGCCGGCTGGTTCAGGCGGCGGGCCTGGGCGCAGGCCAGCGCCACGTCGGCCTGCGCCTGCCCGCGCCCGAAGCGCCCGAAGGCCGGCAGCCGGTAGGGCGACTCCACCACGGACACCGCCTGCAGGTCCATGCCCCGCCACTCGATGCGCAGGATCTCCCGGTGGGACCGCAGCAGCGCCTCGGCCTCGGCCTGCCAGGTGGGCAGGTGGCGCCGGCTGGCGTTGAGCGCCTGCAGGTTCTGCGCGCTGCGCGCCAGGCCGGCGCGGATGTCGGCGGCCGCCGCCAGCGTGTCGCGCTCGAGGTCGCCCTGCACCTGGCTGGCCTCGTAGCGCCCGGCCAGCCACACCAGGGTGGCGAGCATGCCGGCCACCAGCGGCACGAGGGCGGCCCACAGCCAGCGGCGCGAGGCCAGCGGCGGCGCGGGCGGGGGCACCGGCAGGGGCGTGGTGGCGGCGGTGTCGGCCATGGACTCAGAGGACCCGGTGGGTCAGCGCCGGCAGCTGCGCGCGGCACTGCGCCAGGCGCTGCGGGTCGAGCGCGGTGAGGAGCACGCCCGGGCCCTCGGCCGTGCGGCAGGCCTGGACCTGGCCCCAGGGGTCGATCACCATCGAATGGCCCCAGGTGCGCCGCCCGTTCTCGTGGAAGCCGCCCTGCGCCGGCGCCAGCACGTAGGCCAGGTTCTCGATGGCGCGGGCGCGCAGCAGCGTCTCCCAGTGCGCCTGGCCGGTGGTGTGGGTGAAGGCGCTGGGCACCAGCAGCACCTCGGCGCCGGCATCGGCCAGGCAGCGGTACAGCTCGGGGAAGCGCAGGTCGTAGCAGACCGACAGGCCGATGCGCCAGGCGCGGCCATCGCGCGCCTGCAGCTCGAAGGTGACGGGCCGCGCGCCGGCCTCGATGACGCGCGACTCGTCATAGCGCTCGCGCCCGTTGTCGAAGCAGAACAGGTGGATCTTGTCGTAGCGGGCCACGCACTCGCCCTGTGGCGAGAACACCAGGGTGGCGTTGCGCACGTGCGCGTCGCTGTCGGCGCGCAGGGGCAGCGTGCCGCCCACCACCCACAGGCCCAGCTCGCGCGCGCTGCGCGCCAGGAAGTCCTGGATCGGGCCCTGGCCGAAGGCCTCGCGGTGGTCCAGCTTGTCGGCGTCGCGCCGGCCCATGAGGCAGAAGTACTCGGGCAGCACCGCGAGTTCGGCGCCCTCGGCGGCGGCGCGGCCCAGCAGCGCGCGGGCGGCGTCGAGGTTGGCCTGCACCGAGGGGGCGGAGACCATCTGGATCGTGGCGGCTTGCAGGGTCATGGCGGTCGTCTCAGTTGCTCGGGCTGGCGCTGGGGCTGGACGCCGCCCGTTCGATGCGCGTGACGCGCGGCTCGGTCCAGGTGCCGTCCACCTGGAACTCCTGGGTGTTGGCGCGGATCAGGGGCTCGCGCAGCACCAGCTGCGCGAGGAAGGAGCCCAGGCCCACCGCGGGGTTGATGACGCTGGCCACCAGCGAGGCGGTGCCGGCGTTGATCTCGGGCACGACCACCACCTTCAGCTCCTGCGTCTCGCGGGCGAGGTCGGCGCGGCCCTCCATCAGGACGGCGGCGTTCACGCCCTTCATCTGCAGGTTGTTGGTGGAGGCGATGCCCTGGTCGATGCGGATGTCGCCGCGCACGAAGTCGAAGGCGAAGCCCTCGCTGAAGACGTCGCGGAAGTCCAGCGTGAGGCGGCGCGGCAGGGCCTGCAGGCTCAGGACGCCGAGCAGCTTGGCCAGGCCCGGGTCGGCCTTGAGGAACTGGCCCGACTCCACGTTGACCGCGAAGCTGCCGCTCATGCTGGGGTAGTCCAGCGAGAGCGGCGAGCCGGCCCAGGCCACCTGGCCCTCGAAGCGGCCGCGGCCGCGGCGCACCAGGTCCTTCATGCCCAGGCGGCCGAGCAGTCCGCCGGCGTCGGCCACCTCGAGGCGGAAGTTCATCACCGTGCGGCGCCGCTCGGGGCCGCGCGCGCGGGGCGCCGGGGCGGTGACGGCCGCCCAGTTGCCGGTGGCGGTGAAGCCGGCCTCGGGCATGGTCATGGCCAGCCGGTTCAGGCGCCACTCGGCCACCGAGCCGGCGCCGGCGGCGCGGTTGACGGCGTCGATCTCCAGGCGGCCCAGCTTCTTGCCCCGCAGCTCGAAGTCCTCGACGACCACGTCCAGGGCGGGGATGGAGGCGGGCTGTTCGTCCAGCAGCGACTCCACCGCGCCGGCCGCCGAGGCGCCGAGGGACAGGCGGGCGAGCCGCGCCATCACGCGCCCGGCGGTGGCGCCGACCGGCTCGCGGTACTCGAGGTAGCCACTGAGCTGGGTGGCGTCGACGTTGGCTCGCCAGGTCTGGCCCTCGCGGGCGCCGCCGGCGACCAGGTTGTTCAGGGTGCGGCCGGCCACGACGAGCTCGCGCGCGCGCAGCGCCAGGGTGGTGGGCAGGTAGGACTGCGCGGCGGCCGTGGCAGCCGCCGCGCCGGCATTCGCCCCGCCGCCCGGGCCCGGGCCGCGCGCGGGCGCCGCGGCCTGGGCCGGGCCGCCCAGCACCTGCTCCCAGGCGTCGACGTTGGCGCTGCCGAGGTTGATGTTGGCGCCGACGCCCTGGTCCGGCAGCGCCGCGACCTCGCCCGGCGCCAGGCCCACGCCCAGCGCGCCGCGCACCGCCACGGGCTCGGGCCCGGACGTGTCGCGCACGTAGGTGGCCACGAGCTGGCGCCCCAGCTCCAGCGAGAGCTGGTCCTGCGGCCGGTTCGCCGCGTTGACGATCTCGAAGCGCAGCGGCAGGGCCGCCTCGGGTGCCTTGGCCAGCGGCGCCGGCAGGGCCAGGCCGAGGCCCTGCAGCGAGCTGGTGACCAGGATGTCGACGCCCGCCGGGCGCAGGCCCAGGGTCACCGCGTAGGCGGCGGCGCCGGTGGCGTTGCGCGCGATGCGGGCCACCGGCCCCAGCTCGCGGGCCTGGCGCAGGCCGTCGGCGGTGGCCGTGCCCTGGGCGCGGATCACCGAGGCCGCCTCGCCCGGCGCGGCGCGGGCGCGCGTGCCGCCCTCCACGCGCACGTCGCCGCCCAGGGCGCGGGCCTGCACGCCAGCCAGGCTGAAGCCCCGCTCGTTGAAGGTCACGTTGCCGCGGGCCCGCGTGAGCTGCGGGACGCCGGGCGCGACCAGCAGGTCGTTGCCGGCGAGGGTCACGGTGCCCTGCACCGTGCTGCGGTCGATGGTGGCCACCGGCAGCGACAGGCGCAGGCGCAGTTCGGCGGGGCCGCTGGCGGCGGCGCGCGCCATCGGGTGGCCGATGTCGGCCGAGACCGGGGTGGCGCTGAACACCTGCAACTGCTCGGCGAGCGGGCCGCGCACCTGGCCGGTGATGCCGACCACGGTGGCATCGAGGCGCGGGATGGTGGCGTCGGCGCGCACCTGCAGGCCGGGCGCGCCGGCGAAACCGCCCTGCGCGCCCTTGATGAACATCGCGTTGCGCTCGAACACCAGCTCGCCGGACAGCCCCGTCAGCGGCGCCCAGGGCTGCGGGGCGCGCGGGTTGGCCCGGGGCACATAGGCATAGGTCACGTCGCGCACGCGGGCACTGATGCGGAAGTCGCCGCGGCGCGGGTCGGTGAAGGGGAAGTCGCGCAGGTCGCCGCGCACCCGCACCTTGCCGGCTTCGGCGCGGCCGGCCTGCACCGCCTCGCGCACGTAGTCGCGGGTCTCCTTGGGCACCCCCAGCGGCAGGTAGCGCCACACGCGCGTGCCGTCGGCCCTCGGCAGGGCCAGGGTAAGGTCCAGCACGCCGGGGTAGCGGGCCGCCCCGTCGCCGGTGCGCCAGCTGGCCTGGCCCTCGGCCTGCACGTCGGCGTTGGCCAGGCGCAGCTGGGTGGCGCTCACGCTCAGTCGCCCGCCCGATTGCTGCCACTGCAGGTCGGCGGAGAGCTGGTCCAGCGGCACCTGCGGCTGCTCCAGCACGCCCGGCAGGTCCACCAGGCCGTTGGCCACCTGCAGGCGGCCCTTGCCGCCGGCCTCGGTGAAGTCGAAGTCGAGCGTGGCGCCGGCGATGCCCGGGCGGCCAGTGGCGGCGTGGGCCGGCAGGGCGAAGCCGGCGAGGCGGCCCTTGGCCTGGTACCTCTGCAACTGCTCCGGCGGGCCCTGCCAGCTCGCCTGGAGCTGGTCGACCAGGCCCCGCGGGCCATGGGCCGTGAGCAGGGCGTGGGTGCCGGCGTCCAGCGGCAGGTGGCTGGCGATGCGGCCCAGCGCGCCCAGGTCCAGCTTGTCGGCGCGCACCTGGCCCTGCTCCGGCTCGCGGCCCTGCGCGGCGCGCCAGGACACGGCGACGTTGCCGCCGGGCCAGCGCTGGCCGTCGGCCGTCTCGAACTGCAGCCCCTGGGTCTCGAACTCGAAGCCCTCCTTCAGCCACTTGCCGGACAGCCGCCCGCCCAGGGAGGCCAGGGCCAGCGGCGGGCGGCCGGCGCCGAGAACGGCGTCGACCTGCTGGAGCGACACGTCGGCGGCGCCGCCCATGGGCCGGCCAGCCTCCACGTCGACCCAGGCACGCAGCATGCCGCGGCCGCCGCGCAGGTCGATGCCCAGGTCGGCCTGGCGGCGCAGCTGCGACAGGTCCACGCCTGGGAAGTCGGCGAACAGCTGGCCGCTCCACGACTGCCAGCGGCCGGGGTGCGTCGACAGCAGAGGCTGGCGCATCTGGGCGCGCAGGCTGAAGCGCTGGCCCCAGTCGGCCGGGGGCGTCGCATCCAGGCGCAGCGCGTGGCTGCGCGGGCCGTTGCGCACCACGAACTGCACGTCGGACAGCGCCAGCGTCGGGGCCTGGCGCTTCTCGTCGGTCCAGCGCACCGTGCCCCCCAGGACCACCGCCTCCTTCTGGCGGAAGAACCAGTCGACGACGCGGTCGTCGCCGCCGCCCTGCGAGACATCGAGGCCGGCGACCCACAGGCGGCCATCGGCTGACCGGCGCACATCGACCTCGGGGCCCTCGACATACAGCTGCTCGAAACCCAGGTTCCACAGCGAGCGCGGGGACACCGCCACCACCACGCGGGCCAGGCGCAGGGCCTCGCGCTTCTGCGCATCGAGCAGCACCACGTCGCGCAGCTCGATCGAGGGCATGAGGCTGTCGCTGTGCGCGGTGACCGAGCCCACGCGCACCGGAATGCCCAGGGCGCGCGAGGCCTGGATTTCGAGCTGGGGACGCAGCTCGCCGATTCTGGGTACGATCCAGCCATGCAAGCCGCCCCAGGCCAGCACCAGCAGCAGCCAGAAGGCCAGCAAGGCCCACCACGCGCCGCTGGCGACGGCGCAGAGCGCCCGGAACAGGCGTGAGGGCGGCAACGGATCGTTCATGAATACCGGAAAGTCTCAGGAATTATGACCGCCGCAGGCATGCCGCCCTCGGCGCATTCGCGCTTCGTGCAACGGCTGCGGCGGCGCTACGCCGGCGAGCTCGCGCTGCTCCCGCCAGGCCCGCCCACGCATGCCACGATGGCCGCGGCCTGGGAGGCGCTGCGCCCCCGTTGCGAGGACACCGGCACCGCGCTGCGCATCCTGCGCCAGCTGGTGATGGAGCGGCTGGTCTGCCTGGACTGCGAGCAGGGCGCCCCCCTGGCCGACATCACCCGCGGCGTGACCGAGCTGGCCGAATTCGCCCTGGACCACGCCTGCCGCGAGGCCTTCACCCAGCTCGATGCGCAGCATGGCGCGCCGCGCCGCGCCGATGGCGCCCGGGCGCAGCTTTGGATCATCGGCATGGGCAAGCTGGGGGCGCGCGAGCTCAATGTCTCCAGCGACATCGACCTGATCTACGTCTACGACCAGGACGGCGAGACCGACGGCGCCGCGGTCGGCCAGCGGCGCATCTCCAACCACGAGTACTTCGCCAAGGCGGTCAAGCTGATTTACGCGCTGGTGGGCGACACCACCGAGCACGGCTTCGTGTTCCGGGTCGACCTGGCGCTGCGCCCCAACGGCAACTCCGGCCCCCCCGCGGTGTCGCAGGACGCGCTGGAGGACTACCTGCAGGTGCAGGGCCGGGAGTGGGAGCGCTTCGCCTGGCTCAAGAGCCGGGTCGTCGCCCCGCGCTCGGTGGTGGCGGACCGCAGCGCCCAGGCCCTACGCAGCACCGTGCTGCCCTTCGTGTTCCGCCGCTACCTGGACTACAGCGTCTTCGAGTCGCTGCGGGTGCTGCACCGGCAGATCCGCGACCACGCGGCCAAGCGCAGCGCCGGCCGGCCCGAGCGGGCCAACGACGTCAAGCTCTCGCGCGGCGGCATCCGTGAGATCGAGTTCACCGTGCAGCTGCTGCAGGTGGTGCGCGGCGGCCAGTTCCCCGAGCTGCGCACGCGGCCCACGCTGGCGGCGCTCCAGCGCGTGGCGGCGGCGGGCCTGATGCCCCAGGCCACCGCCGACGCCCTGGCCGAGGCCTACGTGTTCCTGCGCCGGGTGGAGCACCGCATCCAGTACCTGGACGACCAGCAGACCCACGTGCTGCCCCTGGGGTGCGGCCCCGACGGCGACAACGGCGACCTCGCCTGGATCGCCCGGACCATGGGTTTTTCCGAGTGCCATGACTTCCTGCACGCGCTGGACGCGCACCGCGAGCTGGTGGCGCAGGAATTCGACACGCTCCTGGGCAACGAGCCGGCCTGCAAGGGCTGCAACGGGCCGCGCGGCTCGCGCGCCGAAGCCCCGCCCGACCTCGACAGCCTGCTCGACACCCTGCCGCCGCAGCTGCGCGAGCGGGTGGCCGGCTGGTCGACGCACCCCAAGGTGCTGGCGCTGCGCGACGACGCGCGCGCCCGCCTGGTGCGGCTGCTGGCGCGTACCGCCGCCTGGCTGGAGGAAGGCCGCGTGAGCGAGGAGGCCGCCCTGCGCATGGCCGACTGGATCGAGCCGCTGTTGCGCCGCGAAAGCTACCTCGCGCTGCTGGTGGAGCGCCCGCAGGTGCACGAGCGCCTGCTGCGGGTGCTGGGCGCGGCGCGCTGGCCGGCGCGCTACCTGCTCAAGCACCCCGGCGTGATCGATGAACTCGCCGGCGACGCCCTGCTGTCCGAGCGCTTCGACGCCGCCGAATTCGAGCGCGAACTGGAGGCCCGCAGCGCCTCCCTGCGGCGCACCGGCGAGGACGACGACGAGGCCCTGCTGGACCTGCTGCGCCGCGCCCACCATGCCGAGGTGTTCCGCACCCTGGCGCGCGACACCGAGGGCCGCCTCACCGTCGAACAGGTGGCCGACGACCTCAGCGCCCTGGCCGACGCCGTGCTGCGGGTCACCGCGCGCTGGTGCTGGCAGCGGCTTCGCAGCCGCCACGACGAGGCGCCGCATTTCGCCGTCATCGGCTACGGCAAGCTGGGCGGCAAGGAGCTGGGTTACGGCAGCGACCTGGACATCGTCTTCGTCTACGAGGACGAGGACGAGCGCGCGCCCGAGATCTACGCCGCGTTCGTGCGCAAGCTGATCACCTGGATGACGACCAAGACCGGCGAGGGCGACCTGTTCGAGATCGACACCGCGCTGCGTCCCAACGGCAACTCGGGCCTGCTGGTCACCACCTTCGAGGCCTACGCCAACTACCAGCAGAACCGGGGCAGCAACACCGCCTGGACCTGGGAGCACCAGGCCATGACGCGCGCGCGCTTCGTGCTCGGCGAGCCGGCGCTGGCCGCCCGCTTCGACGCGGTGCGCGAGGCGGTGCTCACCGCGCCGCGCGACCTCGGGGCGCTGCGCGCCGAGATCGTGGCCATGCGCCAGCGCGTGGCCCAGGCGCACCCGGTGCGCGGCGAGGTGTTCGACGTCAAGCACAGCCCCGGCGGCATGATCGACGCCGAGTTCGCGGTGCAGTACCTGGTGCTGTCGCAGTCCGCGGCGCACCGCGAGCTCATTCCCAACGTGGGCAACATCGCGCTGCTGCAGCGCGCCGAGGCGGCCGGCCTGCTGCCGGCGGGCGTGGGCACGGCGGCGGCCGATGCCTACCGCGCGCTGCGCCGGGCCCAGCACGAGGCGCGGCTGAACGAGCGGCCCACGCAGGTGGCGGGCGGCCTCATGGCGCGGGAGCAGCAAGCCGTGCAGGCGCTCTGGCAGGCGGTGTTCGGCTGAACCGCTCCCGCCGGGCGGACCCGCCGCCCCGCCACGCACCGTGCGTGGCACCCGACTCAGGAAGGACACGAGAAGGCATGGAGAAGCTTCGACGGGCAGCGCTGTGCGCGCTGCCGATCTTGCTGGCCGGTTGCGCCGTGGGCCGCCCGCCGGCGACGGTCGACGCGCCGGCGCCCGCAGCCTGGCAGGCCCCCTTGCCCCACGGTGGCCGCCTGGAGGACCTGGCTGCCTGGTGGACGCGCTGGAACGACCCGCTGCTGTCGCAATGGATCGAGGCCGCCCAGGCGGTCAGCCCCACGCTGGCCAGCGCCCGCTCGCGCCTGCTGCAGGCGCAGGCGGCGCGGGTGGCCGCCGGCGCCGCGCTGGCGCCGCGCCTGGACGGCACGGCATCGATGGGTCGGGGCAACACACAGCCGCCGATCCCGCTGGCCACCACGGCGCGGGCGGGCCTGCAGGCCGCCTGGGAGATCGACCTGTTCGGCGCCTCGCGCGGGGCGGCCGACGCCGCCACGGCCCGCGCCGAGGCGGCGCGCGCCGGCTGGCACGAGGCCCGGGTGAGCGTGGCCGCCGAGACCGCCACCGCCTACCTGGGCCTGCGGGCCTGCGAGCGCCTCCTGGCCGTCGCACGCGACGATGCCGCCTCCCGGGCCGAGACGGCCCGCCTGACCCAGCTCACGGCCGACGCCGGCTTCGCCGCACCCGCCAGCGCGGACCTGGCCCGCGCCAGCGCCGCCGAGGGCGCGGTGCGCCTGCGCCAGCAGCAGGCCCAGTGCGAGGTGGAGCGGCAGGCGCTGGCGGCGCTCACCGGCATCGCGCCGCCCGCGCTGCAGGCCAGGCTCGCCCAAGCGCCCGCGCAAGGCCTGGCCGAACTGGCGCCGCGCAGCCTGTTCGCCGTCCCGGCACTGCCGGCCCAGGTCCTCGCCCAGCGGCCGGACGTGTACCAGGCCTCCCTGGCCGTTGCCGCCGCCAGTGCCGACGCCGGCGCGGCGCATGCCGATCGCTTTCCCCGGATCACGCTCGCCGGCTCCATCGCCGCCGGGCAGGCCCGCATCGGCGGCGTGACGAGCGAGGCACCGACCTGGTCCATCGGCCCGCTGGCCCTGACGCTGCCGCTGTTCGACGGCGGCCGACGCGCCGCCAGCCTCGAGGCCGCCCAGGCCCGTTACGACGAGGCGGTGGCCCTGTACCGGGCCCGGGTGCGGCAGGCCGTGAGCGAAGTGGAGCAGGCCCTGCTGGTCCTGGACAGCGCCCGCGGGCGTACCGGCGACGCGATGGTCGCGGCGCAGGGTTTCCGGGCCTCCTTCGCTGCGACCGAGGCGCGCCACCGCGGCGGCCTGGCCAGCCTGGTGGAGCTCGAGGACGCGCGCCGCAGCCTGCTGGCCGCCGAGACCGGCGTGGTCGGCGTGCAGCGCGAGTTGAACAACGCCTGGATCCAGCTGTACCGCGCCGCAGGCGGCGGGTGGCAATGACGAGAAGACAACCCATGACACTGAACCGCCCCCTCGCCGTGGCCGTGCTGGCCGCCACCCTGGCCAGCCTCGGCGCGACGGCCGTCGTCGCGCAGGACGACCGCAAACCCGCCGCCCCGGGCAAGCCGGCCCTCAGCGTGGCCCTGGCCACGCCGCAGCGCGCGTCGCTCGCCCAGGCCCTGGCGGCCAACGGCAACCTCGCGGCCTGGCAGGAGGCCAGCATCGGCGCGCAGGTGAATGGCCAGCGCCTGTCCGAGGTGCGGGTGAACGTGGGCGACCGCGTGAAGAAGGGCCAAGTGCTGGCCAGCTTCGCCACCGACATGCTCGGCGCCGAGGCGGCGCAGTCGCTGGCGGCCGTGGCCGAGGCCGAGGCCGCCGCCGCGGAGGCCTCGGCGAATGCCGAACGCGCCCGCACGCTGCAGGCCAGTGGCGCGCTGTCGGCCGCCCAGATCCACCAGTACCTCACCGCCGAGAAGACGGCGCAGGCGCGGCTGCAGGCGGCACGGGCCGCAGACCAGGCCCAGCAGGTGCGACTGTCACAGGCGCAGGTGCTGGCGCCGGACGACGGCATCATCTCCTCGCGCACGGCCACCGTCGGCGCGGTGGTGGGCGCGGGCACCGAGCTGTTCCGCCTGATCCGCCAGGCCCGCCTGGAGTGGCGCGCCGAGGTGACCAGCAGCGAGCTGGGCCGCCTGCGGGCGGGCACGCCGGTGCGGGTGACCGCCGCCAGCGGCGCCACGCTGCGGGGGCAGGTGCGCACCCTCGGCCCCACCGTCGATGCGCAGACCCGCAATGCGCTGGTCTATGTCGACGTGAAGGCCGACCCGGGCAGCGCCCCGGCGCTGCCGGGCATGTTCGCGCGCGGCGAGTTCCAGCTCGGCGCGGCGCCGGCGCTGACCCTGCCGCAATCGGCGGTGGTGGTGCGCGAGGGCTTCAGCTACGTGATGCGCGTGAACCCCGACCAGCGAGTGAGCCAGCTCAAGGTGCAGACGGGCCGGGTGGTGGGCGAGCGCATCGAGATCCGCAGCGGCCTGCCCGAAGACGCGCAGGTGGTCGCCTCGGGCGGCAGCTTCCTCAATGACGGCGACCTGGTGCGCGTGGTGCCGGCGGCGCCCGCGGCCGCATCCGCCGCACCGGCATCGACCCCGGCGGGCGCGGCCTCCCGGGCCTCCCGGTAACCGGTCGGAGACGCCACCATGAACGTTTCCGCCTGGTCGATCCGCAACCCGATCCCGGCCTGCATGCTGTTCGTGCTCCTGACCTTCGCCGGCCTGCTGGGCTTCTCGGCGATGAAGGTGCAGAATTTTCCCGACCTCGACCTGCCCACCGTCAGCGTCACCGCCAGCCTGCCGGGCGCCTCGCCCTCGCAGATGGAGACCGACGTGGCGCGCAAGATCGAGAACGGCATCGCCACCATCCAGGGCCTCAAGCACATCACCACCAAGGTCCAGGACGGCGTGGCCACCATCACCGCCGAGTTCCGCCTGGAAAAGCCGGTGCAGGAAGCGGTGGACGACGTGCGCTCGGCGGTCTCGGGTCTCCGCGCCGACCTGCCCGCCGACCTGCGCGACCCGGCCATCACCAAGCTCAACCTCGCCGGCCAGCCCGTGCTGGCCTACACCCTGCGCAGCGCGCGGATGGACGACGAGGCGCTGTCCTGGTTCGTCGACCACGAGGTCTCGCGCAAACTGCTGGCCGTGCGAGGGGTGGGCGCCGTCAACCGCGTGGGCGGCGTCCACCGGGAGGTGCGGGTGGCCCTGCAGCCCGAGCGCCTGCAGGCCCTGGGCGCGACGGCGGCCGAGGTCTCGCGCGCGCTGCGCCAGGTGCAGCTGGAAAGCGCGGGCGGCCGTGCCGACCTGGGCGGCAGCGAGCAGCCGGTACGCACCCTGGCCACCGTGCGTACCGCCGCCGAGATCGGGCTGATCCAGGTGTCGATCTCCGGCGGCCGCAGCGTGCGTCTGCAGGACTTGGCCAACGTGACCGACACCGTGGCCGAGCCGCGCGCCGCGGCGCTCCTCGACGGGATGCCGGTGGTCGGCTTCGAGGTTTCCCGCAGCAAGGGCGAGAGCGAAGTCGCGGTGGGCGCGGGCGTGCGACGTGCGCTCGACGAGCTGCGCGCGGCCCACCCCGACATCGAGCTGACCCAGGCCTTCGATTTCGTCAGCCCGGTGCAGGAGGAATACGAGGGTTCGCTGCACCTGCTGTACGAAGGCGCCATCCTCGCGGTGGTGGTGGTGTGGCTGTTCCTGCGGGACTGGCGCGCCACGTTCGTGTCGGCGGTGGCCCTGCCGATGTCGGTGATCCCGGCGTTCCTGGGCATGTGGCTGCTGGGGTTCTCGATCAACGTGGTGACGCTGCTGGCGCTGTCGCTCGTGGTGGGCATCCTGGTGGACGACGCGATCGTCGAGGTCGAGAACATCGTGCGCCACCTGCGCATGGGGAAGACCCCGCTGCAGGCGGCGATGGAGGCGGCCGACGAGATCGGCCTGGCGGTGATCGCCACCACCTTCACCCTGGTGGCGGTGTTCCTGCCCACGGCCTTCATGAGCGGCATCGCCGGCAAGTTCTTCAAGCAGTTCGGTTGGACCGCGGCCCTGGCGGTGTTCGCCTCGCTGGTGGTGGCGCGGGTGCTCACGCCGATGATGGCCGCCTACCTGCTGCGGCCCGTGGTCACGGCCCACCGTGAGCCGGGCTGGCTGCGCCGCTACCTGGTGGCGGCGCAGTGGTGCCTGCGCCATCGCGTGGTGACCATGGTGCTGGCCACGCTGTTCTTCTTCGGCTCCATCGCGCTGATCCCGCTGCTGCCCACCGGCTTCATCCCGCCGGACGACAACTCCCAGACGCAGGTGTACCTGGAGCTGCCGCCAGGGGCCACGCTGTCGCAGACGCTGAAGGCCGCCGAGCACGCTCGCCAGCTGATTGCCGGCGTGGCGCACGTGCAGCGCGTGTACACCACCATCGGCGGCGGGAGCGCGGGCACCGATCCGTTCGCCGCGTCAGGCGCGCCGGAGGCACGCAAGGCCACCCTCACCATCCTGCTGGCCGAGCGCACCACCCGGCCGCGCAAGCAGGGAATCGAGAACGAGATCCGGCGGGTGCTGGAGCAGGTGCCCGGCGTGCGCAGCAAGGTAGGCCTGGGCGGCTCGGGCGAGAAGTACATCCTCGTGCTCACGGGCGAAGACCCGCAGGCCCTGTCGGCCGCCGCCATGGCCGTCGAGCGCGACCTGCGCACCATCCCCGGCCTCGGGCAGATCGCGTCCACGGCCAGCTTGATCCGGCCCGAGGTCGCCGTGCGGCCCGACTTCGCGCGGGCCGCCGACCTCGGGGTGACCAGCGCCGCCATCGGCGAGACGCTGCGCGTGGCCACCACCGGCGACTACGACGCGCAGCTGCCCAAGCTCAATCTTTCCCAGCGGCAGGTCCCCATCGTCGTCAAGCTCGACGAGGCCGCGCGGCGCGACCTCTCGGTGCTCGAGCGGCTGGCCGTGCCCGGCGCGCGCGGCCCGGTGATGCTGGGGCAGGTGGCGACCCTGGAGCTCACCGGCGGCCCGGCGGTGATCGACCGCTACGACCGCTCGCGCAACATCAACTTCGAGGTGGAGCTGTCCGGGCAGCCGCTGGGCGACGTCGCCGCCGCCGTCCAGCAATTGCCCGCCATCCGCAGCCTGCCGCCGGGCGTGAAGGTGGTCGAGGTGGGCGATGCCGAAGTGATGGGCGAACTGTTCGCCAGTTTCGGCCTGGCCATGCTCACGGGCGTCCTGTGCATCTACATCGTGCTGGTGCTGCTGTTCAAGGACTTCCTGCACCCGGTGACCATCCTCGCGGCGCTGCCGCTGTCCCTGGGCGGGGCCTTCGTGGGCCTGCTGCTGGCGCAGAAGTCCTTCTCCATGCCCTCGCTGATCGGCCTGATCATGCTCATGGGCATTGCCACCAAGAACTCCATCCTGCTGGTGGAGTACGCGATCGTGGCGCGGCGCGACCACGGCATGAGCCGCCTCGACGCGCTGCTGGACGCCTGCCACAAGCGGGCGCGGCCCATCGTCATGACCACCCTCGCGATGGGAGCGGGCATGCTGCCGATCGCGCTCGGCTGGGGCACCGCCGACCCGAGCTTCCGCTCGCCCATGGCCATCGCGGTGATCGGCGGGCTGATCACCAGCACGGTCCTGAGCCTGCTGGTGATCCCGGTGGTGTTCACCTATGTGGACGACCTGGAGAAGCTCGTGCGGCGCGCCCTGGCGCGCCTGCGCCGCGGCCCGCGCCCGGGCGATGCGCCCGGGGCCTGAGTCCCGCGGGGGGCGGCTCCCTCAGGCGCCGCGGATCCTGCGGACCAGGGCGGTGGTGGAGTAGCCGTCCACGAAGGGGATGGCGACGGCGCGGCCGCCCCAGCCTTCGACCAGCCGGGTCTCGGCCAGGGTGGCCATGTCGTAGTCGCCGCCCTTGACGTAGACCGAGGGACGCAGCTCGCCCAGGAGCTCCACCGGCGTGTCTTCGTCGAACCAGGTGACCAGGTCCACGCTGCCCAGGGCGGCCATCATGATGGCCCGGTCCTGCTCGTTGTTCAGGGGCCGGTCAGGGCCCTTGCCGAGGCGGCGGGCGGAGGCGTCGGTGTTGAGGGCCACCACGAGGCTGCCGCCAAGGTCACGGGCCTGGGCCAGGTAGGTCACGTGGCCGCGGTGCAGCACGTCGAACACGCCATTGGTGAACACCACCGGCTGCGGCAGCTGCGCGATGCGGCGCGCGGCCTCCTCGCGCGAGGCGATCTTGCCGAGGAAGGCCGGCGGCGGGAACGACGTTGCGCACGCCATCAGGCCGCCGCGGGCTGGGCCGCCGGGGCCGAGATTTCCTTGCGGAAGCGATTGAGCTCCTGCACCGACTTGAAGCTGCGCTCCATCAGCAGGCTCATGTTGTGGAGGATGCGGTCCACCACCTTGGTCTCCCAGGTCAGGTCGAACTTGATCTGGGTGTCCAGCCAGTGCTCGAGCCACTCGGGGTCGGGCAGGCGGCTCTGGATGGTGTCGCGCGGGAACAGGGCCTTGTTCACGTGCAGGTTGGTCGGGTGCAGGGCCTGCGCGGTGCGGCGGGCGCTGGCCATGAGCACGCCCACCTTGGCGAAGGCGGCCTTGGCCTCGTTGCCGAAGTTGGCGATGGCGCGCTTCATGTAGCGCAGGTAGGCGCCGCCGTGGCGGGCCTCGTCCTGGCTCAGGGTGGTGTAGATCGCCTTGATCACCGGCTCGGTGTGCCACTCCGCCGCGCGGCGGTACCAGTGGTTGAGGCGGATCTCGCCGCAGAAATGCAGCATCAGCGTCTCCAGCGCGGGCGCCGGCTCGAACTCGAAGCGGATCTCGTGCAGCTCCTGCTCGGTGGGCACGAGGTCGGGGCGGAAGCGGCGCAGGTACTCCATCAGCACCAGCGAGTGCTTCTGCTCCTCGAAGAACCAGATCGACATGAACGCGGAGAAGTCGCTGTCGTTGCGGTTGTCACGCAGGAACATCTCGGTGGCCGGCAGCGCCGCCCACTCGGTGATGGCGTTCATCTTGATCGTCTGCGCCTGCTCGTCGGAGAGCAGGGAGGCGTCGAAACTGTCCCAGGGGATGTCCTTGTCCATGTCCCAGCGGACAGATTCGAGTTGCTTGAAAAGTTCGGGATAAAGCATGGAGGCCGTTTCAGGATTGCCCATATTTTAGGCGGTGGCCCCTTTCCGGACAGGCCCGGCGGGCTTTGCGCGCGGCGCACAATGGCGTCCCGCACCGTCCACCGGAGCCCCCATGAAGACCTGGCTGATCGCGATCACCCTGGCCGGCGCAGCGTCCGGCGCCCTGGCGCAGGCACCCGCACCCGGCCCCGCCGCCAGCGCGGGCTGCCCCGCGCTCTTGCAGCACACCTTCCCGCGCCTGCAGGACGAGAAGCCCCAGTCGCTGTGCCAGTACAGCGGCAAGGTGCTGCTGGTCGTGAACACCGCCAGCTACTGCGGCTTCACGCCCCAGTACAAGGGCCTGGAGGAGTTGCACGCCCGGCTGCGTGACCGGGGCCTGGTGGTCCTGGGCTTCCCCTCCAACGACTTCGCCCAGGAAAAGAGCAGCAACAAGGAAATCGCGGATTTCTGCGAGAACACCTTCGGGGTGAAATTCCCCATGTTCGGCAAGTCGGCGGTGCGCGGGTCGGACGCCAACCCGTTCTTCCGGCAGCTGGCCCAGGCCACCGGGCAGGCGCCGACCTGGAACTTCCACAAGTACCTGGTGGGGCGCGACGGCAAGGTGATCGCTCACTACGGCAGCCGGGTCACGCCCACGGACCGGGCGCTGGTGGCCGCGATCGAGCAGCAGCTGGCGTCGGCGGCGCCCGCCGGCGGCCGCTGAGGCGGCGCGGCCGCATCCAGGCCGCCTCGGGCCCGCTCCGGGCGCCCCGGGGAAGCCGCCGAGGGGGCGCGCGCCGCGGCCTCAGGCGGGCAGGGTGTCGGCGAAGCTGGCCCGCTGCAGCAGCTTGTCGTGCAGCTTCGCCAGGTTCGGGTGGGGCGTGCGCCAGTCGATCGCGGGGAAGCGGAAGTCCAGGTAGCCCAGCGCGCAGCCCACCGCGATGTCGGCCAGCGACAGGTGGATGCCGGTGCAGAAGGCCTTGTCCCCCAGGCCCAGGCTCATGGCCTTGAGGCTGGCGTGGACTTTCCCGAGCTGGCGGTCGATCCAGGCCTGGCTGCGCTCGCCGTCCCGGCGGCCGGACCAGTGCTGCTCCAGGCGGGCCAGCACCAGCGCGTCGAGCACGCCGTCGGCCAGGGCCTCCCAGGTCTTGACCTCGGCGCGCTCGCGGCCCACGGCCGGAATCAGCTTGCCCACGGGGGACAGGGTGTCCAGGTACTCCACGATCACGCGCGAGTCGAACAGCGCCTCGCCGCCCTCCATGACCAGGCATGGCACCTTGCCCAGGGGGTTGGACTCGCCGATGGTGGTGTCGGCCGACCAGACGTCCTCCAGCAGGAGTTGGTAGTCCAGCTTCTTCTCGGCCATCACGATGCGCACCTTGCGCACGTAGGGGCTGGTGGTGGCTCCGATGAGTTTCATGGACTGGCGCTTTCCGGGCATTCGCGTTCTGGACGGGGGCCCGATTCTAGGGGTTGGGGCCCGGCCCCGCCGGCAGGGGGAACCTACAATTCGGGGCATGACGCTATCCACCATCGCCGCGCTGTCGCCCCTCGACGGCCGCTACGCGAACCGCCTCGCTCCCCTGCGCCCCCTGATGAGTGAAATGGGCTTCATGCACAAGCGCGTGCAGGTCGAAGTCTGCTGGTTCATCGCGCTGTCCGACGCCGGTTTCCCCGAATTCAAGCCCCTGTCGCCCGGTGCCCGCACCTACCTGCTGGGGCTGGTGAAGAACTTCTCCGAGGCCGACGCCCAGGCCATCAAGGAGATCGAGAAGACGACCAACCACGACGTCAAGGCCGTGGAGTACTGGATCAAGTCGAAGTTCGAGGCCCGCCCCGAGCTGCGCGCCGCCGCCGAGTTCGTGCACTTCGCCTGCACCAGCGAGGACATCAACAACACCAGCCACGCGCTGCAGCTCAAGGCGGCGCGCGAGCAGGTGATCCTGCCCGCCATCGACGGCCTGATCGCCAAGCTGCGCGAGATGGCCCAGGCCTACGCCGAGGTGCCGATGCTCAGTCGCACCCACGGCCAGACCGCCAGCCCCACCACCGTGGGCAAGGAAGTGGCCAACGTGCTGGTGCGCCTGTCCGCCGCGCGCGAGCGGATCGCCGGCGTGAAGCTGCTGGCGAAGATGAATGGCGCCGTCGGCAACTACAACGCCCACCTCGCCGCCTGCCCCGGTTTCGACTGGGAGGCCTTCAGCCGCAAGGTCGTCGAGACGCCCGAGCCGCTGGGCCTGGGCGTGACCTTCCAGCCGTACTCGATCCAGATCGAGCCGCACGACTACATGGCCGAACTGTTCGACGCCGTGGCCCGCACCAACACCATCCTGGTGGACTGGGCGCGCGACGTCTGGGGCTACATCAGCCTGGGCTACTTCAAGCAGAAGCTGCGCGAGGGCGAGATCGGCTCGTCGACCATGCCGCACAAGGTCAACCCGATCGACTTCGAGAACGCCGAGGGCAACCTGGGCCTGGCCAACGCGCTGCTGCGCCACCTCTCGGAGAAGCTGCCGGTCTCGCGCTGGCAGCGTGACCTCACCGATTCCACCGTGCTGCGCAACATGGGCGTGGCCCTGGGCTATTCGGCCCTGGCCTACCACTCGCTGGGCGTGGGCCTGGGCAAGCTGGAACTCAACGCCGAGGCGCTGGCCGAGGACCTGGACAACGCCTGGGAAGTGCTCGCCGAGCCGATCCAGACCGTGATGCGCCGCTATGGCGTGCAGGGCGCCTACGAGAAGCTCAAGGCCGTCACCCGCGGCAAGACCGTGCGTCCCGAGGACCTGCACGGCCTGATCCGCTCGCTGGAGATCCCCGAGGCCGAGAAGCAGCGCCTGCTGGAGATGACGCCGGGCAGCTACGTCGGCATGGCCGCCACGCTGGCGCGCCGCGCCTGAAGCGCCCTCGATGGCGCTGAAGTCCACCATCTTCAAGGCCAGCGTGCAGCTGGCCGACATCGACCACGGCTACTACGCCGACCACGCGCTCACGCTGGCCCGCCACCCGAGCGAGACCGACGAGCGCATGATGGTCCGCCTGGCCGCCCTGGCCCTGAACGCCCACGCGCTGCAGGACGACTGCGGCGGCGACGGCACGCTGGCCTTCGGCGCGGGCCTGTCCGACCCGGACGAGCCGGATGTCTGGCTGCGCGATTTCACCGGCCGGCCGCGCCTGTGGATCGAGGTCGGGCAGCCCGAGGACAAGCCGCTGTCCAAGGCCTGCGGCAAGGCCGACCGGGTGCGCGTGTACTGCTTCCACCATGCCGCCGAGGTGTGGTGGCGGGGCATCGAGGGCAAGCTCTCGCGCCTGTCGAACCTGGAGGTCTACCGCATCCCCAGCGAGGCGAGCCAGCAGCTCGCCCTGCTCGCGGCCCGCAGCATGCAGCTGCAGGCGACGGTCCAGGAGGGCGTGCTGACCCTGGGCGACGGCCAGCGCAGCGTGGACCTGGAGCCGGTGCGCTGGAAGTGAGGCGCGAGGCCTCGCGGCCTCAGCCCGCCGCGGCGGCGGATGCCGGCGCGGCCTGCGCCGGGGTGGCGGCGCCCTCGGCCGCCCGCTCGCGGTAGCGGTTGAACCGCCAGGCATCCCCCTCGATCGTGATGCGCCGCCACACGGCGCGCTTCTCGACCGGGGTCATCGCGGGCCAGTACTGCACCTCGTCGAAGCTGCGGCCGCAGCCCTTGCAGGTCTCGTCGCCCTGGCTCGTGGAGCAGATCGCGATGCAGGGGGTGTCGGGCGTGGTGTCGTACCAGGCCTGCCAGGCCTCCAGGGCCGCCGCGGGGAAGCCCTGCTCCGCGCACTCGTCCTCGCCGTGGAACACCATCAGCGCATAGACCTTGGCCAGCGCGCGCAGCGGCGCGGCGAGGGTGATGCCGTCGGGCGAGGGAGACTTCTCGCGCCACCAGTTGATGGCGGCCTCGATGTCGGTGATGTGGATGCTGCAGGCCATGGAAATCGCGGGGGACGCGGATGATAGCGCGGGCCGCGGCCCGCGCCGCACCCGGTGCTATTCTCGCCCCATGAAGCTCCTCGCCAAGTGGCTGCTCAGTGCCACGACCCTGCTGTTCCTGGCCAGCATCTACTCCGGCGTCACCGTCTCGAGCTTCCCCGGCGCGCTGCTCGCGGCCTTCGTCATCGGGCTGCTGAACATGGTGGTGCGCCCCATCCTGGTGGTGCTCACGCTGCCCGTGACCATGCTCTCGCTGGGCCTGTTCCTGTTCATCATCAACGCGCTCCTGTTCTGGGCGGCGGCGCGCATCCTCGAGGGCTTCGAGGTCAGCGGCTTCGGCGCCGCCCTGCTCGGGTCGCTGGTGTACTCGGTGGTCGGCGTGCTGGTCGACCTAGCGCTCGAGCGCCTGTTCCCGAACCATTGATTCGATCTGGCGGGCCCGGGTGTCGATGATCGACGCCTCGAAGTGGTCCGCCCCCGGCTGGCGCGCCAGCGCCTGCGCCGCGCGCAGGCGGTCCAGCGCCGCGCCGTGGTCCAGCATGGCCACCTGGGCCTCGGCCTCGGCGCGCAGGGCGCGCAGCGCCTGGCCCTGGGCCTGCGAGGCCTGCGCCAGCAGCTGCCAGGCCGAGGCATCCTGCGGATGCAGCGACACCCAGGTCTGCAGGCGCGACGACGCCTCGGCGGGCTGGCCCGCCAGCACCGCGGCGCGCGCCGCCAGCAGGGTCTCGGGCCGCGCGCCCGACGGGCCGCCGGCGGCGGCGGCGGCGGCAGG
>NZ_JBHTGW010000004.1:0-303480 GCF_042675325.1 Ramlibacter sp. GCM10027632 | reverse complement strand
CCGCGCCGTCGCCCGGCCCGCGCCGGCCGCCGCCACCCCGCCGGCCGCCGCCGCGCCCAAGCGCCCCTGGGGCGCCATGCTCGGCGGCCTGGCCGCGGGCCTCGGCCTGGCCTGGCTGGCCCACAGCCTGGGCCTGGGCGCCGAGTTCGGCCAGTTCCTGCTGTTCGGCCTGCTGGCCCTGGTCATCATGGTGGTGATCGGCCTGGTGATGCGCTCGCGCCGCGGCGCCGCCGCCCAGGCGGCCAGCCCCTACGCCCTCCAGGGCGCCGGCGCGCCGGCGGACATGGCCAGCGCACCGCGCCAGTACAACCCCGCCAAGGTCGGCAACGACGCCTCGGCCCGCCCCTGGGAGCAGGAAGGCGCCGCCTTCGAAGCCGCCCCGGCCCCTGCCGCCGCCGGCCTGCGCATCGGCTCGGCCCTGGCCGGCTCGCCGAACTGGAGCATCCCCGCCGACTTCGACGTGGCTGGCTTCGAGGCGGCCGCCAAGCGCAACTTCATCACCCTGCAGGACGCCTGGGACCGCTCCGATGTGGCTGTCCTGCGCTCGATGATGACCGATGGCATGGTGTCCGAGATCAAGGCGCAACTCGCCGAGCGCGAGAGCCACCGCGGCACCGAGGCGAACCGCACCGACGTGGTGATGCTCGAGGCGCAACTCCTGGGCATCGAGGACCTGGGCGATGGCTACATGGCCAGCGTGGAGTTCTCCGGCATGATCCGCGAGGAGCCCTCGGCCGGCCCGAGCCCGTTCCGCGAGGTCTGGAACATGACCAAGCCGCGTGACGGCAGCGCCGGCTGGCTGGTGGCGGGCGTGCAGGCCTTGCAATAAGGCACGCGCGAAGGCCTGTGCCGGCGGAAGTGCCGGCGTCTGCTGAAATAATGGGGGGCTATGGCGACACAGTCCCCCTTCGCATTTCTGGAAGCCCTGGCCGGCAAGGCCGCCGAGGCGCTGCAGCCGCCCCCCTGGGTGGTGGAAGAATCGCAGCGCCGCCTGGTGCTGGTGCTCAATCACGTGCTGGCGCAGGAGCCCGAGGCCCAGGCCCGCCTGGCGCGGCAGAAGGGGCGGGTGGTGGAGGTCGCCTGGCGCCACTACACCCTGCGGCTGGTAACCACGCCGGCCGGCCTGTTCGACCTGGCCCCGGCCGGACGTGGCCCGGACCTCACCCTCACCCTGACCCAGGAATCCCCCTGGGACCTCACCCAGGCCGCCCTGCGCGGTGACAAGCCCGAGGTGCGAATCGCTGGCGACGTGCAGCTTGCTGCCGAAATCAACTGGCTGGTCGACCACGTGCGCTGGGATGCCGAGGAGGACCTCGCCCGCGTGCTCGGCGACGCCCAGGCCCACACCGTGTGCGAGGGAGCCCGCGCCATGGCGGAGGCGGTCCGCCGCTTCGTCGGCGCCATGCCCCGGCCGGGTGGCGGCGCATGACGCGGTACCTGCGCGGCGCCTACATCGTCTGGATCGTCCTGCGGTTCGGGCTGGACGAGCTCGCCCTGAGCAGCTTCCAGCACCCCTGGCTGCGCGCGATGACGCGGCTGGTGCGCCTGGGCCGGCGGCTGGATGCCCCCCGCGGCCAGCGCCTGCGCGAGGCGCTCGAGCGACTGGGGCCGATCTTCGTCAAGTTCGGCCAGGTGCTCTCCACCCGCCGCGACTTGCTGCCGCCCGACATCGCCGAGGAACTCGCCCGCCTGCAGGACCGCGTGCCGCCGTTCCCCAGCGCGGTGGCGGTGGCCACCATCGAGCGCGCGTTCGGCCGCAAGGTGGACGAGGTCTTCACCAGCTTCGAGCGCGAGCCGGTGGCGAGCGCCTCGATCGCGCAGGTGCACTTCGCCACCCTGCGCACCCGTGACGGCCAGTTGCGCGACGTGGCCGTGAAGGTGCTGCGTCCGGGCATGCTGCCCGTGATCGAGAAGGACCTGGACCTCATGCGCATGATGGCGGGCTGGGTCGAGCGCCTGTCCGCCGACGGCCGCCGGCTCAAGCCGCGCGAAGTGGTCGCCGAGTTCGACAAGTACCTGCACGACGAGCTGGACCTGGTGCGCGAGGCCGCCAATGCCGCCCAGCTTCGCCGCAACATGGACGGCCTGGGCCTGGTCCTGGTGCCCGAGATGTTCTGGGACTTCTGCCATCCCGAGGTGATGGTGATGGAGCGCATGGACGGTGTGCCGATCAGCCAGGTCGACCGCCTGCGCGAGGCCGGAGTGGACATCAAGCAGCTGGCGCGCGACGGCGTGACCATCTTCTTCACCCAGGTGTTCCGCGACGGCTTCTTCCACGCCGACATGCACCCGGGCAACATCCAGGTGAGCCTGGACCCGAAGACCTTCGGGCGCTACATCTCCCTGGACTTCGGGATCATCGGCACGCTCACCGAGTTCGACAAGGAATACCTGGCGCAGAACTTCACCGCCTTCTTCCGCCGTGACTACAAGCGGGTCGCCGAGCTGCACATCGAGTCGGGCTGGGTGCCGCCGCAGACGCGGGTCGACGAGCTCGAGGCCGCGATCCGCGCGGTGTGCGAGCCGTACTTCGACCGACCGCTCAAGGAGATCTCCCTGGGCATGGTGCTGATGCGCCTGTTCCAGACCTCGCGCCGCTTCCACGTGGAGATCCAGCCGCAGCTGGTGCTGCTGCAGAAGACCCTCCTGAACATCGAGGGCCTGGGCCGCCAGCTCGATCCCGACCTGGACCTGTGGACCACCGCGCGCCCCTTCCTGGAGCGCTGGATGCTGGAGCAGGTGGGGCCGCAGCGTTTCTGGAAGGAGCTCAAGGCGCAGGCGCCCCTGTACGCCAAGCTGCTGCCCGACCTGCCGCGCCTGCTGCACGACTTCCTCCAGCGGCGCGACGCCGGCCACGGCCGCCGCGAGCTGCAGGAGCTGATCTCGGAGCAGCGCCGCACCAACCGGCTGCTGCAGGCCATCGTCTTCGGCGGCCTGGGTTTCGCCCTGGGCCTGCTGGCCATGCAGGTCATCGTGCGGGTATCCCTGTTCTGAGGGGCGCTTGCGCCGCACCCCCGATAATCCCGGCCGTTCCAACCCCTGAGGATCCCTCCCCATGCTGCTGACGCTGGTCATCGTCTATCTGCTGGTCACGATCGGCATCGGCCTGTGGGCGGCCAAGCGCGTCAAGAACACCGCCGATTTCGCCATCGCCGGACGCCACCTGCCTCTGGCCATGGTGATCACCACCACCTTCGCCACCTGGTTCGGCTCCGAGACGGTGCTGGGGATCCCCGCCAAGTTCATCAACCACGGCCTGGGCGGCATCGTCGAAGACCCGTTCGGCGCCGGTACCTGCCTGATCCTGGTGGGCCTCTTCTTTGCCGGCAAGCTGTACAAGATGACGCTGCTGACGATCAGCGACTACTACCGCGAGCGCTACGGGCGGGCGGTGGAGATCACCTGCTCCCTGATCATCATCGTCAGCTACCTCGGCTGGGTGTCCGCCCAGGTCACGGCGCTCGGCCTGGTGTTCAACCTGCTGTCCGCAGGCGCCATCTCGGTGCCGGCGGGCATGGCCATCGGCGTGGTCTCCATCCTGGCCTACACCCTGTTCGGCGGCATGTGGTCGGTGGCCCTGACCGACTTCATCCAGATGATCATCCTGGTGGTGGGCCTGGCGGTGATCGCGGTCTTCGCCGGCAACCTGGCCGGCGGCGCCGACAAGGTGATCGCCTTCGCCGCGAGCAAGGACCTGTTCAAGTTCTGGCCCGAGCCCACCTTCACCGACATCGCCTTCTTCATCGCCGCGGCGGTGACCATGATGCTCGGCTCCATCCCGCAGCAGGACGTGTTCCAGCGCGTGATGTCCGCCAACAGCGAGGGCGCCGCCCGCAAGGGCGCCGTGATCGGCGGGGCCTGCTACATCCTCTTCGCCTTCGTGCCCATGTTCATTGTGGCCAGCGCGCTGCTGGTGATGCCCGAGGAGTCGGCCCGCCTGCTCGAGGTCGACCCGCAGAAGGTCATGCCCACCCTGGTGCTGCAGAAGATGCCCTTCGTGATGCAGGTGCTGTTCTTCGGCGCACTGCTGTCGGCGATCAAGTCCGCCGCTTCCGCCACCCTGCTGGCGCCCAGCGTCACGTTCACCGAGAACATCTGGCGCCAGTTCTACCCCCGCACCAGCGACCGCAACGAGCTGCGCACCATGCGCCTGACGGTGCTTGCCTTCAGCTGCCTGGTGCTGGCCTACGCGATCCGCATGCAGGGCACGTCCATCTACGAGATGGTGTCCGGCGCCTACCAGGTCACCCTGGTGGGCGCCTTCATTCCCCTGGTGTTCGGCCTGTACTGGAAGCGTGCCTCCACCCAGGGCGCGATCTTCGCCATCGTCCTGGGCCTGCTCACGTGGCTCCTGTTCCTGGCCACGCCGGCCAGCGAGGTCTTCCCGGCGCAGCTCGCCGGCCTGCTCGCCAGCCTGGCCGGCATGCTGGTGGGGTCCCTGGGGCCGCAGGCGATCCCCAACACCCACGCCTCGCACCACAAGCTCGCGGGAACCTGAGCGCCGCAAGGCCTGCACCGCGCCCCTGGGCGCGGGCGGCCCGGCCGGATCTTGGATTTCCGGGCCCCGCCTATAATTGAAGGCTTTGCACCTCCCACCCCTGCCATGCCCATCTACGCCTACAAATGCGGCTCCTGTGGCCATGCCAAGGACGTCCTGCAAAAGATCTCCGACGCGCCCCTGACCACCTGCCCCGCCTGCGGTGGCGAGTCCTTCAGCAAGCAGCTGACGGCCGCCGGCTTCCAGCTCAAGGGCTCCGGCTGGTACGTGACCGACTTCCGCGGCGGCGGTTCGAGCAGCACGCCCGCCTCGTCCTCCACGGCCGCGGCCTCCGGCCCGTCGGGCTCCTCCGACGCCAAGCCCGCCGACGCCGGCGCCTCCTCCTCGTCGTCCGACGCGCCCGTGGCGGCCGCCGGCGGCTGCGGCGGCTCCTGCGCCTGTCATTGAGGCGGGCCCCACGGTGATGCCCCGCCTTCGCAAATGGCTGTTCGCCGGCCTGCTGGTCGTCCTCCCGCTGGCCATCACCGTCTGGGTGCTGCAGTGGATCCTGGGCACCCTCGACCAGACCCTCCTGATCCTGCCCACCGCCTGGCATCCTGACCGGCTGCTGGGGATCCACATTCCCGGCCTGGGCGTGCTCCTCGCCGTGGGCATCCTGCTGCTGGTGGGCGCCGTCACCAGCAACTTCATCGGCCGCCGGCTGGTGGCCTGGGGCGACAACGTCCTCAATCGCATCCCGGTGGTGCGCTCGATCTATTCCGGCGTCAAGCAGGTCTCGGACACGCTGTTCTCCGAGAGCGGCAACGCCTTCCGTACCGCGGTGTTGATCGAGTGGCCGCGCCCGGGGGTGTGGACCATCGGCTTCGTCACCGGCTCGCCGGGCGGCGACGTCCCCAACCACCTGCCGGGCGAGTACCTGAGCGTCTACGTGCCCACCACGCCCAACCCCACGGGCGGCTACTTCGTGATGCTTCGCAAGAGCGACTGCATCGAACTGCGCATGACCGTCGACGAGGCGCTGCGCTATGTCATTTCCATGGGCGTGGTCGTGCCCTCCGCGCCCGCCCAACCCCCCATCAAGTAACGCGCCCCCGAGGCGCCGGAAGCTGTTTCCATGTCCAGTCAGAAAATGCGTACGACCTACTGCGGTCTGGTGACCGAGGCCCACCTGGGCCAGACCGTGACCCTGTGCGGCTGGGTGAACCGCCGGCGCGACCACGGCGGCGTGATCTTCGTCGACCTGCGTGACCGCGAAGGCTACGTCCAGGTGGTGTGCGACCCCGACCGCCCCGAGATGTTCAAGACGGCCGAAGGCCTGCGCAATGAGTTCTGCGTGCAGATCAAGGGCCTGGTGCGCGCCCGCCCGGAAGGCACGACCAACGACAACCTCAAGAGCGGCAAGATCGAGGTCCTGTGCCACGAGATGACGGTGCTCAATGCCTCCGTCACGCCCCCCTTCCAGCTCGACGACGAGAACCTCTCCGAGACCACGCGCCTGATGCACCGCGTGCTGGACCTGCGCCGGCCGTACATGCAGAACAACCTGATGCTGCGCTACAAGGTCACGATGGAGGTCCGCAAATTCCTGGACGCCAACGGCTTCATCGACATCGAGACGCCGATGCTGACCAAGAGCACCCCCGAAGGCGCGCGCGACTACCTCGTGCCCTCGCGCGTGCATGACGGCAACTTCTTCGCGCTGCCCCAGTCGCCCCAGCTGTTCAAGCAGCTGCTGATGGTGGCCGGCTACGACCGCTACTACCAGATCACCAAGTGCTTCCGTGACGAGGACCTGCGTGCCGACCGCCAGCCCGAGTTCACCCAGATCGACGTGGAGACCTCGTTCCTCACCGAGGAAGAGATCCGCGACATGTTCGAGGGCATGATCCGCAGCACCTTCAAGCACGCGATCGACGTGGACCTGCCGGCCTTCCCGGTGATGAAGCACGCCGACGCCATGCGCCTGTACGGCTCCGACAAGCCGGACCTGCGCGTGAAGCTGGAGTTCACCGAGCTGACCGACGTCATGAAGGACGTGGACTTCAAGGTCTTCTCCGGCCCCGCCAACCAGGCCGACGGCCGCGTGGTGGGCCTGCGCATCCCCGGCGGCAGCGACATGAGCCGCGGTGAGATCGACGGCTACACCGAGTTCGTCAAGATCTACGGCGCCAAGGGCCTGGCCTGGATCAAGGTCAACGAGGTGGCCAAGGGCCGCGACGGCCTGCAGTCCCCGATCGTCAAGAACCTGCACGACGCCGCCATCGCCTCCATCCTGGAGCGCACCGGCGCCCAGGACGGCGACCTGATCTTCTTCGGCGCCGACAAGGCCAAGGTCGTCAACGACGCCATCGGCGCGCTGCGCGTGAAGGTCGGCCACAGCGAGTTCGGCAAGGCCCATGGCCTGGTCGAGGGCCAGTGGAAGCCGCTGTGGGTGGTGGACTTCCCGATGTTCGAGTACGACGACGACGCCCAGCGCTGGAACGCCGTGCACCATCCCTTCACCTCGCCCAAGGACGGCCACGAGGACTGGCTCGAGACCGACCCGGGCCGCTGCATCGCCAAGGCCTACGACGCGGTGCTCAATGGCATCGAGCTGGGCGGCGGCTCGGTGCGTATCCACCGCGAGGACGTGCAGTCCAAGGTGTTCCGCGCGCTGAAGATCAGCGCCGAGGAGGCCCAGCTGAAGTTCGGCTTCCTGCTGGACGCCCTCCAGTACGGCGCGCCCCCGCACGGCGGCATTGCCATCGGCCTGGACCGATTCGTCATGCTGATGACGGGCGCCGAGAGCCTGCGCGACGTGATCGCCTTCCCCAAGACCCAGCGCGCCCAGTGCCTGCTGACGCAGGCCCCCGGCCCGGTCGACGAAAAGCAGCTGCGCGAGCTGCATATCCGCCTGCGCAACCCGCAGCCGGCCTGACCCGGCGGCATCGCGAGGAGGGGCGCCACGGCGCCCCTTTTTCATGGCCGGTGGCTAGAATGGCCGCGACCAGCGCGCCCTGCCACCCACCGATCCCGCATGGCGCGCGATGCACTTGCCACCGGTGTCCGAACCCCGTCCCTTCAAGATCCCCGAATCCGTCCTGGTGGTGATCCACACCCCCGCGCTGGACGTGCTGTTGATCCGCCGCGCCGACGCCGAGGGCGAGTTCTGGCAGTCCGTCACCGGCAGCAAGGACCACGCGGGCGAGGACCTGCGCGAGACCGCCTGGCGCGAGGTGCTCGAGGAGACCGGCATCGACTGCCGCCCCGGCTCGCCGCTGCACGCCGGCCTGGCGGACTGGCGCCTGGCCAACGTCTACGAGATCTACCCGCGCTGGCGCCACCGCTACGCGCCGGGCGTGAGCCGCAACACCGAGCATGTATTCGGGCTGTGCGTGCCGGCCGGCACGCCGGTCACCCTCGAGCCGCGCGAGCACACCGAGTTCCGCTGGCTGCCCTGGCGCGAGGCGGCCGACGCCTGCTTCTCGCCGTCGAATGCCGAGGCCATCCTGCTGCTGCCAGAATTCATCTCATGACCCGGCTGCTTCGCGTCGCGACCTACAACATCCACAAGGGCGTGCAGGGCCTCGGCCCGGCCCGCCGCCTGGAGATCCACAACCTGGGCCATGCCGTCGAGTCGCTGGACGCCGACATCGTCTGCCTGCAGGAGGTGCGCAAGCTGCACCGGCGCGAGGAGCAGTACTTCACCCGCTGGCCCGAACTGCCGCAGGCCGAGTTCCTCGCGCCCGACGGCTACGCCAGCGTCTACCGCACCAACGCCACCACCCGCCACGGCGAGCATGGCAACGCGCTGCTTTCGCGCTGGCCCGTGGTCACGCACGGCCACGAGGACATGTCGGACCACCGCTTCGAGCAGCGCGGCCTGCTGCACGTGGAGCTGGAGGTCCACGGGCAGCCGCTGCATGCCATCGTGGTCCACCTGGGGCTCATCGCCGGCAGCCGCCGGCGGCAGGTCGACCGGCTCGGGGACTACATCGCGCGCGAGGTGCCGGCGCACCTGCCGCTGCTGGTGGCGGGCGATTTCAACGACTGGGGCCGCAAGCTGCGCGAGCCCATGGCCGGCCTGGGCCTGGCCGACTGCTGCGACGCGCACCCCGGGCGCGTGGCCACCTACCCCTCGCGCCTTCCCCTGACCCAGCTGGACTACATCTACGCGCGCGGCCTGGCGCCGCGCGGCATCAGCGTGCCCCGGGGGCGCGCCTGGGGACGCATGTCCGACCACCTGCCGCTGATCGCGGAGTTCACGTTCTGAGGCGCTGATGCCGCTGCGCCTGCCATCGCTGCGCGCGGGCCACGAGCTGCTGCTGCTCGAGGGGAGCGCGGAGCTGTTCCCGGCGATGGTGCGGGCGATCGACGCGGCCACGCATGGCGTCTGGCTCGAGACCTACATCTTCGATTTCACCGGCAGCAGCGTCGCCGTGGCCGAGGCCCTGGAGCGCGCCGCGTGCCGGGGCGTGGCGGTGCGGGTGGTGGTCGACGGCTTCGGCACGCCGCATGTGCCCGCCGCCTGGCGCCAGCGCCTGCAGGAGGCCGGGGTGGACTGGCAGGTCTACGCCCCGGTGGGCAGCCTGGGCGTGCTGTGGCCCGGCAGCTGGCGCCGGCTGCACCGCAAGCTGTGCGTGGTGGACGACGCGGTCGCCTTCTGCGGCGGGATCAACATCCTGGACGACCTGCACGACCCCAACCACGGCACGCTCGAGGCGCCACGGCTGGACTTCTCCGTGCAGGTGAGCGGCCCGCTGGTGGCCGACGTGCGCCGCACCATCGAGCAGGTCTGGCGGCGGGTGCGCGCCGTCCACACCCTGCGCCCGCAGGCCCTGGCAGATGCCCTGAAGACCCTGCGCATGCGCCCGGCGCGGCAGTCCCGCGGGCGCGGCGGCGCGCGGGCCGCGCTGCTGCTGCGGGACAACCTCTCGCACCGCGCCCACATCGAGTCGGCCTACCTGCGCGCCATCGGCCGGGCGCAGCACGAGGTGCTGGTCGCCAATGCCTACTTCGTGCCGGGCCGGCGGCTGCGCCAGGCGCTGGTGCGCGCCGCCCGCCGCGGCGTGCGCGTGACCCTGCTGCTGCAGGGGCGCTACGAGTACTTCATGCAGTACTACGCGTCGCGGCCCGTCTATGACTCCCTGCTGCGGGCCGGCGTGGAGATCCACGAGTACTCGCCAAGCTTCCTGCATGCCAAGGTGGCGGTGGTCGACGGGCGCTGGGCCACGGTGGGCTCCTCCAACCTCGACCCGCTGAGCCTGCTGCTGGCGCGCGAGGCCAACGTGGTCGTCGAGGACCCGGAGTTCGCCACCCTGCTGCGGGAGCGGCTGCTGCAGGCGATCCGCCTGCACGGCCAGGCCACCGACCCGGTGCAGTACGCGAAACGGCCGCTGCGCCAGCGGGTCCTGGAGCGGCTGGCGCTGGGCCTGATGCGGCTGGCGCTGCTGGTGCAGGGCAAGAAGTACCTGTGACCGAGGCTTGTCTACTTTCGGCCTCGATTGGCCCTCGATGCGGGCCCGCCGGCCCCCGGTGTTAGCATCCGCCATGCTCATGAAAGCTGACCCGACCCCCAACGCTCCCGCGGCCGAGGCCGATGCCGGCATCCCCGTGTCGGTCAAGATCCGCGAACGCGTGCTGGCCGCGCGCAAGCGCTTCCACTCCAACGACAACATCGCCGAGTTCGTCGAGCCCGGCGAACTCGAGGCGCTGCTGGACGAGGTCGAGTCGAAGATGCAGGCGGTCCTGGACAGCCTGGTGATCGACACCTCCAACGACCACAACACCGCCGACACCGCGCGGCGCGTCGCCAAGATGTACGTCAACGAGGTGTTCCGCGGCCGCTACGTGAAGGCGCCGAGCATCACCGAGTTCCCGAACGCCGAGCACCTGAACGAGCTGATGATCGTCGGCCCGATCACCGTGCGCTCGGCCTGCAGCCACCACTTCTGCCCGGTGATCGGCCGCATCTGGATCGGCGTGATGCCCAACGAGCACACCAACGTGATCGGCCTGTCCAAGTACGCCCGGCTGGCGGAGTGGGTGATGGGCCGCCCCCAGATCCAGGAGGAGGCCGTGGTGCAGCTGGCCGACCTGATCATGGAGAAGACCCAGCCCGACGGCCTGGCCATCGTGATGGAGGCCAGCCACTACTGCATGGCATGGCGCGGCGTGAAGGACATGGACAGCCGCATGATCAACTCGGTCATGCGCGGCGTGTTCCTCAAGGACCCCGCCCTGCGCCGCGAATTCCTCGCGCTGATCCCCAAGTCCTGAAGCCCGCGAGTCCCCCAGGGAGCCTGACATGCTGGTCCGCCTGCTCTATTGCAGCCGCGCCGTGGACACCAGTCCCGCCGCGATCGAATCCATCCTGGCGCAGTCGCGCCAGCACAACCCCGTGACCGGCATCACGGGCATCCTCTGCTACGGCGGGGGCATCTTCCTGCAGGCGATCGAGGGCGGCCGCATGCCGGTCTCGGAGCTGTTCGGCCACATCCAGAAGGACCCGCGCCACCAGGACGTGGCCCTGCTGCACTACGAGGAAATCAGCGAGCGCCGCTTCGGCGGCTGGACGATGGGCCAGGTCAACGTGAGCAAGGTGAACCACTCCATCCTCCTCAAGTACTCGGAGCGCCCGGAGCTGGACCCGTACGCGGTCTCGGGCCGCGTCTCGCTGGCGCTGCTCGAGGACCTGATGGCCACGGCCGCCATCTGCGGCCGGGCGTGAGCCGGCGGGCATGACCCGCATCCTCCTGGGCTGCGACTTCTCCAGCAGCCCCACGCGCCGCAAGCCGATCGTGCTGGCCCTGGGCCGGCGCAGCGGCGATGTCGTCCGCCTGGACCGGCTGCAGGCCCTGCCCACGCTGGACGATTTTGCGCAGTGGCTGGCGCAGCCCGGTGACTGGGTCGGCGGCTTCGACGTTCCCTTCGGCCTGCCGCGCGAGCTGGTGGAGCACCTCGGCTGGCCCACCGACTGGGCGGGCTGCATGGCGCACTATGCCGGCCTCACCCGCGCGCAGATCCGCGAGACCTTCGCCGCGTTCTGCGATGCCCGCCCCGCCGGCGGCAAGTTCGCCCATCGCGCCTTCGACCGGCGCGCCGGCTCCAGCCCCTCGATGAAATGGGTCAACCCGCCGGTGGCCTACATGCTGCACGCCGCGGTGCCGCTGCTGCTGCAGGCCGGGGTGGACCTGCCGGGCCTGCAGCCGGGCGACCCGCGCCGCGTGGCGCTGGAGGCCTACCCGGGCCTGCTGGCGCGCGAGGTGCTGGAGCGACGCAGCTACAAGAGCGACGACGCCGCCAAGCAGACGCCCGAGCGGCTGATCGCCCGCAAGGACCTCATCGCCGCCCTGGAGACCGGCCGCACCCGCCTCGGGCTGCGCCTGAAGCTCTCGCACGCGCAGCGTGACGCGCTGGTGGACGACGCCAGCGGCGACAGCCTCGACGCCACGCTGTGCCTGGTGCAGGCGGCATGGGCCGAGCGCGAGGGGCCGCCGGCCTGGGGGCTGCCCGCGGACCTCGACCCGCTTGAGGGCTGGATCGTCACGGCCTGACGGCTTGCCGGGGGACGCCCGGGCCTCAGGGGCTGAGCCGGCCGAACGCCACCAGCGCGTCGACGTCGGTGCGGTACAGCCGCAGCAGGGGCCCGGGCTCGAGCGCGCCCGCGCGTTCGAGCATCTTCTCCACCGGCAGCTTGATGCCGCTGACATGCAGCGTGATGCCGCGACCGGTCAGGTGCCGGCGAAGCTGGCCGAACACCTCGACGCCGGTGGCGTCGATGCGGTTGATCGGCTGCGCGAACAGGCACACGTGGCGCACGTCCGGGTGCGCCGCGAGGTGCTCCATCACCGTGCGCTCCAGCGACGAGGCCGAGGCGAAGTCCAGCGCGTCGTCCATGCGCAGGGCGTAGGTCTGGGGCGCGATCGGCGCGAGCTTCCACAGGTGCCGGTCCCGCAGGCTGCCGTCCGGGTGCAGGCCGACCTCGATGATGCGCGGGTGCAGGCGCTGGTGGAGGAAGTGGACCAGGCCCAGCCCCACGCCGGTGACCACGCCCCAGTAGATGCGCGGCGCCGAGGCGAGGGTGACGGCGAAGGTGATGCCCGCGGTCACCGCCTCCACGCGGTGCAGCCGCCACAGGTTCACGAACAGGCTAGGCCGGATCAGGCCGGCGACCGCGGTGACCACGATGGCGGCCAGTACCGCGTTGGGCACATGGTGCAGCGCCGGGGTGAGGAACAGGAGCACCAGCAGCACGATGACCGTGGCGCAGACCGTCGCCCAGCCCGTGCGCGCGCCGGCATGCAGCGTGATTGCGGAGCGCGAGAACGAGGTGCTGGTGGGGAAGGCGCCGGACAGCGCGGAAACCAGCTTGCCCACGCCCTGGCCGACCAGGTCCTGGTTGGCATCCCAGCGCAGGCCTTCCTTCTGGTTCTCGATCTTGGCGCTGGCGGCCATCTCCAGCGAGCTGACCAGGGCGATCACCAGCGCCGGCGCGAGCAGGGCGAGGAGGCTGTCCCACGCCGGCAGGCCCGGCCAGTAGAAGGCCGGGAAGCCCGCCGGCAGCGTGCCGATGACGGAGCCGCCGCGGGCCGCGTACCCCGTGGCGACGCTCAGGCCGGCGCTGGCCGCCAGGACCACGAGCGCCATGGGCAGGCGCGGCGCGAGGCGTTTGGCCGCCTCGAACAGCACCACGCTGGCCAGGCCGTAGCCCAGCGCCTCGAGGTCGAAGGCCGGCGACTGCAGCAGGCTGGACAGGGGCCCCTTGAGCCCGAGCAGGGCCGGCAGCTGGGACGCCATGATCAGGACCGCCGCGGCCTGGCTGAAGCCCGCCAGCACCGGCGAACTCACGAGGTTGAGGACCCACGCCGAGCCGCTTGCGCCCACCGCCAGCTGCATGACGCCCGCCAGCAGCGCGAGCCATACCGCCAGCGCCACCCACTGCGCCGACCCCGGCGGCGCCAGGCCGACCAGCGAGGCGCCCACCAGCACGCTGGTGAGGGCCGACGGACCGACCGACAGGCGCGTCGAGCGGCTGAAGAGTACGGCGGCCAGCATCGGCAGGAAGGTGGCGTACAGGCCGGTGACCAGGGGCATGCCAGCCAGGCCGGCGTAGGCGACCGATTGCGGGATCATGACCACGGCCACGGTCAGCGCCGCGACGAGCTCGCCGCGCAGGAGCGCGGCATCGGGACGTGGCCAGCGCAGGAACGGAAACCATGGCTCGAGCTTGGGCATGGGTCCCGAGCTTAACCGCGTCGCCGGGTGCACCCGCGGCCAGGCGGCATCGCTGCCGGCGGGCAGGGCGGCGGGCCGGTCCGGTGCAGCCTTGTCCTACGCCGGCTCGGGCGCCCGGCGCCGGCGCGCGGGCCGGTGGCGTGCCTACAGTGGCCGGGTCGCAGCAACACACGGGACACTGCCATGAACCATTCCCCCCGCACGGGCCGCCTGGCGGCGGCCACCCTGGCGGCGGCGGCCCTGCTGGCCGGTTGCGGCGAGCGCGAGGAGGGGCGCACCGTCGGCCAGCAGGTCGACTCGGCCCTGGGCCGCGCCGGCGAAGCGGCGGACGATGCGCGCACCAGCGTCATGGGGGCCGGCCGCGAGGCCCGCGAGGCCGCCTCGGCGGCCGGGGCGCGGATGGAGGACGCGCAGATCACGACCCGGGTCAAGGCCGGCCTGTCCGCCGACAAGGACCTGTCGGCCCTGCGCATCGATGTCGACACGCGCGAGGGCGTCGTCACCCTGTCGGGGTCGGCGCCGACGGCGGCGGCGCGGGCCCGCGCCGGCGAGATCGCCCGCAACGTCAGGGACGTGCGGTCGGTGAACAACCAGCTGCAGGTCAGGGCGGGCTGAGGCCCGCGGCGTGGCGGCCCTGCCGGCCCGGGTGGGCCGGCGGCTCAGCGCACGCCGCGCCGCTGCATCATGTCCTGGCCCATGGCGGCGAGGGCTGCCGCGTCCAGCCGCTCGCGGGCGGCCGGGTAGGCCACGCGGTCCTCCGCGACGATGTGGTCGGCGTACAGCGCCGCGAAGGCCTCCAGCGATGCGCCCTGGGCGGCGTCCAGCGTGGCGAGGGTCCCGCCGGCGAGCCCGGCGAGGACCTCGCGGGCATGGGCCCAGTCGGCCTCCATCCGCGCGTGGTCCTGCTGCAGCTGCCGCACCACGGCGGCGAGTTCCGGGTCGCCGGCGGCCAGCAGGGGCGGGAAGACATGGCGCTCCTCGTCCAGGTGGTGCTGGGGCGCGGCGAGGTCGAAGTAGCGCATGACGTCGCGCGCCGCCTGCCGGGCCTGCGCGTCGGCCCCGTGCGCGGCGACATGGGCGCGCAGGCGCTCGAGCAGGCGCAGCATGCGCTGCACGCGCTCATGGCACGCGTCCAGCATCTCGAAGGGTTGCTCGAACGCGGCGGAGGGCGACAGCGTCATCCGCAGCTGCCCAGGTGGCCGCACTGGCTGCACCAGTCGCAGCCGTCCTTGCGGATCATGGCGTGGGCGCCGCACTCGGGGCACTTGCGTCCGGCGATCACGCCGTCCTGCGCGCCGGGGGCGGGCGCCGCGTCCGGCGTGGCCAGCGAGGGCACGGCCTGGCCGTTGCGGTGGGCGATGATGTTCTGCACCGCCCAGGCGATGGCGGCCACCTCGGAGTCGTGCCACAGCGGCACCTGGGCGCCGTCGGCGCGGGTGTAGGTGCCCAGGCGCACCGGTCCGCGGTCCCAGGCGACCTTGCGCATGTCGGCCAGCGCCCGGTCCAGGAAGCCGCCGCGCGCGGCCAGCGAGAGCAGGCGCATGCTGGCGGTGATCCACTGCTGCGATTCGCCGCTCTGGCCCACCGGCATGAAGAACTCGATGGCGCGCTCGCGGCCATCGCCCACCGGCAGGAAGGACACCACGATGTACAGCGTCTGTCGGCCCTGCTGGGTCCAGTACTCGACCTTCTCGGCCACCGCGGGCAGGGCGCCGCGCGGGCGGCTGCCGATCATGCTGCGCATCGGGTCCGGGCCCTCGTCGGCCGCGGCGGGCTTGGAGGCGGCGGCCGGCGCGTCGGTGGTGAGCACCGCGCCCAGGATGTCATTGGGACGGTAGGTGGCCAGGCCCTTCAGCCGTGCCTGCCAGGCCTGGCGGTACAGGTCCTTGAAGTCCTCGTAGGGGTAGTCGGCCGGCACGTTCACCGTCTTGGAGATGGCGGTGTCCACATAGGGCTGGACCGCGGCCATCATGGCCAGGTGCTGCGCCGCGGGCATCTCCAGCGCGGTGACGAAGCTGGCGGGCAGCGGCGCATCGGCGCCGGCGAGCGCGTGGAACAGGCGCCAGGCGTGGTCCTCGACGCGGTACTCGGAGGTGGAGCCGTCGGCCTCGCGCTTGCGGCGGGTGTAGGTCCAGGAGAAGGCCGGCTCGATGCCGTTGGAGGCGTTGTCGGCGAATGCCAGGCTCACCGTGCCGGTGGGCGCGATCGACAGCAGGTGGCTGTTGCGGATGCCGTGCGCGCGGATCTGCGCCTTCAGGCCGTCGTCCAGGCGGCTGGCGAAGCTGCCCTCGCGCAGGTAGCCGTCGGCGTCGAAGGCGGGGAAGGCACCCTTCTCGCGCGCCAGCTCGATCGAGGCCGCATAGGCCGCGTCGCGCAGGCTGCGCGCGATGCGCACCGCCATGTCGCGGCCCTCCTCGGCGTCATAGCGCACGCCCAGCATGGCCAGGGCATCGCCCAGGCCGGTGAAGCCCACGCCGATGCGGCGCTTGGCCATGGCCTCGTCGCGCTGCGGGTCCAGGGGCCACCAGGTGAGGTCCAGCACGTTGTCCAGGGCGCGCACCTGCACCGCGACGGCCTGGGTGAAGGCGGTGAAGTCGAAGGCCGCCAGGCCGCCCATGCCGAAGGGATTGCGCACGAAGCGCGGCAGGATGATGGGGCCGAGGTCGCAGCAGCCGTAGGAGGGCAGGGGCTGCTCGCCGCAGGGGTTGGTGGCGGCGATGGTTTCGCAGTAGCCCAGGTTGTTGTCGCGGTTGATGGTGTCGGGGAACAGGATGCCGGGTTCGGCGAAGTCGTAGGTCGACTTCATGACCTTCTCCCACAGCTCGCGGGCGCGCACCGTGCGGTAGACCCACAGGCCGTCGGCGCGCTGGTGGGCGCCCGCCTGCAGCAGGCCCGGGCCGGGGGCGGCGCGGTGCACCAGCTGCCAGTCGGCGTCGGCGTCGAGGGCGCGCATGAAGGCGTCGGTCACGGCCACCGAGACGTTGAAGTTGTTCCAGCGCCCGGGGGTGCGCTTGGCGACGATGAAGTCCTGCACGTCGGGGTGGTCGATGCGCAGCACGCCCATCTGGGCGCCGCGGCGCGAACCGGCGCTCTCGACGGTGGCGCAGGAGCGGTCGAAGACGTCGATGTAGCTGCACGGGCCCGAGGCCAGCGAGGCGGTGGCGCGCACCCGCGCGCCGGTGGGGCGGATGCGGGAGAAGTCGTAGCCGACGCCGCCGCCGCGGCGCATGGTCTCGGCGGCCTCGCGCAGCGCCTCGTAGATGCCGGGGTAGCCCTCGTCGTCCACGCCCTGGATGCAGTCGCCCACGGGCTGCACGAAGCAGTTGATCAGGGTGGCCTGCAGGTCGGTGCCGGCGGCGCTCATGATGCGGCCCGCGCCGATCGCGCCGGCTCGCAGGTTGGCCAGGAAGCGCGCCTGCCAGGTCTCGCGCAGCGGCTCGGCCTCGACGCTGGCCAGGGCGCGGGCCACGCGCTCGAAGACTTCCTGCTCGCCCTTCTCGTCCCCCTTGCAGTACTTCTCTCGCAGCACGTCCTCGCTGATCGGTTGAGGGGGCAGTGCTGCGTCGCGCTTCATGGGGGCTCCGGTCAGTGAAAAGTGATTAGGGTTTCCATTGAGCCATCGCCCGGCCGGATTGAACAGGATTAATTCCGGCAGGCGATGAGGTTGTGGGCAAATCGCAGCTTGACAAGCGCGCCGGGACTGAGTGCGAACGGGTAGGCGTCCTCCTGGCCGAGGCTGCGGTTCAGGCTGTTCACCAGGAGCGTGAGCGGGACCCAGGCGGCCACCAGGGCGTCGAAGTCGACGGGGCCGGCCTCGAACGGGTCCGGCGCCGGGTCGTCCGCGGCGTCGGCACCGGGCACCGAGACGCGGGTCGCGAAGGAGGCGGCCGTCTCCAGCAGGTCCACCATGTGCAGGTAGTGTGCCCAGGTCTCGGCCCAGTCCTCCCAGGGGTGGGCGGTGGCGTAGGCGCTGACGAAGCCCTGCGGCCAGTCGGCCGGCGCGCCGCGGGCATGGTGCCGCGCCAGGGCCTGGCCGTAGTCGGCGCGCTCGTCGCCGAAGGCGCGGCGGAACGCGTCATGGCGGCCGGCCTGATCGACCAGACGGTCCCAGAAGTAGTGGCCCGACTCGTGCCGCAGGTGGCCCAGCAGCGTGCGGTAGGCCTCGTGCAGCGCGACGCGCCGGCGCATGCGCTCGGCGTCGTCGGCCTCCGCCACGTTGAGCGTGATCACGCCGCCGGCGTGGCCGGTGAGGACCGGCTCGCCCGGCAGGTCCTGCTTGAACTCGTAGGCCGGCCCGTCCGCCTGCCCGCCCGGCGGCTCGGTGGCCACCAGGCGCAGGCGCGCCAGCGTGAAGAACAGCCGGCGCTTGGCGGCCTCGATGCGCTGCCAGCGCTCGAGGTTGGCCGAGTCCGCGAGGTCCGGCAACACCCGGGTCTGCCGGCACGACACGCACAGCGGGTTGGGGTCCTCCTGCGGTACCGCGAAGTTGCAGGCCCGCGTGCCCTCGCGGTGGAGGCAGTGGCGCCAGCGGCGGCCGTCGCGCCGGTGCCACAGGCCCGGCGCATCGCCTGCCGGCTCGATGGCGCACAGCTCCATGCGCCCGGGCAGGAAGGCGAGCGTGCTGCCGCACTGCAGGCACTGCGTGTTCTCGAAGTACAGCGCGTTGCCGCAGTGGTCGCAGCGGAAGATGCGCATGCGCCGGCGCCGGGGGCGTCAGGTCAGGAGGCGGGAGGCCGCACGATCAGGTTGTTGCGCACGTCCCGCACGCCCTTGGTGCTGCGGGCCAGCGCCTCGGCCTGGGTCCGCTCGGCCTGCGACTTGGCGAAGCCCGACAGGGCCACCGTGCCATTGAGCGTGTCGACGTTGATGGACATGCCTCCGGTGGTCTTGTCCTCGAGCAGCTTGGCCTTCACGCTGGCGGTGATGGCGGCGTCGTCGACGTAGGTGCCGACGGTGGACTGGCCGCGCATCACGGTGCAGCCGGTGGTGCCCAGGGCCAGCCCGGTCAGGGCAGCGAGCGCGAGCGCGCGCGCGTGCCGGTTCAGGGTGTTCTTCATGGGGTACTCCTTTCTTCGGGTGGGGGGACTCCGGAGCCGGCCCCGAAGGCTGCCGGTTCCGGCGTGGACAGGGCCGACATCAGCATCGCCGACAGCTGCGGCGAGCGCAGGGCCGCCAGCAGCAGCCCGGTGATGGAGACCAGCCGCCAGGGACGCGCCAGCACCAGGGCGGCGCCGGCGGCCAGCGAGAGGGCGAGCAGCTTGCCCGGGTGGCGGCGCGACCAGGCGGCGAGCAGGGGGCCGGCGATATCGGCGGCCTGGTGCGCGGGGTGCTGCTGCCACCAGGTCCGTGCGGCCGTCCGCACGCGCTGCCAGCGCGAGGCCGTGCCCCACGCCGCGCCGCTGTCGCCCGCGCGGCCGCGGCGCTGGTCGCAGGCTTCGTCGATGATCGCCAGCCGCGTGCGGGCCAGGCGTTCGCTCGCCGCGGTCATGGGCGGCCTTGCGCGCCGCGGCTCATGGCGACGACCCCAGCGTGCGCAGCGCGCGGGCGTCCGCATCGAGCTGCGCGCGCAGCTCGGCGAAGGCCGCCTGCGGCAGCTTGCGGCGCGCCTGGACGAAGGCCACCGCCGCCAGCGCCAGGGCCGTGCCCGGCGCCAGCAGCAGCATCCAGTGGAACCGGTCCAGCATCACGCCGACCATGGCGGCCGTGCCGGCGAGCACGAGGAAGGCGATGAAGGCCATCACCGCCACGGCCCAGGCGAGGGCGCGCCGGGCGACCTCGCCGCCGGTGGTGGCGGCCTCCTCGCGCGCGAGCGCGGCGTAGGCGGCCAGGTGGTCCACCAGCAGGTCGGGCCGCCGCACGAGCACGGAGAAGATCGGGTGGAGCATGGGGCCGGCCGGTGGTGTCAGTAGCGGCTGCCGCCCCGGCGCGTGGCCAGCAGGGCCGCCATCAACAGCGCGCCGAGCGCCGCCGCCAACAGCGCGGATTTCAGCGGCTGCTCGGCGACGTAGCGGCTGGTGGCGTCGGCATACAGGCCCACGCGCCGCTGCGCGGCATGGGCCGTGCCGGCCACGCCCTCGCGCAGGTCGCGCACGGCATGGGCGGCACGCTCCAGGGCCTGGGCCGCGAACTCGCGCGTGCCTTCCAGCATGCCGCTGCCGGTGGCGGCGGCTTCGTCGGCCAGCGAGCGCGCCGAGGCGGCGCGCGCGGCGGCGGGTGGGGGGCGGCGTGGGGTCATGGCGTGCTCCTCGAAGGCAGGGCGAAGGCTTGGGGGGCCGCAGGGGAGGGCGGCCGCTCCCGACAGCCTACGTTTCAAGGTCATCCATTGCCGATCGGCCGCCGGCTTGATCGGCCGTCGGCCTTCGGGCCGCTGCGCTGTAGGACGCGCTCAGTTCGCGGCGGGCGTGAACGCGCGCTCCGGGGGGCGGGCCGGCGCCTGCGGCAAGGTCGCCACCACGCGGGTGCCCTCGCCGGGCGCGGAGGTGACGGTCAGGCGGCCGCCGGCGGCCTCGACCCGGTGGCGCATGCCCGCCAGGCCGTGGGTGGAGGGGCGTACCGACGCGGCGTCGAAACCGGCGCCGTCGTCCCGCACGCAGACTTCCACCAGGTTGCCGTAGCCATGCACGCTGATGTCGACCTGCCGGGCGCGCGCGTACTTGGCGACGTTGGTGAGCGATTCCTGCACCAGTCGGTAGACGGTGAGGTCGCATGCCTCGTCCAGCCGCACGGACTCGAGGCTGGTGGCGACCTCGATGCCGTACTGCTCGCCGAACTCGCGCGCAAGGATCTCGAGCGAGGCGGTGAGCCCCAGGTTGGCCAGGGCCGAGGGGCGCAGGTCCTCGATGATGCGGCGCTTCAGGGCGATGCCCCGGTTCAGGGTGTCGACCAGGTGCTCCAGCCGCTGCGCCACCTCCGGCGAGCTCGCGCCCACGCGCGAGCGCAGGCGGGCCACGTCGAGCTTGGCGGCCGTGAGCAGGGCGCCGAGTTCGTCGTGCAGTTCGCGGGCGAGGTGGCCGCGCTCCTGCTCGCGCACCTGCTGCAGGTGGGTGGCGAGTTCGGCGAGCGAGGCGGTGCGCTCGCGCACCACCTGCTCGAGCTGGTCCCGCTCCAGCTGCAGCGCGCGCTGCTGGCGCTCGCCGGCATCCTCCAGCAGCCGGGTCTGCCGGCGGTACAGGTAGAACGCGACGAGCGCCACCAGCGTCACCACGGCGATGCCCAGGCGCCCGAGCAGCAGCGAGGTCTGGACCTGCGCCTGGCTGCCTTCCACCCGCGCGCTGGCCTGCGCGATCAGCTGCGTCGCGTTGGTGCGGATCGCGTCCATGTGCTGCTTGCCGACATCGGTCAGGAGCACGAATTTCCAGGCGTCCTCGTTGCCCTGCTGGCGCATGCGCACGGACAGCTCCATCTCCGCGAGCTTGCGCTGGGTGTCGGCGGTCATGGCCGCGACCCGCTGCGCCTCGGGGGCGCCCTCGGGGTAGGCTCGCGCGAGGACGGCCAGCGTCTCGCCCACCTCGCCCACCGCGGCGCTGTATGGGGCCAGGTAGCGCGCCTCGCCCGTGAGCAGGTAGCCGCGCGAGCCGGTCTCCGCATCGAGCATCTGCTGCAGCAGGCGATTGAGCGTGCTGCGCGTGTGGGCCGCCTGCGCGATCGCCTCCAGCGCCTGGCTGGATCGGCGGAAGCCGACCTCGTTGATGACGAGGAGCGCACCCACCGCCAGCACCGGCAGCAGCAGGCTCAGGGTCAGCCGCGAGATCCTGCGCCTGTCCATCGGAATGGCTCCATGTTCGACCCGTTGTGCATAAAATGAATTCGTTTGTCGGTCCGCGTGAACCCATTGTGGTTGACCTTGGGGCCGCGCATCAACAGGTGAGGAAAGAGGACGGACATGATCAAAGTCGGCATCGTGGATGACCACGCCATCGTGCGTTCGGGGTTGCGGCAGTTCTTCTCCGAGCAGGTGGACCTGCGCGTGGTGGGCGAGGCGGCGAGCGGGCGCGAGGCCATCGACCTGGTGCGCACGACCGAGCTCGACGTGCTGGTGATGGACCTGTCCATGCCGGGCCAGAGCGGCATCGATGCCCTGGGCATGATCCGCGCCAAGGCGCCGGACGTGGGCATCCTGATCCTCTCCGGGTACCCCGAGGAGCACTACGCCATGAACCTGATCCGCCAGGGCGCGAGTGGCTACCTGAACAAGGAGTGCGAGCCGATGGAGATCGTCAACGCGATCCGAACCATCGCCCTCGGCCGGCGCTACATCTCGCCCGCGGTGGCGGAACTGCTCGCGCAGCAACTCAATCGAAAGGAAGGGGGCGCACCCCACGAGCAGCTGTCCGAGCGCGAGTTCCAGGTCTTCCTGAAGCTGGCCAAGGGCGAGACCGCCGGAGACATCGCCAAGGCGCTGTCGCTGTCGGTCAAGACCGTGAGCACCTACCGCACCCGGCTCATGGAGAAGATGAGCCTGGCGTCCAACAGCGACCTGACCTACTACGCGCTCAAGAACAAGCTGATCGACTGAGCCGGCTCCGGGGCCTGCCGGACCGGCTTGCCGCCCCGCCGGAGGACATCGCCATGAAGACTGTTCTGGGCTCTGTCGTCGTACTTCTGGCCACCCTGATGGCTGCCGGGCTCATCGCGCTCGGCCAGCCCGGGGAGTTGGCGCTCCAGCTGTTCGGCCTGGGGCTGAGATGACCCGGAGCGGGCAGCGTGCCCGCCTCCTCGCCGCCGTGGTGGCCGGGGTCGCCGCCCTGGTCCTGCTCGCGGCCCTCCTGCCCTGGGAGCTGCCGCGCGGGCCGGTGGCCCGGCTCCTGGGCGAGCGGCTCGGTCGCCCGGTGGAGATCACCCGCCGCCTCGAGGTCGGCCTCGGCACCCGCCTGCATGTCCGCCTCGAGGGCCTCGTGGTCGGCAACCCCGATTGGGCCCGTGACCGGGACCTGCTGCGGGTGGAGGCCGCGCAGGTGCGCCTGCGGTGGCTGCCCCTGCTGCGCGGGCGCCTGGAGATCGAGCACGCCCGGCTGACCGGCCCCCGCCTGGGGCTGCAGTCGATGGCCGATGGCCGCCAGACCTGGCGGCTGGGGGCGCAGGGCACGCAGGGACCGATGCCGGTGCGGGTCGAAGCTTTGCAGGTGGATGGCGGCGAGGTGCATTTCCTCGCCCCCCATCTGGCCGCCGACCTGGTGGCCCGCCTGGCCACCGACGAGGGCGCTGGCGCCGCCGCCATGCCCCTGCGGTTCCGGGTCGAGGGCCGCTGGCGCGGCATGGCCTTCCAGGCCTCCGGCCGCACCGGCGGGATCCTGGCGCTGCAGTCGCGGCGCGACGGCGAGCCCTTCCCGATGGAGGTGGAGGCGCGGGCCGGGGCGACCAGCCTGCGCGCGAACGGGACGCTCGCCAGCCTCGCCGGCTTCGAGGGCAGCGACCTGCAGGTGCGGCTGCAGGGGCGCAACCTGGCCGACCTGTACCCGGTCGCCGGGCTGGTCCTGCCGGCCACGCCGCCCTACGTCGTGGCCGGCCGCCTCCAGCGCCAGGGCGTGCGCTGGTTCGCCACCGGCCTGGAGGGCCGCCTCGGCCGCTCCGACGTCACGGGCCGCCTCACCTTCGACGCCGGCATGCCAGTGCCCCGGCTGACGGGCGAGCTGGCCTCCCGCCAGCTGGATTTCGACGACCTCGCGCCGCTGGTGGGCCTGCGCTGGCCGCCGCGGCTGGAGCGGGTGCGCGCGCAGCGGGAGGACGGGCGCGTGCTCCCGCGGGTGCCCCTGGACACGCAGCGCCTGCGGGCCATGGATGCCGATGTCCGCTACACCGCGCGGCGGCTGGTGAACGTGCGCCAGCTGCCGCTGGACTGGGTGTCCGCGCTGGTGCGGCTGCAGGCCGGGGACCTGCTGCTCGACCCGCTGGAGGTCGGCGTGGCCGGCGGGCGCCTGGCGGGGCGGCTGCGGGTGGATGGCCGCGAGCCGCCCGCCACGCTCGAGGCGGACCTGCGCGCGCAGGACCTGCAACTGCCCCGGCTGCTGCCCGGCGAGCCGCTGACGCGGGCCAGCGCCGGCCAGCTGCAGGGGCGCATCCAGCTGTCCGGGCGCGGCGCCCACCTCGCGCAGATGCTGGGGCGTTCCGAGGGCGAGGTCTCGCTGCTGATGGGGCCGGGCCGCATCAGCAACCTGCTGCTGGAACTGGCAGGACTGGACGGGGCCGAGATCCTGGCCTTCCTCGGCGGCCGGGACCAGCAGGTCGGCCTGCGCTGCGCGGCCGCCGGCTTCGTGGTGCGCGAGGGCGTGATGGCGGCGCGCACGCTGGTGCTGGACACCACGGACACCGTGATCTGGGGCGAGGGCCGCATCAGCCTGGCCGACGAGACCCTGGCGTTGACGTTCCGGCCCCGGCCCAAGGACCCGAGCTTCCTCACCCTGCGCTCCCCCCTGGTGCTCACGGGCACCCTGGGCCGGCCGCAGGCCGGGGTCGACGCGGGTGCCGTCGCGGCCCGGGCGGGGGTGGCCCTGGCGCTGGGTGCGATCAACCCGCTGCTCGGCCTGGCGGCCACGGTGGAGACCGGCCCGGGCAAGGACGTGGACTGCGCCGCCGTGCTGCGGCAGGCCGCGGCGCCGGCCGCGGCGGCGCCCGCTTCAGGCGGCCGGCGCTGAGCCGCACACCGGGCAGCCGGCGTCGCGCGGCACCCGGATCTCGTTCCACTCCATGCGCAGGCCGTCGAGCATCAGCAGGCGGCCGGTCATGGGCGTGCCGGCGTGCGCCAGCAGCTTGAGCGCCTCGGCGGCCTGCAGGCTGCCGATCACCCCCACCAGCGGCGCGAACACGCCCATCGTGGCGCAGCGCGTCTCCTCGAAGGCCTGCTGCGGCGGGAACATGCAGGCGTAGCAGGGGGCGGCGGCGTCGCGCGGGTCGAACACGGCCAGCTGGCCGTCGAAGCGGATGGCCGCGCCCGAGACCAGGGGCACGCGGTGGCGCACGCAGGCGGCGTTGATGGCGTGGCGGGTGCTGAAGTTGTCGGTGCAATCGAGCACCACCTGGGCCTGCGGCACGAGTTCGTCGAGCAGCGCGGCGTCGGCGCGGCGGGCCACGGCCTGGACCTCGATGCCGGGGTTGAGCGCGGCGATCGCGGTGCGCGCGGACTGCACCTTGGGCTGGCCGATGCGGTCCATGCTGTGGGCGATCTGCCGTTGCAGGTTGGTGAGGTCCACCACGTCGGCGTCGACCAGGGTGAGGTGGCCCACGCCGGCGCTGGCCAGGAACAGGGCCGCCGGCGAGCCCAGGCCGCCGGCGCCGATCACCAGCGCGCGGGCGGCCGTGATGCGCTCCTGGCCCTCGACGCCCACCTCCTCCAGCAGGATATGGCGCGAGTAGCGCAGCAGGTCGTCGTCGGTCATGGGGCGTGCGGGCGCGTGTGGGAGCGGGGCCAATGGAAAGGGCCGGCCCTCTCGCGAAGGCCGGCCCTGCCGAGCATACCGGACGATCAGTTTTCCTTTTTCTCGTCCTTGCGCTCGATGACCTGGGTCTTGCTCACGATCACCGGGCGGCCCTTGAGCTGGTTGAGGGCCTGGGCGAGCTGGAAGTCCTTGTCGCTGCCGAATTCGGGCACCTTGAGGCGTTCGGACGGCGGCTTCAGCGCCTCGAGTTCGGCCTTCTTGCGGGCCTCCTCGCGCAGCTTCTCGAGCGCCGCGTCCTTCTGCTCGGCGGACTGGCCGGAGGTCAGGTGCTTGTCGAGGTCGGCCTCGCGGGTGCGCAGGGCGGCGAAGATGTTGCCCTCCGGGCTCTCGTCGACCAGGACGTCGGGGACGATGCCGCGGGCCTGGATGGACTTGCCGCTGGGGGTGTAGTAGCGGGCCGTGGTGATCTTCAGCGCGGTATCGGGGCCGAGCGGGCGCACGGTCTGCACCGAGCCCTTGCCGAAGGTCTGGCTGCCCAGGATGGTGGCACGCTTGTGGTCCTGCAGGGCGCCGGCCACGATCTCGCTGGCCGAGGCCGAGCCTTCGTTGACCAGGACCACCAGGGGCACGGACTTGAGGGCGGCGGGCAGGCGGCGCAGCGGGTCATTGCCGGGGCGGCGCTGGTAGAACTCCGGCGCAGCCTTGTAGGTGAACTTGCTCTCGGCCAGCTGGCCGTTGGTGGAGACCACCGGCACGCCCTCGGGCAGGAAGGCGGCGGACACGGCGACGGCGGCATCGAGCAGGCCGCCCGGGTCGTTGCGCAGGTCCAGCACCAGGCCCTTGAGGTTGGGCTCGGCCTTGTAGACCTCCTCGACCTTGCGCACGAAGTCCTCGACGGTGCGCTCCTGGAACTGGGACAGGCGGATCCAGCCGTAACCCGGCTCGACCACCTTGCCCTTGACCGAGACGGTCTTGATTTCCTCGCGGGTGATGGTGACCGGGAAGGTGCGGTTTTCGTCCTTGCGGAAGATGGTCAGGGTCACCTTGGTGTTCGGCTCGCCGCGCATGCGCTTGACGGCCTCGTTCAGGGACAGGCCCTTGACCGCGGTGTCGTCGACCTTGGTGATCAGGTCACCGGGCTGCAGGCCGGCGCGGAAGGCGGGCGAGCCCTCGATCGGGGAGACCACCTTGACCACGCCGTCTTCCTGGGTGATCTCGATGCCCACGCCGACGAAGCGGCCCGAGGTGCCCTCGCGGAATTCCTTGAAGGACTTCTTGTCGAAATACTGGGAGTGCGGGTCGAGGCTGGCGACCATGCCGGAGATGGCGTCGGTGATCAGCTTCTTCTCGTCGACCGGCTCGACGTAATCGGTCTTGACCATGCCGAACACCGCGGCGAGCTGCTGCAGCTCCTCCAGGGGCAGGGGGGCCAAGGAGCCGCGGGCCACGGTCTGCAGCGAGACCGTGGTGAGCGCGCCGGCGAGCGCGCCCACGGAAATCCAACCGGCGATCTTGAGTTTCTGGCTCATGGGAAAGGCGTGTCCTCTGGGCGGGCAATATACACCCGCGATGAGCGTCAGACGCCGCTGGCGTCGAGTGGTTCCCCTGCCGACGCTGGTATTACCAGGGCAAAAAAATGCCCGGGTCTGGCGGCCGTCGGGGGCCGTCTGATCCCGGGCAAACCCACAAGGAGGAGACTAGGGAGAACCGATGGCTCCAGTCTGGACGCCGCCGGCCCCGTCCGCCTAGGGATGTAGGCAGTGCCTCCTTAGGGATTCGGCTTAGGCCTTGCCCTGGCTGGCCACGGCCGCGGCGGCCCTGGCGGCGGCCTCGGCGTCGCCCAGGTAGTAGTGGCGGATCGGCTTGAGGGACGCGTCCAGCTCGTAGACCAGGGGGATGCCGTTGGGGATGTTCAGGCCGACGATGTCCGAGTCGGAGATGCCGTCCAGGTACTTGACCAGGGCGCGGATCGAGTTGCCGTGGGCGGCCACCACGATGCGCTTGCCGGACTTGATGGCAGGCGCCATGTGCTCGTTCCAGAACGGCAGGACGCGGGCCACGGTGTCCTTCAGGCACTCGGTCAGCGGCACCTCGTGGGCCGCCAGGCCGGCGTAGCGCACGTCGCCGCGCTCACAGCGCGGGTCGGTCGGCTCCAGGGCCGGCGGCGGGGTGTCGTAGCTGCGGCGCCAGACCAGCACCTGGTCGTCGCCGTACTGCTTGGCCATGTCGGCCTTGTTCAGGCCCTGCAGGGCGCCGTAGTGGCGCTCGTTCAGGCGCCAGGAGTGGACCACCGGCAGCCAGGTGCGATCGAGTTCGTCCAGGGTGTGCCACAGGGTGCGGGTGGCGCGCTTGAGGACGCTCGTGTAGCACAGGTCGAAGTCGTAGCCCTCGGCGCGCAGCAGGCGGCCGGCGGACTTGGCCTGCTCGACGCCGGTGGGCGTGAGGTCCACGTCGGTCCAGCCGGTGAAGCGGTTTTCGAGGTTCCAGGTCGATTCGCCGTGGCGAATCAGCACGAGTTTGTACATGGGCAAGCGCCTGTTCAATGGAGGGAAAGAGCCGAGATTTTAAAATCGCGGGCTGACCAACCTTTGCAGGGAAGATTTCGTGAAGTTCCTGATCGACAACTGGGCGCTGATTTCGGTGGCGCTCCTCTCCGGCGGCATGCTGCTGTGGCCCGTCATCACCCGCGGCGGCGCCGGCGGCCTGGACCCCAACGCCGCAGTCCAACTGATCAACCGCGAGAAGGCGGTCGTGGTGGACGTGTGCGAGCCCCAGGAATTCGCCGCCGGCCACGTGGCCGGCGCGCGCAACGTGCCGCTGTCGCAGCTGCAGGCCCGCCTGCCCGAAGTCGCCAAGAACAAGACCGTCCCCCTGGTGCTGGTGTGCGGCACCGGCACGCGCGCCAAGGGCGCGGCGGGCATCGCCCGCGGCCTGGGCTACGAGAAGGCCCAGGTGCTGGCCGGCGGCCTGCGTGCCTGGCGCGAGGCCAACCTGCCCGTCGAGAAGGCCTGAGGGGGACGCCATGCAAGCCGTGAAGATGTACACGACGGCCGTGTGCCCCTACTGCATCCGCGCCAAGCAGGTCCTCAAGTCCAAGGGCGTCGAGCAGATCGAGGAGGTCCGCATCGACACCGACCCCGCCCAGCGGGACCACATGATGCAGATCACCGGCCGCCGCACCGTGCCGCAGATCTTCATCGGCGACACCCATGTCGGCGGCTGCGACGACCTGATCGCCCTGGACGGCCGCGGGGGCCTCGTCCCTCTGCTGCAGGGCGCCTGACATAATCGCCCGCTGCAAACCCCGTTCACAGCCCGTCCGGCTCGCCGGGCGGGCTGTTTCTACATAAAAGAAAGCAATCCATGGCCGACAACCAAGAACCCGTGTTCCAGATCCAGCGCGTCTACCTGAAGGAGGCCTCGCTCGAGCAGCCGAACTCGCCCGCGATCCTGCTGGAGCAGGAGCAGCCCACCGTCGACATCCAGCTGGGCGTGGAAGCCGGCCAGGCCGCCGAGGGCATGTTCGAAGTGGCCGTCACCGCCACCGTCACCACGAAGATCAAGGACCGCACCGTGTTCCTGGCCGAGTGCAAGCAGGCCGGCATCTTCGAGATCCGCAACATCGACGAATCCCAGATGGGCGCGATCATGGGCATCGCCTGCCCGCAGATCGTCTACCCCTACCTGCGCGCCAGCGTCGCCGACCTGATCACCCGCGCCGGCTTCCCGCCGGTGCACCTGGCCGAGATCAACTTCCAGGCCATGTACGAGCAGCAGCAGGCCGCCCAGCAAGGCTCCGGCATCATCACCCAGGCCTGATCGGCGTCCGGGCCGCCCCGCGATGAAGATCCTGGTCCTCGGCGCCGGCGCCTGGGGCACGGCCCTGGCGGTCAACGCCGCCGCCCACCACGACCTCACCCTGTGGCTGCGCGATCCCGCGCAGGCCGCGGCCCTGCGCGCCGACGGCGAGAACCGCCGCTACCTGCCCGGCGCGGCCCTGCCGCCGCGCCTGGCGGTGAGCGACGAGGCCGACGTGCCCGCGCTGGCGCGCCGGCATGACCTGGCCATCGTGGCCACGCCCATGGCCGGCCTGCGCGGCATGCTGTCGCAGCTGAAGGACGCCGGCGTGCCGGTGGCCTGGCTGTGCAAGGGCTTCGAGGCCGGCACCGGCCGCCTCGGCCACGAGATCCAGGCCGAGGTCGCGCCCCGCCTGCTGGGGGGCGCCCTGAGCGGTCCCAGCTTCGCCCAGGAAGTGGCGCGCGGGCAGCCCACCGCCCTGGTGGCGGCCAGCCGCCACGCCGCCGTGCGCGACGCGCTGGTGGCCGGCTTCCACAACCCCAGCCTGCGTGTCTACGCCAACGACGACCTGCCCGGCGTCGAGGTCGGCGGCGCGGTGAAGAACGTGCTGGCCATCGCCACCGGCCTGTGCGACGGCCTGGGCCTGGGGCTGAATGCCCGCGCCGCGCTGATCACCCGTGGCCTGGCTGAGATCACCCGCCTGGGCCTGGCGCTGGGCGCGCGCGCCGAGACCTTCATGGGCCTGTCCGGCCTGGGCGACCTGGTGCTCACCGCCACCGGTGACCTCAGTCGCAACCGCAAGGTGGGCCTGCTGCTGGCCGAGGGCAAGACCCTGGCGCAGGCAGTGGAGTCGCTCGGGCATGTGGCCGAGGGCGTGTACTGCGCCCGCACCGTGGTGCAGCGCGCCGCGCAGCTGGGGGTGGACATGCCGATCGCCAGCGCCGTGGTGGCCCTGCTCGATGGCCAGCTCACGCCGGCCCAGGGCCTGGCGGCCCTCATGGGCCGAGAGGCCCGGCCCGAGCATTGAGCCCCCGCGCCCGGATCAGCCCGTGACCTGCGCGAGCGCCTCGCGCAGGGGCTGCGGCCCGGCGGGCCTCACCACCCGGGCGACCTCCCGGCCGTCCTTCAGGAAGACCAGCGTGGGCCACAGCTTCACGCGGAAGGACCGGCCCAGGGGCTTGCCCTTTCCATCGGCCACCTTCATGTGGCGAAGACCCGGTTGTCCCGCGAGGGCCTGCGCGATGTGGGGCTGGGCGCCCTGGCACCAGCCGCACCAGTCCGCGCCGAACTCCAGGACCGTGGTGCCCGGCAGGGCGTCGACCGCCTCGCGGGCAGGCTCGTCCTCGGCGTACGAGGTGGGGAATGCGCTGTTCATGCGGGCATTCTGGCGCAGTGCGCGGGGGCAGGCGTCCCAGCGGCGACAATCCGGGGTAGAGGAATTTTCATGAGCGCCGTGATCCCGATCGTCGATGTCGAGTACGAGCAGCCGCAGGGTGACGCCTGCAGCACCAAGCACGCCTGGGCCCGCGTGCCGCCCGAGCCTTCGCAGGCCGAGCGCGCCGCTCTCAAGGACCGCATCCGCCGCCTGCTGAAGGAGCGCAATGCGGTGATGGTCTCGCACTACTACGTGCACCCCGACCTGCAGGACCTGGCCGAGGAAACCGGCGGCCTGGTCAGCGACTCGCTGGAGATGGCCCGCTTCGGCCGCAACCATCCGGCCCAGACCCTGGTGGTCTCGGGCGTGCGCTTCATGGGGGAGACGGCCAAGATCCTCTCGCCCGAGAAGCGGGTCCTGATGCCCGACCTGGACGCCACCTGCTCGCTGGACCTGGGCTGCCCGATCGACGAGTTCAGCGCCTTCTGCGATGCGCACCCGGACCGCACCGTGGTGGTTTATGCCAATACGAGCGCCGCGGTCAAGGCGCGCGCCGACTGGCTCGTCACCTCCAGCTGCGCGCTGGACATCGTGCGCGAGCTGCATGCCAAGGGCCACAAGATCCTGTGGGCCCCCGACCGCCACCTGGGCGGCTACATCCAGCGCGAGACCGGCGCCGACATGGTGTTCTGGAACGGCTCGTGCATCGTGCACGACGAGTTCAAGTCCTTCGAGCTGGAGGCCCTGATCAAGGAGCACCCGGGCGCCAAGGTGCTGGTGCACCCGGAGTCGCCCGCCGAGGTGGTGGCCCTGGCCGACGCCGTGGGCTCGACCTCCGCCATCCTGAAGGCGGCGCGCGAGCTGGACGCGCGCGAGTTCATCGTGGCCACCGACAACGGCATGATGCACAAGCTGCGCACGCTGAACCCCGGCAAGGTGTTCATCGAGGCGCCCACCGCCGGCAACAGCGCCACCTGCAAGAGCTGCGCGCACTGCCCCTGGATGGCCATGAACGGCCTGGCCGGCGTGGCCGAGGTGCTGGAGAAGGGCCTGAACGAGATCCAGGTCGACCCGGCGCTGATCGATCGCGCCCGACTGCCGATCGACCGGATGCTGGCCTTCACCGCCGCCCTCAAGGACGGCCGTCCGGCCGGCGCGCTGGTGCCCAACATCGGCGCGGCCTGAGGGCTGCGGACCGGCCCCTGCCTGCGGCCCGCGGTCAGGGCCGCAGCGTCGTCGGCTTCGCCTCGTCCAGCGTCTGCGGGTAGTCGCGGCTGTAATGCAGCCCGCGGCTCTCGCGGCGTTGCTGCGCGCTGCGCACGATCAGGTCGGCCACGGTCACCAGGTTGCGCAGCTCCAGCAGGTCGCTGGTGACGTGGAAGGCGCCGTAGAACTCCTGGATCTCCTGCTGCAGCAGCGCGATGCGGTGCGCCGCGCGCTCCAGGCGCTTGTTGGTCCGCACGATGCCCACGTAGTCCCACATGAAGCGGCGCAGCTCGTCCCAGTTGTGCGAGATGACCACGGCCTCGTCGGCGTCGGTCACGCGGCTCTCGTCCCAGGCCGGCACGGCGGGCAGCGCGGGGGCCGGCTTGGCCAGGATGTCCTGCGCCGCCGAGCGGGCGAAGACCATGCACTCCACCAGCGAGTTGCTGGCGAGGCGGTTGGCGCCGTGCAGGCCGGTGTAGGCGGTCTCGCCGATGGCGTAGAGGCCCTCGAGGTCGGTGCGGCCGGCCAGGTCGGTGTGCACGCCGCCGCAGGTGTAGTGGGCCGCCGGCACCACCGGGATCGGCTCGCGGGTGATGTCGATCCCCAGCTCCAGGCAGCGGGCGTGGATCATGGGGAAATGCGCGCGGACGAACTCCGGCGGCTGGTGCGAGATGTCCAGGTGCACGCAGTCCAGGCCCTGCTTCTTCATCTCGAAGTCGATGGCGCGGGCCACGATGTCGCGCGGGGCCAGCTCGCCGCGCGCATCGTGCGCGGGCATGAAGCGGGTGCCGTCGGGCAGCAGCAGCCGGCCGCCCTCGCCGCGCACCGCCTCGGAGATCAGGAAGTTCTTGACGTGGGGGTGGTACAGGCAGGTCGGGTGGAACTGGATGAACTCCATGTTCGTCACCCGGCAGCCGGCGCGCCAGGCGGCGGCGATGCCGTCGCCGGTGGCGGTGTCGGGGTTGGTGGTGTAGAGGTACACCTTGCCCGCGCCGCCGGTGGCCAGCAGGGTGTGCGGCGCGCGCAGGGTGACGACCTCGTCGCGCGCCTCGTCCAGCGCGTACAGGCCTACGCAGCGCTGGGGCGATACGCCCAGCTTGCCGGTGGTGACCAGGTCGACCAGCATGTGCCGCTCGAACACCGTGATGTTCGGCGTGGCCTTGACCCGCTCGATCAGCGTGCGCTGCACCGCGGCGCCGGTGGCGTCGTCGGCATGCACGATGCGCCGCGCGCTGTGGCCGCCTTCGCGCGTGAGGTGCAGGTGGTCGCCCTCCAGCGTGAAGGGCACACCCAGCGACTGCAGCCAGGCGATGCTGGGCGGCGAGTTCTCGACCACGAAGCGGGTGGCCGCGGGGTCGCACAGGCCGGCGCCGGCGATGAAGGTGTCCTGCACATGGGACTCGACGGTGTCCGCCGGGTCCATCACCGCGGCGATGCCGCCCTGGGCCCAGCCGCTGGAGCCGTCGGCCAGCTGGCGCTTGGTGATCAGGGCGACGCGGCGCGTGGGCGCCAGGTGCAGGGCGGCGGACAGGCCGGCCAGGCCGCTGCCGACGATGAGGACGTCGAAGTCCAGCGACGGGTTCTCGGGCATGGGAAGCAGGGGAAAGGGAAGGTCAGGCCGGCTGGTAGGCCAGGCGCACGTAGATGGGGGCGAAGGCCTCGGCCTGGGTCACTTCGACCAGCGATTCCTTGGCCAGCTCCAGCATCGCGATGAAGGTGACCACCAGCACCGGCACGCCGCGGCTGGTGTCGAACAGGTGCTCGAACTCGATGAACTTGCGGCCCTGCAGCTTGCGCAGCACGATGGACATGTGCTCGCGCACCGACAGCTCCTCGCGCGAGATCTTGTGGTGCTGCACCAGGCGGGCGCGCTTGAGGATGTCGCGCCAGGCCTCCTGCAGGTCGCCGATGCTCACGTCCGGGAAGCGAGGCTGCAGCGACTGCTCGATGTAGACCTGGGCCTTGAGCACGTCGCGGCCCATGTGGGGCAGCTCGTTCAGGCGGGCGGCGGCCAGCTTCATCTGCTCGTACTCGAGCAGGCGGCGCACCAGCTCGGCGCGCGGGTCCTCGGGCTCCTCGCCCTGCGCCGTCTTCTTGGGCGGCAGCAGCATCCGCGACTTGATCTCGATCAGCATCGCCGCCATCAGCAGGTACTCGGCGGCCAGCTCCAGGTTGCGGCTGCGAATCTCGTCGACGTACTGCAGGTACTGGCGGGTCACGCCCGCCATCGGGATGTCGAGGATGTTGAAGTTCTGCTTGCGAATCAGGTACAGCAGCAGGTCCAGCGGGCCTTCGAAGGCCTCGAGGAACACCTCGAGCGCGTCGGGCGGGATGTACAGGTCGGTGGGGACCTGGAACAGGGGCTCGCCGTAGAGGCGGGCGATGGCGACTTGGTCCACTACCTCGGGCAGGCCCGGCACGCCGTCGGCGGGCGGGGCCGGCAGGGTGTCGGGGGCGGCGGGGGTGTCGCTCATCGTGCGGGGCGGGGCTGCTTACCGGTCGCCGTAGCTGCCGTAGACGTACGGCTTCTGGGCGACGCGGCCGGCGCTGAACTCCTTGCGCAGTTCCGGGTCCGGGTGCTTGTCCCAGAGCAGGGCGCGGCCGGCGCGCTGCTGGGCCTCCAGGTCCGGCTTGGCGGCCTTGAGGTCGGAAATGAAGCGGGTGATCTCGGAGTTGTAGTCGGGGCGGCGGAAGATGCGCAGCAAGGCCATGGCGGGGTTCCTCTCTGCGCCGAATTCTACCGGGCGGGGGCGCGCGCCCCCGGCGGGCCCGGGGTCAGGCCGTGACGTCCTGCGAGGGGGCGTGCCGGCGCAGTTCGTCGGCGAAGCCGGTGCGCGCGAACGTGTCGGCGGGCTGCTCCTGCAGGTTCACCACCGCCAGGGTGCCGCCCTTTTGCAGCACCACCCGGTGCAACTGGCGCAGGGCGTCGACGCCGGTGACGTCCGCGTACACCAGCTGCAAGGCGTCCAGCGTCACCTCGGCGCAGTCCGGGCCGGCCTCGACCGCCTGCACCGCGCGGTCGATCTGCGTCACCGCGCCGAAGAACAGCGAGCCATAGAGGCGAAAGCGCAGGGCGCGCCCCTCGGCCGGCGCCGGCTCCACCCGGAACTGCGAACCCATGCTGCGGATGAAGAGGGCGCAGGCCGCCACCAGCCCCACCTCCAGGGCCACGGTGAGGTCGAACACCACGGTCAGGAAGAAGGTGCCGAGCATCACCACCCGGTAATGGCGGCTGTGGCGGCGCAGCTGCGCGAACTCGTGCCACTCGCCCATGTTCATCGCCACCGAGAGCAGGATGCCGGCGAGGACTGCCAGGGGCACGTGCAGCGCCAGCGGCGCGGCCAGCAGCACCACGGCGGCGAGGGCGACGGCGTGGAACAGGCCGGCCACCGGCGTACGGGCGCCGGCGCGCACGTTGGTCACGGTGCGGGCGATGGTGCCCGTGGCGGGCATGCCGCCGAAGAAGGGCACCACCAGGTTGGCCACGCCCTGGGCCATCAGCTCCTGGTTCGGGTCGTGCCGGGGCAGGTCGCTGACCTGGTCGGCCACCCGCGCGCATAGCAGGGACTCGATCGCGCCGAGCAGGGCGATGGTGAGGATCGGCGAGACCAGCTGCTTGACGCCCTCCCAGGAGAACGCGGGCAGGGCGAAGGCGGGCAGGGTCTGCGGGATGCCGCCGAAGCGCGAGCCGATGGTCTCCACCGGCAGGTGCAGCGCATAGGCCAGGCCGGTCAGCGTGACCAGGGCCACGATCGGGCCGGGGATGCGCGCGCCCACCACCGCGATGCTGTGCGCCAGCGGCTGGTCCGCCGCGGGCGGGGCGGCGGCCCGCGTGCCCCACAGGCGCGGCCACAGCCACAGGCCGGCGAAGCAGGCGGTGCCCAGGGCGAAGGCCCAGGGGTTGAAGCTGCCGATGTGGCTGGCGATGACGCCGATCTGGGCGAAGAAGTCGGCCGGCATCCGGGCCACCTGCAGGCCCAGCCAGTCCTTCACCTGGGACAGCGCGATCAGCACCGCGATGCCGTTGGTGAAGCCCACGACGATGCTCACCGGTACGTAGCGCACCAGGCTGCCCAGTCGCAGCAGGCCCAGGAGGAACAGCAGCACGCCGGCGCAGGCGGTGGCGATCAGCAGGTTGGCCAGGCCGTGGCGCTCGACGATGCCGTAGACGATGACGATGAAGGCCCCCGCCGGCCCGGCGATCTGCACGTTGGAGCCACCCAGCACTGCCACCAGGGCGCCCGCGATGATCGCGGTCCACAGGCCGGCCTGGGGCGAGAGGCCGGAGGCGATGGCGAAGGCCATGGCCAGGGGCAGGGCGACGATGGCGACGGTGAGGCCGGCGCCGAGGTCGTTCTGGAGGGTCTTGCCACCGTAGTCCTTCAGGGCCGCGGCGATGCGTGGCCGGAAGGCGGCCAGGGGGAAGGAAAAGGCCATGCCCCCATTGTGGATCAAGCGCGGCGGACCCCGGCCGGGCGGGCGGCGGCCCGCCGGGGCTGGCGCGCTGGGCTCAGGGCTTGGCGGGGATCACCGCGTCGGCTGCGGCGCCCACCGCCTTGCCGGCGATGCGCGCGGTGCCGATGGCGGCGTCAGCCGCCAGGCCCACGGCGCCGGCGGTCACGCTGACGGCGGCGTCGGCGACCGCGATCACCGCGCAGCCGCCGAGGCCGGCCGCCAGCAGGGCGGCCGCGAGCAGGGTCATGAGGCGGCGCATCGTTAGCGCACCCGCATGCCGGGCTGCGCGCCGGGCCAGGGATTGAGCACGTAGATGCCGGGGTTGGCCTTCTCGTCGGCGTGGCTGGCGGCCAGCACCATGCCCTCCGAGATGCCGAACTTCATCTTGCGCGGGGCGAGGTTGGCCACCATCACGGTCAGCTTGCCCACGAGGTCCTCCGGCTTGTAGGCCGAGGCGATGCCGGAGAAGACGTTGCGGGTCTTGCCTTCGCCCACGTCCAGCGTGAGGCGCAGCAGCTTGGTGGAGCCTTCCACCGGCTCGCAGTTGACGATCTGCGCGATGCGCAGGTCGACCTTGGCGAAGTCGTCGATGGAGATGGTGGGGGCCAGCTCCTCGCCGCCGGGGACGGTGACTTCGGGGGCCGCGGGGGCCGGCGGCTCGAACAGGGCGTCGAGCAGCTTGGGGTCCACGCGCTGCATCAGGTGCTGGTAGGCGCCGACCTGGTGGCCGGCGGGCAGCGGGGTGGCGGCGTTGGTGAAGTCCAGCGGGGCGCATTGCAGGAAGGCCTCGGCCTGGGCCGCCAGGGCGGGCAGCACCGGCTTCAGGCAGGCGGTCAGCACCTTGAAGTGCTCCACGCACTCGGAGCAGATGGCGGCGGCCTCGGCGCCCTTGCCTTCCTTGACCAGCTTCCAGGGGGCGGCGCCGTCGAAGCGCAGGTTGACCTCGTCGGCGTAGGCCATGATCTCGCGCAGGGCCTTGCCGTACTCGCGGGTCTCGTACAGGTGGGCCACGCTATCGACCAGCTTGGCGGGGTTCAGGCTGGCGGCGTCGTTGGCGACCAGCTTGCCTTCGGGGATGAACTTCACCGCGCGCGAGGCGATGTTCACGTACTTGCCGACCAGGTCGGCGTTGACGCGGGCCACGAAGTCGTCGGGGTTGAAGTCGACGTCTTCCACGCGGCCATTGAGCTTGGCGGCGATGTAGTAGCGAAGCCACTCGGGGTTCATGCCGAGGGAGAGGTACTTGAGCGGGTCGATGCCGGTGCCGCGGCTCTTGGACATCTTCTCGCCGCTGACGGTGATGAAGCCGTGCACGTTCACCTGGCTGGGCGTCTTGCGGCCGGAGAACTTCAGCATGGCGGGCCAGAACAGCGTGTGGAAGTACACGATGTCCTTGCCGATGAAGTGGACCTGTTCCACCGCGGGGTCGGCCACGAAGTCGTCGAAGCTGGCGTCGGTGCGGGAGGCCTCGTGCCAGTGGTTTTTGGCCTGGCCCTTGTCGAAGTGGTTCTTCAGGCTGGCGAGGTAGCCCACGGGCGCATCCAGCCAGACGTAGAAGTACTTGCCCGGGGCGTCGGGGATCTCGATGCCGAAGTAGGGCGCCTCGCGGGAGATGTCCCAGTCGGCCATGCCGGCCTCGAACCACTCGCTGGCCTTCTTGGCCATCTCGGCCTGCAGCTTGCCGTCTTGCGTCCACGACTTCAGGAAGTCCACCACCTGCGGGTCGGAGAGCCGGAAGAAGAAGTGCTCGGAGCTGCGCAGCTCCGGGGTGGCGCCGGTGAGGGTGGAGTAGGGCGAGATCAGGTCGGTGGGCGAGTAGACGCTGGAGCACACCTCGCAGCTGTCGCCGTACTGGTCCTTGGCGTGGCAGGTGGGGCACTCGCCCTTGATGTAGCGGTCGGGCAGGAACATGCCCTTGACCGGGTCGTAGAACTGCTCGATCGTGCGCGTGGCGATCATGCCGTTGGCCTTCAGGGCCTTGTAGATGCCCTGGGCCAGCTCGGTGTTCTCGGCGCTGTCGGTGGAGTGCCAGTTGTCGAAGCGCACATGGAAACCATCGAGGTACTCCTTGCGGCCGGCGGCGATCGCGCCCACGAACTCCTGCGGGCTGACGCCGGCCTTCTCGGCGGCGATCATGATCGGCGCGCCGTGCGCGTCGTCCGCCCCCACGAAGTGGACCATGTGGCCCTGCATTCGCTGGAACCGCACCCAGATGTCGGCCTGGATGTACTCCATGATGTGGCCGATGTGGAACTTGCCGTTGGCGTAGGGCAGGGCGGTGGTGACGAAGAGCTTGCGCTTGGACATGGGGGCTACCGGAAGGGAACCGGCGATTTTAGGCTGTGTCTCCGCCGTAACCCTACCCTCGGGCAGACAGGCGAGGCCTCGTTACACTGGCCGGTTGTAGATTGCTCCCACCATGGCCACCCCTGACCAGCTCCTCGCGGCCCTTGCCGCCGTCATCGATCCCAACACCGGCAAGGACTTCGTGTCCACCAGGGCCCTGAAGAACCTGAAGGTCGACGGCGGCCGCGTGAGCTTCGACGTGGAGCTCGGCTACCCCGCCAAGAGCCAGGTTCCCGCCCTGCGCCAGGCCCTGGTGGCCGCCGCCCGCAGCGTCGCCGGCGTGACCGAGGTGCAGGCGAACCTCGCCACCAAGGTGCTGGCCCACGCGGTGCAGCGCGGCGTGCAGCTGCTGCCCCAGGTGAAGAACATCATCGCCGTGGCCTCCGGCAAGGGCGGGGTGGGCAAGAGCACCACCGCCGCCAACCTGGCCCTGGCCCTGGCCGCCGAGGGCGCCTCGGTCGGCGTGCTGGACGCCGACATCTACGGCCCCAGCCAGCCCATGATGATGGGCATCGAAGGCCGCCCCGCCAGCGCCGACGGCAAGACCATGGACCCGCTGGAAAACCACGGCGTGCAGGTCATGTCCATCGGCTTCCTGGTCGACCCCGACCAGGCCATGATCTGGCGCGGCCCCATGGCCACCCAGGCGCTGGAGCAGCTGCTGCGCCAGACCAACTGGCGCGACCTCGACTACCTCGTGGTCGACATGCCCCCGGGCACCGGCGACATCCAGCTCACGCTCTCGCAGCGCGTGCCCATGACCGGCGCGGTCATCGTCACCACCCCGCAGGACATCGCCCTGCTCGACGCCCGCAAAGGCGTGGCCATGTTCGAGAAGGTGGGCGTTCCCATCCTCGGCCTGGTGGAGAACATGGCGGCCCATGTCTGCACGAACTGCGGCCACGTGGAGCACATCTTCGGCGAGGGCGGCGGCCAGCGCTACGCCGCCGAGCGCGGCATCGACTACCTGGGCGCGCTGCCCCTGGACATGCAGATCCGCCTGCAAGCCGACGGCGGCCAGCCCACCGTGGTGGCCGACCCCGAAGGCAAGGTCGCCGGCATCTACAAGGACATCGCCCGCCAGGTGGCGATCCGCATCGCCGCCAAGGCCAAGGACTTCTCCGCGAAGTTCCCGACCATCACCGTCTCCAAGGACACCTGATGCAGCAAGCGCCGGTTCGCATGCCGCGCCGCGGCGAACGCGCCGGCCACCTCAAGGGCCGGCAGCTCGAGTCCGCCGCCCTGGAGGACGTGCGCGCCCTCCTCGGGCCGCGGCCGGCGGACGGCCATGCGCGGGACCTGCTGATCGAGTTCCTGCACCGCCTGAACGACCGCTTCCACGGCCTGCAGCCGCGGCACCTCGCGGCGCTGGCGCACGAGATGCGCCTGGGCCAGGCCGAGGTGTTCGAGGTCGCGAGCTTCTATCACCACTTCGAGATCCTGGGCGAGGGCGAGCCGGGCCCGGCCCTCACCGTGCGCGTGTGCGAGGGGTTGTCCTGCGAGCTGGCCGGCGCGCGCGAGCTCCTGGACCGGCTGCCCGCGATCCTCGGTCGCGAGGTGAAGGTCATCGCCGCACCCTGCATCGGCCGCTGCGAGCAGGCCCCCGCCGCCCTCGCCGGGCAGGTGGCCGTGCCGCGGGCCACGCCGCAGCGGGTTCAGGACGCCCTGGCCGGGCGGGCCGACCCGGTGCCCGCCGCCCTCGGCTATGAGGCCTACCGCGCCGCCGGCGGCTACCAGCTCGCCGCCGCCGTGGCGCGCGGCGAGCGCGATCATGAATCGGTCATCGCCACGCTCGAACACGCCGGCCTGCGCGGCCTGGGCGGCGCGGGCTTCCCGGCCGGGCGCAAGTGGCGCATCGTGCGCGCCCAGCCCGCCCCGCGCCTGATGGCGATCAACATCGACGAGGGCGAGCCCGGCACCTTCAAGGACCGCACCTACCTCGAGCGCGACCCGCACCGCTTCCTGGAGGGCGCGCTCATCGCCGCTTCGGTGGCGGGCATCGATGCGGTCTACATCTACCTGCGTGACGAATACCACGACTGCCGCCGCCTGCTCGAAGGCGAGCTGGCCAGGCTGCAGGCCGACCCGCCGTGCCCCTTGCCCGCCATCCACCTGCGCCGGGGCGCGGGCGCGTACATCTGCGGCGAGGAGTCGGCCATGATCGAGTCGATCGAGGGCAAGCGCGGCGAGCCGCGCCTGCGCCCGCCCTACATCGCCGAGAAGGGCCTGTTCGGGCGGCCCACGCTGGAACACAACTTCGAGACCCTGCACTGGGTGCGCGAGATCCTGGAGCAGGGCGGCGGCTGGTTCGCCGGCCATGGCCGCCACGGCCGCCAGGGACTGCGCTCCTTCAGCGTCAGCGGGCGGGTCAGGCAGCCGGGGGTGAAGCTGGCCCCGGCCGGCATCACCCTGCGCGAGCTGGTCGACGAGTACTGCGGCGGCATGGCCGAGGGCCACGCGCTGTACGCCTACCTGCCCGGCGGCGCCTCCGGCGGCATCCTGCCCGCGCGCCTGGCCGACGTGCCGCTGGACTTCGACACCCTGCAGCCGCATGGCTGCTTCATCGGCTCCGCCGCGGTGGTCGTGCTGGGCCACCGGGACAAGGCGCGCGACGCGGCGCTGAACGTGATGCGCTTCTTCGCCGACGAGAGCTGCGGCCAGTGCACGCCGTGCCGCGTGGGCACGGACAAGGCGGCCACGCTGATGCAGGCCCCGCAGTGGGACCAGGCGCTGCTGTCCGACCTCTCGCAGGTCATGGCCGATGCCTCCATCTGCGGCCTGGGCCAGGCCGCCCCGAACCCGATCCGCTGCGTGCAGGAGTATTTCCCCGATGAAGTCGCCTGACCTCCCGCTCGTGGACTTCACGCTGGACGGCCGCACGGTGCAGGCCGTCGAGGGCGAGAGCATCCTCCTGGCCGCGCGGCGCGCCGGCGTGGACATCCCGCACCTGTGCTTCTCCGACGGCCTGCGGCCCGACGGCAACTGCCGCGCCTGCGTCGTCGAGGTGGCCGGCGAGCGCACCCTGGCTGCCAGCTGCTGCCGCGCGGTCGTGCCCGGCATGGACGTCAGGGCGACCAGCGAGCGCGCCCGCAAGAGCCAGAAGATGGTGGTGGAGATGCTGCTGGCGGACCTGCCCGAGGCGGGCCACCGGCCCGAGGCCGAGGCCCCGCACGGCGAACTCTCGCATTGGGCGAACGCGCTGGGCGTCACCCCGCGCCCCGCGCTCACCGCCCTGCGCCGCGAGCAGCCCGCGCCCGACCTGTCCCACCCCGCCATGGCGGTGAACCTCGACGCCTGCATCCAGTGCACCCGCTGCGTGCGGGCCTGCCGCGAGGAGCAGGTCAACGACGTGATCGGCTACGCCGGCCGCGGCGCCCACAGCCGCATCGTCTTCGACCAGGGCGACGCCATGGGCGAGAGCACCTGCGTGGCCTGCGGCGAGTGCGTGCAGGCCTGCCCCACCGGGGCGCTGATGCCCAAGTCGAGGATCGAGCAACCGCAGGTGGACCGCGCGGTCGCCTCGGTCTGCCCCTTCTGCGGCGTGGGCTGCCAGCTCACCTACCAGGTCAAGGACAACCGGATCGTGGGCGTGGAGGGCCGTGACGGCCCGGCCAACCACGGCCGCCTGTGCGTCAAGGGCCGCTTCGGCTTCGACTACGTGCACCACGCCGACCGGCTCACCCGGCCCCTGGTGCGCAAGCCCGGCGTGCCCAAGGACACGAACGTGCTGCGCGATCCCTCGCAATGGCGCGAGGTGTTCCGCGAAGCCAGCTGGGACGAGGCGCTGGACCTGGCGGCGAACGGCCTGAAGGTCCTGCGCGACACCCACGGCCCCAAGTCGCTGGCCGGCTTCGGCTCGGCCAAGGGCACGAACGAGGAGGCCTACCTGTTCCAGAAGCTGGTGCGCACCGGCTTCGGCAGCAACAACGTGGACCACTGCACCCGCCTGTGCCATGCCTCCAGCGTGGCGGCCCTGCTCGAGGGCGTGGGCTCGGGCGCGGTGAGCAACCCGGTGATGGACGTGGAGCAGGCCGAGCTGGTCCTGGTGATCGGCTCCAACCCGACCTCCAACCACCCGGTGGCCGCCACCTGGATGAAGAACGCGGCCCGGCGCGGCACGAGGATCGTGCTGGCCGACCCGCGCGTCACCGACCTCGGCCGCCTGGCCTGGCGCACCCTGCAGTTCACGCCCGATGCGGACGTGGCGCTGGTCAACGCGATGGTCCACACGGTCATCGAGGAGGGGCTCGCGGACCAGGCCTTCATCGCCCGGCGCGCCCGCAACTACGAGGCGATCCAGGCGGCCGTCGCCGCCTTCAGCCCCGAGGCCGTGCAGGCTGACTGCGGCATCCCGGCGGCCACCATCCGCGAGGTGGCGCGGGCCTTTGCCACCGCGAAGTCCGCGATGATCCTGTGGGGCATGGGCGTGAGCCAGCACGTGCACGGCACCGACAACGTGCGCGCGCTGATCGCGCTGTGCACGGTGGCCGGCCAGATCGGCAAGCCCGGCAGCGGGCTGCACCCGCTGCGCGGGCAGAACAACGTGCAGGGCGCCAGCGACGCCGGCCTGATCCCGATGATGTTCCCCAACTACCAGCGGGTGACGAATCCGCAGGCCCATGCCTGGTTCGAGGACTTCTGGGGCGCGAAGCTCGACGCCGCGCCCGGCTACACCGTGGTGGAGATCATGGACAAGGCGCTCGCGCCCGAGTCCGATCCGCACAAGGTGCGCGGCATGTACATCGCCGGCGAGAACCCGGCGATGAGCGATCCCGACCTGAACCACGCGCGCGAGGCCCTCGCAGCACTGGAACACCTGGTGGTGCAGGACATCTTCCTGACCGAGACCGCCTGGCTGGCCGACGTGGTGCTGCCGGCCACCGCCTGGCCGGAGAAGACCGGCACGGTCACCAACACCGACCGGCTGGTGCAGCTGGGGCGCCAGGCCATCGAGCCCCCGGGCGAGGCCAGGCCCGACCTCTGGCTGGTGCAGCAGATCGCCCGGCGCATGGGCCTGGACTGGCGCTACGAGGGCCCCGATGCCGGCGTGGCCGCCGTCTACGAGGAGATGCGCCAGGCCATGCACACGGCCATCGCCGGCATCACGTGGGAGCGGCTGCAGCGCGAAGGCGCGGTGGTCTACCCCTGCCTGTCGGAGGACGACCCGGGCCAGCCGGTGGTGTTCACCGAGCACTTCGCCACCGACGACGGCCGGGTGCACCTGGTGCCCACGCAGCGGCTGCCCGCCAACGAGCGGCCGGACGCGGACTACCCGCTGGTGCTGATCACCGGCCGGCAGCTGGAGCACTGGCACACCGGCAGCATGACGCGCCGTGCCACGGTGCTCGACGCGCTGGAGCCGGTGGCGACCTGCAGCCTCAACGGCCGCGAGCTGGAGCGCCTGGGCCTGGTCGCGGGGCAGGAGGTCACGCTGCAATCGCGCCGCGGTGAGGTGCGCTGCCGCCTGCGCCGCGACGACGGCACGCCCGACGCCACCGTGTTCATGCCCTTCGCGTTCCGGGAGGCCGCGGCCAACCTGCTGACGAATCCGGCGCTGGACCCGTTCGGCAAGATTCCCGAGTTCAAGTACTGCGCGGTGAGGTTGCTGTCATGACCCGTCCCAGCCTCCAGGTCGCGGTGGTGATGCGCCGCGAGATCCTCGACAACCGCTGGCAGCCGGTGCGCTGGGTGCTGCACGACGTGGTGCCGCACGAGCCCGCCTTCGGCGACGCGCCGCGCCTCCTGGTCGACGACGGCCAGACGCAGCTGTGGCTGCACCCCGGCTTCACCGTGGAACTGTTCCGCGACGATGCCGAGGGCTACTACCTCAATGCCACCACCGAGGCCCCGTGCTGGTTCGTGATGTGGCGCATGGAGGAAGAGGCCCGCATCGCCAGCGAGCCGATCGCCAAGCCCGAGATCGTCACCGTCAGCTACCACGACGCCGGCCGCTGGCTCGACGCGCAGGAGACGGTCGAACAGGTGCCCGCGCCGCCCGAGGTGGTGGCCTGGATGCGCGAGTTCGCCGAGGCGAACTACGTGCCGGAGCCGAAGAAGCGCAAGCGCCCGGCCAGCTTCCAGCCGCTGACGGACCGCTTCGGCAACCCGGCCTCGGTCAGCACCGACAAGACCCGCAGAGGAGGCGGCCATGGCTGACGGCTTCCTGGGGCGCTGGTCCCGCCGCAAGCTCGACGTGAAGGAGGGCCGCCCGGTGGAGGCGGACCCGCCGGCGCCGGCCCCCGCTAAGGTGGCTGCCCCGGCGCCCGCTGCCGTGCCCGCCGCCGTGCCCGGGGCCGAATCGCGGGCCGAGGCCGCCCCCGCCCCGCCACCGACCCTGGACGACGTGGCCTCGCTCACGCCCGAATCCGACTTCACCCGCTTCGTCGCCGCCGACGTGACGCCCGAGGTGAAGAACGCCGCGATGAAGAAGCTGTTCGCCGACCCGCACTTCAATGTGATGGACGGGCTCGACATCTACATCGACGATTACGGCAAGCCCGACCCGATTCCCACGCGCATGCTCGAATCGCTGGCCAGCGCCGAATTCCTCGGCCTGTTCCGCGAGGACAATCGCGGGGAGGGCGAGGCCGCGGCACCCGCCGCGCCCGCAGCCCACCCCGTTGCCCCCGCCGCCGTTCCTGCTCCCGCCCCTGCGGTTTCCGACCCGCCCGCCACCGATGCCGACCCTGATCTGCGACTGCAACAAGACCCAGCCCCTGGACCCCAAGGCCCTGGGGACGGCGCTCGATGAGGCGCTGACGCTCCACACCACCCTGTGCCGCCGCGAGGCCGGCGCCTTCCAGCAGGCGGTGCAGGGCGGCGAGACGGTGGTGGTGGCCTGCACCCAGGAGCAGGCCCTGTTCACCGAGGTCGCCGCGCAGACCGAGCTGCCCCAGGGCGGCGCGGCCTGGGCGCCGCTGCGCTTCGTCAACATCCGCGAGACCGGCGGCTGGAGCCGCGATGCCCGGGCCGCCACGCCCAAGATCGCCGCGCTGCTGGCTGCCGCCCGCCTGCCCGACCCCGAGCCGGTGCCCACCGTCACCTACCGCAGCGAGGGCCGCGCCCTGGTGATCGGCCCGCTCGACGCTGCCGAGAAGCTCGCCGCCTCGCTGGACGACACCCTGCAGGTCACCCTCTTCGCCCAGGGCGGGGAGGGCGCGCAGGCACGCCGCTGGCCGGTGCTGTCCGGCCGCATCGACCGCCTCACCGGCTGGCTCGGCGCCTTCGAGCTGGCGTGGACGCAGGGCAACCCGATCGACCTGGACCTGTGCACCCGCTGCAATGCCTGCATCGAGGCCTGCCCCGAGAACGCGATCGGTTTCGACTACCAGGTCGACCTCGCCGCCTGCACCGGCCACCGCGCCTGCGTGAAGGCCTGCGGCGCCGCCGGAGCGATCGACTTCTCGCGCGAGCCGGCCGCGGACACCCAGTCCTTCGACGTGGTGCTGGACCTGCGCGAGCAGCCCGCCTTCCTGCAGCATGCCAAGCCGCAGGGCTACCGGCACCTGCCGCCCTCGGCCACGCCCGACGAGCGCCTGGCCGCCGTGCTCGCGCTGCGCGAGTGGGTGGGCGAGTTCGAGAAGCCCAAGTTCTTCACCTACAAGCCCTCGCTGTGCGCGCACTCGCGCAACGGCCGGGTCGGCTGCAGCGCCTGCATCGACATCTGCTCCGCCGAGGCGGTGGGCTCGGACAAGGCGCTCCAGCAGATCAAGGTCAACCCCAGCCTGTGCGTGGGCTGCGGCGCCTGCACCACCGCCTGCCCCAGCGGCGCGCTGACCTATGCCTACCCGCGCCCCAGCGAGCAGGGCACGAAGATCCGCACGCTCCTGAACACCTATGCCCGCGCCGGCGGCCGCGAGGCGGTGCTGCTGCTGCATTCGCAGGAGGCGGGCACCGCCCTGGTCGAGGGCCTGGGCCGCGCCGCGCGCGTGGGTGCCGCCCACGGCGTGCCGGCCAACGTGATCCCGATGGCGCTGTGGCACACCGCCAGCACCGGCCTGGAGCTGTGGCTCGCGGCGGTGGCCGGCGGCGCGCGCCATGTCGCGGTGCTCGCCACCGCGGAAGAGGCCCCGCAGTACCTCGAGGCGATCGAGCAGCAGATGGCCGTGGCGCAGGCGATCCTCGCCGGCCTGGGCTACGAGGGCACGCACTTCAGCCTGCTGCGAAGCCGCCACCCCGCCGACCTGGACCAGGCGCTGCAGCTGCTCGCCGCCCGCCTGGGCGCGGTGCCGGCCACGGCCGGCCGCTTCGCCCTCACCGGCGAGAAGCGCCCCACGCTCGAACTCGCGCTGGACCACCTGATCGCGCAGGCCCGGCTCACGCCCGAGGCCATCGCGCTGCCCGCCGGCGCGCCGCTGGGCGCGATCGAGGTGGACAAGGACAAGTGCACGCTGTGCCTGTCCTGCGTCGGCGCCTGCCCGGCCAACGCGCTGCAGGACAACACCGAGCTGCCGCAGCTTCGCTTCATCGAGAAGAACTGCGTGCAGTGCGGCCTGTGCGCCGGCACCTGCCCCGAGAAGGCCATCACCCTGCAGCCGCGCCTGTCGCTGGCGCCCGAGCGCAAGCAGGCGCGCGTGCTGAACGAGGCCCAGCCCTATGGCTGCATCCGCTGCGGCAAGCCCTTCGGCACGCTCAAGGGCGTCGAGGCCATGATGGCCAAGCTCGCCGGCCACGCCATGTTCCAGGGCGCCGCGCTGGAGCGCCTCAAGATGTGCGGTGACTGCCGCGTCATCGACATCTACTCCAGCCAGAACGAAACCAAGATCACCGACCTATGAGCCAGACCCCTCCGACCTCCACTGCGCTCGACGAGGAGACCGCGCGCGCCGAGATCTACGGCCTGCTGGCGCAGTTGTTCTACGCGCCGCCCGCGCCCGAGCTCCTGGCGGCCCTGCGCGTGGCGCCCACCGAGGCGCCCGCCGCCGGCGGCTTCCTGGAGGAGCCCTGGCGCGCGCTGGTGGGCCTGGCCCGGGCGATGGGCGACGCCGAGGTGGCGGCCGAGTTCGACGCGCTGTTCGGCGGCGTCGGCAAGCCCGAGGTCTACCTGTTCGGGTCGCACTACCTCACCGGCTTCCTGAACGAGCGCCCGCTGGCCGCCCTGCGCGACGACCTGGCCGCCCTGGGCCTCACGCGCGACGAGGCCATGCCCGAGACCGAGGACCACATCGCCTACCTGTGCGAGGTGATGCGCTACCTGATCGCCGGCGACGATGTCACCGTGTCCAACCTCACCCGCCAGCGCGAGTTCTTCGGCGCCCACCTGCAGCCCTGGGTGATGGCCCTGTGCGAGGCCGTCGCGGCCCATCCCCGGGCCCGCTTCTTCGCCGCCCTGGCCGGTTTCGCGCAGGCCTTCATGAACGTCGAGCAGCAGGGTTTCGACATGCTGGCGTGACGCCTGCCCGCGTTTCGTGTCCCGGCTGCGACACGAGGACGCCAATTGCTAATTCGAATGTTTACGCTCATCAGCTATCAGGGTGCGCCTTAATTGCCGCGCGCTCAGCAGGGAATTACATTTAGCGAATGCTATGCACTTGACTGCATAGCCAAGACGAGGAGATCAGATGACCCAATCCGCCCCCAAGGTGTCGCGGCGCGTCGTGTTCGCGGGTGCCGGCACTGCCGGCGCGCTGGCTGCGGCCGCGAGCCTGCTGCCTGCCGCGCGCGAATCCGCGCAGGCGCCCACGCCCAAGGCCCCTCCCGAGCGGGGCGGCGGCTACCAGCTGACCGAGCACGTCCAGCGTTATTTCAAGACCACCCGCATCTGACCGGCCCCCGGGTTTGGAGCGTTCCATGTTGCTAACCAAGAAATCGGGCGCTGCCGCCGGCAGTGCCCGCCCGTCCTTCGTCCACAGCCTGCAGCGCGGCCTCGCGCATGCCATTCCCACGATGGATCGCCGCGCCTTCCTGCGCCGCTCCGGCCTGGGCGTGGGCGCGGGCATCGCCGCCTCGTCCCTGACCCTGGTGAAGAAGTCGCACGCCGCCGGCGGCGCGCCGCTCGAGGGCAAGGGCAAGATCGAGGTCAAGCGCACCGTCTGCACCCACTGCTCGGTGGGCTGCGCGGTCGATGCCGTCGTCGAGAACGGCGTCTGGGTGCGCCAGGAGCCGGTGTTCGACTCCCCGATCAACCTCGGCGCCCACTGCGCCAAGGGCGCGGCCCTGCGTGAGCACGGCCACGGCGAGTACCGCCTGCGCTACCCGATGAAGCTGGTGGACGGCAAGTACCAGCGCATCTCCTGGGACCAGGCGCTCAAGGAAATCACCGAGCGCCTGCAGGCCCTGCGCAAGGAAAGCGGCCCCGACTCGGTGTACTGGATCGGCTCGTCCAAGCACAACAACGAGCAGGCCTACCTGCTTCGCAAGTTCGTCAGCTACTGGGGCAGCAACAACTGCGACCACCAGGCGCGCATCTGCCACTCCACCACGGTGGCCGGTGTTGCCAACACCTGGGGCTACGGTGCGATGACGAACTCGTACAACGACATGCAGAACACCAAGCTGGCGTTGTACATCGGTTCCAACGCGGCCGAGGCGCACCCGGTGTCGATGATGCACATGCTGCACGCCAAGGAGAACGGCGCGCGCTGGATCGTGGTCGACCCGCGCTTCACCCGCACCGCCGCCCGCGCGCACCAGCATGTCCGCATCCGCTCCGGTTCGGACATCCCCTTCCTGTTCGGCCTGATGTACCACATCTTCAAGAACGGCTGGGAGGACAAGAAGTACATCGCCGACCGCGTCTGGGGCATGGAGAAGGTGCGCGAGGAAGTCCTCGCCAAGTGGACGCCCGACAAGGTCGAGGAGGCCTGCGGCGTGCCCGAGGCGGTGATGTTCGACGTCGCCAAGCAGATGCACGAGCACCGCCCCGGCACCATCGTGTGGTGCATGGGCCAGACCCAGCACACCATCGGCAACGCGATGGTGCGCGCCTCCTGCCTGCTGCAGCTGTCGCTGGGCAACATCGGCGTGTCCGGCGGCGGCGCCAACATCTTCCGCGGCCACGACAACGTGCAGGGCGCCACCGACGTGGGCCCCAACCCCGACTCGCTGCCCGGCTACTACGGCCTGGCCGAAGGTTCGTGGAAGCACTTCGCCAAGACCTGGGGCGTCGAGTTCGACTGGATCAAGGGCCGCTTCGCCAGCCCGGCGATGATGGGCAAGCCCGGCATCACCGTCTCGCGCTGGATCGACGGCATCCTGGAGAAGAACGAGAACATCGACCAGGACCCGAACCTGCGCGCGGTGTTCTTCTGGGGCCATGCGCCCAACTCGCAGACCCGCGGCCTGGAGATGAAGCGGGCCATGGACAAGCTGGACCTGCTGGTCGTGGTGGACCCGTACCCTTCGGCCACCGCCGCCATGGCGGCCATGCCCGGCAAGCCCGAGGACCGCAACCCCAACCGCGCCGTGTACCTGCTGCCGGCCGCCACGCAGTTCGAGACCTCGGGCTCGTGCACCGCGTCCAACCGCTCCATCCAGTGGCGCGAGAAGGTGATCGAGCCGCTGTGGGAGAGCCGCAGCGACCACATGATCATGTACCAGCTGGCCGACAAGCTCGGCTTCGGCAAGGAGCTGGTCAAGAACTACAAGATGCAGAAGGTCAAGGGCATGGACGAGCCCATGGTCGAGGACATCCTGCGCGAGATCAACAAGTCGGTCTGGACCATCGGCTACACCGGCCAGTCGCCCGAGCGCCTGAAGGCGCACATGCGCAACATGCACCTGTTCGACGTGAAGACGCTCAAGTCCAAGGGCGGCGTCGACAAGGAGACGGGCTACGACACCACCGGCGACTACTTCGGCCTGCCCTGGCCCTGCTACGGCACGCCGGAACTCAAGCACCCCGGCTCGCCCAACCTGTACGACACCTCCAAGCACGTGATGGACGGCGGCGGCAACTTCCGCGCGAACTTCGGCGTGGAGCGTGACGGCCAGAGCCTGCTGGCGGCCGACGGCTCCTTCTCCAAGGGCTGCGAGATCACCACCGGCTACCCCGAGTTCGACCACGTGCTGCTGAAGAAGCTCGGCTGGTGGGGCGACCTCAGCGCCGAGGAGCAGGCCGCGGCCGAGGGCAAGAACTGGAAGACCGACCCCTCGGGCGCGATCATCCGCGTGGCCATGAAGCATGGCTGCCACCCCTTCGGCAACGCCAAGGCGCGCGCCGTGGTCTGGAACTTCCCGGACCCGATCCCGCAGCACCGCGAGGCGCTGTACTCCACCCGCCCGGACCTGGTGGCCAAGTACCCGACGCACGACGACCGCAAGGCCTTCTGGCGCCTGCCCACCCTGTACAAGTCGGTTCAGGCCAAGAACGTCCAGGACAAGCTGCACGAGAAATTCCCGCTGATCCTCACCTCCGGCCGGCTGGTCGAGTACGAGGGCGGCGGCGAGGAGACCCGCTCCAACCCCTGGCTGGCGGAACTGCAGCAGGAGGCCTACGTGGAGATCAACCCGAAGGCCGCCGCCGCCCGCGGCATCCGCAACGGCGAGCGCGTGTGGCTGGTCAGCCCCACCGGCGCGCGCCTGAACGTGCAGGCCCTGGTGACCGAGCGCGTCGACGCCGAGACGGTGTGGATGCCGTTCCACTTCTCGGGTCGCTGGCAGGGTGCGGACATGCTCGCGCACTATCCCGCCGGCGCCGCGCCGGTGGTGCGCGGCGAGGCCGTCAACACGGCCACGACCTATGGTTATGACAGCGTGACGATGATGCAGGAGACGAAGACCACGATCTGCAACATCGAGCGCGCCACGGCGTAAGGAGACAGCGCACATGGCACGAATGAAATTCATCTGCGACGCCGAGCGCTGCATCGAGTGCAACAGCTGCGTCACCGCCTGCAAGAACGAGCACGAGGTGCCCTGGGGCGTGAACCGCCGCCGCGTGGTCACGCTCAATGACGGCGTCCCCGGCGAGAAGTCCATCTCCGTCGCGTGCATGCACTGCTCGGACGCGCCCTGCATGGCGGTGTGCCCGGTCAACTGCTTCTACAAGACCGACGAAGGCGTGGTGCTCCACGACAAGGACATCTGCATCGGCTGCGGCTACTGCAGCTACGCCTGCCCCTTCGGCGCGCCCCAGTTCCCCTCCAAGGGCACCTTCGGCGTGCGCGGCAAGATGGACAAGTGCACGTTCTGCGCCGGCGGCCCCGAGGCCAACGGCTCGCAGGCCGAGTTCGAGAAGTACGGCCGCAACCGCCTGGCCGAAGGCAAGCTGCCGGCCTGCGCCGAGATGTGCTCGACGAAGGCCCTGCTCGCCGGCGACGGCGACATGGTGGCCGACGTGCTGCGCTCGCGCGTGGTCAAGCGCGGCACCGGCGCCGAGGTCTGGGGCTGGGGCACGGCCTATGGCAGCAAGACCGCGGGCCAGCCCCCGCAAGGAGGCAAGTCGTGATCCGCACCCTCGCACTCATCGCCTCGCTGCTGGCGCTGGCCGGCTGCTCCGAGAAGCCGCAGACGCTGGGCGGCGTGAAGTCCGACGTGCCCGCCTTCCAGGGCACCGGCTCGAACTTCACCGCGCCCGGTTGGAAGCCCGGCGACAAGACCAGCTGGGAACAGCAGCTCAAGACCCGTGGCCAGGGGCAGAACGACTATGCAAAGGCCCAGTGACACCCTGCTGCGCGCGGCGCGCGCCCTGGCGGCCGGCCTGCTGATCGCGGGCGGGGCCGCGGGTGCGGCATTCGCCCAGGACAAGGCTGCGGCTGCGGCCGCCCCCGCCGCTGCGGCGGCGGCCATGCCTGGCATCCAGGGGCAGAACATCATGGATGTGAAGCCCGAGGCCAGCCAGGACCCCAACTACCTCAAGCAGTCCAACGCCGAGCGGGCCCGGGTCCAGCCGGGCAACAACGCGCCCATGTGGCGCGCGGTGGGCAGCGGGGTCGAGGGCTACACCAGCCTGCCCAAGGCCGATGCGCCCGAGGCCGGCGTGCTGATCCAGCCGTTCGTGCAGTACCCGGGCTCGCGCCTGACCACCGCCGGCGAGGCCTGGCGGCAGGTGCGCAACCAGTGGATCATTCCCTACGGCGCGGCGCTGCTCGCCATCGTGGTGCTGGCCCTGGGCCTGTTCTACTTCGGCAAGGGCACCATCGAGCTGCACGGCGCGGAGACCGGCCGCAAGATCGAGCGCTTCACCCCGTTCGAGCGTGCGGCCCACTGGACCAACGCCATCGCCTTCGTGGCGCTGGCCGTCTCGGGCATCGTGATGGCCTTCGGCAAGTTCTTCATCCAGCCCGTCATCGGCGGCACCCTGTTCGGGTGGCTGACGTACGTGCTGAAGAACGTGCACAACTTCGTCGGCCCGCTGTTCGTCGTGTCGCTGGTGATCGTCTTCATCACCTTCGTCAAGGACAACCTGCCGGGCCGCGGCGACCTGCAGTGGATCCTGCGCGCTGGCGGCCTGTTCGGCGGCAAGGAGGTGCCCTCGCACCGCTTCAACGCCGGCGAGAAGGGCCTGTTCTGGGGCGGCGTGTTCCTCCTGGGCGCGATCGTCGTCGCCTCCGGCCTGGTGCTGGACAAGCTGATCCCCGGCCTGATTTACGAGCGCGCCACGATGCAGGTGGCCCACATGGTCCACGCGGTGGCCACCGTGCTGATGATGGCCATGTTCCTGGGCCACATCTACATGGGCACCCTCGGCATGCGCGGCGCCTACAGCGCCATGCGCACCGGCTATGTCGACGAGACCTGGGCCAAGGAACACCACGAGTACTGGTACGACGACGTCAAGGCCGGCAAGATCCCCGCGCAGCGCAGCGCGCTGCCGGGCCCGGCCGCGCCGGCCGGCGACACGCGCGCCGCTTGAGCGCTTGAGAAGAGAGACACCGATGAAACAGCTCCTCGTTCCCCTGCTGATCGCTGCCGCCGCGCCGCTGGCGCTGGCCAAGCTGCCCGCGCCCGACGACGCGGCCAAGGCCAAGGCCGCCGAGGCCGCCGCCAAGACGGCCTGGCAGGCCAAGGTCGACGCCTTCCAGCTCTGCAAGTCGCAGGACAAGGTGGCGGCGCACTACCGCAAGGGCGCGCCGGTGGCCAAGGCCGCACCGGCCGCCAAGCCGGCTTCCGGTGCGTCCGCCGCTGCGGCGCCCGCCGCGGCCGCGCCGGCGCCCTGCGCGGACCCGGGCCCCTTCGTCTACACCGCCGCGCCCGCGGCGGGCGCTTCGGCCCCGGCGGCCTCCAAGCCTGCGGCCCCGGCCTCGGCGAAGAAGGCCTGAGCGTTCCCGCTTCCATCCCAGGGCCAGCCGGCATCGGCTGGCCCTTTTTGCTGTAGCCTGCCCGCCATGCCGCTGCCCCGCCTCACCGAAGCCCGCGCCCCGCTCACCCGCGAGATCGAGGCGGTCAACGAGCACGGCGAGCGCGAGCCGCTGCAGATCCCCGCCGAGCGGGACCTCACGGTCTACGTCGACAAGCGCGAGCTGGTCACCCTCATGACCCTGGGCGCCCACCCCGAGTGGCTGGTCCTGGGGTACCTGCGCAACCAGCGCCTCGTCGCCTCGGCCGCCGAGGTGGAGTCGGTCACCGTGGACTGGGAGGTGCAGTCGGCGGCGGTGAAGACCCGCGCCGGCATCGACCGCATCGAGGAGCGCACCGCGCGCCGCGTGGTCACCACCGGCTGCGGCCAGGGCAGCGTGTTCGGCGCGCTGATGGACGACGTGGCCTCGATCGCGCTGCCGCAGGCGCGGCTCACGCAGGCGCAGCTGTACGCCATCGTCAACGCGATCCGGCTGCAGGAGAGCACGTACAAGTCGGCCGGCTCGGTGCACGGCTGCGCGCTGTTCCGGGGCGAGGAGATGCTGGTCTTCGTCGAGGATGTGGGCCGCCACAACGCCATCGACACCATCGCCGGCTGGATGTGGATGCACGGCGTGGAGACCTCCGGCGCCGCGCCCGAGGCGCCCTTCGTCTTCTACACCACCGGCCGCCTGACCAGCGAAATGGTGATCAAGTCGGCCCAGATGGGCGTGGCCCTCGTGGTCTCGCGCAGCGGCATCACCCAGATGGGCCACCAGGTCGCGCAGCAGCTCGGACTGTGCGCCATCGGCCGCGCCACGAACCGGCACTTCCTGTGCTACTCGGCGCCGCAGCGCCTGCTGCTGCAGCCGGAGCTGGCCGGGCGACGCGCCTGACGGGCCGGGGTCCGGCTCCGGCTCCGGCTCCGGCTCCGGCTCCGGCGTCAGCGCTTCAGCGCGTCGCGGGCGGCGCCGGGGCCGTCGCGCCGCCCTCGGCCGCCTCGATGCCCAGCGTGAGGCGCAGCCACACCGCCGCCGGCGCCGGGGTGGACCCCACCGCCAGCATCGGCAGCGCGAACAGGTCGTGCGCTCGGCCGGGGCGGTGCGGCACGACGGTGGCCGCGGTCGCATAGCCCGCCGCGCGCGCCATCGCCGCCAGCACGGGGGCGACGCGGCCGAAGGGGTAGCAGTAGTGCCGCACCGGCAGGCCCACGGCGCACTCGAGGTCGTCCTTGCAGCCGGCGATCTCGGACCAGGCGGACCACTCGTCCAGCGTCCGCAGGTCCACGTGGTGGCGGCTGTGCGCGCCCACCTCCTGGCCGGCCGCCACCCAGTCGCGCAGCTGCCGCGCGTCCATCATGGGATAGGGCGGGCCGCCCCGGTTGCCGTCCCAGGTCTCGCCCAGGCGGGCGCTGACCGCGAAGCCGGTGGCGGTGAAGCCGTGCTTGCGCAGCACCGGCAGCACATGCTCGGTGGCGGACACCGCCGCATCCACCGCCAGCCCCACCACGCGGCCGCTGCGCTCGCCGCGCAGGTAGGGCTCCAGGTCGCGCATGGCCAGGGCGGTGTAGCCGGCCTCGCGCAGCCAGCCCATCTGCTGGGCGAACTCCTCGGGCGGGGTGGAGGGCCACTGGTTGCGCTCCACGCCTGCGGGCATCGGCGCGACCTGGCCGTAGCGCAGGATGGGGGGCGGAGGAAGGCCAGCCGTGGACGGCGCGGGAGGGTGGGTCATGGCGGGCAAGCAGTGAGGGCCCGCGAATCCTGTGGCCCGAGGCCGGATTCTCGTGTCGGCAACAAGCGTATCGAAACGTCGGACAAGGCCTTGCCAATTGCTGGGCAAGAACATGCACTTCCGCACGTGAACGAGGCCCGGCGCGGGCGAGAGCGGCCAAGCAGGCGAGGGTTCACCAAAAAGGCATTTCCAGTTGTAAGCGCGGCCCGGACTCCGGCAGGGCGGATGCCTACGATGCGCGCTCCTGCAGGGAGGCGATGCGATGTCTGCTGCGATCCGGGCCGTCTTCATCGGTGACGGCACGCTCCTGGTCCGATGCGCCGAGGCCTGGCTCGCGGCCGGGCATGCGGTGGCGGCGGTCGCCAGCGCCGACGCGGCCGTGCTCGGCTGGGCCCGGGGCCGTGCGCTGCCGGCCGGTCCCCTGGCGCAGGCCGCCAGCCTGCCCGAGGCCGACTGCCTGTTCAGCGTCGCCAACCTGCGCGTGCTGCCGCCGGCGCTGCTGCGCCGGGCGCGGCAGGCCTTCAACTTCCACGATGGCCCGCTGCCGCGCTATGCCGGACTGCATGCCCCGCACTGGGCCCTGATCTGCAGCGAGACCCGCCACGGCGTCACCTGGCACGAGATGACGGAGGCGGTGGACCGCGGCCGCATCGCCCGCCAGCAGCTGTTCGACCTCGCACCGGACGAAACCGCGCAGAGCCTGAACGCGCGCTGCTACGAGGCTGGCTTCACCACCTTCCTCGCGCTCATGGACGACCTCGCCGCGGGCGGGGCCGTACTCGCGCCGCAGCGCGGCCCCGCCAGCGGCTTCGGCCGCCACCTGCGCCCGCCGGCCCTGGCCACCCTCGACTGGAGCTGGCGCGCGCCGCAGCTGTGCGCGCTGGTGCGCGGGCTGACGGTGGAGGACTACCCCAACCCGCTGGCCCTGCCCAAGCTGTGGACCGGCACGCGCCTGCTGGCGGTGGGCCGGGCCAGCGCGGGGCCTGCCGGCGCGGCCGAGGCCCCGCGCGTCGTGCCCGGCACGGTGCTGGCGGTGGAGGACGGCGGCCTGCGCGTGGCCACCGCGCAGGGCGTGCTGCGCGTGGAGGGCCTGCGCGCGCTCGATGCGGACCCGTCGCCGCCGCTGCGGGGCCTGGCCGCGGGGCAGGTGCTGCCCGCGCTGGATCCCGCGCTGCGCGAACGCCTGGCCCAGGCCCAGCCGCGCCTGGCGCGGGCCGAGGTGCCCTGGCGGCGCGCCCTCGAGGACCTGCCGCCGCTGGAACTGCCGTACCGGCGTGCGGCGGCTGGCGCGCCGGCCGGCCTGCCCTCGCCGCTGCGCCTGCCGCTGGATGCGGCCGAGGCCGGCAGCGACACCGTCGCTGCCTTCTGCGCCTGGCTCTCGGCGCTCACCGGGCAGGATGCGGTGGGGGTGTTCTACACCGATGCCGTCCTCGCCGGCCAGGCCGAGGGCCTGGAGCCCTGGGCCTCGGCCTGGGTGCCGCTGGTGCTGCGCACGCCGGCCGCGCGCCGCGTGCGGCATGCCCGGGCGCGGGCCGCGGTGCACGTCGCCCGCGCCCGTGACGCCGGCCCCATGACGCGTGACCTGCCGCTGCGGCTGGGGCGCGCGGCCGGCAGCGCCGGTCCGCTGCGCGCCGGTCTCTGCCTGGGCGGGCGCGGCCCGGTCCCCGGGCTGGCGCTGGTGCTGCATGCCGCCGCGCCGGGCCAGCCGCTGGCCCTGCATGTCGACGCCGCCGCCTTCGCGCCGCCGGTGGCCCATGTGATGGCGCGCCACTTGGAAGCCTGGCTGCAGGCGTTCGCCCGCGCCGACGGCCGGGTGGGGGAGGTCCCGCTGCAGCCGCCGATCGAGGCCGCGCAGTGCCTGGCCGCCAACGACACCGCGCTGGCGGTGGACATGGGCCTGGGCGTGCACGAGGCCGTGGCCCGGGCCGCGCAGTCACGGCCCGGCGCCACCGCCATCGCCTGGGGGCGCGAGCGCGTCACGCAGGCGGCGCTGCAGCGGCGCGCGCTGGTGCTCGCCCGGGCGCTGCGCGCGCGCGGCGCCGGGCCCGGCGACCGCGTCGGCGTGTGCCTGACCCGCACGCCGGACCTGGTGGCGTCCCTGCTGGCCCTCCTGCGTTGCGGCGCTTCGTGGGTGCCGCTGGACCCGGACCAGCCGGCCCCGCGGCTGCGCCTGATGCGGGAGGATGCCGGGGTGCGCCTGGTCGTGGGCCATGCGCAGGCCGCGGCCCTGCTGGGGGTGCCGGAGGAGGCCGTGGTGGTGCCGGGGGACGTGGACGACGGCCGGGACCCCTTTGCAGGTGCAGGTGCAGGTGCAGGTGCAGGTGCAGGTGCAGCGGAGGGCGAGGGCGAGGGCGAGGGCGAGGGCGAGGGCGAGGGCGAGGGCGAAGGCGAAGGCGTCCCCTGGCCGCGCGTCGAGGGCGGCCACGAGGCCTACGTGATCTACACCTCCGGCTCCACCGGCCGTCCCAAGGGCGTGGCCGTCACCCACGCCGGCCTGCTCAATCTCTTCGCCGGGCTGGACGCGCGCGTGCCGCACGCGGGCGGCGGCCGCTGGCTCGCGGTCACGCGGCTGTCGTTCGACATTGCCGTGCTTGAACTGCTGTGGACGCTCTCGCGCGGATTCACCGTGGTCCTCGCGCCCGGCCCGCGCACCAGTGCACACGACGTTGCGGGCGAGGGGGCACACGACACCCAGGGCACGCAGGGCACGCAGGGCACGCAGGGCACGCAGGGCACGCAGGGCACGCAGGGCACGCAGGGCACGCGGGGTGCGCAGGGTGAACAGGGGGCACATGGGACACACGAGGGGGCGAGGGCTGACCCACCCGGGCGTCCGGCGGGCCCCGCGTTCAGCCTATTCCACTTTGCCAGCGATGCCTCGCAGGCGCCCGGCGGCGGCGACCGCTACCGCCTGCTGCTCGAGGCCGCGCGCTTCGCCGACCGCCACGGCTTCGAGGCGGTGTGGACGCCGGAGCGCCACTTCCATGCCTTCGGCGGCCTCTACCCCAACCCGGCGGTCACCGGCGCCGCGGTCGCCGCCATCACCACCCGCGTCAAGGTGCGCGCCGGCAGCTGCGTGCTGCCGCTGCACCACCCGCTGCGCGTCGCCGAGGAGTGGGCCGTGGTCGACAACCTCTCGGGCGGCCGCGCCGGCGTGGCCTTCGCCTCGGGCTGGCAGCCGCAGGACTTCGCGCTCGCGCCCCAGGCCTTCGCCGAGCGCCGGCGCCTGCTGTTCGAGGGCGTCGACACGGTGCGCGCGCTGTGGCGCGGCGAGGCCCTCGCCTGCGCCGGGCCGCAGGGCGAGGCGCTGCGCCTGCGCGCGCTGCCCGCGCCGGTGCAGTCCGAGCTGCCGGTGTGGATCACCGCCGCCTCGCACCCTGCCACCTTCGAGTCGGCGGGCCGCGCCGGCTGCCACGTGCTCACGCACCTGCTGGGGCAGACGGTGGAGGAGGTCGCGGCCAAGGTGGCGGCCTACCGCGCGGCGCGGCGGGCCGCGGGCCATCCCGGGCGCGGGCAGGTCACGCTCATGGTCCATGCCTTCGTCGGCGAGGACCACGAGGCGGCGCGCGAGGCCGCGCGCGGCCCGATGAAGGCCTACCTGCGCGACGCGGTGGACCTGGTGCGCCAAGCCGCTTGGACCTTCCCCACCTTCGTGCAGCGCGCCGCCGCGGACGGCCGCACGCCGCTGGAGGTGATGCAGGCGCAGCCGCTGCAGGACGACGAGATGGAGGCCCTGCTCGAACACGCGTTCCGCCGCTACGCCGACGGCGGCGCCCTCATCGGCAGCCCGGAGCGTTGCCTGCCGCTGGTGCGCCGGCTCCGTGCCGCGGGCGTCGACGAGATCGCCTGCCTCATCGACTTCGGCCTGCCCGAGGACACCGTGCTCGCCCACCTCGAGGACCTGCGCCGCCTGATGGCCCTGGCCCAGCGGCCCCGGCGCCTGCCGCCGCCGCTTTCGCATGCGCAAGGGAGTGCCGCGGGTGCCGCGGGTGCGGAGGGGACGGAGGGTGCCGCGGGTGCCACGGTTGCGGGGGGGGCGGAAGGGTCGGACGGTGCTGCGGGTGCTGCGAGTGTTGGTGGTGTTGGTGGTGTTGGTGGTGTTGGTGGTGTTGGTGGTGTTGGTGGTGTTGGTGGTGTTGGTGGTGTTGGTGGTGTTGGGGACGTCGCGGACGTCGCCGCGCAGATGCGCAGCGAGGGCATCACCCACCTGCAATGCACGCCCTCGCTGGCGGCGCTGCTGGTGGCCGACGAGACGGGGCGCGAGGCGCTGCGGCGGCTGTCGGTGCTGCTGGTGGGCGGCGAGGCGCTGCCGGTGCCGCTGGCGCGCGAGTTGCGCGCGCTGGTGCCGGGCCGCGTGCTGCAGATGTACGGCCCCACCGAGACCACGGTGTGGTCGGCCTGCGGCGAGGTCGGCGAGCTGGGGCCGGCCGATGGCTTCGTGCCGCTGGGCGAGGCCCTGGCCAACACCACGCTGCACGTGCGCAATGCCTGGGGGCAGGAATGCCCGGCCCTGGTGCCCGGCGAGCTGTGGATCGGCGGCGCGGGCGTGGCGCGCGGCTATGTCGGCCTGCCGGCGCTGCAGGCGCAGCGCTTCGTGGCCGACCCGGCGCACCCGGGGCGGCGCCTGTACCGCACCGGCGACCGCGTCTGCCGCCACCCGGACGGCCGCCTCGAGTTCCTCGGCCGGCTGGACCAGCAGGTGAAGATCCGCGGCCACCGCGTCGAGCCGGCCGAGGTCGAGGCCGCGCTCGCGCGCCAGCCCGGCGTGCGCGAGGCGGCGGTGGTCGTCGTCGGCGCGGAGGGCGGGCAGGCCCCGTCGCTGCGGGCCTGGGTCACGGCGGGCGACCCTGGCCGCCCGCCCGAGCCGCGCACGCTGCGCCGCCGGCTCGCGCTCGAACTGCCCGAGGCGATGCTGCCGGCCTCGCTCACGGTGGTCGCGCGCCTGCCGCTCAATGCCAACGGCAAGGTCGACCGGCTCGCGCTGGCGCAACGCGCCACGCAAGGCACGCAAGGCACGCAAGGCACGCAAGGCACGCAAGGCACGCGTGAAGCGCATGAAGCGCATGAGACGGCTGGCGCGCTGGAGCGGCTCGTCGCCGCCACCTGGCGCGAGGTCCTCGGCGTCGACGAGGTCGGCCGCGACTGCAATTTCTTCGACCTGGGCGGCCACTCGCTGGCCGTGGTCCAGGTGCAGCGCCGCCTGCGCGAGGCCACCGGCCGCGAGCTGGGGGTGGCCGACCTGTTCCGCCACACCACGGTCGCCGCGCTGGCCCGGCACCTCGCCTCGCGCGGCACGCCGGCCGCGGGCGCACCGGTGGGCCCGGGGGCGGTGGCGCAGGGCCAGGACCGCGCCCAGGCGCGCCGCCAGCGCCGCGCCCATGTCCCGGCCGCCTGAGGCCCCGGCCGGGGCCGTCGCCATCATCGGCCTGGCCGGGCGCTTTCCCGGCGCGCCCGACGCCGCGGCGCTGTGGCGCCTGCTGCGCGAGGGCCGCGACGCGACCCACCGCCCCACCGACGCCGAACTGCGCGCCGCCGGCGTGCCGCCCGCCGAGGCCGCCGACCCGGCCTACGTGCGCGCCTGCCTGCCGCTGGCCGGCATGGAGGACTTCGACGCCGGCTTCTTCGGCCTGGCGCCGCGTGATGCCGCGGTGATGGACCCGCAGCACCGCCACTTCCTCGAATGCGCCTGGGAGGCGCTGGAGGATGCGGGCCACCTGCCCGAGACCTTCGGCGGCGGGACCGGCGCCATCGGCGTGTATGGCGGCTGCGGCGCGCAGCTGTATTTCGCGCGCCACCTGCTGCCCCACGCGGCGCTGCTGCGGTCCATGGGCCTGTTCCTGCTGCGGCACACCGGCAACGACAAGGACTTCCTCACCTCGCGCGTGTCGTACCTGCTGGACCTGCGCGGCCCCAGCGTGGCGGTGCAGACCGCGTGCTCCACCTCGCTGGTGGCGGTGCACCTGGCCTGCCAGGCCCTGCTGGCCGGCGAGTGCGACCTGGCCCTGGCCGGCGGCGCCAGCATCGAGCTGCCGCACCGCGCGGGCTACCGCCACGCGCCTGGCGAGATCCTTTCGCCCGACGGGCGCTGCCGCGCCTTCGATGCCGACGCGGCGGGCACCGTCTTCGGCAGCGGCGTCGCGGTCGTCGTGCTGCGCCGGCTGGAGGACGCGCTGGCCGATGGCGACTTCATCCATGCCGTGATCCGCGGCAGCGCCGTCAACAACGACGGCCGTGGCAAGGCCGGCTACCTGGCGCCCGGCGTCGACGGGCAGGCGCGCTGCGCCGCCGAGGCCCTGGCGGTCGCCGGCCTGCGCCCCGCCGACATCGACGCGGTCGAGGCCCACGGCACCGGCACCGCGGTGGGCGACCCGATCGAGGTCGCGGCGCTGGCGCAGGCCTATGGCGCGGCGGCGCCGGGCACCATCGCGCTCGGCTCGCTGAAGGCGCACATCGGTCACCTGGACACCGCCGCCGGCGCGGCCTCGCTGGTCAAGGTCTGCCTTGCGCTGCGCCACGGGCTGTGGCCGGCGCAACTGCATTTCCGGCGGCCCAACCCGCGCTGGGCGCACGAGGGCCTGCCGTTCACCGTGCCCGTGGCGCCGCGCCCCTGGCCCCGCGGCCCGCGCGTGCGGCGCGCGGCGGTGCATTCGCTGGGCGTGGGCGGCACCAACGCCCACCTGGTGCTGGAGGAGGCGCCGCAGGCGCCGGCCGAGGCCGCCCTGGCCTGGCAGCTGTTCACGCTGTCGGCGCGCAGCGAGGCCTCGCTGCAGGCGCTGGCCGCGAAGTGGTGCGCCTTCCTGGACGACCCGCCGGCCGACTTCGCGCTGGCCGACGCGGCCTTCACCACCCGCATCGGCCGCCGGGCCTTCCCGCACCGCGTCGCCCTGGTCGCGCGCGACGCGGCGGGACTGCGCGAGGCGCTGCGGGCGCGGGTCCCGGCCGCTTCCGCCGCGCCGGCCGGTGCGTCCCCGCCCGTGGCCTTCCTGCTGCCCGGCGGGGGAGCGCAGTTCCCCGGCGCGGCGCTGGACCTGCTGGCGTGGCCGGCCGCCGGCGAGGCCGTGGCGTCCTGCTGCCGGGCGCTGCCCGCCGAGGTCGGGCCGCGGGTGCGCGAGGCGCTGCTGGGGCCCGGGGCGGATGGCCGCGGTGCCGGGGCCGCAGGGGGGACCCACTGGCTGCAGCAGCCGCACCTCGCGCTGCCCGCACTGTTCGTCCTGCAGTTCGCGCTGGCGGCCCTGTGGGCGCACTGGGGCGTGCAGCCGGCTGCCGTCCTCGGCCACAGCGCGGGCGAGGTGGCTGCGGCCTGCCTTGCGGGCCTGCTGTCGCTGGAGGACGCGCTGGCCCTGGCCTGCCTGCGCGGCCGCCTGCTCGAGGCCGCGCCGCCGGGCGGGCTGCTGGCGGTGGCCCTGCCCGAGGCCCTGCTGCGGCCCCGCCTCGCGCCGCTGGGGCTGGACCTCGCTGCCCTCAACGCGCCCGCGCTGTGCACCGCCAGCGGTCCCGGGCCGGCGCTGGCGCGTCTGGCGGCGCAGCTCGAGGCCGAGGGCGTCGAGGCGCGCTGGCTTCCGGTGGGCGCGCCGGCGCATTCGCGCGCGGTCGAGCCGCTGCTCCCGCAGCTGGAGGCGTTCACCCGCACGCTCGCCGCGCGGCCCGCGCAGCGGCCGTTCCTCTCCGCCGTCACGGGCTGCTGGGTCCGGCCGGGCGAGGCCCTGCCACCCGGCTACTGGCCGCGCCACCTGCGCGAGCCGGTGCGCTTCGCCCGCGCGCTGCGGCTGCTGCGGCGTTCGCTGCCGGGCGCGGTGTGGGTGGAGGTGGGGCCGGGGCAGGGGCTGGCCGCACTCGCCCGCGCGCAGGGGCCGGGCCGCTCGCGCGAGGTGCTCGCCAGCACGCGGGCCGCGGCCCGTGCATCCAGTGCATCAGCTGCGGCAGGTGCGGCAGGTGCGGCAGGTGCGGCAGGTGCGGCAGGTGCGGCAGGTGCGGCAGGTGCGGCAGGTGCGGCAGGTGCGCCCGGGGAGGACCTGCCGGTCATGTTGGCCAGCGCCGGCGCGCTGTGGTGCCGCGGTGTCGCGATCGACGGGCGAGCGGTGGGGGGGACGGGCCGGCGCCGGCGGCAGCCGCTGCCGACCTGCGCGTTCGAGTCGACGAGGCACTGGATCGAGCCGCCGGCCCCCGTCGAGCCGTCCGGTCCCGGCTTCGACGGCGCCGATGCCGATCCCGATGCCGCCGAAACGCCTGCCGGTCCCCCTGCCGCCGGCGGCGCCCCGGCGGGTGGGCCTGCCGCGACCGCTCCCGCCGCGGGGGATCCGCCCAGCCGGCTGTCCACCGAGCGGTGGGGGCGCGAGGACCTGACCGCCGTCGTGCCGCCCCGGGGCCGCTGGCTCCTCGTCGGTGCCGGACCTTCGCTCGCGCGCGCGCTGGGCCGCCGCTTCCGCGGCCCGGGCCGCGAGCTGCTGCGTGCCGATCACGGCGGGGGCTTCGTGCGCCTCGGCCCGTCGCACTGGTGCATCGCGCCCGGCGGCGAGGACGACCTGCGGCAGGTGCTGGAGGCACTGCAGGCCGAGGGCCGACTGCCCGACATCGTGGTCCATGCCGGAGCCCTTGCGCCGCTGCGCCGGCCCGGGGAGCCGCTGCCGTTGCGGGCCGAGGCGTTCGACGGCCCGGTGCGGCTCGCGCGCGCCCTGCAGTGGCTGGACCTCGCGCAGCCGCCCCGGCTCCTGGTGGCGACCGCCGGGGCGCAGGCGGTGGCGGGCCAGGCCCCCGTGTCGCCGCTGCAGGCGCTGGCGCTGGGGCCGGCCCGGGTCGCGCCGCGTGAAGTCGCGGGGCTGGGGGCTCGCATGGTCGACCTCGATCCTGCAGCGGGCGCGGCGGGTGCGGCGCGCCATCTCCTGGCCGAGGCCTCCGACCTCGCCTCCGGCCGCGTCGAAGGGCCGGCCCTCGCCGGCTGGCGCGACGGCGAGCGCTGGACGCCGCGCCGGGAACGCTTGGCCGCGCCGAGGGCGGTGGCCGGCGGTCCCGGCGCTGTCCCCGGTGCCAGTGCGGGTGCCAGTGCCAGTGCAGGTGCAGGTGCAGGTGCAGGTGCAGGTGCAGGTGCAGGTGTAGGTGCAGGTGTAGGTGCAGGGGCCGGCCTTCGCGAGGCCGGCGTGTACCTCGTCACCGGCGGCCTGGGCGACCTCGGCCTCGCGCTGGCGCACTGGCTCGCGCGCCGCTGCCATGCGCGGCTCGTGCTGGTGTCGCGCCGCGCGTTGCCGCCGCCGGCGCAGTGGGCGGTGCTGGCGGCCCGTGGCGACGATGCGCCGCTGGCCCGCCTCCTGCGCCGCCTGCTGGCCATCACGCGGGACGGCGGCGAGGTGCAGGTCGAGGCGGCCGACGTGGCCGACCCGGCCCGCATGGCGCAGGTGCTGGCGGGCGCCGCCGCGCGCTGGGGAACGCTGCATGGTGTGTTCCACGCCGCCGGCGAGGTGGACGATGCGCCCCTGGCCACCAAGCCCCTGGCCGACATGCACCGGCTGCTCGCGGGCAAGGCCGGCGGCGCGTGGGTGCTGCACCGACTGCTGCCGCGGCCGCTGGACCTGTTCGCGGTGTTCTCCTCCACCAGCGTGGACCTCGCGCCGCCCGGCCAGGTGGACTACGTCGCCGCCAACGCCTGTGCCGAGGCCGTCGCCCGCGCCCGGCCCGACGGGCGGGTGCTGCGCTGGGGCCTGTGGGCCGACACCGGCATGGCGGCGCGCGCCTGGGGCCTCGCGCCGGCGGCGATGGCCCCGCCGCCGCCAGCCGCCACCCACCCCCTGCTCGGCGCCCGCCGTGAGCCGGTGGAGGGGGCCCTCGCCTTCGAGTCGCAGCCCGATCCGGCGCGCCTGTGGCCGCTGGCCGAGCACCGGGTCGCCGGCCGGCCGGTGCTGCCCGGCGTGGCATGGCTGGAGGTGGCTCGGGCCGCCTGGACCGCGCTGCGCGGCCCCGGCCCGCTGGCGGTGCGCGAGCTCGCGCTCGACGCCGCGCTGGCGTTCGACGCCGCGCCGCGCCGCCTGCAGGTGCTGCTGCGCCCGGCCGGCGAGGGCCTGGCCCTCGAGGCCCGCAGCCGCGGCCCCGGCGAGGCCGGCTGGCGGGTCCATGCGCGCGCGCTGCTGGCGCCCGGGGGTGATGCCGCTGCCGCTGCCGCTGGCGAGGGCGCTGGCGCTGGCGAGGGCGCTGGCGAGGGCGAGGGCGAGGGCGAGGGCGAGGGCGAGGGCGAGGGCGAGGGCGAGGGCGAGGGCGAGGGCGAGGGCGAGGGCGAGGGCGAGGGCGAGGGCGAGGGCAAGGGCGAGGGCAAGGGCAAGGGCAAGGGCAAGGGCAAGGGCAAGGGTGAGGGCGAACCGCCACCGCCGCTGGAAGGCCCCTGGGTCCCCGGGCGCGCGCCGCAGGGCGGGCATGTGGCGCTGGCTTTCGGTCCGCGCTGGGACTGCCTGGAGGCGCAGCGCCTCGGCCCCTGGGCGGCCGAGGGCCGGCTCGCGCTGCCCGCCGCGTTCGCCCGCGACCTCGACACCTTCGCCTGCCACGCGGCGCTGCTCGACGCCGCCGCCACCCTCGGGCTGCACCTGCTGCCGGCGCCCGGCCAGGGCCGCCTGTTCGCGCCGGTCTCGCTCGAGCGCGCAGTCCTGCGGGCCCCGCTGCCGGCGCGCTTCGAGTGCCGCGTCCGCCTCCGCGGCGCCGGGGCAGGCGGCGACGCGTCGTTCGATGCCTGGCTGTTCGCGCCCGGCGGCTCGCTCCTGGCCGCGCTGCAGGGCCTGCGCCTGCGTGCGGTCGACCCCGCGGTGCTGGCGATGCCCGCGGCGCGGCCGGCCTCGATGCTGCGGGCCCGGCTCGGCGAGGGGCTGCGGGCCGGCGACGCACCCGCGCTGTTCGAGCGCGCGCTCGCGGCCGGCGCGCCGCTCGTGATCGCCACGGCGCGGGAGGCGGCGCAGGAGCTCCCGACGGCCGACGCCGGGACAGGCCGCGCATCCGCCCCCGCCCCGGCCGCCACATCGCCCACATCGCCCACATCGCCCACATCGCCCACATCGCCCACATCGCCCACATCGCCCACAGCGCCCACAGCGCCCACAGCGCCCACAGCGCCCACAGCGCCCACAGCGCCCACAGCGCCCGCCGCCGCTTCGCGCGCCGACGTTCCGGCTCGCATGCCTGCCCCGTCGGAAGGGCCGGCATCGCCGTGCGCCGCCCTCACCCCGCTGGAGTCGGGCATTGCGGCGATCTGGCGCGACCTGCTCGGTGTCGCGGATCCCGGGCGGCACGACGATTTCTTCACGCTCGGCGGTCACTCGCTGGTCGCGGTGCGGCTGTTCGCGCGCCTGCGCCGGCAGTTCGGGGTGGACCTGCCCCTGTCCATCCTGTTCGAGGCGCCGACCCTGGGCGGGCTGGCGCGCCGGCTGGCACAGGCCGGGGCCGCAGCCCCGGTAGCGCCAGCAACCTGCGATGCGGCACGCGCACCCGCCGCCACCCCGCCGCCCTGGTCTCCCCTCGTCACCCTGCGGCCCGGCGACCCCGCCCGGCCGCCGCTGTTCTGCGTCCACGGCGCCGGCGGCCACGTGCTGAACTTCCGCCCGCTGGCCGACCGCCTCGGCGCACACCAGCCGGTGTACGGTCTGCAGGCCCAGGGCGTGGACGGCCGCCTGCCCCCGCTGGCGTCCATCGAGGCCATGGCGGCCCAGTACCTGGAGGCGCTGCGCGCGGTGGCGCCGCGGGGGCCGTACCGCCTCGTCGGCTACTCCGGCGGCGGGCTGGTGGCCCTCGCGATGGCGCGGCAGCTGCAGGCCCGGGGCCAGGGCGTGGACCTGCTGGCAATGATCGACACCCTCGAGCCCGCCGCCGCGCGCGCCGCGATCGCGCCCTGGCGCAAGCTGTGGCTGGCCCGCCGCCGGCCCTGGCAGCACGCCCGCGCCTGGGTCGCCCGCCAGCGGGCGGCCCGCCCGGCGCTGGCCCGCCACGCCCAGGCCGAGGCCCTGCGCTCGCGCGGCGAGCCGCTGCCGCCGGAGCTGGTGGAGGAGTCCCTGTACCGCCATTTCATGGGCCTGCAGGCGCGCCACGACCCCGGTGACTGGGCGGGCCCGCTGTGGCTGTTCAAGGCCCGCGACGCCGACCTGCGCCAGCTCGCCGCCGGCCCCCGCCTGGGCTGGGAGGCGCGCGTGCGCGGCGCGATCGAGGTCGTGCCGCTGCCGGGCGCCCACCTGGAGGTCATGGCCGGCCCGGGGCTGGAGGCGCTGGCGCAGGGCCTGCGGCGGGCGCTGGCGCAGGCCGACGGCGCCGCCCCCGCCGCTGCGGCCCCCATTGCTTTTGGGGTACCTTCAGTCCCATGACTTCGACCTCCTCCTGGCGCCTGGGCTGGCGCACGCTGCGCCGCGACCTGCGCGCCGGCGAGCTGCGCCTGGTGATCGTGGCCGTGACCCTGGCCGTCGCCGCGCTGGCCGCGGTGGGCTTCTTCGCCGACCGGCTGCAGGCCGGCCTCGCGCGCGACGCGCGCCAGCTGCTGGGAGGCGACGCGGTCGTCGCCAGCGACCAGCCGGCGCCGCCGGCCTTCGCGCAGCAGGCGAGGGCGCTGGGCCTGCAGGCCGCCACCACGGTGAGCTTCCCCACCATGGCCCGCGCCGACGACGCGCAGGGCGGCGCCAGCCGCCTCGTCGCCCTCAAGGCCGTGCCCCCCGGCTACCCGCTGCGCGGCCGCCTCACCGTGGCCCCCGCGCCCGACGCGCCGGCCGAGCCCACGCGCGAGGTGCCCGCCGCGGGCGAGGCCTGGGTCGACGCGCCGCTGCTCGACGCGCTGGGCCTGCAGGTGGGCCAGCCCCTGTGGCTCGGCGATGCGAAGCTGCGCATCGCGCGGATCCTGGTGACGGAGCCCGACCGCGGCGCCGGCTTCATGAGCTTCGCGCCGCGCGTGATGATCGGCGAGGCCGACCTCGCCGCCACCCGCCTGGTGCAGCCGGCCAGCCGCTTGACCTACCGCCTGGCCGTGACCGGCCCCGACGCCGCGGTGCGCCGCTTCTCCGACTGGACCCAGGCCCAGGTCAAGGCGCAGGACCTGCGCGGCCTGCGGCTGGAGTCGCTGGACAGCGGCCGACCCGAGATGCGCCAGGTGCTCGATCGCGCGCAGAAATTCCTCAACCTCGTGGCCCTGCTCGCCGCGCTCCTGAGCGCGGTGGCGGTGGCCCTGGCCGCGCGCGGCTTCGCCGCCAGCCACCTCGATGACTGCGCCATGCTGCGCGTGCTGGGCCTGCGCCAGCGCACCATCGCGCTGGCCTACGCCTTCGAGTTCGGCGTGGTCGGGGCGGGCGCCAGCGCGCTGGGCGTAGCGCTGGGGTGGGCGGTGCACTTCGTCTTCGTGCGGCTGCTCGCGGGGCTGGTCGACGCCGGCCTGCCGCCGCCGGGCGCCTGGCCCGCCGTTTTCGGCCTGGGCATGGGCCTGACCCTGCTGGCCGCCTTCGGCCTGCCGCCGGTGCTGCAGCTGGCGCAGGTGCCGCCGCTGCGCGTGATCCGCCGTGACGTGGGCGGGCTGAAGCCGGCCTCGCTGGCGGTGCTGGGCCTGGGTGTGGCGGGCTTCGCCGCCCTGCTGCTGGCCGCCAGCAGCGACCTGAAGCTGGGCGCCATCGCGGTGGGCGGCTTCGCCGGCGCCGTGGTGCTGTTCGCCGGCCTGGGCTGGGTGGCGGTGAAGGCGCTGCGCGCGGTGGTCAACGAGGCCACCGCGCCGCGCTGGCTGGTGCTGGCCACGCGCCAGGTCTCGGCCCGCCCGGCCTACGCGGTGGTGCAGGTCAGCGCGCTGGCGGTGGGCCTGCTGGCGCTGGTGCTGCTGGTGCTGCTTCGCACCGACCTCGTCGACAGCTGGCGCCGCGCCACCCCGCCCGACGCGCCCAACCGCTTCGTGATCAACGTGCAGCCGGACCAGGCCGCCGCCTTCCGCGCCATGCTCGAGTCGGCCGGCGTGGCGCGCTACGACTGGTACCCCATGATCCGCGGCCGCCTCGTCGCGGTGAACGGCCGCGCGGTCTCGCCCGATGACTACGCCGAGGACCGCGCGCGCCGCCTGGTGGACCGCGAGTTCAACCTCTCCCACAGCGCGGCGCAGCCGCCGCACAACCCGGTGGTGGCCGGCCGCTGGGTGCCGCAGGAGCGCGATGGCGCCAGCGTGGAGGAGGGCCTGGCCCGCACCCTGGGCCTGCAGCTGGGGGACACGCTGCGCTTCGACATCGGCGGGCTGGTGCACGAGTCGCGCATCACCTCGCTGCGCAAGGTGGACTGGGGCTCGATGCGCGCCAACTTCTTCGTGATGTTCCCGGTCGCCGAGATGCCGGGCACGCCGTCCACCTACATGACCTCGTTCCGGGCCCCGGCGCAGCGCGGCTTCGACAACGCCCTGGTGCGGGCCTTCCCCAACATCACCAGCGTGGACATGTCGGCCACGCTGACGCAGGTGCAGTCGGTGCTGGACCAGGTGATCCGCGCGGTGGAGTTCCTCTTCGGCTTCACCCTGGCGGCGGGCGTGGTGGTGCTGTTCGCGGCCGTCACCGCCACCCGCGAGGAGCGCGCGCGCGAGTTCGCGGTGATGCGCGCCGTCGGCGCCCGTGCCTCGCTGCTGCGGCAGGTGCAGCGCGCGGAGCTCGCCGGGGTGGGACTGCTGGCGGGCCTGCTGGCGAGCGGGGTGGCCAGCGCGGTGGGCTGGGCCCTGGCGCGCTACGCGTTCGACTTCGAGTGGCGCGCCTCCCCCCTGGTGCCGCTGGCCGGCGGCGCGGCCGGCGCCCTGCTGGCCCTGGCCGCCGGCTGGTGGGGGCTGCGCGAGGTGCTGACCCGGCCGGTCGTCGAGATCCTGCGCAAGGCACCGCAGGACTGACGCGGGGAACCGGTGGTCCGGGCATCGGCCGGCAGCTGCCGGGCCCGGCCCCGCACGGTCCTATAAGTCCGCCGGGCGGCCCTCCGCCGCCCGGAAAGGACACCATGATCCACAGCCCCCGCGGCGTGCGTCCCCCGGGCACGCAGGCTTCGCCGTCGACGACCAGCAGTTCCAGCACGACGACCAGCAGCCCCGGCACGACGACCCAGCACCCGCCCCTGACGACCTCCTCGCCGCCCGCTTCGCCGCGGGAGGCCGACGTGGCGTTCGGCCGCTGGCAGGTCAGCGTCGCACCGCAGGAGGGCGGGGCCTCCCCCCGGTCCGCGGCGGTCGCCGAGTCGAAGCACGGCGGGGGCGGGTTGGCGGGCGGCGTCGGCGTCGGCGTCGCGGGCGGGCTGGCGGGTGCGAGCCAGGTCCACCCGGCGCTGGCCCACCTCCTCGACCGGGACGACCTGCCGCTCCTGCTCGACGCCCTGCCCGGCACCCACCGCGGCGGGCGCTACGACGAGATGCGCGCGGCCCTGGTGGCGTACCTCCGGCACCGGGCCCAGTGCCGGGCCGCTCCCGCCGACGCGAAGGGCGTGGTCGGCGAGCGCAACCTCGCGACCGCGCTCTCGCGCCTCGAGAAGACCAACACGGCCCACCTGGAGCAGCTGGAGCGGTCCCTCTCGGCCTACCTCGGCCGCCTGCGCATTCCCCTGCTCGACTCGCGGGCCGAGCCCGAGATGGAGCAACTGCTGCGTGAGGTGCGCCAGCGGCTGGCGCCGACCCAGGCGGGCCTGATCGTGCCGCTGTCGCTGGGCGACCTGGGCGACCTGGGCGACCTGGGCGATCCGGAGGAGGACAGCGACGGCGCCGAGGCACCCGAGGCGTCCGCCTTCCGCACCCCGGGCGCGAACGGCGAGTCCGGCACGAACGGCCTCCCGGGCGAAGCGTCGGACGAGGAGGATGCCGGGCCCATCGGCCAGGGCGGGGCGCTGGTGCGCAGCGTGGCCACCTGGCACCTGCCGCCGCAGCCGGCCGGCGCGCAGGGCCATGGCGCCGAGGGCAGTGCGGTCCAGGCTGCGCTGCAGGTCACGGGCGAAGTCACCGTGTCCAGCTCCGGCGAACCCACGCCGATGACCCCGGACAGCCCGCGCCGCAGCAGCGAGTCGTCCCGGTCGGAGGACGGGGCAGGGTCCGGCTGAGGGAGCGGTCTCGATGAAGTCTTCCGCGCCAGCCCGCGCCCTGCCGCCGTCCTCCGGCGCGCCCCGCCCCCAGCCGCAACGCCCCGAGGTGCCACGCCCACAGCCGCCTTCCTCCGGCGTGCTGCCGCCCCGGCCGCCGCCCCACCCCCCCGGCGTGCCGCAGCCGCCGTCCTCCAGCCTGCCGCGGCCCTCCGTCGCGATGCCCCGCACCGTGACGCAGCGGCCCGAAGCCAAGCCGGAAGCCAAGCCCGAAGCCAAGCCGGACGCCAAGCCCGAAGCCAAGCCCGAAGCCAAGCCCGAAGCCAAGCCCGAAGCCAAGGACCCGGCCCGACCCGGGACCGCGTTCCGGGCCGCGCGCGAAGCCAGGTCCCTGCCGGCGGCCGCGCCGCCGCGGCCGCCGCCGTCGCCGGCCGGCAAGGTCCCGCCCCCGCGCCGGGACCTGCTGCGGGTCGGTGACGAGACCTGCGTCGTCACGCAGGTCCGTGAGCTGGGCGCGGGGGAGAACAACCGGGTCTACCGCATCGAGTTCCTCGACGGCAGCGAGCGCGTCGGCGCGGTGTTCCGGCCCTTCGCCGGGACGGCCGCGGCGCCGCCCCCTCCGGGCGGATCGCCCGCCGGCGAGGCCGTCGCCGAGGCCTTCCGCCTCGCCGGCATCGACGGGGCGCAGCCCCGGCGCAATGAGCGCAACGTCGCCGCGTTCGTGGTGGACCGGGCGCTGGGCTTCGACCTGCTGCCCTTCACCGCGCTGGCCACCTGCGAGCAGGGCGGCAAGCCGATCCCGGGCCTGCTGATGTCGTTCGCGGCGGGCCAGTCGCCCGAGGTCCGGGGGGCCCTGCAGCTCACGCTGCCTGCAGCCGACCTCGCCCGCCTGCGGGGCCGCCCCCAGGCCCTCGCCACCCTGGCGCAGGACCTCGGGTGGCTGGGGAGCGTCCTGGCCCGGGACCACCTGAGCCTGACCAACGGGCACCGCGCGGAACGCAAGGGCCTGGGGTCCGTCGCGCTCGAGCCCCGCAGGGCCGTGGCGGCGATCGACTACGGCGCGCCGCGCCTGCGCCGGGAGCTCACCCGGCTGCAGTGGCTGCATACCCTGATCGGCGAGGTCGACCCGAACCCGGGCAACTACGTGGCCTGGCAGGACGCCGAGGGCGCGGCCGGCGTGACGGCGTTCGACCACGACCTGAGTTTCGGCCGCCAGGTGGCCGCCAGCGGCTGCCCCTGGTACTCCCGCGCCGACCCGCCGCGGCTGATCGACGCCGACGCCCGCGACGCGATCCTGCACCTGCCGATCGACCGGCTGCTGCGCAAGCTGGGGGCGCTGCTGCCCGCCGGCGACCTGGCGCGCCAGCGCCGCCGGCACGAGGAGGTCGTGGCCCTGCTGCAGCGCAAGAAGGACCCGGTGCTCGTCATCGACGACGAGGACGGCTGGGGCGGCGCGGCCGCCACCCGGGCGCTCGGCGTGGTCGACCTCGAGGCCGAGATCGCCGCCCTGCAGCGCAGGGAGGCGGCGACGCAGCCGGGCTGGTGCGTCGAGTCCCGTGAGGGCGCGGCCGCGGCCCTGGCCCTTTTCGAGGCGCTGTCGTGGCAGGTGACGCGGACCGGCTATGTGGCCCGCGACGCCTTCCGGCTGGACGAGGCCCGCTGGTGGCTGGCGCCGGGGCGGCGGGCCTGGCGGCCGAAGCAGGCGCCCTCGCTGTACGACATGAAGGCGGTCACGGACCGTGTCGCCACGGTGCTGGGCAGCGGCGGGGCGCCTGCCAAGGCCGGGGGGCAGGGGAAGCCGGGGGGCGGCGTGTCGTGACCGGGGGCGGGTTCGCCGGGCGGCGAGCGGCACCGGCCGGGGGGCGCCGCCTCAGGCTGGCCGCCCGGTGGCTTCAGGGCGGCCTCGGGGCTGCCTCAGGGCAGCTCGGCGTTCGGCATGCGCCCCACGATCACCGAGGCCCGGCTGGCCAGGTAACCGGAGTTGGGCAGCTTCTCGAAGTAGCGCGGCCGCGGCAGCATCACCGCCAGCCGCGCCGCCTCGTAGGCCGTGAGGCGCGCCGCGGGCTTGCGGTAGTAGTGCTGCGCGGCGGCCTCGGCGCCGAAGACGCCCTCGCCCCATTCCACCGAGTTCAGGTAGATCTCCAGGATGCGCTCCTTCGACAGCAGGCGCTCGAGCGCGAAGGTCAGCACGATCTCCTGGCCCTTGCGCAGCAGGGTGCGCTCGCCCGAGAGGAACAGGTTCTTGGCCAGCTGCTGCGTGATGGTGGAGCCGCCCACCACCTTGGGCGGCCGGGCGCGGTTGGGCGCGAGCTGGGCCCGGCGCGCGGCCTGCTCCTCGGCCTTGGTGTTCTTCTGCCAGGCCTTCTCCATCGCCTCCCAGTCCACGCCCTCGTGGTTGACGAAGCTGTCGTCCTCGGCGGCGATGACGGCGCGCTTGAGGTTGTCGGAGATCCGCGCGTAGGGCACCCATTGCTGGCGCCAGGGCAGGCGGCCCTTCTCGGTGGCGATGCGCCAGGCCTCGGAGCGCTGGAAGGCGGTGGACTGCGGGTCGACCACCGCCATCAGGGCGATGCGGCCGACGAAATACAGCTGCAGCGCCAGGAAGGCGGCCGCCGCCAGGAGCAGCCAGCGCGCCAGCGCCTTCATGCGGCCGCCGCCTCCAGCGTGGCCCGCAGCTCCTGCAGCACCTGCCCGGAGGGCGGGCGCACGCCGCGCCAGATGGCGTAGGACTCGGCGGCCTGCTCCACCAGCATGCCCAGGCCGTCGCGGCCGACTGCGCCATGGGCGCGGGCCCAGGCCAGGAAGGGCTCGGCGGCGGGGCCGTACATCATGTCCACCGCCAGCGTGCCGGGGCGCAGCACGCGCGCGGGCACCGGCGCCTCGGCGCCGCCCAGGCTGCTGGCCGTGCCGTTGACCACGATGTCATAGGCCGCGCCCACGTCGTCCAGCGCGCAGGCCTGCAGCGGCACGCCCTGGGCCGCGGCCAGCGCGGCGTGGCGCTCGACCAGGGCCTGGGCCTTGTCCAGGGTGCGGTTGGCGACGGTGATGGCGGCGGGCCGCGCCTCGATGAAGGGGCCGAGCACGCCGCAGGCCGCGCCGCCGGCGCCCACCAGCAGCACCCGCGCGCCGGCCAGGGGCACGCCGGCGTTGACGGTGATGTCATGGACCAGGCCGATCCCGTCGGTGTTGTCGGCGAAGGCCTGCTCGCCGTCGAACTTCAGCGTGTTGCAGGCGCCGGCCAGCTCGGCGCGGGCCGAGTGGCGCACGCCGGGCACGGCGAAGGCGTCGAACTTGAAGGGCACCGTCACGTTGCAGCCCCGGCCGCCCTGGGCACGGAAGTCGCGCACCGCCTGCTGGAAGCCGTCCAGCGGCACCAGGTGGTGGCGGTAGTCGATCGGCTGGCCGGTGAGTTCGGCGAAGCGGTGGTGGATCCAGGGCGACTTGCTGTGCGCCACCGGGTTGCCCATCACGCAGAAGCGGTCCATGGTCGTTCCTCGCGGGTCTGTCTTGTGCGGTTCTTTTGGGGGGCCGGGGGTCAGCGGCTGGTGAGCTTGGTTTCCAGCGTCTCGTCGTGCGTGAAGCGGAAGCGCGAGACCACCACGATCTGGTCGGCCCGCTGGCGCATGCCGTCGCTGAAGCGGCCGAAGGGCCCGGCGGCGCGGGCGATGCCCAGGGCGCGGCGGTCCAGCGCGGCGTTGCCCGAGCCCTCGACGATCTCGGCCGCGAGCACCCGGCCGTCGTGGTTGACCGTGAGCAGCATGGTCAGCTCGCCATACAGCTTCTGGCCGGACATCTCGGGGAAGTTCTGCGTGCCGCGGTCCTCGATGCGCCGGCGCAGCGCGTCGTAGTAGACGGCGTAGACCTCCTCGCGCGTCGAGGGGCTGACGTAGCGCCGCTTGGGGCGGGCGTTTTCCTCGTTGATCCGGCGCTCGATCTCGGCCAGCAGCTTGACCAGCTGGCGGCGCTTTTCCTCGCGCGCCTGGCCCTCGGGGTTGTCGGTGGGCTGGCGCGGGTCGGGCACCGGCAGGCTGGCCAGCGCCTGGCGCACCTGCGCCAGCAGCATCTGCTGCTGCTGCTGCATCGCCTCCACGCGCTTTTGCGCTTCCTCCGGCGCGTCGCCCAGCTCGGTCAGGGCGGAGGCGGGCAGGGGCGAGGTGGCGCGGCCCTTCGCGGCCTCGCCGCCGCCGGCCAGCGAGGCCTGGGCGATGGCCTGGGCCTTGTCCACCTTCTCGTTGCCGCGGGCATTCACCAGGATCACCTCCAGCGGCGTGTCCTGGAACATGCGGTCGAAGCGCTGGGGGTCGACGAAGCGCACGGCCAGCAGGGCCGCATGGGCCGCCACCGAAACGGCCAGCGAGACCTGCAGCGTGGTCAGGGACCTGAGCTTGGGCTTGAGCTTCACGAGGCCGGATTATCGGCCGCGGGCTCGGCCTCGTTGACGTCCACCGCGATGGCGATCGGGCCGGCCACGGCCTCCTCGTCGTCCTCGGCGTCCTCCTGCGCCGCATCGGCGGCGGGCTCCACGTCCAGGCGCTCGATCACGGTGCCGTGCACGTCCAGCGCGATCTCGTCGACCTCGCCCAGCTTCACCCGCACCTTGGCGCCGCGCGCCAGGCCGTTGGCGCCCATCACCGGCAGCACCAGGGGCAGCTCGTCGGCGCGCACCAGGCCTTCCTTGAAGACGGTGGCCACCAGCTCGGTGATGCCGTTCTGGTGCAGGTACTTCAGCGTCCAGAAGCGCTCCATGCCGGCCTGGTAGGCGTTGTACGCGGAGTAGGCGGCGTCGAAGCCGGAGATGATGGAGAACAGCTCCGCGTCCTTCGGCTTGAAGGGCGCGGCCAGGGCGGCGGTGCGGCCGTGGCGGGCGCAGGCGATGATCTGCCACTGGTTCACCAGGTCGGTGTAGCGGCGCAGGGGCGAGGTGCTCCAGGCGTAGCACTTCACGCCGATGCCGGCGTGCGGCGCGGCCTTGGTCGACATGCGCACCTTCATGCCGGGCGCCAGGCTGGCCTGGCTGCGGTAGATGCCGGGCACGCCCAGGTCGGCCAGCCACTGGCCCCAGGTGCTGTTGGCGAGGATCATGGCCTCGGCCACGATCAGGTCCAGCGGCGCCCCGCGGCGGCGCACGCCGATGCGCACGGCCTCCGCGCCGGTGGGCTCGGCGCCGTCGTTGCCTTCCAGGCGGAAGGTGTAGTCGGGCCGGTTGAAGGTCTCGGGCTTGCCGCGCACCACCTCGCGCCGGGCCTTGAGCTCGCGCGCCAGGCGGAACAGGAACATCAGCGGCTCGCGCGCCTGCGCCGCCACCGGCGGCACGGCGTCGCCGGCATGGGCCGGGTCCGTCAGCCAGGCCTCGGTGACGCTGTCATCGAGCTGGTCGTGGCGCAGGTTGGCCACGATCGGCACGCGCTCCAGCTTCGTCTCGCTGCCCTGGATCTCCAGCGTGGCCTCGTCGAAACGCACGTACAGCGAGACGGCGGGGCAGTCCCGGCCCTCCTGCAGGGTGTAGGCCTGCACCACGTCGTCCGGCAGCATGGTGATCTTGTAGCCCGGCATGTAGACGGTGGACAGGCGCTGGCGCGCCACCGCGTCCGCCGGGGTGGACGGCTGCAGCGCCAGGCCCGGCGCCGCGATGTGGATGCCGACGGTGACCGTGCCCGAGCCCAGGCCCTGCACCGACAGCGCGTCGTCGATCTCGGTGGTGTGCGAGTCGTCGATCGAGTAGGCCCGCACGCCGGCGGCCACCGACAGGTCCTCGGTGATCGCGGGGGCCGTGAGGGCAGGGAAGCCCGTGCCCTTGGGGAAGTGCTCGAACAGGAAGCGCTTCCAGTGGAACTGGTAGGCCGACTCGATCGCACCGGCCCGCTGCAGCAGCGCCAGCGGCGCCAGGTGGGTGCTGCGGGCGGCCTCGACCACGGCCTTGTACTCGGGCGCGTTCTTGTCCGGCTTGAACAGGATGCGATAGAGCTGCTCGCGGATCGGGGCGGGGCAGCGGCCCTCGGCCAGCTCCCCGGCCCAGGCGGCGATCTGAGCCAGCTGCTGCTTCTTCTTCTCGATCGCGGCCAGGGCCTGCTGCACGACCTCCGCCGGGGCCTTGCGGAAGCGGCCCTTGCCGGCGCGGCGGAAATAGTGCGGCGCCTCGAACAGCCGGAACAGGGCGCCGGCCTGCTGCTCGAGGCTGGCGTTGGCGCTGAAATAATCACGCGCGAGGTCGGCGAAGCCGAACTCCTCCTCGGGGGCGAACTCCCACGCCAGCTGCAGCTCGATCTCCTGGGCCACGGCCTGGGCCTGCGCCACCAGGTCGGCGGGCGAGGGCTTCTCGAACTTCAGCAGGATGTGGGCGGCCTTGACCTTGACGCGCTTGCCGGTCTCCAGCTCCACCTGCGCCGAGGCCTCGGCCTCGGACAGCACCCGGCCGGCCTGGAATTTGCCGGCTTCTTCAAACAATACGAACATGGGACGGATTGTCCCATGGGCCACCTAGGCGGCCGGCCCCAGGCCGAGGGCGGCGAAGACCTCGTCGATGTGGTCGTCGAAATCGCTCAGGGCATGGTCGCCGGCCGGCAGCAGCTTGATGCGGGCGCCGGCGTAGCGGGCCGCCATCTCGCGCCAGTCCAGCACCTCGTCGCCCCGGGCGATGACGGCGAAGTAGCGCTCCAGGCGCGTGAGTGGGGCCCCCACGCCCGGCCCCGGCGTGAGGGCGCGCAGTTCATCGACGAATCGCGGCTCGAAGAAGAAGCGCTCGGCCGGGTCGTGCCAGGCGGTCTGCTCACCGATGTACTTCGCCAGGTCGCGTGCCGGGTCGACCGCGGGGTTGAGCACCACGGCGCGGCAGCCGGTGGCCTCGGCCACGCAGGTGGCATAGAAGCCGCCGAGTGAGGAGCCGATCACGCCCAGGGTGGCGCGCGGCCAGCCGGCGATGCCCGCCATCACCTGCGCCATCGCCTCGCGCGGGGAGGGCGGCATCTGCGGGCACCACCACGTGACGCCGGGGTGGCGCTGCGCGATCCGCTGCGCCACCTTCACCGCCTTGGCCGAGCGCGGCGAGGAGCGGAAACCGTGCAGGTACAGCAAATGCGTCACGGGCGGCTGGGGCGAAGGCCCCGGGGGGTGGAAGGTCATGGGGGCGATCATGCCAGCGGCGATAATTTCGGCTTATGTCCGCCGTGTTCGAGAAACCCCCGCTCTGGCGGCGCGCCGCGCCCTTGCTGGAGGGGTTCGACGGCCCGCTCGCCTTCGCCATCTTCCTGCTGGCGTGCGCCGGGCTGGTCACCATGTTTTCCTCCGGCTTCGACCATGGCACGCGCTTCATGGACCACGGCCGCAACATGCTGATCGCCGGGTTCATCCTGTTCGTGGTGGCGCAGGTGCCGCCGCAGCGCCTGATGACCCTGGCCGTGCCGATCTACCTCATCGGGGTGGCGCTGCTGATCGCCGTGGCCCTGTTCGGCATCACCAAGAAGGGCGCCCGGCGCTGGGTCAACGTGGGCGTCGTGATCCAGCCCAGCGAGATCCTCAAGATCGGCCTGCCGCTGATGCTGGCCTGGTGGTTCCAGAAGCGCGAGGGCCAGATGCGCCCGCTCGACTTCCTCATCGCCGGCGTGCTGCTGGCGGTGCCGGTGGGCCTGATCATGAAGCAGCCGGACCTGGGCACCTCGCTGCTGGTGATGGCGGCCGGCCTGTCGGTGATCTTCTTCGCCGGCCTGCCCTGGAAGCTGATCATCCCGCCGGTGGTCCTGGGCGGCGTGGGCATCCTGCTGCTGGTGGTGTTCGAGCCGCAGCTGTGCGCGCCGGGCGTGGACTGGCCGCTGCTGCACGACTACCAGCAGCAGCGCGTGTGCACCCTGCTGGACCCGACCCGCGACCCCCTGGGCAAGGGCTTCCACATCATCCAGGGCATGATCGCCATCGGCTCGGGCGGCCTCTTCGGCAAGGGCTTCATGCAGGGCACGCAGACCCACCTGGAGTTCATCCCCGAGCGCACCACCGACTTCATCTTCGCCGCCTACTCCGAGGAGTTCGGGCTGGTGGGCAACCTGCTGCTGATCGCCGGCTTCATCTTCCTGATCCTGCGCAGCTTCACCATCGCGCTGGAGGCCTCGTCGCTGTTCTCGCGGCTGCTGGCCGGGGCGGTGACCATGATCTTCTTCACCTATGCCTTCGTGAACATGGGCATGGTCAGCGGCATCCTGCCGGTGGTGGGGGTGCCCTTGCCCTTCATCAGCTACGGCGGAACGGCCATGGTCACCCTGGGCCTGGCGCTGGGCATCCTCATGTCGATCGCACGTTCCAAGCGCCTCGTGCAGACTTGAGGCCATGCCGCGCGTGTCGCGGCCCCGAACCTTCCTGGAATCACCCGATGATCTCTCGCGAACCCACCCTCGAACGCCTGGCCACCGCCCGCGGCCTGCTGCTGGAGCCTTTCGGCCTGGACGAGTCCCACCTCGCGCGCGCGCTGGCCGAGATCCGCAGCCACCGCGTCGACGACGCCGACCTGTACTTCCAGTACACCCGCAGCGAGGGCTGGAGCCTGGAGGAGGGCATCGTCAAGACCGGCAGCTTCAGCATCGACCAGGGCGTGGGCGTGCGCGCGGTCAGCGGCGAGAAGACCGCCTTCGCCTATTCCGACGACATCTCCGAGGCCTCGCTGCTGGACGCCGCGCGCACCGTGCGCGCGATCGGCGCGGCCGCCGGCAAGGGCCGGGTCAAGGTGCCGGCGCGCAAGGTCGCGGCCAGCCGCGCCCTCTACCCCGGGCTCGACCCCATCGCCACCCTGGACAGCACCGCCAAGGTGAAACTGCTCGAGAAGGCCGAGAAGATGGCCCGCGCCAAGGACCCGCGCGTCGTGCAGGTCATGGCCGGCCTGGCCAGCGAGTGGGACGTGGTGCTGGTGGCCCGCGCCGACGGCACCCTGGCCGCCGACGTGCGCCCGCTGGTGCGCCTGTCCCTCACCGTCATCGCCGAGCAGAACGGCCGCCGCGAGGTCGGCTCGCACGGCGGCGGCGGCCGCTTCGGCCTGGGCTATTTCGACGACGAGCGCGTCACGCAATACGTGGACCATGCGGTCCATGCGGCCCTCACCAACCTCGAGTCCCGCCCCGCGCCCGCCGGCGAGATGACCGTGGTCCTGGGCTCGGGCTGGCCCGGCATCCTGCTGCACGAGGCCATCGGCCACGGCCTGGAGGGCGACTTCAACCGCAAGGGCTCCAGCGCCTTCTCCGGCCGCATCGGCCAGCGCGTGGCGGCCAAGGGCGTCACCGTGCTCGACGACGGCACCATCGCCGACCGCCGCGGCTCGCTCAATGTCGACGACGAGGGCCATGCCACCCAGCGCAACGTGCTGATCGAGGACGGCATCCTGCGCGCCTACATGCAGGACTCGCTCAACGCCCGCCTCATGGGCGTCAAGCCCACCGGCAACGGCCGCCGCGAGAGCTACGCCCACGTGCCCATGCCGCGCATGACCAACACCTACATGCTCGGCGGCGACAAGTCGCCCGACGAGATCGTGGCTTCCATCAAGAAGGGCCTGTACGCCACCAACTTCGGCGGCGGCCAGGTCGACATCACCTCGGGCAAGTTCGTGTTCTCCGCGAGCGAGGCCTACTGGGTCGAGAACGGCAAGGTCCTCTACCCGGTCAAGGGCGCCACCATCGTCGGCAACGGCCCCGACGCGCTGACCCGCGTGAGCCTGATCGGCAACGACATGCGCCTGGACAGCGGCGTGGGCACCTGCGGCAAGGAGGGCCAGAGCGTGCCGGTGGGCGTGGGCCAGCCCACGCTGCGCATCGACGGCCTGACCGTGGGCGGAACGGCCTGACGCGGCCGCGTCAGGAACCTGTGGTAGATTGCCCCCCCATGCCTCGCAGCAGCGTTTTCTTTTTTGGCTACTTTTGGTTTTTCTCCAGCCCCACCGGCGGCCGAGAGACCTGAGCGTACCCAGAAGCAAGACGCACACAGGAATCCCGAAAAAACCGCCGGTCCCCACCGGCGGTTTTTTTTCGTCCCCTTGATCCGATTTCTTTTTTTGAACACTTGAGGAAGGAGCCCCCGATGTCCGCGAAGTCCACCCCCGCCAGCGACGCCTGGTATGCGCACCCCGTCGACAAGACCGGCCAGACCGACGACCAGCGCATCAAGGACATCACCGTGCTGCCTCCTCCCGAACACCTGATCCGGTTCTTCCCGATCAGCGGCTCGCCCGTCGAGAAGCTGATCGCGGACACCCGCCGGCGCATCCACGACATCATGAATGGCACCGACGACCGCCTGCTGGTCGTCATCGGCCCGTGCTCCATCCATGACCCGGCTGCCGCCATCGACTACGCCCGCCGCCTCAAGCCGCTGCGCGAGAAGTACGCCGACTCGCTGGAGATCGTGATGCGCGTGTACTTCGAGAAGCCGCGCACCACGGTGGGCTGGAAGGGCCTGATCAACGACCCCTACCTCGACGAGAGCTATCGCATCGACGAGGGCCTGCGCATTGCCCGCCAGCTGCTGATCGAGATCAACCGCCTGGGCCTGCCCGCGGGCAGCGAGTTCCTGGACGTGATCTCGCCGCAGTACATCGGCGACCTGATCGCCTGGGGCGCCATCGGCGCGCGCACCACCGAGAGCCAGGTGCACCGCGAGCTGGCCTCGGGCCTGTCGGCCCCGATCGGCTTCAAGAACGGCACCGACGGCAACATCCGCATCGCCACCGACGCCATCCAGGCGGCGGCCCGCGGCCACCACTTCCTGTCCGTCCACAAGAACGGCCAGGTCGCCATCGTGCAGACCCAGGGCAACAAGGACTGCCACGTGATCCTGCGCGGCGGCAAGGCGCCGAACTACGACGCGGCGAGCGTCGCCGCCGCCTGCAAGGACCTGGAGGCCGCCGGCCTGCCGGCCACGCTGATGGTCGACTGCAGCCACGCCAACAGCAGCAAGCAGCACGAGAAGCAGCTGGACGTGGCGCGGGACATCGCCGGCCAGATCCAGGGCGGCTCCCGTAGCATCTTCGGCGTGATGGTCGAGAGCCACATCGAGGCCGGCGCGCAGAAGTTCACGCCGGGCAAGGACGACGTGAACAAGCTCGCCTACGGCAAGAGCATCACCGACGCCTGCCTGGGCTGGGACCAGTCGGTCGAGGTGCTGGACGTGCTGGCCGAGGCGGTGAAGCGCCGCCGCGGTTGACCCTCCGGGGGCTGGCGGACGCCTGGGGCGTCCGCTCCTCCAGCGGCCGCCCCGTGGACCGGACTTCCAGGGCCAGCACCGGGCTTCCGAAGGGACTCTGAAGCCCTTCCGCCCGGGGGGTGCGGATTAACCCCGGCCCGCCGCCTCCAGCGCCGCCAGCAGCTTGGCGTGGATCCCGCCGAAGCCGCCATTGCTCATGCACAGGACCTGGTCGCCCTCGCGCGCGGCGGCGACGACCTGCTGCACCAGTGCGTCGATGGTGTCGCCCACCTGGGCGCGCGCGCCCATCGGAGCGAGGGCCTCGCGCGCATCCCAGTCCAGCCCGCCGGCGTGGCAGAAGGCCAGGTCGGCCTGCTCCAGGCTCCAGGGCAGCTGGGACTTCATGGTGCCCAGCTTCATCGTGTTGCTGCGCGGCTCGAACACCGCGAGGATGCGCTGGCCCGGCTGCAGCTGGCGGCGCAGGCCGTCCACCGTCGTGCGGATCGCGGTGGGGTGGTGCGCGAAGTCGTCGAACACCGAGATGCCGCGCACCGTGCCGCGCCGCTCCATGCGGCGCTTGACGTTCTCGAATGCGCCCAGCGCCCGCGCCGCGACCTCGGGCGCCACGCCCACATGGTCAGCAGCCGCGATGGCCGCCAGGGCGTTGAGCTGGTTGTGCACCCCGCCCAGCGACCAGGCCACCCGCGCCACCTTGCGGCCGTGCTGCAGCACGTCGAACGCGCCCGGCTCGCCCTCGGCGGTGAAGTCGCTCACCGCGGCGCCGAAGCTGCGCACCTCGCTCCAGCAGCCCTGGTGCAGCACCCGCGCCAGGCTCTCCTCCAGCCCGTTCACCACCACGCGGCCCGACGGCGGCACCGTGCGCACCAGGTGGTGGAACTGGCGCTCGATCGCCGTCAGGTTGTCGAAGATGTCCGCGTGGTCGAACTCCAGGTTGTTCAGGATCGCGGTGCGCGGGCGGTAGTGGACGAACTTGCTGCGCTTGTCGAAAAAGGCGGTGTCGTACTCGTCGGCCTCGATGACGAAGCAGGGACCCTTCCCGAGCCGGGCCGACACGCCGAAATTCACCGGCACGCCGCCCACCAGGAAGCCGGGCTCCAGCCCCGCCTGCTCCAGCACCCAGGCCAGCATGGAGGTGGTGGTGGTCTTGCCGTGCGTGCCGGCCACCGCCAGCACGTGGCGGCCCTGGAGCACGTTCTCCAGCAGCCACTGCGGGCCGCTGGTGTAGGGCGCGCCGGCATCCAGGATGGCTTCCATCAGGGGGAACTTGGGCGAGCCGTCGGGCAGCCGGGCGCGGGAGACCACGTTGCCGACCACCCAGACATCCGGCCGCAGGGCCATCTGCTCCGCGCCGAAGCCTTCGATCAGGTCGATGCCCAGGGCGCGCAGCTGGTCGCTCATGGGGGGGTAGACGCCGGCGTCGCAGCCGGTGACCCGGTGGCCCGCCTCGCGGGCGAGGGCGGCCACGCCACCCATGAAGGTGCCGCAGATGCCCAGGATATGAATGTGCATGGGCGCCGATTATCGTGGGGCCGGCCGTGGCCTTTGGGCCCGCGCCGCAGGGCCGGACGCCGGGAAGGCGCACAATCGCGCGGTCATGCAAAGCGCCACCTTGGAGATCGCCGCCACCGCCGCCCGCCTGGTGGTGGAGGAGGGCCTGGAATACGGCCCGGCCAAGCGCCGTGCGGTGCGGCAGCTCGGGCTGCCCGCGCGCACCGCGCTCCCGGACAACGACGCCGTCGAGGCCTCGGTCCGTGAATACCTTCAACTCTTCTGCGCCGATACCCAGCCGGCCGAGCTCGCGGCCCTGCGCCGCCTGGCCGCGACCTGGATGGAGCGGCTCGCGGAGTTCCGCCCGCACCTGGGCGGGGCGGTCTGGCACGGCACGGCCACCCGCCTGTCCGACATCTACCTGCAGCTGTTCTGCGACGACCCCAAGTCCGCCGAGATCACCCTGATCGACAAGGGCGTCGACTTCGAGGCCCGCAGCGTCCCCGGCTTCCAGGGCGAGCCGGTCGATGCCCTGAGCCTGTCGGTGCGTTGCGCCGAGCTGGGCGAGATGATCGGCCTGCACCTGCTCATTCACGACCATGACGACCTGCGCGGGGCCCTGCGCCGCGATGCCCGCGGCCGGCAGCCGCGCGGCGACCTGGCCGACCTGCGGGCCCTGATGGCCCAGGAGGTGACCGATGGCCAGCCCTGAAATGCGCCGCCGCCTGCTGGTCGGCGGTGTCGCCGCCGCTGCCGCCGGTGCCGGCGCCCTGATCGCCTGGAAGCGGCTGCAGCCCGCCCCGCTGGCGGATGCCGCCGCGGAGGGCCTGTGGAGCAGGACCTTCGAAACCCCCGCCGGCCCCCCCCTGGCGCTGGCCAGCCTGCGCGGCCGCCCGCTGCTCGTGAACTTCTGGGCCACCTGGTGCCCGCCCTGCGTCGAGGAAATGCCGATGCTGGACGCCTTCTTCCGGGAAAATTCGGCATCCGGCTGGCAAGTGATCGGATTGGCGATCGACCAGCCCAGTTCGGTACGGCGTTTCCTGGAGCGCACGCCCGTGACTTTTCCCATCGGCTTCGCCGGACTTGAAGGCACGGAACTGGGCAAGGCCCTCGGAAATTCCTCAGGCGGATTGCCGTTCACTGTCGTGCTCGGGCCGGACGGTTCCGTGAGGCAGCGTAAAATGGGGCAGGTGACAACTGCCGAGCTGGCGGCCTGGAAGGCCGCCGCCGGAACCTGAGACAAGGGCGGACACCGCTCCGCCAGTCGCTCAAATGGCCGCTAGAAAAAGAAAAATAGCGCCAGATGCCGAAAAATGCCGCAAATTGGCGAAATATTCGGTACATTCCACCCTTTAGACCGTATTCAAGGATCCCTGGAGACCCTCATGGACTTGCGCAAACTCAAGACGTTGATCGACCTGGTGTCGGACTCCAACGTCTCCGAACTGGAAATCACCGAGGCTGAAGGCAAGGTCCGCATCGTCAAGGGCCAGCCTGCCGTGGTGCAGGTGGCTGCCGCCCCGGCCGTCGTGGCCGCTGCCGCTGCCCCCGCGATCGCTGCCGTTCCTGCCGCCGCCGCGCCCGCGCCGGCCGCCGCCCCGGCCGAGCCTGCCGGCCACGCCGTCAAGTCGCCCATGGTCGGCACCTTCTACCGGGCTTCCAGCCCGGGTGCCAAGCCCTTCGTCGAGGTCGGCCAGCAGGTCAAGGCCGGCGACACGATCTGCATCATCGAGGCGATGAAGATCCTCAACGAGATCGAGGCCGACAAGGCCGGCACCATCAGCAAGATCCTGTGCGAGAACGGCCAGGCCGTCGAGTACGGCCAGTCGCTGTTCGTGATCGAGTGATGTTCAAGAAGATCCTCGTCGCCAACCGAGGCGAGATTGCCCTGCGAGTCCAGCGCGCCTGCCGCGAGCTGGGCGTGACCGCGGTCATGGTCTATTCGGAGGCCGACCGCGAAGCCAAATATGTGAAGCTGGCCGACGAGGCCGTCTGCATCGGCCCCGCGCCGTCGCCGCTCAGTTACCTGAACGTGCCCGCCATCATCTCGGCGGCCGAGGTGACCGACGCGGAAGCCATCCACCCCGGCTACGGCTTCCTCTCCGAGAACGCCGACTTCGCCGAGCGCGTCGAGAAGAGCGGCTTCCAGTTCATCGGCCCCACGCCTGAATCCATCCGGATCATGGGCGACAAGGTCTCGGCCAAGCAGGCCATGATCAAGGCCGGCGTGCCCTGCGTGCCCGGCTCCGAGGGCGAGCTGCCGGAAGACCCGGTGCAGGTGCGCCGCATCGCCAAGTCCATCGGCTACCCCGTCATCATCAAGGCGGCGGGCGGTGGCGGCGGCCGCGGCATGCGCGTGGTCCACACCGAAGCCGCGCTGATCAATGCCGTCGCCATGACGCGCGCCGAAGCCGGCGCCGCCTTCGGCAACCCGGCGGTGTACATGGAGAAGTTCCTCCAGAACCCGCGCCACATCGAGATCCAGGTCCTGGCCGACAAGCACCGCAACGCGGTCTACCTCGGCGAGCGCGACTGCTCCATGCAGCGCCGCCACCAGAAGGTGATCGAGGAAGCGCCGGCCCCCGGCATCCCGCGCAAGCTGATCGACAAGATCGGCGAGCGCTGTGTCGCCGCCTGCAAGAAGATCGGCTACCGCGGCGCGGGCACCTTCGAGTTCCTGTACGAGAACGGCGAGTTCTACTTCATCGAGATGAACACCCGCGTGCAGGTGGAGCATCCGGTGACCGAGCTGATCACGGGCGTGGACATCGTCAAGACCCAGATCATGGTGGCCGCCGGCGAGAAGCTGCCCTTCTCTCAGCGCGACATCCAGATCCGCGGCCACGCGATCGAGTGCCGCGTGAACGCCGAGGACCCGTTCAAGTTCGTGCCGTCGCCCGGCCGCATCACCCAGTGGCACGCCCCCGGCGGCCCGGGCGTGCGCGTCGACTCGCACGTCTACAACAACTACTTCGTGCCGCCCAACTACGACAGCATGATCGGCAAGATCATCGTCCACGGCGACACCCGCGACCAGGCGCTGGCCCGCATGCGCACCGCGCTGCTGGAGACGGTGGTCGAGGGCATCAACACCAACATCCCGCTGCACCGCGAGCTGATGGTGGACGCCAAGTTCATGACCGGCGGCACGAACATCCACTACCTCGAAGAGTGGCTGGGCCACCACAAGCGCTGAGCCCCTGATGTTCGAACTGAGCCTGCTGTGCCCCGAGGACCGCGTCGAGGTCCTCTCCGATGCGCTCGACGCGCTGGACGCGCTGAGCGTGTCCGTCGAGGACGCCGACGCCCACACCGAGGCCGAGCAGGCCCTGTTCGGCGAGCCGGGCATGCCGCCGCCCAAGGAGGGCTGGCAGCGCTCGCGCGTGGTCGCCCTGTTCCCCACGGAGGCCGCAGCCCAGGAGGCGGCGCGCCTGCTGCAGGTGCAGGACTTCTTCGGCGGCTGCCGCCTGCTGGGCGTGGCCGCCGTGCCGGACCAGGACTGGGTGCGCCTGACGCAGTCCCAGTTCGAGCCGGTGGAGATCACGCCCGAGTTCTGGATCGTGCCCACCTGGCACGAGCCGCCGGCGCAGGCCACCCGGGTGATCCGCCTGGACCCGGGCCTGGCCTTCGGCACCGGCACCCACCCGACCACGCGCATGTGCCTGCGCTGGATCGCCACCCACCCGGTGGCCGGCCAGCGCGTGCTCGATTACGGCTGCGGCTCGGGCATCCTGGCGATCGGCGCGGCCAAGTTCGGCGCCACCGACATCGACGCGGTCGACATCGACGAGGCCGCGGTGCGCTCCACGCTGGACAATGCCCAGGCCAACGAGGCCTCCCTGCGCGCCGGCCTGCCGGACAAGGCGCAAGGCACCTATGACACCGTGCTCGCCAACATCCTGGCGACGCCGCTGAAGGTGCTGGCCCCGCTGCTGTGCGGCCATGTGCGCCCGGGCGGCTCGCTGGTGCTCGCGGGCATCCTGGCGCGCCAGGCCGACGAGCTCAAGGAAGCCTACGCGCCCTATGCCTCGCTCGAGGTCTCGGACACCGAGGACGGCTGGATCCTCATGACCGCGCGCTTCTGATTCGCGCCGCGTCGGGCCTGTCTACAATGCCCTTCGCATGAGCCTGATCACCCGTTGCCCCGCTTGCGGAACCCGGTTCCGGGTGGTGCCCGATCAGCTCAAGATTTCCGATGGCTGGGTGCGCTGCGGCCAGTGCAGCGAGGTGTTCGATGCCTCGGCCGTGGTGCAGTCGGTGCCGGACCTGGCGCCAGCCTCGCTCCCGTCCTCCGTCGCTGCTGACGCCAGCCGCTTCGCCCCGTCCCCGGCGCACGCCGCGCCGCCGAGCGAGCCGCGGGATACGGCAGCCGACGCGGGCTTCGAAGCCACCGTCGCGGTCGAGGACCTGCCGGCGCCCGAGGCGCAGGACACGGTCGTCGAGCTTCCGCCCTGGGCCAGCGAGCCCTCGGCGGATGCGCCAGGCGGCCCGGCCGAACCGCACGAACCGCATCCGTCCGCCGAAGGCCGCATCGAGCCCACGCTCGATGCCCCCGCCGGGCCCGAGCTGCCGTCCCCCGGCGCGGCATCCGCATCGCTGCAGCCGGAGGAGACGCGCCCCGCTGCCGCAGCCGGCACGCCTGACGACGCCCCCGGGCCCGCGTCCGAGGCCGCCGGCCCGTCCCGGCTCGAGGACATTTCCTTCGTCCGCCAGGCCCGCCGCCGCGCGCTCTGGCGCCGGCCCGTGGTGCGGGCTGCGCTCGGCCTGCTGGCCCTGGCCCTGCTGGCGGTGCTGTCCGCCCAGCTCGCGCTGCACCACCGCGACCGGCTGGCCAACGCCTTCCCGGTCCTGAAGCCGGCGCTCGAGCTCCTGTGCCAGCCGCCCCAGTGCCGCATCGGCCCGCCGCGCCAGATCGATGCGGTCGCCATCGACGGCTCGAGCTTCAGCCGACTGCGGCCCGACGCCTACCGGCTCACGGTCACGCTCTCCAACCCGTCCTCGGCCGCCGTGGCCCTGCCGGCGCTGGAGCTGACCCTCACCGATACCCAGGACCAGCCCGTGCTGCGGCGCGTGCTGCAGCCCGCCGACCTCGGCCCCGAGGCCCCGGCCGTCCTGGCCGCCAGCACCGAGTGGACCGCCACGCTCACCCTCGCCGTGGCCCCCGGCCCGGCGACCGCGCGCATCGCGGGCTACCGGCTGCTGGCTTTCTACCCCTGACCCCTTTCCCTTTCTTTCCTACAAGGCAGACGACACCATGGCCGCCGTGATCTGTGGATCCCTCGCGTTCGACACCATCATGAACTTCGAGGGCAAGTTCTCGCAGCAGATCCTCCCCGAGCAACTGCACATCCTCAACGTGTCCTTCCTGGTCCCGGCGCTGCGCCGCGACTTCGGGGGCTGCGCCGGCAACATCGCCTACGCGCTCAAGCTCCTGGGCGGCACGCCCCTGCCCATGGCCACCGTCGGCAGCGACGGCGCCGGTTACCTCGAGCGCATGAGGAAGCTGGGCATCAGCACCGAGTTCGTGCGCCAGGTGGACGACACCTACACCGCGCAGGCGATGATCATGACGGACCTGGACAACAACCAGATCACCGCCTTCCACCCGGGCGCGATGATGCAGGCCCACATCACCCGCATCGAGCCGCGCGCCGACATCAAGCTGGGCATCATCTCGCCCGACGGCCGTGACGCCATGCTGCAGCACGCCGAGCAGTTCAAGGCCGCCGGCATCCCCTTCGTGTTCGACCCGGGCCAGGGCCTGCCCATGTTCGGCGGCGACGAGCTGGCGAACTTCGTCGACCAGGCCACCTGGGTCACGGTCAACGACTACGAGGGCAAGATGCTGTGCGAGCGCACCGGCTGGACGCCGGCCGAGATCTCGCGCCGCGTGCAGGGCCTGGTGATCACGCTGGGCGGCGAGGGCTGCGAGGTCTGGGTCGACGGCGAGAAGACCCACGTGCCCCCGGTCTCCGCGAAGGACGTGGTCGACCCCACCGGCTGCGGCGACGCCTGGCGCGGCGCGCTGCTGCACGGGCTGGAGCAGGGCTGGTCGCTGGCGAAGTGCGCGGAGCTGGGCAACCGCGTCGGCGCGATCAAGATCGCCAGCAAGGGCCCGCAGAACTACACGCTCTGAGCGTCGGCGGCCGGCCGCTGCGCCGGCGCGGCGCCGCGCGCGCGGCGCCGCTCGATCCACGCGAGCAGCTCGCCGACCAGGCCCTTGCGGAAGGACAGCACGCACACCACGAAGATCACGCCGATGATCACCGTGACCCAGGCGCCCACCTTGTCGGCCAGCATGTTCTGCAGGCCGATCACGATGGCCGAGCCGAGGACCGGGCCGAAGAAGGTGCCCACGCCCCCCAGCAGGCTCATGAGGATGACCTCGCCGGACATCGACCAGTGCACGTCCGACAGGGAGGCGAAGCCCAGCACCAGTGTCTTGAGCGAGCCGGCCAGGCCGGCCAGGGCGGCCGACAGCACGAAGGCCAGCAGCTTGTAGCGGTCCACCTCGTAGCCGAGCGAGACGGCGCGCGGCTCGTTCTCGCGGATCATCTTCAGCACCTGGCCGAAGGGCGAGCTGACGATGCGCTGGATTCCCAGGTAGCAGGCGACGAACACCGCCAGCACCAGGTAGTACAGGACGGTGTCCGAGTCCAGCGGCAGCAGGCCCAGCAGCTGGCCGCGCGGCACGCCCTGCAGGCCGTCCTCGCCGCCGGTGAAGGGCGCCTGCAGCGCGATGAAGAAGACGATCTGCGCCAGCGCCAGGGTGATCATGGCGAAGTAGATGCCCTGGCGCCGGATGGCGATCAGGCCCACCACCAGCCCCAGCAGGCCGCCGATCACCGTGCCCGCCAGCAGGCCCAGTTCGGGGGTGAAGCCGCCGGACTTCATGAGCCAGCCGGCCGCGTAGGCTGCGCCGCCGAAGAAGGCCGCATGGCCGAAGGACAGCAGCCCGGTGAACCCCAGCAGCAGGTTGAACGCACAGGCGAACAGGGCGAAGCACAGCAGCTTCATCATGAACACCGGGTACAGGCCGACCAGGGGCGCGGCCAGCGCCAGCGCCAGCAGCGCGAGGTAGATGAGGCGGGAAAGTTTAGACAGCATGGCTCGAGGACGGGCGGGTCATGTTTCCTTGCCGAAGAGGCCGGCGGGGCGCAGCACCAGCACGATGGCCATGATCACGAAGACGACGATGCTGGAGGCCTCGGGGTAGAACACCCGGGTGAAGCCCTCGATCACGCCCAGTCCCAGGCCGGTGACCACCGAACCGAGGATGGAGCCCATCCCGCCGATCACCACCACCGCGAAGACCACGATGATCAGGTTGGAGCCCATGAGCGGCGTGACCTGGATCACCGGCGCTGCCAGCACGCCCGCGAGGGCGGCCAGTGCGGCGCCGGCGCCGTAGGTCAGCATGACCATCATCGGCACGTTCACGCCGAAGGCCTGGACCAGCTTCGCGTTCTCGGTGCCGGCCCGCAGGTAGGCGCCCAGCCGCGTGCGCTCGATCAGCCACCAGGTGCCCAGGCACACGACGACGGACGCCAGCACCACCCAGGCCCGGTAATTGGGCAGGATCATGAACCCGAGGTTGGTCGCACCCGCCAGTTCCTCGGGCACCGAGTAGGACTGGCCCGAGACGCCGTACTGGTCGCGGAAGATGCCCTCCAGGATCAGCGACAGGCCGAAGGTGAGCAGCAACCCGTACAACGGGTCCAGCCCGTACAGCCGCTTGAGGAAGCTCCGCTCGATCAGCACGCCGAGCGTGCCCACCATCAGCGGCGCCAGCAGCAGCGACCACCAGTAACCGATCCCCCACTTGTCCAGCATGATCCAGGCGGCGAAGGCGCCCACCATGTACAGCGCGCCATGCGCGAAGTTCACGATGTCCAGCAGGCCGAAGATCACCGCCAGGCCCAGGGAGAGCATGGCGTAGAACGCGCCGTTCACCAGCCCGAGCATCAGCTGCCCGAGGAAGGCCTGGATGGGAATGCCGAAGATTTCAGTCATGGGGTCCGGTCAGCGGGGCGCGTGCGTCACTTCCAGAGGGGGCACTTGGAGTCGGCCTTGGTGGTCCAGGCCTCCTCGCCCTTGAAGACCTGCTTGACCTCGTAGTAGTCCCAGGGTTCGGTGGACTTGTCGGGCGACTTCACCTGCATCAGGTACATGTCATGGATCACCCGGCCGTCGGCGCGAACGTAGCCGCCCTTCATGAAGATGTCGTTGAACTTGGCCTTCTTCAGGTGGGCCAGCACCTTCTCGGGGTCGTCGGTGCCGGTGGCCTTGACGGCGGCCAGGTACTGGGTGGCGGCCGAGTAGTCGGCGGCCTGCAGCGAGGAGGGCATGCGCTTCATCTTCTCGAAGAAGCGGCGCGACCAGGCGCGGGTCTCCTGGCTCTGGTTCCAGTACCAGCTGTCCGTGAGGTACATGCCCTGGGTGGTCTTCAGGCCCAGCGAGTGGATGTCGTTGATGAACACCAGCAGGCCGGCCAGCTTCATCGACTTGGTGATGCCGAACTCGTTGGCCGCCTTGATGGAGTTGATGGTGTCGCCGCCGGCGTTGGCCAGGCCCAGGATCTGCGCCTTGCTGCCCTGCGCCTGCAGCAGGAACGAGGAGAAGTCGCTGGCGTTGAGCGGGGCGCGCACCGAGCCCACCACCTTGCCGCCGTTGGCCTCGACCACCTTGGTGGTGTCGGCCTGCAGCTGGTGGCCGAAGGCGTAGTCGGCGGTGAGGAAGTACCAGGACTTGCCGCCCTGCTTGACCACCGCGGCGCCCGTGCCCTTGGCCAGGGCGGTGGTGTCATAGGCCCAGTGCAGGGTGTAGGGCGTGCACTGGTCGTTGGTCAGCGCGGAGGTGGCGGCGCCCACCACCATGAAGGGGCGCTTCTTCTCGGCGGCGACCTTGGCCATGGCCAGGTTCACGCCGGAGTTGGTGCCGCCGATCAGCATGTCCAGGCCCTGGGTGTCGAACCACTCGCGGGCCTTGGTGGCGGCCACGTCGGGCTTGTTCTGGTGGTCGGCCGAGAGGACCTCGATCTTCTTGCCGTTGATGGCGCCGCCCATGTCGGCGATGGCCATGCGCACCGCCTCGACGCCGCCGGGGCCATCGATGTCGGCGTAGACGCTGGACATGTCGGTGATGATGCCGATGCGGATCACGTCACCCGAGAACTGCGCCTGGGCCGGGGCGGACAGTCCGGCGAGGCCGGCGAAGGCGAGGGTGCAGGCTGCGACGGTCTTCCTGAGTTTCATGGGGGTCTCCTTCATCATCGAAAAGGGCGGCGCTCACACGCCGAGGTACTCCTGCAGCATGGCCATGTTGCCCTGCAACTGGTGCTGCGCGAATTCGCGGACGATCTTGCCGTGCTCCATCACGTAGAAGCGGTCGGCGAGGGGCGCGGCGAAGCGGAAGTTCTGCTCCACCAGCACGATGGTGTAGCCCTTGGCCTTGAGCGTGCGGATGGTCTCGGCGAGCTTCTGCACGATCACCGGGGCCAGGCCCTCGGAGATTTCGTCGAGCAGCAGCAGTCGCGCGCCGGTGCGCAGGATGCGCGCCACCGCCAGCATCTGCTGCTCGCCGCCGGACAGGCGCGTGCCGGGGCTGGCGGCGCGCTCCTTGAGGTTGGGGAACATCTCGTAGATCTCGGCCACGCTCATGCCGCCGGCGGCCAGGGTGGGCGGCAGCAGCAGGTTCTCCTGCGCCGAGAGGCTGGCGAAGATGCCGCGCTCCTCGGGGCAGTAGCCCAGGCCCAGGCGCGCCACCTTGTGCGGCGCCAGCTTGATGGCCTCGCGCCCGGCCACGCGGATCGAGCCGGTGCGCCGGCCGGTCAGGCCCATGATGGCGCGCAGGGTGGTGGTGCGGCCTGCGCCGTTGCGCCCCAGCAGCGAGACCACCTCGCCCTCGTTCACCGTGAGGTTCACGCCATGCAGCACGTGGGACTCGCCGTACCAGGCGTGCAGGTCCTGAATCTCCAGCAGCTCCTGGGCCATGTCAGTGGGCTCCCTGCAGCTCGGTGTCGGCGGAGCCCATGTAGGCCTCGATCACCTGCGGGTCGCGGGAGACCTCGGCATAGGGACCGTCGGCGATCACCGAGCCGCGCTGCAGCACGGTGATGCGGTCGGCGATGGACGACACCACGTTCATGTTGTGCTCCACCATCAGGATGGTGCGGCCGATGGAGACCTTCTTGATCAACTGCGTGACCCGGCCCACGTCCTCGTGGCCCATGCCCTGGGTGGGTTCGTCCAGCAGCATCAGGTCGGGCTCCAGGGCCATGGTGGTGGCCAGCTCCAGGGCGCGCTTGCGGCCATAGGGCAGGTTGACGGTGAGTTCGTCCTGGAAATCGAGCAGGTCCACGTCGTCCAGCAGCTGGCGGGCGCGGTCATGCAGGTGGTACAGGGAGCTCTCGGGCGTCCAGAAGTGGAAGGAGGTGCCCTCGCCGCGCTGGAGGGCGGCGCGCACGTTCTCCAGCACCGTCATGTGCGGGAAGACGGCCGAAATCTGGAAGGAGCGCACGATGCCGCGGCGCGCGGTCTGCGCGGGCTTCTCGTGGGTGATGTCCTGGCCGCGATAGGTGATGGTGCCCCGCGTGGGCGGCAGGAACTTGGTCAGGAGGTTGAAGAAGGTGGTCTTGCCGGCGCCGTTGGGGCCGATCAGCGCGTGGATGTCTCCGCGCCGGACCTTCAGGTCGACGTTGTTGACCGCCACGAATCCCTTGAATTCCTTGGTCAGGCCCTGCGTCTCGAGGATGTACTCCGTCGACAAGTTGCGCTCCCAAAACAGACGGGCCCACTGTAGGTGGGCCCGCTGCGGCGCAACAGGGGGGAAAGCCCCTAGGTAATTACCGGGAGGGTTTCACATGTTGCGGCGGTACTGCCCGCCCACCTCGAACAGGGCATTGGTGATCTGGCCCAGCGAGCACACGCGCACCGCGTCCATCAGCACCTCGAACACGTTGCCGTTGTCGATCACGGCCTGCTGCAGCCGCTTCAGCATCGCCGGCGCTTCGCCGGCGTGGCGCTGGTGGAAGTCCTGCAAGCGGGCGAGCTGGCTTTGCTTTTCCTCCTCGGTGGAGCGGGCCAGCTCCAGCTTCTCGGGGATGGTGTCGCCCTTGGGGTTGCGGAAGGTGTTGACCCCGATGATGGGCAGCTCGCCGGTGTGTTTGAGCATCTCGTAGTGCATGGACTCGTCCTGGATGCGGCCTCGCTGGTAGCCGGTCTCCATCGCGCCCAGCACGCCGCCGCGCTCGGCGATGCGCTCGAACTCGGCCAGCACCGCCTCCTCCACCAGCTCGGTCAGCTCCTCGATCACGAAGGCGCCCTGGTTCGGGTTCTCGTTCTTGGCCAGGCCCCACTCGCGGTTGATGATCAGCTGGATCGCCATGGCGCGGCGCACGCTGTCCTCGGTGGGCGTGGTGATGGCCTCGTCGAAGGCGTTGGTGTGCAGCGAGTTGCAGTTGTCGTAGATCGCGATCAGCGCCTGTAGCGTGGTGCGGATGTCGTTGAACTGGATTTCCTGCGCGTGCAGGCTGCGGCCCGAGGTCTGGATGTGGTACTTGAGCTTCTGCGAGCGCTCGTTGGCGCCGTACTTCTCCTTCATGGCCACCGCCCAGATGCGGCGCGCCACGCGGCCCATCACGGTGTACTCCGGGTCCATGCCGTTGGAGAAGAAGAAGCTCAGGTTGGGCGCGAAATCGTCGATGTGCATGCCCCGCGCCAGGTAGGCCTCCACCAGGGTGAAGCCGTTCGAGAGCGTGAAGGCCAGCTGCGAGATCGGGTTGGCGCCCGCCTCGGCGATGTGGTAGCCGGAGATCGACACCGAGTAGAAGTTGCGCACGTTGTGGTGCACGAAGTACTCGGCGATGTCGCCCATGACCTTGAGGCTGAACTCGGTGGAGAAGATGCAGGTGTTCTGGCCCTGGTCTTCCTTGAGGATGTCGGCCTGCACCGTGCCGCGCACGTTGGCCAGCACCCATTCGCGGATCTTGGCGGCCTCGGTGTCGGTGGGCTCACGGCCGTTCTCGGCCTTGAACTTCGCCAGGTTCTGGTCGATGGCGGTGTTCATGAACATCGCCAGGATCGACGGCGCCGGGCCGTTGATGGTCATGGACACCGAGGTGGTGGGGTTGCACAGGTCGAAGCCGTCGTACAGCACCTTCATGTCGTCCAGCGTGGCCACGTTCACGCCGGAGTTGCCCACCTTGCCATAGATGTCGGGGCGCTCGGCCGGGTCGTTGCCATACAGCGTGACCGAGTCGAAGGCAGTGGACAGGCGCTTGGCCGGCATGCCCTCGGAGACCAGCTTGAAGCGCCGGTTGGTGCGGAACGGGTCGCCCTCGCCGGCGAACATGCGGGTCGGGTCCTCGTTCTCGCGCTTGAAGGCGAAGGTGCCGGCGGTGTAGGGGTAGCTGCCCGGCACGTTGTCCAGCATCAGCCACTTGAGGATCTCGCCGTGGTCCTCGTAGTTCGGCAGGACCACCTTGCGGATGGTGGTGCCCGAGAGCGACTTGGTGGTCAGCGCGGTGCGGATCTCCTTGTCGCGGATCTTCACCACGTACTCGTCGCCGGCGTAGGCCTTGCGCATGTCGGGCCACTGGGCCAGCAGCTTGCGGGCGTCGGCGTCGACGCGCTCCTGGCGCTGGCGGGCCAGGTCCAGGGCGGCCTCGGCGGCAGGGGCGCGGCCGGGCTTGTCCACCTTCAGCATGGCGGCAGCGGCCTCGAGCTGCTGGATCTCGCGCACCAGGGCCGCCTGGGCGCGAGCGCGCTTCTTGTAGCCGCGCACCGAGTCGGAGATCTCGGCCAGGTAACGGGTGCGCGCCGGCGGCACGATCGGGGTCTGGTTGGTGCTGTGGCGCACGTCCACGCGGGGCAGGCGGCCGTCGGCGAAGGCAACGCCCAGTTCCTGCAGGCGCGGCTTGAGCGCCTGGAACAGGGCGGTCACGCCGTCGTCGTTGAAGCGGGCGGCCATGGTGCCGAACACCGGCATCTGCTCGGTGGGCGTGGTCCAGGCTTCCTTGTTTCGCTGCACCTGCTTGGCCACGTCGCGCAGGGCGTCGGAGGCGCCCTTGCGGTCGAACTTGTTGATCGCCACGAACTCGGCGAAGTCCAGCATGTCGATCTTCTCGAGCTGGCTGGCGGCGCCGAACTCCGGCGTCATCACGTACATCGGGATGTCCACGTGCGGCACGATGGCGGCGTCGCCCTGGCCGATGCCCGAGGTCTCGACGATCACCAGGTCGAAGCCGGCGGCCTTGCAGGCGGCCACCACGTCGGGCAGGGCGGCGGAGATCTCGCTGCCGAAGTCCCGCGTGGCCAGCGAGCGCATGAACACGCGCGGGCCCTGGCTCCAGGGGTTGATCGCGTTCATGCGGATGCGGTCGCCCAGCAGCGCGCCGCCGCTCTTGCGGCGCGAGGGGTCGATGGAGATCACCGCGATGCGCAGGCGGTCGTCCTGGTCCAGGCGCAGGCGGCGAATCAGTTCGTCGGTGAGGGAGGACTTGCCGGCGCCGCCGGTGCCGGTGATGCCCAGCACGGGGACCTGGCGCTGCGCGGCGGCCGCGTGCAGCTGCTTGACCATGGCGGGGTCGACCTGGCCGTTCTCGATCGCGGTGACCAGCTGGGCGAGGGCGCGCCAGGCCATCTCGCCATGGCCCTGGATCGCCTCGACGGACTTCGGCGCGTGGGCGCTGAGGTCCTGGTCGCAGCGCATGACCATCTCGCCGATCATGCCCTGCAGGCCCATGCGCTGGCCGTCCTCCGGGCTGTAGATGCGGGTGACGCCGTAGGCCTGCAGCTCGCGGATCTCGGCCGGCACGATCACGCCGCCGCCGCCGCCGAACACCTGGATGTGGCTGCCGCCGCGCTGGCGCAGCAGGTCCACCATGTACTTGAAGTACTCGACGTGGCCGCCCTGGTAGGAGCTGACCGCGATGCCCTGCACGTCTTCCTGCAGGGCGGCGGTGACGACCTCGTCGACCGAGCGGTTGTGGCCCAGGTGGATCACCTCGGCCCCCATGCCCTGGAGGATGCGCCGCATGATGTTGATGGCGGCGTCATGGCCATCGAACAGGCTGGCGGCGGTGACGAAGCGAACCTTGTTCGTGGGGCGGTAGTCGGCGAGCGCCTTGAATTCGGCGGACAGGTCGGTCATGGGCGGGGTGTCTCCTGGATCCGTGACGATAATTGACGTTTACGTTAACGTCAACTACGGACGGGCCGTACCAGTGAAAAGGGCGCCCCGCAGGGCGCCCTTGGGCCGTTGGCGGCGGGCCTCAGCGCCCGTACAGCACCTGCGGCAGCCACATCCCGATCTCCGGGAAGATGTACAGCATGAAGATCGCGAGGACCTGGATCCCCATGAAGGGCAGCATGCCCGCGAAGATCTGGTTCAGGGTGACATGCGGCGGGCTCACGCCCTTGAGGTAGAAGGCCGCCATCGCCACCGGGGGGCTGAGGAAGGCGGTCTGCAGGTTCAGGGCGACCAGCAGGCCGAAGAACAGCGGGTCGACACCGAAGTTGTCCAGCAGGGGGATGAAGATCGGCATGAAGATCACGATGATCTCGGTCCACTCCAGCGGCCAGCCCAGGATGAAGATGATCACCTGCGACAGGATCAGGAACTGGGTCTTGGTGAGGTTCATCGACATCACCCACTTCTCCACCAGCTCCTGCCCACCCAGCAGGGCGAAGGCGGCGGAGAAGATGGCGCTGCCCACGAAGAGCCAGCACACCATGGCGCTGGTCTTGGCGGTCAGGAGCACCGACTCCTTCACCTCGGACTGCAGGCCGGACTGGCGGTAGGCGACCAGGAGCCAGGCCGCCACGCCGATGGCGCCGGCGGTCCCGAGCAGGCTCGGTACGCGCGCGGCCACCAGGCCTTCGTCATGCAGGATGAACCAGCCGATCGCGGCCAGGGCGGGTGCCCACAGCAGCAGCCACAGCCCGAAGACGCGTCCTCGCCCCTCCTTGCGCTTGGCGATGACGGCGTAAATCGCCGCCAGCAGGTAGCCGCCGAAGGCACCCACGGCGGCCGCCTCGGTCGGCGTGGCCAGGCCCATCACGATGGAGCCCAGCACCGCGAGGATCAGGACCACCAGCGGGAAGAAGCTGGACAGGAGCATCTTGAAGATCTCCAGCCGCTGGAAGGTGAGCAGGCCGTAGAAGGCCGCCAGGGCCACCGCGCCGACCCCCAGGCCGATCCAGAAGCCGCGCGTGGCGGGCGTGCGTTCGAGCTTGGCGGGGGTGGCCCCCGAGGCGCCGGAGGCCGCGGGCGGCTCCTGCACCGAGGCGGTCGCGCCTGCGGGTTCCTTCACGCCGCCATCGGCGCCCGGGGGCTCCATCACCCCGCCGCCGGCGCCGGGCGGCTCCTTGACGCCAGCGTCGGCGCCAGGCGGTTCGCTCACGCCCGACGACGCGCCCGGGGGCTCGGACAGGCCGCCGGAGGCGCCGGCGGGCTCACGCAGCGTGCTTGCCCCGGGCGGTTCGGACACCCCGCCGGAGGCCCCGGGGGGCTCCTGCACGCCACCCGCCGCACCGGCCGGCTCGGCGACGCCGCCATTGGCTGCGGCCACGGGCATCTCGCTCACCGCCTGTTCGGACGGCCGCGTGTTCAGGTGCCAGGACACCAGGGCGAACAGCAGGAACACGGCGAGCGGCAGCAGGGTCACCGCCAGCTGCTTGCGCAGGTAGGCGCCCTGGCCGGCCGCCACGGAGCCGCCACGCAGCAGGCCGGGCAGGGCCAGTTTCGAGACGCCCTGCGAAATCCGGTCGAGCACCGGCGGCAGCGGCACGAAGCGCTGCTCGGCGGAGAGCGGGGGCATCAGCGCGGGCTTGATCTTCGCCAGGATGACGACGTACAGGACATACAGGCCGGCCAGCATCAGGCCCGGGAAGAAGGCGCCGGCATACAGCTGCACCACCGACACGCCCGCGGTCGCGCCATAGACGATCAGCATGACCGAGGGCGGGATCAGGATGCCCAGGCAGCCGCCGGCGGTGATGGCGCCCGCCGAGACCTTGATGTCATAGCCTCCCTTGAGCATCTGCGGCAGCGCCAGCAGGCCCATCAGCGTGACGACGGCGCCGACGATGCCGGTGGCCGTGGCGAACACCGCGCAGGTGAAGAGCGTGGCCACCGCCAGCGAGCCGGGCACCCGCGCCAGGGCGAGGTGCAGGCTGCGGAACAGCTTGTCGATCAGGTTGGCCCGCTCGACCAGGTATCCCATGAAGACGAACAGCGGGATCGAGATCAGGACGTCGTTGCCCATGACCTTGAAGGCCGACTGCACCATCAGCGTGAGCGTCTTGCCTGTGTCCCGGTCGTAGGCGAGCCAGGTGAAGATCATGCCCATGCCCATGAGCGTGAACGCGGTGGGAAAGCCGAGCATGATGGCCACGACGACCAGCGCCAGCATCATCAGGCCCATGTGGCCCCGGGTGATGGTGTCGGCGGACACCAGCATCACCGCGGTGCCCGCGATGATGAGCGCCATCAGGGAGAAGCCGAACCAGAGCTCCTTGCGGATCTTGCTGATCATCGTGCACCCCCCTCGGCCTTGACCATCTCCTTGAGTTTCTCGACGTCGACCTCTTCGACATCCTCCTCGCGCGAGGGCCATTCACCGGCCTGGATGCATTGCACGCAGCGCACGATCTCCACCAGGCCCTGCAGCAGCAGGATCAGCCCGGCGACCGGGATCATGAACTTGAAGGGGTACAGCGGCAGCGGCGTGGCCGAGAAAGTGCTTTCGCGGATCGCCAGCGAGTCCTGCGCGAAGCTCCAGCCGGCCCAGGTCAGGGCGACGATGCCGGGCAGGAAGAACAGCACGTAGAGCACCAGGTCGACCCAGGCCTGCGTGCGCGGCAGGAAGAAGCCATAGAGCACGTCACCGCGTACATGGCCGTTCTTGGCCAGGGTGTACGCGCCCGCAAGCATGAACAGCGTGCCGTACATCATGATCTGGGCGTCGAGCGCCCAGTCATGCGGGTTGTTGAGGACGTACCGGGAAAAGACCTCCCACGAGATCAGGCACGTCAGCAGGACGATGAGCCAGGCGAAGGCCTGACCCAGGCGGGTGGACGCCTTGTCCACCGCCATCAGCAAATCTTTCACTCTTACTCCCTCGGAAATGGACCCATGCGAAAAGGGGCCGCCGGTGACCGGCAGCCCCTTGTCATGCGTGCGTCATCAGGCCTTCTTGGCAGGCTGGCGGAAATAGCGGTTCCAGGCCATCTTGAAGTCGACCATGTAGTCGTTCTGCCAGGAGCCTGCGCGCTGGGCGAAGGCGCGCTGCGAGTCCATCACCTTCTTGAACAGCGGGTTCTCCTTGGATTTCTCGTTGGTCACCTTGTCCCAGGCGTCGAGCTGGGCACGCAGGATGCTGTCGGGCGTCTTGTAGAAGTTGACCTTGTCCTTGGTCTTCAGCTCGTTGTAGTCCTGCGAGTTGCGGTGGATGGCCTTCCAGCTCATGTCCGCGCTGGCTGCCTGCACGGCGTAATCGATGATGGACTTCAGTTCGGACGGCAGGCCGTCGTACTTGCCCTTGTTGAACAGGATCTCGAACTGCTCGCCGCTCTGGTGGAAGCTCTGCAGCATGCAGTTCTTGGCCACGTCGGGGAAGCCCAGCACGCGGTCGGAGGAGGCGTTGTTGAACTCGGCCGCGTCCAGCAGGCCGCGGTCCAGCGCCGGCACGATCTCGCCGCCGGGCAGCGGGTTCACGGCAGCGCCGAGTTCCTTGAACACGTCCACCGCCAGGCCGACCGTGCGGTACTTCAGGCCCTTGAGCTGTTCGACGTTGGCGATCGGCTTCTTGAACCAGCCCAGGGGCTGGGTGGGCATGGGGCCGTACAGGAAGGACACCACGTCGATGTTGAGGCTCTTGTAGATCTCCTCCAGCATGGCCTTGCCGCCGCCGTAGTAGTGCCAGGCCAGCACCATGTTGGGGTCCATGCCGAAGGCCGGGCCCGAACCCCACAGCGCCAGGGCCGTGTTCTTGCCGTAGTGGTAGGCCACCACGCCATGGCCGCCGTCCAGCGTGCCCTTGTTCACGGCGTCGAGCAGCTGGAACGCCGGCACCACGGCGCCGGCCGGCAGGACCTCGATCTTCAGGCGGTTGCCCGCCATGTCATTGACCTTCTTCGCGAAGTCGTTGGCGTACTCGTGGAAGATGTCCTTGGCCGGCCAGGTGCTCTGGAAGCGCAGGGTCGTGGTCTGCGCGACGGCGATCATCGGGGCAGCCATGCCGCCGGCGGCGCCGGCGGCAACCGCGGCGCCCTTGAGCAGGCTGCGGCGGCGGGGGGTCTTGGGTTCGGTCATGGGTGTCTCCTCTGACTCTCTGTGTTTCACGGATAGGACACCGTCACTCTCGGCCAACGGCGGAGCTCTCAAAAGAGGGTTTTCACGCAAGGGAAAACCCATGAGGAAATGCACGCCCCGTGCAGGTGCTCGCACGCGCCCGCGGCGGGGCGATTCCCCTGTCGCAGGCGTGACTTGCCGCGCTGGCAAAATCGGGGTCATGACTGCCTCTGCCGACTCCATCCTTCCTGCCGACGGCTATGCCGGCGACATCTCGCCGCAGACCGCCTTCGCATGGTGGCAGGCGGGCGATGCGGTCCTCGTCGACATCCGCACCGGCGCCGAGCTGGAGTGGGTGGGCTACGTGCCCGGCGCGGCCCATGTCGCCTGGAAGCAGTGGCCCGGCATGGCCCTCAACCCCGCGTTCGACGCGCAGCTGCAGGCGGCCGTGCCGGCCGGCAAGAAGGCGCTGCTCCTGTGCCGCAGCGGCGTGCGCTCCATCGCCGCGGCGCGCCGCGCGACGGAACTCGGGCTGCAGGCCTACAACATCCTCGAGGGCTTCGAGGGCAACCCCGATGGCCAGGCCCACCGCAGTACGGTCGGCGGCTGGCGCTTCCGCGGGCTGCCCTGGGCGCAGAACTGAGACGGCGCCCCGCTCCTTTCCCTCTTCCTTTTCCTGTCCCTTTCTTCTCCTTCCAGAGGAAGCCTCCATGCCCGTGAACCTGTCCGCGCCGCGCGCGCAAGACCTCCTGCCCGTGCCCGGCCTGCGCATCGGCGTCGCCGAAGCGGGCGTGCGCAAGCAAGGCCGCAAGGACCTGACCGTCATGCTGCTCGAGCCGGGCGCCGCGGTCGGCGGCGTGTTCACGAAGAACCGCTTCTGCGCCGCGCCCGTGCAGGTGTGCCGCGAGCACCTGGCCGCGGGCGATGGCATCCGCGCCATCGTGATCAACACCGGCAATGCCAACGCCGGCACCGGCGAGGACGGCCTGGCCCGCGCCCGCTCGACCTGCGTCGCGCTGGCCGGCCTGCTCGGGATCGCCCCGGCGCAGGTGCTGCCGTTCTCGACCGGCGTGATCATGGAGCCGCTGCCGGTGGACCGCATCCAGGCCGGCCTGCCCGCCGCCCTGGCCGATGCGAAGGAGGACCACTGGGCCCGCGCAGCCGAGGGCATCATGACCACGGACACGGTGCCCAAGGGCTTCAGCCGCCGGGGCACCCTCGACGGCCGGGCCGTCACCGTCACCGGCATCAGCAAGGGCGCCGGCATGATCCGCCCGAACATGGCCACCATGCTCGGCTACCTGGCGACCGATGCCGCGGTGGCGCCGGGCCTGATGAAGCAGCTGGCCCTGGAGCTGGCCGAGGGCTCGTTCAACCGCGTCACGGTGGACGGCGACACCTCCACCAACGACTCGTTCATCGTCATCGCCACCGGCAAGGCTGGCAACCCGGTCATCACCGACCTGGACAGCCCCGCCGGCCGCGCCCTGCGCGAGGCGATGCTGGAGGTGGCCCGCCTGCTGGCGCAGGCCATCGTGCGTGACGGCGAGGGCGCGACCAAGTTCATCACCGTGCGCGTCGAGGGCGGCAGAACCGGCGAGGAGTGCCGCCAGGTGGCCTACGCCATCGCCCATTCGCCGCTGGTCAAGACCGCCTTCTTCGCCAGCGACCCCAACCTGGGCCGCATCCTCGCCGCCGTCGGCTATGCCGGCATCGAGGACCTGGACCAGACGAAGATCGACCTGTTCCTCGACGACGTGCACGTGGCCGTCGGCGGCGGCCGCAACCCGGCCTACCGCGAGGAGGACGGCCAGCGCGTGATGAAGCAAAGCGAGATCACCGTGCGCGTGGGCCTGGGCCGCGGCGCCGCCGCCGACACCGTGTGGACCTGCGACTTCAGCCACGACTACGTGACCATCAACGCCGATTACCGTTCATGAGCGACCGCCTCGAATCCTTCCTCATTCGCGCCGAGCACCTGATCTCGCGCATCGAATCCGTCCTGCCCCAGCCCCTGTCGGCCCCCGACTGGAAGGCCGGCATCGCCTTCCGCTACCGCAAGCGCTCCAGCGGCCACGGCAGCCTGGAGGCCGTGCGCCACGTGGCCACCATCGCGCTGGGCGACCTGCAGGAGATCGATGGCCAGAAGGAGAGGATCCAGCGCAACACCGAGCAGTTCGTGAAGGGCCAGCCCGCCAACAACGTGCTGCTCACGGGCGCGCGCGGCACCGGCAAGAGCTCCCTGATCAAGGCCTGCCTGAACGCCTACAAGGACCAGGGCCTGCGCCTGATCGAGGTCGACAAGGCCGATCTCACCGACCTGCCGGACATCATCGACGTGGTCGCCGACCGCCCCGAGAAATTCATCGTCTTCTGCGACGACCTGAGCTTCGAGGACGGCGAGGCCGGCTACAAGGCGCTCAAGTCCATCCTCGACGGCTCGGTGGCGGCCTCCACGCCCAACGTGCTGATCTACGCCACCAGCAACCGCCGCCACCTGCTGCCCGAGTACATGAAGGAGAACCTCTCCTACACCCATACCGAGGACGGCGAGGTCCATCCCGGCGAGGCGGTGGAGGAGAAGATCTCGCTGTCCGAACGCTTCGGCCTGTGGGTCAGCTTCTACCCGTTCAGCCAGGACGAGTACCTCACCATCGTCGCCCAGTGGCTCGCTTCCTTCGGTGTCACGCCTGACCGCATCGAGGCCGCGCGGCCCGAGGCGCTGGTGTGGGCCCTGGAGCGCGGCTCGCGCTCGGGCCGGGTGGCCTACCAGTTCGCCCGCGACTACGCGGGCCGCCACGCGTGAGCGCTGGCGTGACCACCCCCGTGCTGGTGGCCGATGGCGACCGCCCGCGTGAGGGTGGGGCCGACCGGCCGCCGGTCGAGGTGGCCGTGGGCGTGCTCATTCGCCCGGACGGCCGGTTCCTCCTGACCTCGCGCCCGCCGGGCAAGGTCTACGCCGGCTACTGGGAATTCCCGGGCGGCAAGCTCGAGGCGGGCGAGACCGTGGAACAGGCGCTGCGGCGCGAGCTGGTCGAGGAGATCGGCGTGACGATCGGCCCGGCGCACCCGTGGAAGGTGGAGGTCGTGGACTACCCGCACGCCCTGGTGCGGCTGCACTTCTGCAAGGTCTACGACTGGGACGGTGAGCTCCACATGCACGAGGGCCAGTCCTTCGCCTGGGAGACGCTGCCGGTGCGCAGCCAGCCGGTGCTTCCGGGCACGGTGCCGGTGCTGGCCTGGTTCGCGCAGGAGCGGGGCTTCACCGGGCCCACGCACCCGCCGCAGGCCTGAGCCTGCGCCAGCCGCTCACTGCAGCCGCGGGTCGCCGTAGGGCTGGTCGTCCGGCGGGGCCTCGCTCTCGACGCGGAAGCTCTCGCTGGCCCAGGCGCCGAGGTCGATCTGCTTGCAGCGCTCGCTGCAGAACGGGCGGTAGGGATTGGAGGGCGCGTACACGCTGTCGCCGCCGCATTGCGGGCAGGGCACGATGCGGGCGGCCGGGTCGGCGGCTTTCTTCGCGGTCATGGCAATCGGGTCGGAAGGCGTGCGGCCTCAGGCGCACAGGGTCAGCTCGAAGGCCGTGTCCTCGGTGCTGGCCTGCAGGCGCTCGGCCGGTTCGTGCTTCATCAGGCGCACGGACACCAGCAGGCGGTTGGCACTGATCTCGGGCACCAGGTTCAGGGCCGGGTCGATGCGCAGGCGCAGCAGCTGGAAGCTGCGGCCCTGCGGCAGGTTCTGCTGCAGCTGGCCGGCGGTGGCCAGCACCTTCTGCGGCGCGCCGGAGTCCCGCAGCAGCTGCATCAGCATCTGCAGCGACTCGGCCAGCGGCGCCAGCGTGGACGCCCAGCGGCCGAGGTCGGCGCGGCGGCGGGCCGCGTCCATCTGCTGCCACGCGTGGTAGCCCGGCAGGTCGAATTCGCAGGTGCCGCCCGGGATGGCGATGCGGCTGCGGATGCCCATCAGCCACTCGTTGTCGGTCAGGGCCTGGCCGGCCTTGCCGGGCTGGTTGTTCATGGCCTCGAAGCAGGCGTCGAGGCGGCCGATGACATGGTCCAGGACGGCCTCGGCGATGGCGGGGTTGCCCCGGTAGCCGGCGAGGGTGGTCTTCTGCCGCTCCAGGTCCTTCATGACGTCGGACTTGAGATCGGCGCGGGCGGCGACGTCGATGATTTCGAAGAGGGTGGCCAGCGCGAAGTGGTGGTCCATCGGGTGCTCGCGGGGCACCAGCAGGGCCAGGCGGCGGAAGAGGTGTTCCAGGCGCAGGTAGGTGCGGATGCGCTCGTTGAGCGGGTATTCGTAAAGGATCACGGCAGTGCGATCATAGCCCGAAGCCCCGGGCCGCCTGCGTCACGGTCTGTGCCAGTTGCGCGAGCGACAGTCCCTCATTGAAGACGACCACGTCGGCCGCCGCCAGGCGCAGGCGGCGCGGCGCCTGCGCGTCGATGATGGCCTGCACCTCCTCGCGGGCCAGCCCGCTGCGGGCCATCACGCGCGCGACCTGAGTCTCGGGCCGGCAGTCGACCACCAGCACGCGATCGAGCTGCGCGCGCCAGCGGCCGGACTCCACCAGCAGGGGAATGTCGAACACCAGGCAGGCCCGGCCCTCGGCGCGGGCCAGGGCCTCGCGCTCGCGGATGGCGGCGGACACCAGCGGATGGATGATGGCTTCGAGTTCGCGCCGCGCGGCCGGCTCGGCGAAAGCGTGGGCACGCATGCGGGCGCGGTCCATGCTGCCGTCGGCGGCGATGAAGCCGGCGCCGAAGCGCTCGCGGATGGCCGGGATGGCCGCGCCCCCGGCGGCGGTGACGCCGCGTGCGATGGCATCGGCGTCGGCGGTTGCGGCGCCCAGCGCCTGCAGGGTCTCCAGGACGGTGCTCTTGCCGCTGCCGATGCCCCCGGTCAGCCCGATGCGCTGCATCGGCGCGCTCACAGCCCGAGCATCCCGAGGATGCGGGCCGGGCCCAGCACCAGGGCCACCAGGCCGGCGAAGGCGAGGAAGGGCCCGAAGGGCACGTAGCCGCCTTCGCGCAGGTTGCCGCCGAGCTTCATGGCGATGCCGATGACGGCACCCAGCACCGAGGCGACGAGGATCAGCGGGATCAGCGCGGCCCAGCCGAACCAGGCGCCCAGGGCGGCGAACAGCTTGAAGTCGCCGAAGCCCATGCCCTCCTTGCCGGTGAGCAGCTTGAAGCCCTGGTAGACAGACCACAGCGAGAGGTAGCCGGCCACCGCGCCCCACAGCGCGTCGGGCAGCGGCGTGCCGCTCCAGCCCAGGGCCGCGGCGATGAGGCCGCCCCAGGCCAGGGGCAGGGTGATGTCGTCGGGCAGCAGGGTGGTGTCCCAGTCGATCAGGGCCAGGGCCAGCAGGGCGGCGCAGAAGGCGGCCCAGGCCGCGCCGGCCGGCGTGATGCCCCACTGCCAGGCGCTGAAGGCGAACAGCGCCGCAGTGGCGGCTTCCACCAGCGGGTAGCGCGCGCTGATGCCCTTGCCGCAGGCCGAGCAGCGCCCGCGCAGGGCGAGCCAGCTGGCCACCGGGATGTTCTCCCACCAGCGGATCGCGTGGCCGCAGTGCGGGCAGGCGGAGGCCGGGCGCAGCAGGTTGTAGGCAGGCTGCTCGGGCGCGGGCTGGCCGAGGTGGTGGGCGCACTCGGCGTCCCACTGCCGCTCGAGCATGCGCGGCAGCCGATGGATGACGACGTTCAGGAAGCTGCCGATCAGCAACCCGAGGACGGCGGCGAGGGCGACGTCCGCGGCGGGGGACACGAGCATCAGACGACCTGTCCCAGCTTGAAGATCGGCAGGTACATGGCGATCACGATGCCGCCGATGATGGTGCCCAGCATGACGATGATGATGGGTTCCATCAGGCTGGACAGGCCGGCGACCATGTCGTCGACCTCGGCCTCGTAGAAGTCGGCGGCCTTGGAGAGCATGTGGTCCAGGGCGCCGGATTCCTCGCCGATGGCGGACATCTGCAGCACCATCGAGGGAAACACCTTGGAATTGGTCATGGCAGTCGTCAGGCTGGTGCCGGTGGCCACCTCCTGCTGGATCCGCTCGGTGGCGGCCACGTAGACCGAGTTGCCGGAGGCGCCGCCCACGGAGTCCAGGGCCTCCACCAGCGGCACGCCGGCGGCGAACATGGTGGACAGGGTGCGGGTCCAGCGCGCCACGACGGCCTTGTAGACGAGGTCGCCGAAGATCGGCATCTTCAGGGCGAGGCGGTCGATCGTGTGCTGCACGCGCTCGCTGCGTCGCCAGGCCTGAAGGAAGAAGTAGAGGCCCGCGCCCAGGGTGCCGAAGATGATCCACCAGTACGCCGCGAAGGCCTCGCTCATGGCGATCACGAAGCGGGTGGGGCCGGGCAGGTCGGCGCCGAAGGAGGTGAAGACGTCGCGGAAGGCGGGCACCACGAAGATCATGATCACCGAGACCACGACCACTGCCACCACCATCACCGCCACCGGGTACATCAGCGCGGAGCGGATCTTGGACTTGATGCCCTCGATCTTCTCCATGTAGGTGGCCAGCCGGTCCAGGATGGACTCCAGGATGCCGGCGGCCTCGCCGGCTTCCACCAGGTTGCAGTAGAGGCTGCTGAAATACAGCGGGTGCTTGCGGAAGGCGGCCGACAGCGACGTGCCGGTCTCCACGTCGGTGCGGATCTCGGCCAGCAGGCGCGAGACGCTGGTGTTGGTGTTGCCCCGGCCCACGATGTCGAAGGCCTGCAGCAGCGGCACGCCGGCCTTCATCATGGTGGCCAGCTGGCGGGTGAAGATCGCGATGTCGCGCGGCTTGATCCGCTGGCCCCGGCCCAGGCGGCGCTTGCGGATCTTCACGGGCGTGACGCCCTGGCGGCGCAGCGAAGCCTGGACCTGGTTCTCGCCGGCGGCGCGGGTCTCTCCGCGCACCTGCTTGCCATTGCGGTCACGGCCTTCCCACTCGAAGACGAATTCGTTGACCTTGCTGGATGCTGCCGTGGCCATGCGGGCGGACTCCCTGTTCGTTCTTTGCTGGGTCAGGTGTTGGTGGTGCTCAGGACTTCCTCGAGCGAGGTCACGCCCAGGCGCACCTTCTGAAGGCCGGACTGGCGCAGGCTCTTCACGCCCTCGAGCTCGGACTGGTGCGCGATCTCCACCGCGTTGCCGTCGCGCAGGATGATCTGCTGGATCTCCTCGCTGATCGGCATGACCTGGTAGATGCCCACGCGGCCCTTGTAGCCGCCCAGGCAGGCGTTGCAGCCGACCGCGCGGTAGGGCTTCCAGCTGCCGTCGAGCTCCTCCTCGCGGAAGCCGGCCTCGATCAGGTTCTCGCGCGGGATCTCGGCGGGCTGCTTGCAGTTCACGCACAGCCGCCGCGCCAGGCGCTGGGCCGAGATCAGGATCACGCTGGAGGCGATGTTGAACGGCTGGATGCCCATGTTGCGCAGGCGCGTGAGCGTGGTGGGCGCGTCGTTCGTGTGGAGGGTCGAGAGCACCAGGTGGCCGGTCTGGGCGGCCTTGATGGCGATGTCCGCGGTCTCGAGGTCGCGGATCTCGCCCACCATGATGATGTCCGGGTCCTGGCGCAGGAAGGCGCGCAGGGCGGTGGCGAAGGTCAGGCCGGCACGCTCGTTGACGTTGACCTGGTTGACGCCGGGCAGCACGATTTCCGACGGGTCCTCGGCGGTGGCGATGTTCACGCCCGGCTTGTTCAGGAGGTTCAGGCAGGTGTACAGCGAGACCGTCTTGCCCGAACCGGTGGGGCCGGTGACCAGGATCATGCCGTAGGGGCGCTGGATCGCGTCGAGCAGGCGCTGCTTCTCCTCGGGCTCGTAGCCCAGGGCGTCGATGCCCATCTTGGCAGCCGACGAATCCAGGATACGGATCACGATCTTCTCGCCGAAGAGGGTGGGCAGGGTGCTGACGCGGAAGTCGATCACCTTCTCGGGGCCGACCTTGAGCTTCATGCGACCGTCCTGCGGGACCCGCTTTTCGGCGATGTCCATGCGCGAGATCACCTTGATGCGCGAGGCCAGCTTGTCCTTGATGGCCACCGGCGGGGCGGCCATCTCGCGCAGTTCGCCGTCGACCCGGAAGCGCACGCGGTAGTTGTGCTCGTAGGGTTCGAAGTGGATGTCCGACGCGCGCATGCTGATGGCGTCCAGCAGCATCTTGTGCAGGAACTTGACCACCGGGGCGTCATCGACCTCGGCGTTCATGCCGCGGTCGTCGTCGTCGGCCATGGCCGAGTCGAGCGTGGACTCGTCGAACTGGAAGTCCTCGCCGATGAGGTTGTCCATCGCCTCCGCGGCGGTGGTGGCGTTGGCCTCCACCATGCGCGTGAGCTTGTCGTACTCGGCGATGATCCAGTCGACCCCCATCTGGGTGGCGAACTTGATCTTTTCGGCGGCCTGCTGGTCGGACGGGTCGGCCGTGGCCACCGTCAGCCGGTTGTTGCGCTTGGCCAGGACCACCACGCGGAAGGACTGGCAGGTCTTGGTATCGAGGATGCCCTTGGGCAGGCGCTGGGTGTCGATGGCGTCCAGGTCCAGCAGGGGCGCGCCGTAGGCGGCGGACATCGTGTGGGCCAGGTCGGCGGGCGACACCGCGCCGGAGCCGGTGAGCTCGGCGATGAAGCTGGTGCGGTTGGCCAGCGCCTTGCCGTAGAGGTCCTCGGCCGACTTCTGCCCCAGCTTGCCGGCCGAGATCAGTGCCCGTGCCAGGCCCGGAAGGGCCACCTGGGAGGCGTCGGCAGTGAGGGTGTCAACAACGGCCATCAGTCGGTCTGGTCATGGGGTGTGCGGGGCCACCCGGGCGAAGCCTGGCGATGCGGGCATCATCGCCGAAAGCCGGGTTAGTGTAAACGTGGTATTTCGGCGCTCGCATCATGCAAAGGGTCTATACGGGGAAGGCGTCCCGCCGGCGTTGGGTCGCAGCCACGCCAGTTGCTGCAGACGGTGGCCGGCTACGCCGGAAGATTCTCGGATAGTACGTTCTTAATCATGATTCATGGGGGCTTGTTCTCCCCTGTAGCTTGCTGGTGACGACTGTTGCTTCAAAGTAGCCCTTGGCCCGACCGGCCTCGGACAACTGGTTACGATCACGCTTTTGCATGTATCTGAGGCACCGGCTCCGCCGCGTGCCTGCGACCGCCCCAGCATGACCGCGCATGCCACCGTAAGCCGCCGTGACCGGCTCCCGACGCCAGTGCCGCGCCTGGCCTGGTTCGGCCTGGCCGCGTGGCTGGCCTACAGCGCCGGGTGCCTGGCCTGGTGGGTGGCGCAGGATCCCTCGCGACTCCAGTCCATCTGCAGCTCCATCGCCCCATGACCGCCCAGCCGACGTCCCGCCTGTCCGTGAACACCGAGCAGATGCTGCAGCCGCAGCGCGCTACCGCGGACCGTGTCCTGCTCGCCACGCTCGCCTTCCTCGCCCTGATCAGCCTGGGCATCGCGGCCTTCACCCAGACCTGGGGCCTGGCCCTCCTGGTCGGCGTGCCGGCCTTCGCCGTGCCCTTCCTGATCCACCGCGCGGCGCCGGGCAGCCTGGTCTCCCGTCTGGCGATCGCCTGCGCGCTGATGGTCGACTCGGCCCTGATGATCCAGCAGGCCCACGGCATGACCGAGATGCACTTCGGCATCTTCGCCCTGCTGGCGTTCCTGCTGTACTACCGGGACTGGCGGCCGATCGTCGCGGCCGCGGGCGTGATCGCCGTGCACCACGTGGCTTTCGCCGTGGCGCAGGCTGCCGGCGCCGGGCTGTACGTGCTGGCGGGCTCGGTCAGCCTGGAACTGGTCGCGCTCCATGCAGCCTATGTGGTGTTCGAGGCCGCAGTGCTGGTCTTCATGTCGGTGATCCTGCAGCGCGAGGCGGTGGAGTCGGCGCTCGTCGCCGACCTGGCCGGCCGCATCAGCGAGGGGGACTTCGCCGCCCGCGACGCCCTGTCGCTGGGCGACGGCTTCCCCCTGCTGCGCAAGGTCGCCGGCATGCAGCAGTCGCTGGACTCCACCCTCAACGACATCACCGCGGTCATGACCGCGGTGGCCCAGGGCGAGTTCTCGCGCCGGGTGACCGTGGCTGCCCGGGGCGACCTCGATGCGCTCAAGCGCAACGTCAACCAGAGCCTGGACGCGCAGCAGGCCGTGTTCCAGGACATCACCCGGGTCATGGGAGGCATCGCCCAGGGGCGCCTGGGCGAGCGGGTGCGGGTACAGGCCCGGGGCGACCTGGACGCGCTCAAGCGCAACGTCAACCAGAGCATCGAGGCGCAGCAGGCCTTCTTCCGGGACCTGAGCGGCGTGATGAACGCGGTGGCCCAGGGCAACCTCGCCCAGCGCATGACGGTGGCGGCGCTCGGCGACCTGGAGGCGCTCAAGGCCAACATGAACGCCTCGCTGGACGCCCTGGGGGGCGCCATGCGCGTGATCAGCGGCAACACCCAGCAGGTGGCGGCGGCGTCCGGGCAGACCAGCCAGGCGATTGCCCAGATTTCCGATGGCGCCCAGAACCAGACCCATGCGATCAGCCAGGTCTCGACCGCGGTGCGCCAGACCGTCACCTCGGTCACCGAGGTGTCGCGCAACACCGAGGCGGCCAGCCAGCAGTCGCGCGCCTCCTTCGAGGCGGTGCGCTCCAGCATGGCCCGGATGGCGGAGATGGTGCAGGTCGTCAACAGCATCGCCGGCAACTCAGAGAAGATTTCCAGGATCACCGAGGTGATCGAGAAGATCGCCAACAAGACCAACCTGCTGGCGCTCAATGCGGCCATCGAGGCGGCGCGGGCGGGCGAGCATGGCAAGGGCTTCGCCGTGGTGGCCGACGAGGTCGGCAAGCTGGCCCAGAGCAGCGCGGAGAGCTCGCAGGAGATCGCGACGCTGGTCACCGAGGCGGTGGCCGAGGCGCGCCGTGCGGTCGGCACCGTCGGCCTGGTGAACGAGGAAATGGCGCGCATCGAGCAGGGCTCGCGGCAGACCGACTCGATGCTCGAGCGCATCGCCGCCGCGCTGGAGCAGCAAAGCTCGGCGATGGAGGAGATCAACATGAACCTCTCCAACGTCGACAGCATCGCCCGCAGCAACGCCGCCGCGTCCGAGCAGATCACCGCCACCATCGTCGGCCTGTCGCGGATCGCGGACGCGACCCGGGAAGAGGTCGAGCGCTTCAGGACCTGACGCCGCCGGGGCATCGGGTGCGTGCACGTTTTTGCGACTTATTTCAAGACTAGGGTAATTCCTCGGGGGTGCCCCGCCGGGTTTCTGTGCCCGATGGGCTGCGCGGAGCGGCGGATTTGCCTAGATTGATGCCCGGCCCCCCGCGGGGGGAGCGTCCTCCTCCGGTGACCCGGAGGCTGTCCCACGGCCTTTCGTTTCATGGCCCTTGCCTGGAGATGCATCGTGCGAGCCCTACGCCATTTCATCCTCGTCGCCCTCGCGGCGGCCCTCTCGTTCGGCGGCAGCGCCAGCCTGGCCCAGCCGGCCGGCGCCGCGCAGAACTACGAGCCGATGCGCGGGCAGGCCGGCAAGGACGTGATCTGGATTCCCACGCCCGAGCCCCTGATCGAGAAGATGCTCACTGCCGCCCGGGTCAGCCAGGATGACCGGGTCTTCGACCTGGGCGCCGGCGACGGCGTCATCGCCATCACCGCCGCGAAGCGGTTCGGTGCCACGGCGGTCGGCATCGAATACAACCCCCAGATGGCCGAGTTCGCCCGGCGCAAGGTGCGCGAGGCGGGCGTGGCCGACAAGGTGCGCATCATCACCGGCGACATCTTCAAGGAGGACTTCAGCTCGGCGAGCGTGGTCACGCTCTACCTGCTGCCTGACCTGAACCTGCGCCTGCGCCCGACGATCCTGGCGATGAAGCCCGGCACCCGCGTCGTGTCGCACGCCTTCACCATGGGCGAGTGGGAGGCCGACGAGGTGCTGGCCCACGAGAACGCCCGCGCCTACCTGTGGGTCGTGCCTGCGCGCGTCGAGGGCGACTGGATGCTGTCCGGCCTCGAGGGCGGTCCGGCGCGCCTGAGCTTCCGCCAGAGCTTCCAGTCGATCGGCGGCCTCATGACGCGCACCAGCGCGACCCAGCCGCTGGTGGGGGCGCGGCTGCGCGGCGTAGAACTCAGCTTCCAGTTCAGCGGCCCCGACCGGACCTTGCACAGCTTCAGCGGCCGCGTGGACGGCGGCCGCATCACCGGCACGGTGACCTCGCCGGGCGGCCAGTCGGTGCCGGTCGACCTGGTGCGCCTGTGAGCGAGGCATTGCAGGGCGCGTCCCTCGTGCGTGACTCTGCGCAGGCGACCGCGCAGCCGCTGCGGCTGCTGCATCCCGGCGCGGCGATCGCGCTGATCGTCGGCATCGTCATCGGCGCCGGCATCTTCAAGACCCCGGCGCTCGTCGCGGGAATCAGCGGCGACGCGGGCTGGGCGCTGGTCCTGTGGGCCGCGGGCGCGCTGGTCTCGGTGGCGGGCGCGCTGTGCTACGCCGAGCTGTGCACGGCCTACCCGCACGCAGGCGGGGATTACCACTTCCTGCGCCGGGCTTTCGGGCGCGACCTGTCCTTCCTGTATGCCTGGGCGCGGGCCACCGTCATCAACACCGGCTCCATCGCGCTGCTGGCCTTCGTCTTCGGCGACTACATCAGCACGCTCGCGCCGCTGGGGTCCCAGTCGAGCACGGTCTGGGCGCTGATCGTGATCATCCTGCTCACGGTGGTCAACACCATCGGCATCCATGCCTCTTCGCGGGTGCAGTCGCTGCTGCTGCTGCTCGAGGTCGGCGGGCTGCTGGCGGTGGCGGCGGCCGGCTTCTCGATGGATGTGCCCGCTTCCGGACCGCTCGTGTGGTTCGAGAAGGCGCCGGCCCCCGCGCAGTGGGGCCTGTGCCTGGTGTTCGTGCTGCTCACGTTTGGCGGCTGGAACGAGGCCGCGTATGTCTCGGCCGAGATCCGCGGCGGGCCGCGCGCCATGGTGCGGGTGATCATTGCCAGCATGGCGGCGCTCACCGCCATCTACCTGCTGGTGAACCTGGCGCTGCTGCAGGGCCTGGGCTTGCGCGGGCTTGCCGACAGCAAGACCGCCGCAGGCGACCTGCTGGGGCTGGCCTTCGGCCCGTGGGCGCAGAAGGCGCTGGGCCTGTTCGTGGCGATTGCCGCGCTGACCAGCATCAACGCCACCATGATCGTCGGCGCCCGCACCAACTTCGCCCTGGGCCGCGACTGGGCCTCCCTGCGCCTGCTGGGGCGCTGGCGCGCCCAGGCGGGCAGCCCGACGCCGGCGCTGTGGACGCAGGCCGCCATCAGCGCGGCCCTGGTCCTGCTGGGGATGGGGGAGGGGGACGGCTTCTCCGCGATGGTGGAATTCACCGCGCCGGTGTTCTGGGGCTTCCTGTTCCTCGTGGGCCTCGCCCTGGTCCGCCTGCGCCACCGTGACGCACTGGCGCCGCGCCCCTTCCGCGTGCCGCTGTACCCGGTGCTGCCGCTGGTGTTCTGCGCCGCCTGCGGCTGGCTCACCTGGTCCAGCATCACCTACGCGATCAGCCAGAAGGCCATCCATGTCTCGCTCGGCCTGCTCGCCACCGGGCTGCTCGCGCTGGCGGTGTTGCGCTGGCGCGAGCGGGGCCGGCGAAAGCGGGGCTGAGCGGCCTGGGCCGGCGCCTGCGGGTCGGGCGCCGCGCGCCCGTTCAGCGGCTGATGGTGATGCGGGTCGCCGAGTTCTGCGAGGCGTCGTAGTCCAGGCCCGAGCCGGTGATGCCGTCGACGGTGAAATCGCTCAACGTCACCGTCGACGCGAGCGAGCCGCTGGCCATCGAGCAGCTGCCGTCGCTCGAGGTCACGCAGCTTGCCGAACCGCCCGGGGCGAAGGTGCCGGCCACCGTCGCATGGGGCACCGCGGTGTTCGTGGTCACGTTTCGCACCGAGACGGTCGCGACGGCCTGCCAGCTCTTGCCGACCTTGCGCCAGGTGCCCGTGAGGCCGCTGACGGCCACGGCCTGGGGTGGCATCGCGACCGGCGCGCCGGCAGCCAGCGAGTACGCCAGCCGGTTCGGCGAGCCTGTGCCGATGGAGGCGAGCCGGTCCGGTGTCGCGTTGTCCAGGAGGAAGCGAGCCACCTCGGCCGGCGTGGCCTTCGGGTTCGCGCTGAGTGCGAGCGCGGCGATGCCGGCCACGTGCGGGCTGGCCATGGAGGTGCCGCTGATGGTGTGGGTGGCGGTGGCGCTCGTGTGCCAGGCCGAGGTGATGCCCGAGCCCGGCGCGAACAGGTCCACGCAGCTGCCGTAGTTCGAGTAGGAGGCCCGCGCGTCGCTGCTGGTGGTGGCGCCCACCGTGAGGGCGGTCGGCTCGCTGGCGGGGGAGTAGCGGCAGGCATTGGCGTTGCTGTTGCCCGCGGCGACGACCATGGTCACGCCCAGGCTGGATGCGCCCGCGACGGCGGCATTCACGGTGGTGGACTTGACGCCGCCCAGCGAGAGGTTGGCCACCGCGGGCCGGGCCGTGGTGCCGGCCACCCAGTCGATGCCGGCGATGACGCCGCTGTAGGTGCCGGAGCCGCTGCAATCCAGCACGCGTACCGGGACCAGCTGGACCGCCTTGGCCACGCCCCAGGTCGAGCCGCCGAGCGTGCCGGCCACATGGGTTCCGTGGCCGTTGCAGTCACGGGTCCCGTTGCCGTCGGCGACCTCGGTGTGGCCGCCCTGGACACGCCCGCCGAACTCGGCATGGTCGGCCCGGATGCCGGTGTCGATGACGAAGGCGGTCACGCCCAGGCCGGTGTGGTTGAAGGCGTATTGCGTATCGAGCGGCCGGTCACGCTGGTCGATGCGGTCCAGGCCCCAGGTCGCCTGGTTCTGCGGCGACGTGGCCTGGTTGAGGCGGATGGCGTGGTCGGCCTCGACGGCGTCGACATTCGGGTTGGCGCGGATGCCGGGCAGCGCAGCCGCCGGCAGGGTGGCCGCGAAGCCCTTGAGGGCGTGGGTGTAGCGGCGGTGGACCTGGCCGCCGGCGGCGCGCACCAGCCGGTCGGCTTCCTGTGCGGCATGGGCCACCGTCGGCTTGAAGACGACGATGTAGCGGTCGGGGATGGCTTGTCCCTCGGGCAGCGTGTGCGTGGCGCCCTGGGCCAGGGCCGCGGGCGCGGCGGCGGCCAGCCAGGCTGCGGCCAGGAGCGCGCGGTTCTTCGGGAACGTGGGCAGGCAGATCATGGGCGCCTCGGCGTGACCGCAAGTTTCATTGATGACTGCCATCTTGCACTTGCCCGCGCTCCAAAGCAAAAGACCCCGTTGCGTGAGCAACGAGGTCTTTGTTTGGATAACCAGAATTCTGGTCGGGGTGAGAGGATTCGAACCTCCGGCCTCTACGTCCCGAACGTAGCGCTCTACCAGGCTAAGCTACACCCCGATGTGCTTGGAATCGCCGGACTCCTGATCTCTCAGTGCCGTCGCTCAAGCAGCGAAGACGCTAATTGTAGCAAACCTTCGCTGTGTTTATTTCGCGGGAGCATCGAAAGGCAATCAATTGCGCGTTGCGCCTCGGCGGCGGCGGCCTGGCGGGCCACATCGAGCGCGCCGGTGGAGCGCACGATCGCGACGATGGCCTCGAGTTCCTCGACCGAGCCGTTCTCGATCGCGCGGCGGATTGTGTCCCGCTGTTCGGGTGTGCCGCGCTGCATGGCGGCGATCAGGGGCAGCGTGGCCTTGCCCTCGCGCAGGTCGTCGCCGAGGTTCTTGCCCATCTCGCCGGCGTCGCCGTCGTAGTCGAGTACGTCATCGATCACCTGGAAGGCGGTGCCCAGGGCCTGACCGTAGTCGGCGCAGGCCTGCTCGATCGTGGCGTCGCTGCCGGCCAGCACCGCTGCCAGGCGGGTCGAGGCCTCGAACAGCTTGGCGGTCTTCGAGCGGATCACGCGCAGGTAGCCGGCCTCGTCGAGCGAGGCGTCGTGCATGTTCATCAGCTGCAGCACCTCGCCCTCGGCGATCACGTTGGTCGCCTCAGCCAGGATCTCCATGACGCGCATGTCCTTGGCGTCCAGCATCATCTGGAACGCGCGGGAGTAGAGGAAGTCGCCCACCAGCACGCTGGCCGGGTTGCCGAAGCTCTCGTTGGCGGTGGCGCGGCCGCGGCGCAGCGTGGAGGCATCGACCACGTCGTCATGCAGCAGCGTGGCGGTGTGGATGAACTCCACCACGGCCGCCAGGTTGAAGCGCTGCGCGCCGCCGTAGCCCAGCGCGCCGGACACCAGCAGCAGCAGGGCCGGGCGCAGGCGCTTGCCGCCGGCCGAGATGATGTAGCGCGCGACCTCGCCCACCAGGGGCACGCCGGAGTCCAGGCGCCGGGCGATCACGGCGTCCATCTCACGCATGTCGTCGGCGATGAGCGCCAGCGTGGCGGCGGTCGAGTTGGGGGAGTCGGCGGGAGCGGTCAAGGCAGGCGCAGGAAGTTGCGCGCGATTATAGGCAGGCTGCCGACCCCGAACGGCGGTGCTCTGGACGTTAAGCCCAAACTATGCTACAGTCGCGGGCTCTCCCGGAAATACGTCCTGGAGAGCTTCACTTCAGAGGTCTATATGTACGCGGTCATAAAAACCGGCGGCAAGCAGTATCGCGTTGCCATCGGCGAGAAAATCAAAGTAGAACAGATTGCTGCGGACGTTGGCCAGGAAATCGTGATCGACCAGGTTCTGGCAGTCGGCAACGGCGCTGAACTCAAGGTCGGCACCCCCCTGGTGTCCGGTGCAACTGTCAAAGCCACGGTCGTGGCGCACGGCAAGCACGACAAAGTTCGCATCTTCAAGATGCGTCGTCGCAAGCACTACCAGAAGCGCCAGGGTCATCGCCAGCAGTTCACCGAGCTGCAAATCGGCGCGATTGCAGCCTAAGGAGCAACGGACATGGCACAGAAAAAAGGCGGCGGCTCTACGCGAAACGGGCGTGATTCCAAGCCCAAGATGCTCGGCGTGAAGGCCTTCGGCGGTGAGCTGATCTCCGCCGGCTCGATCATCGTGCGCCAGCGTGGCACCAAGTTCCATCCCGGCGTGAACGTCGGCGTGGGCAAGGACCACACCCTGTTCGCCCTGGTGGATGGCCACGTGTCGTTCGCCGTGAAGGGTGAGCTGAACAAGCACACCGTGAATGTGACGCCGGCGGCCTGATCGCCCTGGCATTGCCGCAAGAAGGCCCTGCGTCATTGCGCAGGGCTTTTTTGTTGGCGCTCTTCCTAGAATAGCCCCCATGAAGTTCGTCGACGAAGCCTATATCGACATTGCCGCCGGTGACGGAGGCAATGGCTGCGTGTCGTTCCGGCACGAGAAGTACAAGGAGTTCGGCGGACCCAACGGCGGCGATGGCGGCCGTGGCGGCCATGTCTACGCCGTTGCGGACCCCAACCTCAACACCCTGGTCGACTACCGCTACTCGCGCCGCCACGAGGCCAAGCGCGGCGAGCACGGCATGGGCTCGGACATGTTCGGCGCCGCCGGCGACGACATCACGCTGAAGATGCCGGTGGGCACCATCATCTCCGACGCCGAGACCGGCGAGGTGCTGTACGAACTGCTCACGCCCGGCGAGGTGATCACCATCGCCAAGGGCGGCGACGGCGGCTTCGGCAACATGCGCTTCAAGAGCGCGATCAACCGCGCCCCGCGCCAGAAGACCCCGGGCTGGCCCGGCGAGCGCAAGAGCCTGAAGCTCGAGCTCAAGGTGCTGGCCGACGTCGGCCTGCTGGGCATGCCCAACGCGGGCAAGTCCACCCTGATCGCCGCCATCTCGAACGCGCGCCCCAAGATCGCCGACTACCCCTTCACCACGCTGCACCCCAACCTGGGCGTGGTGCGCGTCGGCCCCGAGCAGAGCTTCGTCGTCGCCGACGTGCCTGGCCTGATCGAGGGCGCATCGGAGGGCGCGGGCCTGGGTCACCAGTTCCTGCGCCACCTGCAGCGCACCCGCATCCTGCTGCACCTGGTGGACATCGCTCCTTTCGACGAGGGCGTCGATCCGGTCGCCCAGGCCAAGGCCATCGTGGGCGAGCTGAAGAAATACGACAAGGCCCTGTACGACAAGCCGCGCTGGCTGGTCCTGAACAAGCTGGACATGGTGCCGGCCGACGAGCGCGAGGCGCGCGTCAAGGACTTCGTCAAGCGTTTCAAGTACAAGGGCCCCGTCTTCGAAATCTCGGCCCTGACCCGCGAGGGCTGTGAGGACCTGATCAAGGCCGTCTACCAGCAGGTCAAGGCGCAGCAGGTGGCCGAGCAACCGCATGTCGAGGTCGATCCCCGGTTCGATCCCGCCACGGGCACGGTCGACGATCCCCGCTTCGCCGCGCCGGCCCCCGACAACGAATCCTGATGACGCAAACCCCGGCTTCACCCGCTTCCACGATTTCCGCGCCGGCCGCGCAGATGTTGCGCAGTGCACGCCGCATCGTCGTCAAGGTCGGCTCCAGCCTCGTGACCAACGAGGGCCGGGGCCTGGATGAAGCAGCGATCGGCGAGTGGAGCCGCCAGCTGGCCGCGCTGGCCCGCGACGGCCGCGAGGTGATCATGGTTTCCAGCGGCGCCATCGCCGAAGGCATGAAGCGCCTGGGCTGGAGCACCCGCCCCCACGAGCTGCGTGAGCTGCAGGCCGCAGCCGCGGTCGGCCAGATGGGCCTGGCCCAGATGTACGAGACCAAGCTGCGCCAGAACGGCCTGGGCTCGGCCCAGGTGCTGCTCACGCACGCCGACCTGGCAGACCGCGAGCGTTACCTCAATGCCCGCTCCACGCTGCTGACCCTGCTGGGGCTGCGCGTGCTGCCGGTGATCAACGAGAACGACACCGTCGTCAACGACGAGATCAAGTTCGGCGACAACGACACGCTGGGCGCGCTCGTGGCCAACCTGGTCGAGGCCGACGTGCTCGTGATCCTCACCGACCAGAAGGGCCTGTACACCGCCGACCCGCGCAAGGACCCGGCGGCCACCTTCGTCCACGAGGCCCGCGCCGGCGACCCGGTGCTGGAGCAGATGGCGGGCGGCGCGGGCTCGAGCATCGGCAAGGGCGGCATGATCACCAAGATCCTGGCGGCCAAGCGCGCCGCCGGCTCGGGCGCCTCGACGGTGATCGCCTGGGGCCGGGAGCCCGACGCCCTGATCCGCCTGTTCGGCGGCGAGCCGGTCGGCACGCTGCTGGTCGCGCCCACGCAGAAGAGCCAGGCGCGCAAGCGCTGGATGGCGGACCACCTCCAGATGCGGGGCGCGGTCACCGTCGACCAGGGGGCGGCTGCCAAGGTGTGCGAGGAGGGCAAGAGCCTCCTGCCGATCGGCATGGTCTCGGTCGAGGGTGACTTCTCCCGCGGCGAGGTGATCGCGGTGCGCGACCCGTCCGGCACCGAGATCGCACGCGGGCTGGCCAACTACGCCAGCGCGGAGGCGCGCCTCCTGTGCCGCAGGCCGTCCGCCGACATCGAGAAGCTGCTCGGGTACGTGGCCGAACCCGAGATGATCCACCGCACCAACCTGGTCGTCACGCGCTGAGCGCGCGGCGCGGAGGGCGGGCCTCCCGGCAGGCTCCGGGGCCTGCCCAGGCCCGGCGGGGGCGTTCGTTGCGACGGCCCGGGGAATTCGCTGGCAGCCCTAGCGCAGGGTGCCTTCCCGTGTGGCCAGTGCGCGGCGCACGTCCTCTGCGCTGCGACGGGCCTGCGTCACTTCACCGCACAGCCCGGCGCCTGCCAGGGCCTGGGTGTGGCGCGGGCTGGCCGCCAGCGGCTGCCACGCCGCACTGCCGACGGGCCGCCAGCCCGAACCCGGCGTGTAGCGCGCGTAGACCTTGGCTTCACCCGGGATGCAGCGCACGCCTTCCTGCATGGCATTGACCGCGCCGCTGGCGCTGGTGGCCACGACCACATAGCGGATCACCCCGTCGCCGCCCACCACGATGGAAGCGGGGTCCACGCCGAAGCGCAGCTCGGAGGTGCGGACCTCCACGGGAACCAGGCCCTCGGTACGAAGGCCCTGGGGCAGGGCGGTGGCCTCCTCCCGCCAGTCGGGGCGCTCGGCCGCGTTCTCGTTCGGCCGGGGAAGGCCAGTGACCGGGTCGTAGCCCTGGGCCCCGGCCAGCGTGCAACCGCCCAGCGCCAGCAGCAGGGCTGCCTTACGAAGCACGCCGCCCCCCCGGGGCCTGGCGGTTCAGCCCGGCCTGCGGGTCGGGCTCGAAGGTGGCGCCCGGCGGGAGCTCGAAATCGGGACTGGGCAGGCCATGCGGCGGGGCCGCATGGTGGTGATGGTCATGGTGATCGCCATCGCGCGGGCGCATGCCGCCTCGCAGGAAGCGGTTGCGGTGGTGCTCGGTGCGGGGCAGGAAGCGCGCCAGCTCCGTCAGCGCCATCTCGTAGACGCCGCGCTTGAACTCGACCACCACATCCAGCGGGACCCAGTAGTCATTCCAGCGCCAGGCGTCGAATTCGGGATGGTCGGTGGCGCGCAGGTTCAGGTTCCAGTCGGCGCCCGTCAACTGCAGCAGGAACCAGATCTGCTTCTGTCCCTTGTAGTGGCCGCGTGCGTCGCGGCGGATGTAGCGGTCCGGCACCTCGTAGCGCAACCAGTCCCGGGTGCGGGCAACGATGCGCACATGCTCGGCACGGAGGCCGACCTCCTCGTGGAGCTCCCGGTACATCGCCTGCTCCGGCGTCTCGCCGCGATCGATGCCCCCTTGCGGGAACTGCCAGCTGTGGGTGCGTATGCGCTTGCCCCAGAACACCTGGTTTTTCTGATTGAGCAGGATGATGCCGACGTTGGGCCTGAAGCCGTCCCGGTCAAGCATAATCAAACCCCAATTCTTGAACTGAGTTCATTATGCACGCCGTCGCGCGTGCCACAAGCAACTCGGCCGTTCTAGTCCCCCCGCCCCCGCGCACCGATGAAAGCATCCCAGTTTCTCATTTCCACGCTCAAGGAAGCACCCGCCGACGCCGAGGTCGCGAGCCATCGCCTGATGACCCGCGCCGGCATGATCAAGAAGCTGGGCGCAGGCATCTACACCTACATGCCCATGGGCCTGCGCGTGATCCGCAAGGTGGAAGCCATCGTGCGCGAGGAGATGAACCGGGCCGGCGCGGTGGAGTGCACCATGCCGATCGTGCAGCCCGCGGAGCTGTGGCAGGAGACCGGCCGCTTCGAGAAGATGGGCCCCGAGCTGCTTCGCATCAAGGATCGCCACGACCGCGACTTCATCATCCAGCCCACCAGCGAGGAAGTCGTCACCGACATCGCCCGCCAGGAGCTTCGCAGCTACAAGCAGCTGCCCAAGAACCTCTACCAGATCCAGGTCAAGTTCCGTGACGAGCGCCGCCCGCGCTTCGGCCTGATGCGTGGCCGCGAGTTCATCATGAAGGACGCGTACTCCTTCGACCGCGACCAGGCGTCCGCCAAGGCCAGCTACCAGGTGATGGCCCAGGCCTACCGCCGCATCTTCGACCGCTTCGGCCTGCGCTATCGCGCGGTGGCGGCGGACAGCGGCGCCATCGGGGGCGACCTGTCCGAGGAGTTCCAGGTGATCGCCGCCACTGGCGAGGACGCCATCGTCTACTGCCCGGACAGCGACTACGCCGCCAACATCGAGAAGGCCGAGGCGCTCGCGCCGCAGGGCCCGCGCCCGGCGCCCGCCAAGGCGATGGAGAAGGTGCCCACCCCGGGCAAGAGCACCTGCGAGGACGTCGCGGCGCTGCTCGGTGTGCCGCTGCAGACCACGGTGAAGTCCCTGGTCCTGGCGACCGACCAGCTCAATGAGGCCGGCGAGGTCGTCAAGAGCCAGGTCTGGCTGCTGCTGGTGCGCGGCGACCACGACATGAACGAAGTCAAGGTCGGCAAGGTGCCGGGCCTGGACGCCGGCTTCCGCTTCGCCACCGTGCCCGAAATCCTCGAGCACTTCGGCGCCAAGCCCGGCTACCTGGGCCCGATCGGCCTGAAGAAGCCGGTCAAGGTCGTGGCCGACCGCGAGGTCGCCCTGATGGCCGACTGGATCTGCGGTGCCAACGAGGAAGACTTCCACATCGCCGGCGTGAACTGGGGCCGCGACCTGCCCGAGCCCGACGCTGTGGCCGACATCCGCAACATCGTCGAAGGCGATCTCTCCCCCGACGGCAAGGGCCGGCTGGCCATCGAGCGCGGCATCGAGGTGGGCCACGTGTTCTACCTGGGCACCAAGTACAGCAAGGCCATGCAGGCCAACTTCCTCGACGAGAACGGCAAGCCGCAGCCGATGGAGATGGGCTGCTACGGCATCGGCATCACCCGCCTGCCGGCCGCCGCCATCGAGCAGAACCACGACGAGCGCGGGATCATCTGGCCCGACGCGATCGCCCCGTTCACCGTGGTGGTGTGCCCCATCGGCATGGACCGCAGCGCCGAGGTCAAGGCGGCCGCCGAGAAGCTGCACGACGAGCTCGCCGCCCTGGGTGTGGACGTGATGCTCGACGACCGCGGCGAGCGCCCCGGTGCGATGTTCGCCGACTGGGAGCTGATCGGCGTGCCGCACCGCGTCGTCATCTCCGACCGCGGCCTCAAGGAGGGCCAGCTGGAGTACCAGCACCGTCGCGACACCGCGGCCACCAAGGTCGCCGCCGACGGCATCCTCGACTTCCTCAAGGGCAAGCTCACGTCGTGACCTCGCGCCGGCAGTGCCTCCTGGCTGGCCTCGGCGGGCTGGGGGCGCTGGCGGCCGGCCGGCCCGCCTGGGCCGGCACCCAGGTCGAGGAGCCGCTGGCCGACTCGGTGCGCTCGGCCCTGAGTTCCGCCATCGCCAACGCGGCGCCGCCGGTGCCCGAGTTCGCCACCACGGCGGCCCGCCTGGCCTACCTGCGCTGGCTGGTGGAAATGACGGTGCGCTTGCAGCGCCACAAGGTGGACTGGCGCGAGCGCAAGGAATTCCTGCAGACGGCCTGGTACGAGGCCAAGCGCGCGGGCCTGGACCCGGGCCTGGTGCTGGGGCTGATCCAGGTCGAGAGCGCGTTCCGCAAGTTCGCGGTGAGCGTGGCCGGCGCGCGCGGCTACATGCAGGTGATGCCGTTCTGGAGCCGCCTGATCGGCGACGGCGACCCGGGCCGCCTGTTCCACATGCAGACCAACCTGCGATTCGGCTGCGTGATCCTGCGCCACTACCTGGACCGCGAGCGCGGCGACCTGTTCATGGCCCTGGGCCGCTACAACGGCAGCCGCGGCCGGCGCGAGTACCCGGATGCGGTGTTCGCCGCGGCGCGCCGGTGGGAGTTCAAGGACCCCCACCACGTCGAGCCGCGCTGACCGGCGCGCAGCCTGCGGGGTCGCCTTGCCCCTACTGCAGGAACCCGAGCTTCGCCTTGCCGCTGCCGGCGCGGGGCAGGTCCTCGGGCTGGATGCATCCGCGCCCGTCGAGGCGGGCGTTGCCGAAGCCGGTCATGAGGGCGCGGCGCATCTCGCGCGGCGCCAGCGCGGCGAGCAGGTCCAGCAGGTCGTCGGCGGGCTCGGGGTCGAAGCGGCTGCCCCAGCCATGCTCGCCGCGGATCGAGGCGTAGAGGTTGCGTGCGATCTGGCGCGCCGCCTCGTGAGAGGGCGGCTCGACCTCGAACACGTTCATGCGATTGAGGATCGGCTCGGGGATGCCGCGCTCGTCGTTGGCGGTCATGATCCAGATCACCTGGCTGGCGTCGATGGCCACCTCGGCGAACTCGTCGATGAAGCTGCCCGCGGTGTCGTGCTCCAGCAGGCCGTAGAGGGCGCCCAGGGGGTCGTACTGCGCGTCGGCGCTGGCCTTGTCGATCTCGTCGACCACGATCACCGGGTTGGCGTACTGGCCGTCGACGATGGCCTCGAACACCTTGCCCGGCTTGGATCCCTTCCACTGGGAGGAGGCGCCCGAGAGCAGCCATCCCGCGGTCATCGCGCTCATGGGAACCAGGTTCATGCCGGTGCCCAGGAGGTCGGCCAGGCGCCGCGCGAAATGGGTCTTGCCGATGCCGGGCGGGCCGAGCAGCAGCATGGGGGTGACCTCCAGGCCGTCCCGGCTGTCCTGGGCGAGCGCGACGTGTCGCCTCACGTCGTCCAGCGCCTCGGTGAAATTGGGCAGCTCCTCGTAGAGGCGCGCCATGTCGGGGATGCCTGCGGGTTTGACCTGGAAGCGCTCCGGCCCCCGCTCCAGCATGCGCTCATAGGTCGTACGCAGGTGCTCGTGTTCGTGCGCGGACAGCTTGGCGAGCTTGCGCTCCACATCCTGCGGCTGGAACACGTGCCGCACCTGGGCGATGGGCAGCTGGAACCCGTGGGGGTCGTGGCGAACGAGTTGGTTGGATGGCATGGTGTTTTCCCCTCAACAACGCATGGCACCCATTCCAGCACATCACATGCGGGAGGTGAACCCGGAAAAGGGTCAGGTGTTGCTGCCTGTTCCCAGGATCTGCTGCAGCTCGCCGCTCTCGTACATCTCCATCATGATGTCGGAGCCGCCGATGAACTCGCCCTTGATGTAAAGCTGCGGGATGGTGGGCCAGTTGCTGTACTCCTTGATGCCCTGGCGGATCGCCGGGTCCTCGAGCACGTTGACGGTGGCCAGGCCGCGCGGGTCGACGCCGCAGGCCTTGAGGATCTGCACGGCGCGCCCGGAGAAGCCGCACTGCGGGAAGGAGGCGGTGCCCTTCATGAAAAGCACGACCTCGCTGTTCTTCACGAGCTGGTCGATGCGCTGCTGGGTGTCGTCCATGGTGTCTTTCCTTGTGGCGGCGAGGCGCCGCGGTGCCGTCGATTATCCGAAATCAGCCAAGCCATTGCCCGCCGCAGGCCCGTTCGATGCCGGCGAGGTCGCGCCGGCTTTGCACCTGCGTGAAGCCGGCGCCTTCGAGCAGTGCGCGTACCGCGCCGGCCTGGTCCCACCCGTGCTCCAGCAGCAGCCAGCCGCCGGGGGCCAGGTGGGCGGGCGCCTGCCGCACGATGGCGCGCAGGTCGTCCAGGCCGTCGGCCCCGGAGGCGAGTGCCGACAGCGGCTCGTGGACCAGGGCGGCGAGGTGCTCGTCGTCGCTGGCGATGTAGGGCGGGTTGCTCACGACCAGGTCGTAGCCGCGGCCCGCCCCTTCGAGCCAGCTGGCGGCGCGGAAGTCCACCGCCAGCCCGAGCCGCTGCGCGTTGGCGCGGGCCACGGCCAGGGCGTCCTCGCTGCGGTCCACCGCCTCCACGCGCGCCTGCGGGCGGCGGTGGGCGATGGCCAGGGCGATCGCGCCGCTGCCGGTGCCCAGGTCGATGGCGGCGGGCCCGGGCCGGCCCGCCAGGACTTCGAGTGCCCATTCGACCAGGGTCTCGGTGTCGGGGCGAGGAACGAGCACGCGCCGATCCACCGCCAGCGGCAGGCCGAAGAACTCCTTCTCGCCCACCAGGTAGGCCACCGGCTCGCCGGCGGCGCGGCGCAGGCACAGCGCCTCGTAGGCCGCCTGCGCCGGGGGCGGCAGGTCGTCGGTGTCGTGGGCGATCAGCCAGGCGCGGTCGTGGGCCGGGCGGCCCAGCGCGTGCAGCAGCAGGAGCTGCGCGTCGAAACGGTCCAGGCCGAGGGCGGCGGCGCGGGCGAGGGCCCGGGCCAGGTTCATCGCGCCCGCGGGCGGCCCGCCGCTCACGAGGCCGCCTCCAGGTCCGCGAGCTGTTCGGCCTTGCGCGCCAGCAGCAGGCCCTCGACCATTTCGTCGATCTCGCCCTCCATCGCCGCGCCGAGCTTGTACAGCGTGAGGTTGATGCGGTGGTCGGTGATGCGGCCCTGTGGGAAGTTGTAGGTGCGGATGCGGTCGCTGCGGTCGCCGCTGCCGATCAGCCCCTTGCGCGTGGCCGCCTCCTTGGCGGCGCGGGCGGCGCGCTCGGCCTCGTGGATGCGCGCGGCGAGCACCTGCAGCGCCTTGGCCTTGTTGCGGTGCTGGGAGCGGTCGTCCTGGCACTCGGCGACGATGCCGGTGGGGAGGTGCGTGACCCGCACCGCCGAATCGGTCTTGTTGATATGTTGCCCGCCCGCACCGGAGGCGCGGAAGGTGTCGATGCGCAGGTCCGCCGGGTTGATCTGCACCGCCTGGGCCTCGTCCGGCTCGGGCAGGGCGGCCACGGTGCAGGCGCTGGTGTGGATGCGGCCCTGGGTCTCGGTGGCCGGCACGCGCTGCACCCGGTGGCCGCCGGACTCGAACTTGAGCTTGCCGTAGGCGCCGTCGCCCACCACGCGCACCACGACTTCCTTGTAGCCGCCGACCTCGCCGGGGCTCTCGCTCACGAGCTCGCAGCGCCAGCCCTGGCGGTCGGCGTAGCGGGTGTACATGCGAAGCAGGTCACCGGCGAACAGCGCCGACTCGTCGCCGCCGGTGCCGGCGCGGATCTCCAGGAAGACGTTGCGCACGTCGTCCGGGTCCTTGGGCAGCAGCAGCTTCTGCAGCTCGTCCTCCAGGCGGGGCAGGTCGGCCTCGAGCTGGGCGATCTCCTCCTTCGCCAGGTCGGCCATGTCCGGGTCGGCCAGCATCTCGCGCGCGGCGGCGAGGTCGGCCTCGCGCTGGCGGAACTGGCCGTACAGGCCGGCGACCTCGCTGACCTCGGCATGTTCGCGCGTCAGTGCGCGCAGGCGGTCCATGTCGTTGGCCATCTCGGGCTGCTGCAGGAAGAAGTCGAGCTCCTGCAGGCGCACGGGGTAGCGATCGAGTTGCTGGCGGAGGAAGGGTTTCATGGGCGCGAGGAAGCTGGGGGAGACGGGTGCGGGACGCGCGCCGCCCGGTCGGACGGCACGGCGGGCACAGGCCCGCTAACGCTCCTTGCGCAGGAAGAAATGCTCGATCGCGCTGGTGGCGCGCTGGCGCGCCTGGGCGTCGCCGGCATGCAGCTCGGCGAGCGCGCCGTGCAGCATCTTCTGCGTCAGCCCCCGGGACAGGGCCTCGAGCACGGCGTCGACATCCTCGCCCTTGGCGAGCAGCTTGCGGGCGCGTGCCAGTTCGTGCGCGCGCCACTCGTCCGCCTGGGCATTGAGCTGGCGGATCAGGGGCACGGCCCGGCGCTGGTCCATCCAGTGCAGGAAGCTCTGGACGCCGGCGTCGACGATGGCCTCGGCCTGGGCCACGGCCGCCTGGCGCTGGGCCTGGCCGGTCTGCACCACGTGGGCGAGGTCGTCCACGGTGTAGAGGAAGACATCTTCCAGGTCCTTGACCTCAGGCTCGATGTCGCGTGGCACGGCCAGGTCCACCATGAACATGGGGCGGTGCTTGCGCAGCTTGAGCGCGCGCTCCACGGCGCCGAGGCCGATGATGGGCAGCTGGCTGGCGGTGGAGGAGACCACCGCGTCGAATTCATGCAGGCGGTCCGGCAGGTCGGCCAGGCGCAGGACCTCGCCGCCGAAGCGCGAGGCCAGTTTCTCGCCGCGCTCCAGGGTGCGGTTGGCGATGGCGATGTGCCTGGGGTTCTTGGCCGCGAAGTGGGTCGCAGCCAGCTCGATCATCTCGCCGGCGCCCACGAACAGCACCTTGATGCGGGTCAGGTCCTCGAACAGCTGCCCGGCCAGGCGCACCGCGGCGGCCGACATGCTGATGGAGTGCGCGCCGATCTCGGTGGCGGTGCGCACCTCCTTGGCCACGGCGAAGGAGCGCTGGAACAGCTGGTTCAGCGTGGTGCCCAGCGCGCCGGCCTGGTCGGCCACGCGCACGGCGTCCTTGAGCTGGCCGAGGATCTGGGCCTCGCCGAGCACCATGGAGTCCAGGCCGCTGGCGACGCGGAAGGCGTGGCGGGCGGCCGAGCCTTCCTCGAGCACGTAGGCATGCGAGCGCAGCTGCGACGGCGACACGCCGCCCGAGCGGGCCAGCCACTCGAGCGTGGGCTCCATGGCCGGCTGCTCGCCGGCGCAGTAGATCTCGGTGCGGTTGCAGGTGGAGAGGATGGCCGCTTCCGGCGCCGGGCCGCCGTGGCCGTGCAGGTTCTGCCGCAAGGCGGAGAGCGTCGGCGCGATCTGGTCGATGGCGAACGCGAAGCGGCCCCGCATGTCGACGGGGGCCGTCGTGTGGTTGATGCCGAGGGCCCAGACTGCCATATGGTTGGGAATTATAAAATCCGGCGGTTTATCAAGATCTTGCGGCCCGGCCCGCGCTGCGATGGGCTTCTTCCAATCCCTGCTCCACCTGCTCGGTTTCGTCGCGCCGGCCCTCGCCCTGGGCCTGCTGCTGCCCCTGGCCGCGCGCTGGGCGCTGCCTGCGGGCGGGCGGGTGACCCGCTACTGGCCGCAGGCGGCCCTGGTGGCTGCCGCCGGCACCGCCGCCCTGCTGGCCGGCCTGTGGTTCTTCGGGCGCGACGGCAAGATGGCCTCGTACGCCGCGCTCGTGGCGGTGGCCGCCCTGGCGCAATGGCTGCTGGCCGCAGGCTGGCGCCGCTGACTCACCCTCCACCCATGCTGTATCTGCTGTCCCCCGCCAAGTCCCTGGACTATGAAACGCCCGTCGCCGAGTTGCCGCACACCCGGCCGCGGTTCATCGAGGCGTCGGCGCAGCTGATCGAGGTGCTGCGCGCGAAGTCGCCCCAGCAGATCGCCAGCCTGATGGACCTGAGCGACAAGCTCGCCGCGCTGAACGCGGCCCGCTACGAGGCCTGGTCGACCTCCTTCACCGCCAAGAACTCCCGCCAGGCCGTGCTGGCCTTCGACGGCGACGTGTACGACGGCCTGGCCGCCCGCACGCTGTCGGCGTCCGACCTGGACTGGGCCCAGCGCCATGTCGCCATCCTCAGCGGCCTGTACGGCGTGCTGCGGCCGCTGGACCGGATGCAGCCGTACCGCCTGGAAATGGGCACCTCGCTGCCGGTGGGCGAGGCGGCCAACCTCTACCAGTTCTGGGGCTCGCGCATCGCCGAGTGCCTCAACGGGCAGCTGGCCGACGAAAAGACGCCGGTCGTGGTGAACCTGGCCTCCCAGGAATACTTCAAAGCGGTGGACCGCAAGGCCTTGAAGGCCCGGGTCATCGAATGCGTGTTCGAGGACTGGAAGGGCGGGCAGTACAAGATCATCAGCTTCTTTGCCAAGAAGGCCCGCGGGCTGATGGCCCGCTGGGCCATCACCCACCGCATCGATGCCCCGTCGAAGCTGGAAGGGTTCGACCTCGAGGGCTACGCCTTCGACGCTGCCGCCTCCAAGCCGGACCGCCTGGTGTTCCGACGCAGGATGGAGCCATGACCGCGACCCAGACCATCACCCCCGAGCTTCGCCAGTGGATCATTGCGCAGGCCGAGGCCGGTCACCCGCCGGACACGGTGCTCGCTGCCATGCGCGCCTCGGGCTGGACCGAGGACACCGCCATCGCCGCGATGGAAAGCACCCTGCAGGCGCACCTGGCCGGGCGCCCCGCGGCCCAGGCCCTGCCGCCCGCGGTGCCGGTGCCCGGCCCCGACCTGGCCGGCTCGCCGCTGTACCTGGATGCCGGTGACCGCCGCGTGCACGTGATCCTGTCCAAGGAGAGTCCGCGCATCGTGGTGTTCGGCGACGTGCTGTCCGACGAGGAGTGCGACGAACTCATCGCGCAGGCCCGCCCGCGGCTGGCCCGTTCGCTCACCGTGGCCACCCGCACCGGCGGCGAGGAGCTCAATGAGGACCGCACCAGCAGCGGCATGTTCTTCCGCCGCGGGGAGACGCCGGTGGTGGCCCGCCTGGAGCAGCGGCTGGCGCGCCTGGTGAACTGGCCGCTGGAGAACGGCGAGGGCCTTCAGATCCTGAACTACCGCCCGGGCGCCGAGTACAAGCCCCACTACGACTACTTCGACCCGAACGAGCCCGGCACGCCCACCATCCTCCGGCGGGGCGGGCAGCGCGTGGGCACGGTGGTGGTGTACCTGTCCGAGCCCGAGCAGGGCGGCGGCACCACCTTTCCCGACGTGGGCCTGGAAGTCGCGCCCAAGCGGGGCAACGCGGTGTTCTTCGCCTACGAGCGTCCCCACCCCTCGACCCGCACCCTGCATGGCGGCGCGCCCGTGATCGCCGGCGAAAAGTGGATCGCCACCAAGTGGCTGCGCGAGCGCCGTTTCGACTGAATCCCCCAGCCCGATGTCCACCCCCGAACAATCCCTCCTGGGCAAGGCCGCGGCCTACAGCGACCGCTACGACCCCACGCTGCTGTTTCCCATCCCCCGCCTCGCCAAGCGCGAGGAGCTGGGGCTGCCCGGCGCGGTGCCCTTCTTCGGCGCCGACCTGTGGACCGCCTACGAACTGTCCTGGCTCACGCCGCGCGGCAAGCCGCAGGTGGCGATCGCCCGCATCACCGTGCCCTGCGAGACGCCCAACATCGTCGAGAGCAAGTCGTTCAAGCTGTACCTGAACAGCTTCAACAACACGTCCTTCGCCTCGGCCGACGAGGTGCGTGACCGCATCCGCGCCGACATCAGCGAAGCGGTCTGGCGCGGCGCGCCGGCGGCCTCCTCGGTGGGCGTGAAGCTGCTGCTGCCCGAGGACTTCGAGCGCGAGCGCATCGAGGAGCTCGAGGGCGTGAGCCTGGACCGCCTGGACATCGAGTGCACGCAGTACCAGCCGGATCCCACCCTGCTCACCGCCGCCTTCGACGAGCAGCCGGTCGAGGAGGTGCTGGTGTCGAACCTGCTGAAAAGCAACTGCCTGGTCACCGGCCAGCCCGATTGGGGCAGCGTGCAGGTCCGCTACAGCGGCCCGCAGATCGACCAGGGCCAGCTGCTTCGCTACCTCGTGAGCTTCCGTAACCACAACGAATTCCACGAGCAGTGCGTGGAGCGGATCTTCATGGACATCCGCGAACGGTGCCGGCCCACGCGTCTGACCGTGTACGCGCGCTACACGCGCCGCGGCGGGCTGGACATCAACCCGCTGCGCACCAGCCACCCCGGCGCCTTGCCCGCCAACCTGCGCAACGCCCGCCAGTAGGGCGCAGGCGGGACCCGCAAGGTCTCCGCGGCGGCGGCGTGTTCAGTCGTCCAGCCAGTCGCAGCGCAAGCGGTGCGACTGGTGGGCGCGGGAGCGCCAGCTGCGGTAGGCGTCGGGCAGGCGCATCGCCAGCAGGCCCAACGGGGCGAACCAGATCGCCTCGCCGGTGGCGAACGCCGGCAGCCATCCCATCCAACCGAGGATCCACAAGGTGAGAACGCCATCCCAGAGGTGGCTTTCGACCGGGTGCTCGCGCCGGTGCGCCAGGTGCCAGAGCCTGATCCGATAGAGTTCGTCGAGCGACATCGCAACCTCCCACCCGCCGGTGGCGTTACGAAAAATCTATGCCTGAAAGCGCCTGCGGTCAATGGCGCAGTGCGTCATTCGGCCTGGTTCGATCGCCAGTAGATCGTGCGGCGCTTGGCCTTCACCGGCGGCTTGATCGCCTGGGGCCCGACGCCGGAGCTGGCGCCGCCGGAACGCTGGATCGCGCCGATGGCCACGGTCTGCACCACGTTGCCGATCTGCACCGTCGCCAGGGTGGGCGAGGGCACGATGCCGCCCTGCACGAAGACGCCGGACCGGTCGCCGCCGCAGGACGCGTTGCCCGAGCCGATGGCGCCGCTGCCATTGAGGATGTTCAGCCAGTAGCCGCGCGCCTCGCCCAGGTTGGCGTTGGCGGCGCAGGTGTTGAGGCTGCCGGCGGTGGCGCGGTTGGTGCTGAAGGTGACCATGCCGCCGACGGTCACCGCCGATGTCACCGTCTGCTCGCCGCGGCCCGGCAGGTCCATGAACCAGCCGCGGGCGGTGGAGCCGGGCGTGACGCCCGCGGTCTCGCAGGTGGTCGGGGCGCTGAAGTCGCGCATCACGCTGGTGTCGTCCAGGGCCGCCACCCCGGGGTTGGCGGTGGGATCGGCGAGGTCGTCCATCAGCACGTAGAAGCGGTTGGTCACCGGGTTGGCGTAGGGGTAGTGCCCCATCAGCGGCTTCTCCCGGTCGCCCGAGCCCAGGGCCACGTACATCTTGGTCCCCGAGGACAGCAGGGCCGGCGAGTTCAGGAACTTGCGCCCGCCGCCGGCGGTGGCGCCCACGCGGCGGATGCCCCAGGAGCCGCTGGCGATGGCGCCGAAGCCGGCGTCGCTGAAGTAGAGGCGGTAGACGTCGCCGGTGGTGGTGACGGCGTAGGCGACGTCGACGAAGCCGTCGCCATTGCGGTCGCCCACGGCGATGTCGGCGGCCACGCTGCCGGACAGGCCGGTGAAGCTGCGCACCACCGCGCCGGTGGCGGCGTCGAGGAGGAACACCGCGTTGCCCTTGCGGCTGCCGCAGGCGGGGGCGGGCGCGTTCGCGTCCTCGCAGGTGTCGTAGCCGCCGCCCACCAGCACCAGCGGGGTCTCGGCGCCGGCGCTGGGGTAGCCCTTGAGGCGCACCACGGTCGGCTGCGACCAGGTCTGGCCCAGGGCGGACAGGCCGGCGGTGCAGCCGGTGTCGTCCGGCGCGGGCCGCGGGCAGCCCACGCGCCACATCAGCTGCGGCGACTCCGGCGTGGTGACGTCGAAGCCATAGAGCATGCGGCCGCCGCGCCGCTGCGAGGGGTAGATCCAGACCCGGCTGTTGCCCGCGTCCTGGAACAGGCCGATGCCGCCGTCGAAGAAGTAGTCCTTGGGCTGGGGCGCCGGCGAGGTCACCAGGCCGGGGAAGGCCACGGCCGGCGTGTTGTCCTTGAGCCGCTGGAAGCGGCCGAAGTGCTCCGGCGCGGCGAAGGCCCAGCGCTCGCGCCCGGTGGCGGCGTCGACCGCGCGCAGCAGGCCGTCGCCGGCGCCGTAGTACACGGTCACGCCGGTGGTGCCGCCGTAGTTCACCGGCAGCGGCTTGGAGTGCACCACGTCCCCATGGATCGAGGCGCGCGGGCGCGGGCTGGACGAGGTGCTGATGTACTCGGTGAAGGGGCGGGTGCCCTCCACCGTGGTGTCGTCGTCGCGCCCGGCGACCCAGTCCAGCAGGGACTGGGTCCAGCCGGTGTTGCCCGTGCCCAGGTTCGCCAGGCGGGTCGCCGCGCCGGCGTCGTACGTGAGCAGCCGGCGCTGGCCCGCGGCCCAGGGCTGCGGGTTGGCGTTGGTCCCCGGCGGGTTGTTGCCCTTGCGCACCACCTCGGCGACGCCGCCCTTGGCGACGGTGGGGCCGTCGGGCAGGTCCGACCAGGCGCTGCCGGCCACCCCGCCCACGGTGGGGAAGGCGGTGCAGCTGCTCGCGCCGATGGACAGGCCCTTGATGTCCTGCCAGTAGCTGCCGCTGTCGCTGGTCCACTGGCTCACCGCGCACTCGTGGATGAAGCCGGTCTGCGGGTTGATCGCGTTGGCGCCGGCGGCATCGCGCAGCTGCACGTCACCGGAAGCGGTCAGCCCGAGCTGGTACTGCTTGAGGTTGCCGAGCCAGCGCGGCTGCGCCGCCGGGTCGGGGCGGAACATGCCGATGAACACCTGGTTCAGGTACTGCGACCGGTTGCTCGCGCTCACCGGCAGCGCCGCGGAGGCGAAGGTGGAGTCGCGCGCATTGATCTCCGCCAGGATCTTGCCCAGCGCGATCTCGATCTGCGCCTGGTTCTTCACCGCGTGGTAGGTGCCGCCCCCCACGGCCGCCGCGCGCTCCAGCGTCTTCGAGTGCGAGACGTTCTGCTGCGCGTTGTAGGCGTCCAGCACGTAGACGCTGATGCCGTTCTGGTACAGGAAGCGCGCCCACTCGTCCGTCCAGCTCGGGTCGGTCACGCCGGGGATCTGGGGCAGGGCGGCGCCCGCGCTCACGCCCTCGTAGCTCGGGTCGCCCGCGGGGATGGTGCCCTGGGCGTTGTTGATCACGAGGATCAGCGCGTTGTTCGTGCAGGTCGTCGAGCCGGCGGGCGGGCTGTAGGTCGAGCCGCTGTAGGCCCAGTGCCCCAGCGCGCTGTTCTGGCGCCAGCCGGTGGCATTGGGGGCCGCGCCGGCGTTGCCGTCGATGTCGACGTTGCGCGCCGGGTCGTTGCCCGCCTGCAGGCCGCCGCGGAACACCGGCAGCCCCTTGAAGTACTTGTAGACCTCGTACATCGCCGAGGTCTCGTAGGAGCCCGCGTTGACCTTCTCGGTGGGGCTGTTGATGGTGTTGCCGGCGGTGATGTAGTTCAGGATCCCGGTCATCGCGGACTTGTTGGCGGGCACGTCCATGTCGCGCGCGCTGAAGCGGATGTAGCCGCCGCCCGCGCCGGCCGCGGTGTAGCCCGCCAGGCCGATGTTCATGCCGGTGGTGGTGGCCAGCACGTTGCGCACCGCGGCGAGTTCGGCCGCGCCCTGGGTGCCGCCGTTGTCCGGCCACTGCTGCGCCTGGCGCGCCCAGTTCGAGGTGTTGTCCACCAGGATCATCACGTTCGGCTTGACGCCGCCGCTGCTGGTGCGGGTGAGGAAGATGTCGATGTCGTCGGCGCGCGCGGCGGCGGCGAGCAGGGCCGCGGCGGTGGCGGCCAGGATCAGGCGGGGGAGGGCGGTCATGGCGGCGCTTCCTCAGGGGCAGAAGGTGGTGGCGGAATCGCTGGACACGCGCATGCTCACGCCCTGCACCAGGGTGGATTGCGCGCCGGTGACGGGGTCGCTGCCGACGGCGGTGATTTCCCACAGCGTGCGGGCGCACAGCGAGGCCATCGCCCCCGCGCCCACGATGCCGCTGCTCTGGTTGTTCATGCCCTGCGTGCAGCCCAGGTCCTCGGTGTCCAGCAGGTTCAGCTCGCTGGTCGGGATCGGCCGCATCTGGATGCAGCGCGGCGCGGGCGACAGCCGCACCAGCACCACGGTCTTGCCGTCGCCGTTCACGTCCACGCAGCGGCTGTTGGCGGGGGCGTTCATCGCCGGCGGGCAGTTCGAGTTGTCCAGGACGTCGTTCGGCGACTCGGCGAACGTGCGGTTGCTGATCACCTGGTTGATGACCTGCTGCGTCGCGGCCTGGGTGACGGCGCGGGCCTGGGCGTTGGCCCCGGCCTGCAGGCTGCCGCGGCCGATGTTCAGCGTCGCCATCGCCAGGATGGTGAGCAGCGTGAGCATGATCAGGGACACGACCAGGGTCGAGCCCCGCTGGGCGCGCGCGGTCATGGCGAGAACCTCCGCGCGGTCACGTTCTGCAGGGCCACGGTCCGTGTGTAGACGTTGCGGCGGCGCGCGTCGTTGAAGGGGCCGGCGCTCGCGTCGGCCGCCGTGGTCACGCCCGTGGCCGCGTCCCCCTGCTTGCCCAGGGCGTAGCGCCGGGTGTCGGTGTGGCCGGGCGAGGCCTCGGGGTTGCGGGCCAGCACGTACAGGCGGGCCGCCACCGGCAGGCCCCAGCAGCTGCCGGCGGGCACCGGCGGCGTGGCCGAGGCGCAGTAGCGGTCGGGGTCGGTGGCGTACAGCTCGGGCGTGCCGTCGCCGTTGGTGTCCAGCCCCCACTCGACCTGCAGGTTCTCCACGCCCTGCACCAGGGTCAGCGGCGCGCTCCAGCCGGCCGCGCCCAGTTCCACGCGCTTGAGGCTGGGGATGCCGTCGCCATCGCGGTCGTTGCGGGCGACGAAGTAGATGCGCACGACGTAGCGGCGCAGGCCGGCCGCCGTGGCGCAATCGCGCTGGCGCAGCGTGAAGGCGCCCGCCGCCGGGAAGGCGGCGAACCGGTAGTGGTTGTTGATGTCCGCGCCGCCCAGCTCCGACGGGTCGCTGCACGAGGAGGCCTGGAAGGCGGGCATGCCGGCGGCCAGCGGCGTGCAGTCGGCGCTGCCGTTGGTGCAGGTGGCGGCGCGGCGGACGACGACCACGTCGGTGCCGGGCGCCAGGTCGCCGCCCAGGCAGGCCAGCGCGCCGGCGGCCACGTTGTCCTGGCCCAGCGCCGCCAGCGGCAGGGCCGCGAGCAGGGCGGCGACCGAGGTCTCGCAGGCGGCGGGCCGGGCGGGCGGCGCCGGCAGCGTGCGCGGGTCGAACTCGGCGAGGAAGCCGGCATGCTGCAGCTCGCCCGCCAGGGTGTCGAGCGCATGGCGGCCGTTGTCGATCTTCAGGCCCGCGCGCTCGGTCTCCACCCGGGTGCGGCTGCTGGTGGCAAACAGCACCGACATCGCGGCCAGGATCACCAGGCCGATGGCGATGCCGACCATCACCTCGACCAGGGTGAGCCCGCGCTGGTGGCGCGCGGGGGCGGGGGGCGGGGCGAGGCGTTCCATCAGGAGCAGGCCGGTAGGGCCACGAGAAGCTGGGTGGACACCGTCTTGCGCAGGGCCTCGCGGGCATACAGCCCCTGGCCGCAGGCCTGGGGCGGCGCGACGGTGGCCTGGAATCCCTGCCAGGCGACGGTGATGCGGTAGATGCCTGGCTGGCACACGCCCGCGGCCGGCAGGGGCGGCTGCAACTGCTCGACGCAGCCGCGGCCGGCGAGCATCGCGCCCACGGTGGTGGCCGAGGGCGTGGTCTCGCTCGCGCCCTTGAGGAGGTTGCTCCACTCGCACAGGTCGACCTGCGCGCGCGTGGCGCCCGGCACGGCGCACGCCGTGGGCTGGCCATCGCCGGTCCCCAGGGCCGACGCGGTCACGTAGCTGGCGGCCTGGGACTGGTTGGCATCCATCCGGTTGGCCATGTCCTGCATCAGCGAGAGCGCCTGGGTGCGCTGGTACGACTCGAACACGGCCGCATTCATGGTGGTGTGCAGGCCGGCCAGCGCCATCATCCCGAACGAGACGATCAGGATCGCCACCAGCGCCTCGATCAGCAGCGCGCCGCGCTGGGCCAGGCCCGCGGGCCGCCCTGCCTGCCGCCTCAGCATGTCGCGCCCTCCCGCGTGTAGGGGCGGCCGGCCGGGTCGATCGAGACGCAGCGTGCCTGCGAGGTTCCCGCATCGCTCACCGAGAACTGCACGCCGCCGGCCGCGGCGCTGGTGCGGCCGTCGTAGCCGAACACCACCGAGGCGATGGCCGGGGTCGACTGCACCTGCACCGAGCCCCGCACCGGGGTGACGTCGACCACCCGCAGCGTGCCGTCGACCGTGGCCACGATCTGCCAGCCGCTGGCCCAGTCGCCCGCGTTCGCGGGGCGCAGCGTCACCGGCGCGTTGCGCTTGAGGGCCTCCGAGCGGGTCTTGACCAGGGCCAGGTGCAGGTCGGATGCGGTCGTGCGCACCCGCTGCGAGGCCACCAGCGAGCGCATCCCGGGCGCGGCCAGCGCCGCCAGGATGGCGACCAGGCTCACCACCACCAGCAGCTCGATGAGGGTGAAGCCCGGCGCGCGGTGCGCCGGGGCGGGCCGGGCGGTCACCATTTGTCGGGGGGCAGGCGCGTGCCCTCGCTGGTGATCGACAGCGGGCCGTCGACGGCTTGCGGCGAGCCGGCCACGGGCGTGGCCGTCGCGGTGTAGGACGGCGGCATCGAGGCATCCGCCGTGATCTGGAAACTGTAGCGGCCGGCCAGGTCGCCGGGCACGTTCACGCCCAGGGCCGCCGGGGTCGTGGCGAAGGCGCGGTTGTCCATCAGGTACTGCTGCTGGCGCTGCGCGATGTCGGACAGCACCGTCTGGGCCGAGGCCCGGTGGCTGCGCACGAGGTGGCGGGTGTAGGCGGGGTAGGCCACGCCGGCCAGGATCGCCACCAGGGCCACGGCCACCAGCAGCTCGATCAGGGTCACACCCCGCGGGATCCGGCGCCGGGCCATCCGTACTTCCTTCGTTCCTGGCCGCCCGGATGGGCAGCTTCTCGCCCCGGAAGTTAGGCGCCAGACTGTACTGAAGAGTTGTTACAAAGATTGCAGGCGCTTCTCGGTTGATGGATGGTTATGGAATAGTATTTTGGTTTTATGTTTTTGTGGTATTGAAATCGCCCGAACGGGCCAGCAATTGCTGAGCGGATTTCCCGGCCGTCGGCTCGATAGAATGTTTTCGTGATGTCCCGCTTCCGCCGCATCGTCGCCTGGCTGATCTTCGTGGCCCTGCCCTTGCAGGCCATGGCGTCGGTGTCGATGTCGCTGTGCGGTCCCCTGCAGGGCCATTCCGCGGCGCAAGGCCATGGGCCTGGCGCTGCCACTGCCGATGCCATGGCTGCCGACCACGCCATCGCCGACCACGCGGCGGCCGGCCATCACGGGGCGTCCAGCCACGGGGACCCGGCGTCCGCCGCCGATGACGGCCACCGCTGCGCCTCCTGTGCCTTCTGCGGCCATGCCCTGGCCCAGCCTGCCGACGCCATGCTCGCCCTCCCCGGCGCCGCGCCGCCCGCGCATGCCAGCGTCCCCCCGGCCCGCGTGGCCTCGCGGGGCCTGCCCGTCCCCGACAAGCCTCCCCGCGCCTGACCCCCGCGCGCCGGCCCCGAGACCGAGGCCGGCCAGGCCCTGGACCGCGCCCCGCCGGCGTGGTGCTTTCCCTTCATGGCAGCGAGAGATGCGCATGCAGTTCCCTTCCCTTCCCCGGTGGCCGGCCCTGGCCGCCGCCGTCCTGGCCGGCGCCGCCCAGGCCCAGCCCGAGGCGCCCGGCGCCTGGCGTTCCGCCTTCGAGGGCTACCGGCCCTTCGACGAGGTGAGCGTCCAGCCCTGGCGCGCCGCCAATGACAACGTCGGCCGCATCGGCGGCTGGCGGGCCTATGCGCGGGAGGCGCAGGCGCCTGCGCCGACCCCGCCGGCGACCGGTTCGACCTCGGCGCCCGTCGCGCCGACGGTGCCCCCGCCACCGCCCGCACGGACGCCGGCCGCGGGCCACCGGCATTGAGGGACCGGCGATGAGCTTCGATCTTTCCCTTCCCCGCAAGCCCGCCGCGCTGGCCGTCCTGGGCCTCGCCCTGGCAGGCTGCGCCTCGGTGGACCTCGAGCGCGAGGTGGCCGCCGTCAACGACAGCCAGCGTGCCTTCACCCAGGGTGGGCTCGCGCTGGCCCGCGGCCCGTCCGCCGGCGAGCAGGCCGCCGCCGGCCTGCTGGCAGGCCCGCTGTCGATGGATGCCGCCGTGCAGCTCGCCCTGGCGCGCAGCCCCGCGCTGCAGGCCCTGGTCGCCCAGCACGGCGCCGACCTGGCCGCTGCGGCCCAGCGGGGCCGCATCGCCAACCCGGTGCTGGGCCTCGAGCGCGTGCGCTCCGGCCCGGAGCTGGAGATCGGCCGGCTCCTGTCCGTCGGGTTGCTGGACCTGCTCACGCTGCCGCAGCGGCAGGCCCTGTCCGGGCAGCTGCAGGCCCAGGCCCGCGTCGAGCTGGCGGGCACCGTGGTCGACCAGGTCGGCGCGGTGCGCCAGGCCTGGGTGCGCGCGGTCGCGGCGCAGCAGGCCCTGGCCTACGCGGCCCAGGTCCAGCAGGCCGCCGACGCCAGCGCCGAACTGGCACGCCGCATGCAGCAGACCGGCAACTTCACGCGCCTGGAGCGCGCCCGCCAGCAGGCCTTCTACGCCGATGCCACCACCCGCCTGGCCGGCGCCCGCCACCAGGCCACCGCCACGCGCGAGGCGCTGGTGCGCCTGCTCGGGCTGGACGACGCGCAGGCCGCGCGCCTGCGCCTGCCCGACCGCCTGCCGGACCTGCCCGCGAGCCCGCGCCAGCCGGGCGACATCGCCCAGGCCGCACGCGAGCAGCGGCTGGACTGGCAGCTCGCCCGCCTGCAGCTGCAGGCGGCGGGCCGCGCCCAGCGCCTGGAGCTGCTCGAGAGCCTGGTCGATGCCGAGGTGGGTGCGCGCCGCGACACCCGCTTCGACGACGCCTCCGGCGAGCGCGGCACGGCGCGCGGCTGGGAGCTGGCGATCCGCCTGCCGGTCTTCGACTGGGGCTCGGCCCGCCGCGCGCAGATGGACGCGGCCTCGCTGGCGGCCGCGCACCGCTACGACGCCGTCGTGCGCGGCGCCTCCTCCCAGCTGCGCGAGAGCTACTCCGCGTACCGCACGGCGTACGAGCTCGCGCGCCACTGGCGCGACGAGGTCGTGCCCCTGCGCAAGGCCATGTCCGAGGAGAACCAGCTTCGCTACAACGGCATGCTGATCGGCGTCTTCGAGCTGCTCGCGGACATGCGCGAGCAGGTCACCAGCGTGATCGCCGCGATAGAGGCGCAGCAGCAGTTCTGGCTGGCCGACGCGGCCCTCTCGGCCTCGCTCGTGGGGCGGCCCGCGCAGGCCACCCTCGCGAGCGTGCCCGCCGCGGCGGCTGCCGCCCCCGCGGGCCATTGACCGCGCGCAAAGGATTCACATGACCCAACGACGACAGTTCCTCTCCGGCGCCGCCCTGGCCGGCGCCGTCGCCGCGGCCGGCGTCAGCCGCGTCGCGATGGCGGCCCTGCCCGAACCGGTGCTGCAGGCGCGGCCCGACACCATGGCGCCCCTGGTGCCGCCCAACGGCCGCCCGTACGACCCCGTGGTCACCCTCAATGGCTGGACCCTGCCCTGGCGCATGAACCAGGGCGTCAAGGAGTTCCACCTGGTCGCCGAGCCGGTGGTGCGCGAGATGGCGCCGGGCTTCAAGGCCCACCTCTGGGGCTACAACGGCCAGTCCCCCGGCCCCACGATCGAGGTGGTCGAGGGCGACCGCGTGCGCATCTTCGTGACCAACCGGCTGCCCGAGCACACCAGCATCCACTGGCATGGCCAGCGCCTGCCCAATGGCATGGACGGCGTCACCGGCCTCACCCAGCCGGGAATCCCTTCCGGCAAGACCTTCGTCTACGAGTTCGAGGCCCGCCGCCCCGGCACCTTCATGTACCACCCGCACGCCGACGAGATGGTGCAGATGGCCATGGGCATGATGGGCCTGTGGATCACGCACCCGAAGGGCCGCCATCCCCTGATCGACCGGGTGGACCGCGACTTCGCCTTCCTGATGTCGGCCTTCGACATCGAGCCCGGCGCGTACACGCCGAAGGTGATGACCATGCTGGACTTCAACCTCTGGACGTGGAACAGCCGGGTCTTCCCCGGCATCGACTCGCTGAACGTGCGCCTCGGCGACAAGGTCCGCATCCGCATCGGCAACCTGACCATGACCAACCACCCGATCCACCTGCACGGCCACGAGTTCGCCGTGACGGGCACCGACGGCGGGCCGGTGCCGAAGGCCGCGCGCTGGCCCGAGGTCACCACCGACATCGCGGTGGGCCAGATGCGGCAGGTCGAGTTCCTCGCCGACGAGGAGGGCGACTGGGCGTTCCACTGCCACAAGAGCCACCACACCATGAACGCCATGGGCCACGGCGTGCCCACGCTGATCGGGGTGGACCACCGCGAGGTGGTGCGCAAGATCACCGGCCTGGTCCCCGACTACATGGTGATGGGCGAGCGCGGCATGGCCGACATGGCCGAGATGGAGATGCCCTTGCCCGAGAACACCGTGCCGATGATGACCGGCCGCGGCCCCTTCGGCGGGGTCGAGATGGGCGGCATGTTCAGCGTGCTCAAGGTGCGCCGCGAGCAGAAGCCGGGCGACTATGCGGACCCGGGCTGGTTCCGGCACCCGCCGGGCACCGTGGCCCGCGAGTTCACCGGCGAGGTGCCGCCGCCGCCGCGCACCGGCGCCGCGGGCGGCGCCTCGATGCCGATGCGCAGGCCCGCCGATACTGAAGTCAAGGTCCGCAAGCCCTCCGGGCATGGCGGCCATTCCCACTGAACGTTCCGATCAAGACAGGAGATCGACATGGCTCACCCCGCACCTCCCCTGCGCCGTCGCGCGCTGCTCGCGGCCCTGGCCGCCGCGCCCCTGGCCGCCCTGGCGCAGGCCCCCGCATCGCCCGTGCTCGTCGAGGTCTGGAAGGACCCGAGCTGCGGCTGCTGCGGCGACTGGGTCAAGCACCTGGAAGCCAACGGCTTCCAGGTCAAGGTCAACGAGACCGGCAACGCCGCGATCCGCACGAAGCTCGGCATCGATGCCGCAAAGTACGGTTCCTGCCACACCGCGCTGGTCGGCGGCTACGCGGTGGAGGGCCATGTGCCTGCCCGCGAGATCCGCCGGCTGCTGCGCGAGAAGCCGCAGGCCATCGGCCTGTCCGTGCCGGGCATGCCGGTCGGCTCGCCGGGCATGGACGGCCCGGCCTACGGCAACCGCCGCGACGCCTACCGCGTGATGCTCCTCACGCGTGACGGCGGCGCTCGTGTCTTCGAGTCCTATCCCGCTGGAAAGTCCGCATGACGACGCTGAACACCCTGGCCCTGGCGGGCCTGCTGTCCCTGGCCCTGCCGGCCTGGTCCCAGGCCACCGACCATTCGGCCCACCACCCGGCCGCCGAGGCGCCGGCCGCCGGCTTCGCCACCGGCGAGGTGCGCCGCATCGACAAGCCGGCCGGCAAGCTCACGCTGCGCCACGGCGAGATCGCCAGCCTGCAGATGCCGCCGATGACCATGGTCTTCGTGGCCAGCGACCCGGCGATGCTGGATACGGTCAAGGTCGGCGACAAGGTCCAGTTCCGGGCCGACCAGCAGGGGGGCGTCTACCGGGTCATCGAGTTGAAGCCGGCGCAGTGACGCGGGGGCGCGGAAGGACATCCCGCCGCCCTCCCGGGACCGCGGCTGGGAAGCGACCCGCGGCGGCGCCCGGGACGCCGCGCGGCACTCAGAACAGGTCGAGGCTGCGGGCCGCCGCCTCGGCCGCCGGGGCGTTCTCGGCCGCCTGGGCCTGTGGCGAGCCGGCCCGGGCCAGCTTGCCCACCCGGACCCCGAGCAGTCGCAGCCGCCGTGACAGGTCGACGCGCTTGAGGCATTGGCCGGCGGCCTGCCGGATCGCCTTCGCGTCGGCGGTGAAGCTGCCGATCGTGATGTCCCGGGTGGCGATGCGGAAGTCGTCGTACCGCAGCTTGATGCCGATGGTGCGGCCGACGTAGCCCTTGCGTTGCAGGTCGGCCGCGACGCGCTCGCACAGGTCGGTGAAGATCGCGCCAAGCTCCGCGCGGTCCCGCACCGCGTGCAGGTCCCGCTCGAAGGTGGTCTCGCGGCTCATGGAGACGGGCTCGCTCTCGGTCACCACCGGGCGCTCGTCGCGGCCCCAGGCCGCGTCGTGCATCCAGGCGCCGTAGGAGCGGCCGAAGTGCTCCACCAGCCACTCGCGCGGCTGCGCCGCGATCTGCCCGATGGTCTCCAGGCCCAGCGCCTGCAGCCTTGCGCCGGCCTTGGGCCCGATGCCATTGATCTTGCGTACCGGCAGCGGCCAGATGCGCGCCTGCAGGTCGCCCTCATGGACGATGGAGATGCCATTGGGCTTGTCGAACTCGCTGGCCATCTTGGCGACCAGCTTGTTCGGCGCGACCCCGATCGAGCAGGTCAGGCCGGTGCGATCGAAGATGGCCTTCTGGATCAGGCGCGCCAGCACGCGGCCGCCTTCGCGCTGGCCGCCTGGCACCTCGGTGAAGTCGATGTAGACCTCGTCGACGCCGCGGTCCTCCATGACCGGGGCGATTTCGCGGATGGTGTCCTTGAAGGCGCGGGAGTACTTGCGGATCTCCTCGAAGTCCACCGGCAGCACGATGGCCTGCGGGCACAGGCGGGCGGCCTTCATCATGCCCATGGCCGAGCCCACGCCGAACTGGCGTGCGGGGTAGGTGGCGGTGGTGATGACGCCGCGGCCCACGTAGTCCGCGAGCCGCGGAAAGGCGTCGACCGGGATCTCGTGCAGCGGCAGGTCGCCGAAGCGCTCGCGCATCGCCTCGTCGGCGCGGCGCTTGGCCCCGCCAATGACGACGGGCAGGCCCTTCAGCTGCGGGAAGCGAAGGAGCTCCACGGACGCGAAGAACGCGTCCATGTCCAGGTGGGCGATGCGGCGCGCAGGGCTCACCGGGGCGCCGCCGAGGCCGGCGGCACCGGCACGACCACGCCGGGGGAAATCGAGATCTCGTCCTGCACGCGCACCGCCGTCACGAAGTGGCGGGTCTCCCCGAAGCAGGAGGTGGGCAGGCCCACCTTCTCCTCGTAGTGCAGCGCGACGCGCTTGCCCATGACCGTATTGATCTGCGCCGCGATGGCCTCGTCACGCACGGTGAAGGGAAATTTCTCCGGCACGGCGCCCGGCGTGGACACCATGGCCAGCTCGCCCTCCCAGGTCTTGCAGACCCAGCCCTTCTTCGAGAGCTTCTGGACCCAGCCCGCGCGCTCGCCGGTGGAATAGCTCCATTGCAGCACCACGGCGAAGTACACCCCCGCGAGGGCGACCAGCGCCAGGGGAAGCAGCCACCAACGACTCCATCGCATCGAGACAACTCCGCGGGCAACCGCGCCCGATCGCCCGATTATCAGTAGGTTCCGGGCAGCAGGATCGAGGTGTCGACCTGGCGGATGTCGGTGCGGCCGCAGAACGCCATCGTCAGGTCCAGTTCCTTGTGGATGATCTCCAGCGCCTTGGTCACGCCGGCTTCGCCCATGGCGCCCAGGCCATACAGGAACGCGCGGCCGATGTAGGTGCCCCGGGCGCCCAGGGCCACAGCCTTGAGCACGTCCTGGCCCGAACGGATGCCGCCGTCCATGTGCACCTCGATGCGGTCGCCCACGGCGTCCACGATCGCGGGAAGGGCCGCGATGGAGGACTGCGCGCCATCGAGCTGGCGGCCGCCGTGGTTCGAGACGATCAGGGCGTCGGCGCCGGAGTCGGCCGCGAGCTTCGCGTCTTCCACGTCCTGGATGCCCTTGAGGATCAGCTTGCCGCCCCAGCGCTTCTTGATCCATTCCACGTCGGCCCAGGACAGCGCCGGGTCGAACTGCTTGGCCGTCCACTCGGCCAGCGAGCCCATGTTCTCCACGCCCTTGACGTGGCCGACGATGTTGCCGAACTGCCGGCGCGGTGTGCCCAGCATGCCCAGGCACCAGCGCGGCTTGGTCATGAGGTCGATGATGTTCGCCAGGGTGGGCTTGGGCGGGGCCGAGAGGCCGTTGCGCAGGTCCTTGTGCCGCTGTCCCAGGATCTGCAGGTCCAGCGTCAGCACCAGCGCGGAGCAGCCGGCGGCCTTGGCGCGGTCGATCAGGCTTTCGATGAAGGCGCGGTCCCGCATCACGTACAGCTGGAACCAGAACGGGTGTCCGCCGGTGCCGGCGGACACGTCCTCGATCGAGCAGATGCTCATGGTCGAGAGCGTGAACGGGATGCCGAACTTCTTGGCCGCCCGCGCCGCCAGGATCTCGCCATCGGCATGCTGCATCCCGGTCAGGCCAGTGGGCGCGATGGCCACGGGCATGGCCACGTCCTGGCCGACCATCTGCGTGCGCGTGGTGCGGCCCTCCATGTTCACCGCCACGCGCTGGCGCAGCAGGATCTTCTGGAAGTCGGATTCGTTGGCGCGGTAGGTGCCTTCGGTCCACGAGCCGGAGTCGGCGTAGTCGTAGAACATGCGCGGCACGCGCTTCTTCGCGAGGACCCGCAGGTCCTCGATGTGGGTGATCACTGGCACGGCTTGTCGTCTCCTCGGGTTTTTTTTATCGTAGCTCTACAGTAAGCCACAAGCCGTCAAAAGGCTGTCACGCCAGGCGCACCCGGTGCCTCTCGATCTGGGCCCGGACCTGGGCCGGCGCGGTGCCGCCCAGCGTGTTGCGGGCGTTCAGGGAGCCGCGCAGGGACAGCACGTCGTAGACGTCCTTCTCGATCGAGGGGTGGAAGCCCTGGAGCACCGCCAGCGGCAATTCGGACAGGTCGCAGGCGTGGGACACGGCGGCTTTCACCGCGTGGGCCACCGTCTCGTGGGCATCGCGGAACGGCAGGCCCTTCTTCACCAGGTAGTCGGCCAGGTCGGTGGCCGTGGCATAGCCCTTGAGGGCCGCACTTTCCATGGCCTGCGGCACCACGGTGATGCCGCCCACCATCTCGGCGAAGATCCGCAGCGTGTCCTTGAGCGTGTCGACGGTGTCGAACAGCGGCTCCTTGTCCTCCTGGTTGTCCTTGTTGTAGGCCAGGGGCTGGCCCTTCATCAGGGTGATCAGGCCCATCAGGTGGCCGACGACGCGGCCGGTCTTGCCGCGGGCGAGCTCAGGCACGTCCGGGTTCTTCTTCTGCGGCATGATCGACGAGCCGGTGGTGAAGCGGTCGGCCAGCTTGATGAAGCCGAAGTTCTGCGACATCCAGATGATCAGCTCTTCGGAGAAGCGCGAGATGTGCACCATGGCCAGCGAGGCCGCGGCGGTGAACTCGATGGCGAAGTCGCGGTCGCTCACCGCGTCCAGCGAGTTCTGGCACACGCCCTCCATGCCCAGGGTGCGGGCCACGAGTTCGCGGTCCAGCGGGTAGCTGGTGCCGGCCAGGGCGGCGGAGCCCAGGGGCAGGCGGTTCACCCGCTTGCGCACGTCGGCCATGCGCTCGGCGTCCCGGGCGAACATCTCCACGTACGCCAGCATGTGGTGGCCGAAGCTCACCGGCTGGGCCACCTGCAGGTGGGTGAAGCCGGGAAGGATCACCTCCACATGCTGCTCGGCCAGGCCCAGCAGGGCCTTCTGCAGTTCGGTCAGCAGGCCGGAGATCAGGTCGATCTCCTCGCGCAGCCACAGGCGCACGTCGGTGGCCACCTGGTCGTTGCGGCTGCGGCCGGTGTGCAGGCGCTTGCCGGCGTCGCCGACCAGGGCCGTCAGGCGCGCCTCGATGTTCAGGTGGACGTCCTCGAGGTCGAGTTTCCACTCGAACTGGCCGGCGGCGATCTCCTGCGAGATCTGGGCCATCCCGCGCTCGATGGCGGCATGGTCGTCGGCGCTGATGATCCCCTGGGCGGCGAGCATGCCGGCGTGGGCCAGCGAGCCCTGGATGTCGGCTTTCCACAGGCGCTTGTCGAAGAACACGCTGGACGTGTAGCGCTTGACGAGGTCGCTCATGGGTTCGGAGAACAGCGCGGACCAGGCCTGGGACTTGTGATCGAGTTGGTTGTGGGACATAAACGCGGGCGATGCGGCACCAAGCGATGCCGATGGAGGAACCCCAAATTTTATCGACCTTCAACGATCCGCCGGCCCGCCGTGGCCGCGTGCTGGTCTTCGATGCCTGCCATGTCGGCGTGGTGCTGCGTGCCGTCCTGTTCGTCGAGGCGGCGGTGGGCGTCGCCGTCATGTTCGGCGCGCAGGGACCGTTCGACTGGGTCTCGCGGCTGGCCCTGGCCAGCGGCAGCGCGCTGCCGGCCACTCTCGTGTGGCTGCTCGCGGCCTGCAGCCTCAAGCGGGTGCTGGCCCGCCTGCCGGCCCCGGCGCAGCACGCCTGCGGCGTCGGCCTCGGGGCGCTGGCCGGCCTGTGGGGCGGCGCGATGCTGGCGCTGGCCGACCCGGGGGGGCCGGCGCCCTGGCTGTCCACGGCCTGCGCGGGGGCCTTGCTGTCGGCGCTGCTGGTCGCTGCCCTGGAGTGGCGGGCCCGAGGCCGTACGCCGGCTGACACCGCGGCCCGGCTCGCGGAACTGCAGGCCCGCATCCGGCCACATTTCCTGTTCAACACCTTGAACACTGCCGTCGCCCTGGTCCGCCAGGACCCCGCGCGCGCCGAGGCGGTGCTGGAGGACCTGGCGGACCTGTTCCGTCAGGCGCTGGCCGATCTCGGCGAGTCCGTCACCCTGTCCGAGGAGGTCGCGCTGGCGCGGCGCTACCTGGCGATCGAGGAGGTCCGCTTCGGCGAGCGTCTGCGGGTCGAGTGGGTGCTGGACCCGCGGGCGGGCGACGCCCGGGTGCCGCACCTGCTGCTGCAGCCGCTGGTGGAAAACGCCGTCAAGCACGGCGTCGAGCCCAGCGACTGCGGCGCCCAGGTGCGGGTGCGGACCGAGCGCCGGGGCGACTCGGTGGTGATCGAGGTGGCCAACACCGTGCCCGCGGGTCCCGGCCCGCAGGGAAACGGGTTGGCACAAGAGAACGTGCGGCGACGCCTGGCGCTGCTGCATGACGTGCGTGCCCAGTTCCGGGTCACGCGAAGGGAAGGCTCTTATCAGGTGAGGATGGAGATACCGGCATGAAGACCGCTATGCAAGTACTTGTGGTGGATGATGAAACGCTGGCGCGCGCGCGCCTGCGCACGCTCCTGGAGGACTGCCGCACCCCGGCAGCCGCGGTGGCCGGCGAGGCCGGCAACGCCACCCAGGCCATGGAAATGCTGCGCCGCCAGCGTTTCGACCTGCTGCTGCTGGACGTGCGCATGCCCGGCGCCGACGGCGTGGCCCTGGCCCAGGCGCTGCGAGGCATGCCGGAGCCGCCGCCGGTGGTGTTCGTGTCCGCGCATGCGGACCATGCGGTGGAGGCCTTCGAGGTCGACGCGGTGGACTACCTCACCAAGCCCGTGCGCCTGGAGCGACTGCAGCAGGCGCTGCAGAAAGTGGAGCGCGTGGCGCAGTCCGCCCGGGTGGCGCCGGTGGAGACTCCGTTCGACCACGTGGTGATCCAGGACCGTGGGCACGTGGTGCGGCTGCCGCTGCACGAGATCCTCTACTTCAAGGCCGAACTGAAGTACGTGACCGTACGCACGGCGGGCCGAAGCTACATCCTCGACGGTGCACTCACCGAGCTCGAGGAGCGCTATCCCGGCCAGTTCCTGCGCATCCACCGCAATGCCCTGGTTGCCCTGCGCTGCCTGCGCGCCCTGGAGCGGCAGCTCGATCCGGAGGAGGGGGAGGGTTGGGCTGTGCGGATCGATGGGGTGCCGGAGCGTCTGGCGGTGTCGAGGCGCCAGTTGGCGGCGGTACGGGACGCCCTGACACGCTGAACGGGGAACTCATCAGTTCCGGTTGCGACTCAGGGGCTGACCGCGCGCATCGCGGAAGGTGTCGGCCATGCCCCTGTCGTCCATCACCCAGTTCTTCAGAAACTTCGGTTCCGGCCATGCTTCGTCGGACGCGAAGGGTGTTTCCACCCCGCAGGCGGCGGTCAAGGCCGCCAAGCCGCATCCACAACTCGGAGTCGCGGGCCAACTGCCCGGCGTCCAGGCGACGCCGACATCGTATCTGCGGCTGACGAACGAACGTGGGACGGGAAATCCGGGAAAGCCCCTGACCGAGCGCCATGTCCTGTATGAGTCGGGCGCGCGCTTCGGATTCAAGAAGCCCGAAATCAATGCCCTGGCCGACCGCCTGGAAGCCCTTCTCGCGTCCAACGGGAACGAGGTCGTGGACCGCAAGGACTTCGAGGAGGTTCTGGGCAATGTCCTGCGACGGTTCCAGGGCAGTTCGGAGGGCGTCGACTCGGCTGCCGCGGGACAGGTGATCCGTTCGGTTGCGATGACGTCGTTTCCCGGCTGGATCAAGGAGTCGTAGCACCTCCCCCCTCCTCACCCAAGGGCGATGCGGGCCTGGTGATGCTCGAGTGAGCGTGACCAGCCCGCTGGCGGGAACACGAAGTCAACCCGTGTTCCGCAGCCCCGCCGCGATCCCGTTGATCGAGATGTGGATGCCCCGCTGCACCCGCGCATCCGCCTTGCCCTCGCGGTAGCGGCGCACCAGCTCCACCTGCAGGTGGTGCAGGGGATCGATGTAGGGAAAGCGGTGGCGGATCGAGCGTTGCAGCGCCGGGTTGTTCGCCAGCCGCTGCTTCTCCCCGGTGATCTGGGCCAGGGCGTCCGCCGTGCGGTGCCACTCGGCTTCGATTGTGGCAAACACCCGCTTGCGAAGGCGGGCATCGCCCACCAGTTCGGCATAGCGTGAACCCAGGGCCAGGTCGCTCTTGGCGAGCACCATGTCCATGTTCGACAGCAGGGCGCGGAAGAACGGCCACTGCTTGTACATCTTCTGCAGCAGGGCGAGGCCCTCTTTCCGGGTCTGGCCTTCGGTCTCGTGCAGGAAGGCGTGCACCGCCGACCCGAAGCCATACCACCCCGGCAGCGTCAGCCGGGACTGGCCCCAGCTGAAGCCCCACGGAATGGCCCGCAGGTCCTCGATGCGCTGGTTCGACTTGCGCGAGGCCGGGCGCGAGCCGATGTTCAACTCGGCGATCTCGCGGATCGGTGTGCCGGCAAAGAAGAAATCGGTGAAGCCGGGCGTCTCGTAGACCAGTTCGCGGTAGCTGCGCATGCTGGCCTGCGACAGGGACTCCGCCGCCGCCAGGAAGGCGCGAGGCGCCGGCTTGGTGGGCTGCAGCAGCGTGGCCTCCAGGGTGGCGGCCACCAGGGTCTCGAGGTTGCGCCGGCCGATCTCGGGGTTGGCGTACTTGGAGCCGATCACCTCGCCCTGCTCGGTCAGGCGGATCTGCCCGCGCACCGTGCCCGGGGGCTGGGCCAGGATGGCCTCGTAGCTGGGGCCGCCCCCGCGGCCCACCGTGCCGCCGCGGCCATGGAACATCCGAAGCTGGATGTCATGGCTGTTGGCGAGCTCGTCGAACAACTGCACCAGCGCGATCTCGGCGCGATAGAGCTCCCAGTTGCTGGTGAAGATGCCGCCGTCCTTGTTGCTGTCGCTGTAGCCCAGCATGATGTCCTGCTCGCCGCCGGAGCGGCGCACCATGGCGGCGATGCCGGGCAGGCCGTAGAACTCGCGCATGATCGGCGCGGCGTTGCGCAAGTCCTCGATGGTCTCGAAGAGCGGCACGACGATCAGTTGCGCCAACGCCTTGTCGTCCAGCGTGCCCGTGAGCAGCCCCACTTCCTTTTGCAGCAGCAGCACTTCGAGCAGGTCGCTCACCGTCTCGGTGTGGCTGATGATGTAGTGGCGGATCGCCTGCGGGCCGTACTGCCCGCGCATCTGCAGGGCCATCTGGAAGATGGCCAGTTCGGCCTGGGTGTGGGGCGAGTAGGTGGCGCCCACCACACGCAGCGGGCGTGCATCGCAGAGCAACTTGACCAGCAAGGCGCGGCGTGCCTGTTCCTCCAGCTTGGCGTACGCGGGCTCGACGCGGGCGGCGGCCAGCAGCTCGGCGACCACCGACTCGTGCTGGTCTGAACTCTGGCGCAGGTCCATGGTGGCCAGGTGGAACCCGAAGACTTCCACCGCGCGGATCAGGGGCGCCAGGCGCTGGTCGACCAGCGCCGCGCCGTGGGCGGCCAGCAGAGAGTCGCGGATGGTGCGCAGATCGGCCAGGAAGTCCTCGGCGCGCAGGTACGGGTTCTGCGGGGCCAGCGCGTGGCGCGCGGCGTCGCCGCCGGTGAACTGCTTGAGGGTGGCGGCCAGGCGCGCGTACATTGCCGCGAGGGCGCGCCGATAGGGTTCGTCCTTGCGGTGTTCGTCGGTGTCCGGCGAGCTGTCGGCGAGGGCCTGCATCGCCGGCGTGGGCGTGACCAGCATGGCCGATTGCGACAGCTCGCTGCCGAGCCAGTGCACCTCGGTCAGGTAGTGGCGCAGGGCCACCTCGGACTGCCGGCGCAGCGCCAGCTCCAGGGTCTGCGCGCTCACGTTGGGGTTGCCGTCGCGGTCGCCGCCGATCCACATGCCCATGCGAAGGAAGCTGGCCACTTCGTTCTGACCCAGCTCGCGCTCGAGGCTGGCATAGAGCTTGGGGATCTCGCGCAGGAACGTGGCTTCGTAGTAGGACAGCGCGTTCTCGATCTCGTCTGCCACCGTGAGCTTGGTGAATCGCAGCAGGCGCGTCTGCCACAGCTGCATGACCCGGGCGCGGATCTGCGCCTCGTTGGCAGCCAGCTCACGCGGTGCCAGGGCGTCCTTGGGCAGGGCGCGTGCCTTGATCTCGTCGCGTGCGGTCAGGAGGTGCGCGATGTCGCGTTCCGCGTCGAGGATGCTCTTTCGCTGGACCTCGGTGGGGTGGGCCGTGAGCACCGGAGAGACATAGCTGTGGGCCAGTGTCTGGGCAATGGTGCGCGGGCTGATGCCGGCCCAGCGCAGGCGGGCCAGCGCCACGTCGATGCTGCCCTCGTGGGCGTCGCCGGCGCGCTCGTGGATGATGCGGCGGCGGATGTGGTGCCGGTCCTCGGCCAGGTTGGCCAGGTGGCTGAAGTAGGTGAAGGCGCGGATCACGCTCACCGCCTGCTCGCCGGAGAGCGACTTGAGCAGCGTCTTCAGCGCCTTGTCCGCTTCGTGGTCGGCGTCGCGCCGGAACGAGACCGACAGCTTCCGGATCCGTTCGACCAGCTCGAAGGCGTCCAGGCCCTCCTGCTCGCGGATCACGTCGCCCAGGATTCGACCGAGCAGGCGGATGTCTTCGACCAGGGGTTTCTCGTTGTCGCGGGCGCGGCGGCTGGCCGAGGCGACGGGCGAGGGCGGGGCGCTGGCAGGCATGGAATTCCTCCGGGAGTGGCTGCTTATTTTTTTGGCAGTCGCCATGCTAGCATCGCCCGTTCACCTCCCCATCCCCGAACAGTTCCGAACAGGTTACGACGTTGAGCAAGCTGGTCATCGCCACCCGTGAGAGCCGCCTGGCACTCTGGCAAGCCGAACATGTGCAGTCGCTGCTGCAGGCCCGCGGCCACCAGGTGGGCCTCCTGGGCATGACCACCAAGGGCGACCAGATCCTGGATCGCAGCCTGAGCAAGGTCGGGGGCAAGGGCCTGTTCGTCAAGGAGCTCGAGGTGGCCCTCGAGGAGGGCCGTGCCGACCTGGCCGTGCACTCCCTGAAGGATGTGCCGATGGACCTGCCCGAGGGCTTCACGCTCGCCTGCGTGATGGAGCGGGAGGACCCGCGCGATGCCCTGGTCTCCAACCGTTTCCAGAGCCTGTCCGAGCTGCCCCCGGGCAGCGTGGTCGGCACCTCCAGCCTGCGCCGCGTCGTGCTGCTGCGTGCCCTGCGTCCGGACCTGCGCATCGAGCCCCTGCGAGGCAACCTCGACACCCGCCTGCGCAAGCTCGACGACGGGCAGTACGAAGCCATCGTGCTGGCGGCCGCGGGCCTCAAGCGCCTGGGCCTGGCCAGCCGCATCCGCCAGGTCTTCGACCCGTCCGAGATGCTGCCCGCCGCGGGCCAGGGCGCCCTGGGCATCGAGACGCGCACCAGCCGCCCCGAGGTGGCCGGCGCCGTCGCGCCGATGGCGCACATGCCCACGTGGCTGGCCGTGTCGGCCGAGCGCGCCGTCAGCCGCGCCATGGGCGGCAGCTGCTCGATGCCGCTGGCCGCGCACGCGGTCTTCACCGGCGGTGACACCCTGCACTTGCGCGCCGCCTGGGGCGATCCCGAGGGCGGTGCCGCGCTGGTGCGCGTGGAGGCGAGCGAGTCCGTCGCGACCCTGGAGGCTGCCGCCCGCCTGGGCGAGCAGGTCGCCGCGCAACTGCGCGCCGGCGGCGCGCGCTGAGCGTCGTGAGCGGGCCCGCCACGCCCGGCCCTGTGCTGGTCACCCGGCCCGCGCAGGACGCGGGTCGCTGGGTGGCGGCGCTGCAGGCTCAGGGGCTGCCGGCCCGTGCCCTGCCCCTGATCGAGATCGCGCCGCCGCCGGATGCTGCGCCCCTGGCGGACGCCCGTGCGGCGCTGCCTGGATACGCCATCGCCATGTTCGTCAGCGCCAATGCGGTGCAGGGGCTGCTCGGCGACCGGGTCGCCTGGCCTGCGGGCACGCGGGCCTGGGCCACCGGCCCGGGGACCCGCGCCGCCCTGCTGGCGGCGGGCGTGCCGGCTGCCCAGGTCGACGCTCCCGCGGGCGACGCCGCCCAGTTCGATTCCGAAACGCTGTGGCAGCAGGTGCGGGGTCAGGCGACCCGCGGCACGCGCGCCCTGGTCGTGCGTGGCGGCGACGCCGAGGGGCAGGCCACAGGACGCCCGTGGCTCGCCGGGCAACTGGCCGATGCCGGCGCCCGGGTCGATACCGTGGTCGCCTATGTGCGCCGGATGCCGGCCTGGGACCACGCGCAGCGCGCGCTGGCGCGGGAGGCCGTCCGGGGCGCCGGCTGGTGGCTTTTCAGCAGCTCGGAGGCGGTGGGCAACCTGCGCCAGCTGCTGCCCGGTGAGTCGTTCGGCGCGGGCCGCGCCTTGTGCACGCACCCGCGGATCGCGCAGGCGGCGCAGGAAGCAGGCTTCGGTGTGGTGGCGCAGACACGGCCCGTCGTCGAGTCGGTGGCGGGCTTCCTACAATCGAACGCATGACCGACCCGACCCCCAGCGAAGGCGCGCCCGCCGCCGACGTCGCCGCCCGGCCCGTGCCGGAGCCTGCCGCCGCGCGCGAGGGGGTGCCGGTTCCCCGTCCGCTGCTCTACGCGCTGGTGGTCCTGGTCGTGGCGGCCCTCGCGGCCGCCGGGCTGCTGTGGCAGCGGCTGGGGAGCATCCAGGAGCAACTTGCCCGCCAGAGCGCGGATTCCGGCGCCACCTCCATCGAGGCGCGCACGCTGGCACGCCAGGCCCAGGAGCAGGTGCGCGAACTCGCCGCTCGCCAGGCGGTTGCCGACACCAAGCTCAGTGAGGTCTCGCTCCAGCGCGCCCAGCTCGAGGATCTGATGCAGAGCCTCAGCCGCTCCCGCGACGAGAACCTGGTGGTGGACATCGAGGCCGGCCTTCGCCTCGCGCAGCAGCAGGCCCAGCTCACGCTCAGTCCCGAGCCGCTGCTCGCCGCCCTGCGCGCCGCCGACCAGCGCCTGGCCCGCGTGAGCCAGCCCCGGCTGGCGCGCGTGCGCGCCGCCATCGCCCGCGACATGGACCGGATCAAGGCCGCCGCGGTCGCCGACGTGCCGGCCCTCCTGATACGCATCGACGAACTCGCCCGCAGCCTCGACGACCTGCCCGTGGCCAATGCCGTCGGCCCGGGCGCTGCGGCGGCCCAGGCGCGCCGCGAGGGCGCGCCCGCCGCTCCGCGAACCTGGTGGGAGCGTGCGCTGGGCACGGTGTGGGAGGAGGCCCGCGGCCTGGTGCGTGTCAGCCGCATCGACCAGCCCGAGGCCATGCTGGTCTCGCCCGAGGAGTCCTTCTTCCTGCGCGAGAACCTCAAGCTCAAGCTGCTCAACGCGCGCCTGTCCCTGATGGCCCGCCAGACCGACCTGGCCCGCGCCGACCTCGCCACCGCGGCGGCGGCGCTGGCACGCTACTTCGACCCCTCCGCCCGCCGCACCCAGGCCGCCGCCGCCGTGCTGCAGCAGCTGCAGGCGCAGCTGCGCTCCGTGGACCTTCCCCGCATCGACGAGACCCTGGCCCTGCTGGAAGCCACGGCCGGCGGACGCTGACCCGAGGCACGACGCCCATGCGCGCAGCCCTTTGGTTCCTGGCCCTGTTCGGCGTCGCCGTGGCCATTGCCCTGTTCGCCGGCAACAACCAGGGCACGGTGACCCTGTTCTGGCCGCCCTACCGGATCGACCTTTCCCTCAACCTCGTGCTGCTGCTGCTGGTCGCGGCCTTCGTGTTCCTGCACGCGGCGCTGCGGGCGCTGGCCGCGCTGTTCGACCTCCCGCGCCAGGCGCTGCGCTGGCGCAACCAGCGCAAGGAGCGCGACCTGCATGGCCTGGTGGTCGATTCCACCGCCCACCTGCTCGCCGGCCGCTTCCTGCGGGCCCGCAGGCTGGCCGAGGCCGCCCTGGCCCAGGAGCAGTCACTGGCGGCCTCCGGCGTGCGGTTGCCGCATGCCGAGCCGCTTCGCGCGATGGCGCACCTGCTGGTCGCCGAGAGCGCTCAGGCCCTTCAGGACCGCGCGGCGCGCGAGCAGCACCTGCAACTGGCGCTCGCGCCCTCGAACTCGCGCGAGGCCCTGGCCATGCGCGAGGGCGCCCTCATGCGGGCTGCCCGCTGGGCCCTCGACGACCGGGAGCCGCAGGCCGCCAGCGCCTGGCTCGCCGAACTGCCGCAGGGCGCTGCCCGGCGTACGCTGGCCCTGCGCATGAAACTCAAGGCCGCCCGCCTCGAGCGCCAGTCCTCGGACGCGCTCGAGACCGCGCGCCTGCTCGCCAAGCACCACGCCTTCTCGCCGGCTGCAGCCCAGAGCATCGTGCGCGGCCTGGCGACCGACCTGCTGAACGACGCGCATGACGTGGCGCAGCTCCAGCGCGCCTGGGAGTCGCTGGAGCCGGCCGAGCGGCAGATGCCCGAGCTCGCCATCCACGCGGCCCTGCGCATGGCCTCGCTCCAGGGGGACGCGCAGCTCGCGCGCGACTGGCTGCTGCCGGTGTGGGAGCAGCAGGAACACCTGTCCGAACCGCTCAAGGTGCGCCTGGTGCGCGCCCTGGAGGCTGGCCTCGACTCCATCGACGGCGCCTGGCTCGCCCGCTTCGAAGCGGCGCAGCGCGCCAACCCGCGCGATGCCACCCTGCAGTACCTGGCGGGCATGGCCTGCATGAAGCGACAGCTCTGGGGCAAGGCGCAGCAGCTGCTCACGCAGGCGGCCCTCGGCCTGCAAGACGCCGAGCTGCATCGCAGTGCCTGGCGTGCCCTGGCCCTGCTCGCCGAGGACCGCGGCGACGGCGTGACCGCGGCGCAGGCGTGGAAGCGGGCCGCCACCGAGTGAGGCTGTCGACCTGAGCGAGCAAGAAAAAAGCCCGGCAGCGCCGGGCTTTTTTCCATCCTCAGGGGGGGTCAGCCGTTCGCGGCTTCGAAGGGCAGCTTCACCTGGGTGAGGTCGCGGCGGGTTTCCACCAGGACCAGCGGGCCCTCATCGACCACGACGACGGGCGGGCGCTCGCGCGGCACGTGTACCGGCTTGGGCTCGGCGGCGATGGCGGCCTGGACGGCGGCGACCTTCCCGGCGTCGGAGTTGACCCACTGCAGGCCGGACTGCTCCGCCACCTGGACCAGCTCGCTGACCGGCAGCTCGAAGCGGCTCACGCGCGGCAGGCCGCCGGTGGACGGCGCTGCTGCGGCGGCGGCCACAGGGGCAGCCACAGGGGCGGGGGCTGCAACGGGTGCGGGTGCGGGCGCCGGCGCGGCGGCTTCGACAGGCGCGACGGGCGCCGCAGCGGCGGCTGCCGGGGCCGCCTCTTCCTCGGCGACGAAGCCGGTCGGGTAGCGCGGGCGGCGCGGTTCGTCGCCGTCGCCCTCGGCGGCGTCCGCCTGCGCGGGCGCCGGGGCGGCCGACTCGTCGCGCGGGGCACGCTCGCCGCGCTCGCGGCGGTCACGGCCGTAGCGGTCACGCGAACGGCGGCGGCCTTCGCCGCCCTCGGCGCCTTCGGCCTCGGGGCGGGCGGTCACGGCCTCGTCGGACGGGGTCGCAGCGGCGTCCACCGGCGCCATGGCGTCAGCCTGGGGCAGCTCGCCTTCTGCAGCGGGGGCATCGTCACGTGCCGGGCGCTCGCGGCGCTCGCCGCGCTCACGACGGCCCTCGCCACGCTCGCGGCGGCCTTCACCGCGCTCGCCGCGCGGTGCGCGGGCCTCGGGGGCGTTGGCGTCGGACGCGGTCTCGGCCACCGGCGTGCCCTCGGTCAGGGCTGCGGCGTCGGCCGGCACGCCGTCGCGCGGCGGACGGGCCTCGCGCGGCTCGCGGGCTTCACGTGGCTGGCGGGGCTCACGGGCCTCGCGCGGCTCACGGGCCTCGCGCGGCTCACGGCCTTCGCGCGGCTCACGCTGTTCACGCGGCTCGCGGGCTTCCCGGGGTTCGCGGCCCTCGCGCGGTTCGCGGGCTTCGCGACCTTCGCGGGACTCACGCGGCTCCCGGCCTTCGCGGGCCTCGCCACCCTCACGACCGCGGCCTTCGCCGCGTTCGCCACGGCCGCGGCCACGCTCACCGCGGTCACCGCGGCCTTCACGCGCCGGCTGCTGCGTGCCCTCGGCCCCTTCGGCTGCGGGCGCGCCTTCGCGGCGCTGGTCGCCGTCGCGGCCACGGCCTTCACCGCCACGGCCTTCGCCACCGCGGCCACCTCGGCCGCGGCCACGTCCACGGCCATCGCCGCGGTCACCGCGGCCCTCGCGCTTGTCCTCCTGGGCCGCCTTGGCGGGCTCGGCCGGCGCCGGCGCGGGCGCGGCGGCAGGCGCCACGCCGAACAGGCCTTTCAGCCAGGCCAGGAAGCCGGTCTCGGCAGGCACCGCCGGGGCCGGTGCGGGGGCCGGCGCCGGGGCCTTGGCCACGGGCTCCGGCTTGGGCGGCACCACCGGGGCGGGCGCGTCGGGCAGCACGCCCTTGATCACCGGCTCCTGCTTGTTGGTGCGCTCCTGCGACCGGCGGGTCACCGTCGTCGGGTCCTCGACCTCCACGGCCATCTTGTAGCTGGCCGCCAGGCTGTCCAGGCGCGGGTCGTCGTGCTTCAGGCGCTCGAGCTTGTAGTGCGGCGTGTCCAGCGACTTGTTCGGGATCATGATCACGCTGATGCGTTGCTTCAGCTCGATCTTGGCGATCTCGGTGCGCTTCTCATTGAGCAGGAAGGAGGCGACTTCCACCGGCACCTGCACGTGCACGGCGGCGGTGCTGTCCTTCATGGACTCTTCCTGGATGATGCGCAGGATCTGCAGCGCCGAGCTCTCGGTGTCACGGATGTGGCCGTGGCCGCCGCAGCGCGGGCAGGGGATCGACGCGCCTTCCGACAGGGCCGGGCGCAGGCGCTGGCGGCTCATTTCCATCAGGCCGAACTTGCTGATGGTGCCGAACTGAACGCGGGCGCGGTCCTGGCGCAGGGCGTCGCGCAGGCGGTTCTCCACCTCGCGGCGGTTCTTCGACTCCTCCATATCGATGAAGTCGATGACGATCAGGCCGCCCAGGTCACGCAGGCGCATCTGGCGGGCCACCTCGTCGGCGGCCTCCAGGTTGGTGCGGGTGGCGGTTTCCTCGATGTCGCCGCCCTTGATGGCGCGGGCCGAGTTCACGTCCACCGAGACCAGGGCTTCGGTGTGGTCGATCACGATCACGCCGCCCGAGGGCAGCTTGACCTCGCGGGCGTAGGCCGACTCGATCTGGTGCTCGATCTGGAAGCGCGAGAACAGCGGGGCGTCATCGCGATAGCGCTTGACCTTGCCCGCATGCTCCGGCATCACGTGCGACATGAACTGCTGCGCCTGCTCGTAGATGTCGTCGGTGTCGATCAGGATGTCGCCGATGTCGCCGTTGAAGTAGTCGCGGATGGCGCGAATGACCAGCGAGGACTCCTGGTAGATCAGGAAGGCGCCCTTGCCGCCCTTGGCGGCGCCGTCGATGGCGGTCCACAGCTTCAGCAGGTAGTTGAGGTCCCACTGCAGCTCGGGCGCGCTGCGGCCGATGCCGGCGGTGCGCGCGATGATGGACATGCCGTTGGGGTACTCCAGCTGGTCCATCGCCTCCTTGAGCTCGGCGCGGTCATCACCCTCGATGCGGCGGCTCACGCCACCGCCACGCGGGTTGTTCGGCATCAGCACCACGTAGCGGCCGGCCAGGGAGATGAAGGTGGTCAGGGCGGCGCCCTTGTTGCCACGTTCTTCCTTCTCGACCTGGACCAGCAGTTCCTGGCCTTCCTTGATCACGTCGTTGATCTTGGCCTGGGAGACGGAGACGCCGGGGGCGAAGTACTGGCGGGAGATTTCCTTGAACGGCAGGAAGCCGTGGCGGTCTTCGCCGTAGTCGACGAAGCAGGCCTCCAGCGAGGGCTCGACGCGCGTGACGACGGCCTTGTAGATGTTGCCCTTGCGCTGCTCGCGCCCTTCGATCTCGATTTCGTAGTCGAGGAGCTTCTGCCCGTCGACGATGGCCAAGCGGCGTTCTTCTGCCTGCGTGGCGTTGATCAGCATACGCTTCATCGCGTCACCTTTTGTATGTCAAACATCCATGCGACCCCATGGGGGTCCACGATGCCTGGCGAGGCTTCGAAGCGAGAAGGAATTGCCGGAGGGACGTGCGCGGGCCGGGAGAACTATCTCGGCGGGCGGGTCCAGGGCGCGTGGATGGGCACGAGAGGGTGGCGGCCGCATTGGCGCCCCTGGTACGCCAGGGCGCGGGCCCGGGCAGGTCCCGCGCGGGTGGCGCGGGCGACGGCGGGCGGCACGCCGGCGGCCGGGCGCCACAGCGCCAGCCACAGGATCCGCAAGATCGCCATCAACACAGGTGTTCTCGTTTCAATCCGGCCGCAAGCCAGGAGGCTGGCGGCCTTGGGTATTCCGTATCGGTGCTTCGAAGTCTTGCCGCTTCCGGTGCTGCGGGGGGCCATCGCAGGCTCTGGCCTGGGATTCTCCCGCCCGTCAAACGCCAGTGGCATCGACCTGCCAGCGGGCCGAAGTGGTGGGTGGACTAAACTTCCAAGAAAAATCAACCACTTACGGCATCGCGCTAGTGAAACACATTATAGGGGCCGAAAACCCCGCGCCGACGGCCCAGGTTCGCAGCGTCATCGTCGACGACGAATCGGCCGGCCAGCGTCTGGACAACTTCCTGATCCGCCACCTCAAGGGCGTCCCCAAGACCCACGTCTACCGCATCATCCGCTCCGGCGAGGTGCGGGTGAACAAGGGCCGCGCCGCGGCGGACACCCGCGTCGAGGCCGGCGATGTCGTGCGCGTGCCGCCGGTGCGCGTGTCGCAGCAGGCTGTACTGAAAAAGGACAAGCCGGTGCCCGCGCGCGACTTCCCGGTGCTGTTCGAGGACGACCATCTGCTCGCCATCGACAAGCCCGCCGGCGTGGCGGTGCATGGCGGCAGCGGGGTGAGCTTCGGCGTCATCGAGCAACTGCGCCAGGCCCGCCCGGGCGCGAAATTCCTGGAGCTGGTGCACCGCCTGGACCGCGAGACCTCGGGCATCCTGCTGGTGGCCAAGCGCCGCTCGGCCCTGACGAAGCTCCAGGACCAGTTCCGCGAGCGCGAGACCGGCAAGACCTACCTGGCCCTGGCCGTGGGCGACTGGCCCGCGAGCAAGAAGGTGATCGACGTGCCCCTGCACAAGTACCTGCAGGCCGACGGCGAGCGCCGCGTCAAGGTGGTCGCCAAGGACGACCCGGACGGCATGCGTTCCATCACCCTGGTGAAGGTGGCGCGGCGCCTGCCGGGCTTCTCGCTGCTGGAGGTGACCATCAAGACCGGCCGCACCCACCAGATCCGCGTCCACCTGGCCTCGCAGGGCCACCCGATCGCGGGGGACGACAAGTACGGGGACTTCGAGTTGAACAAGTCCCTTCAGAAGCAGGGCCTGAAGCGGATGTTCCTCCACGCCTGGCGTTTACAGTTCAACCATCCCGCCTCGGGCGAGCGCATCGAACTGCTCGCGCCGCTGCCCCCCGACCTCCACAGCTTCGCACCCCATGACGCGTCCGCGCCGGTTTGACCTCATCGCCTTCGACTGGGACGGCACGCTGTTCGATTCCACGGCCATCATCGTGCGCTGCATCCAGCGCGCGGTGGTCGACGTCGGGGGCCGGAAGCCTTCCGACCAGGCCGCGGCCTACGTGATCGGCATGGCGCTGACCCAGGCCCTGGCCCATGCGGCGCCCGACGTGCCGCCCGAGAAATACCCCGAGCTGTCGGCCCGCTACCGCCATCACTACGGAGTCCACCAGGACGACCTGAGCCTGTTCGAGGGCGTGCTGCCGCTGCTGTCGCAGCTGCGCGAGCGCCACCACTGGCTGGCGGTGGCCACCGGCAAGTCGCGCCAGGGGCTCAACGAGGTGTTGCGGACCGTGGAGCTCCAGGGCATGTTCGACGGCAGCCGCACCGCGGACGAGACCGCGGGCAAGCCGCATCCGCGGATGCTGCACGAGTTGATGCGCGAGTTCGGCGTGGACCCGGAGCGCACCCTCATGATCGGCGACACCACCCACGACCTGCAGATGGCGCGCAACGCCGGTTGCGCCAGCGTCGGCGTGAGCTACGGCGCGCACGAGCCGGACGCCTTCCACGAGCTGGGGCCTCTGCACATCGCCCACTCGGTGCGCGACCTGCACCAGTGGCTCGAGGACAACGCCTGAGGCGCCATGGACAGCGTCGCCATCGCCCTGTGCAATTCCGGTGACCTGGTGGACAGCGGCCTGGCGGTGCCCTTCGACGTGGTCTTTGCCGGCCAGACCTGCCGCGCCTTCGCGATCCGCTACCGCGGCCAGGTCCATGCCTACCTCAATCGGTGCACGCATGTGGCGATGGAGATGGACTACCAGCCCGATCGCTTCTTCGACGACACCGGGGACTGGCTCCTGTGCGCCACGCACGGGGCGGCGTACCGGCCCGACAGCGGGCAGTGCGGCGGCGGGCCCTGCCGCGGCGGCCTGGTGAAGATCGCGCTGAGCGAGCAGGATGGCGTGGTGCGCTGGCATACTGCCTGGAACCTGCAACCGGTCACTTTCGACGTATGAACGACCCCCTGCCGCCCGACGAGGCGGCTCCGCCTTCGCGCAGCCCTGCGCCCGAAACCAACTCGCCCGCCAGTGGCTGGGAGCGCGACACACTCGAGCGCCTGATGTTCGCCACGCTGCACGAGCAGCGCCAGGCCCGCCGCTGGCGGACCTTCGTGCGCCTGGCCTGGCTGGCCTTCTTCGTGGTGATCGCGTGGGTGGCCCTGTACCGCGGCGGCCCCAGCGCCGCCGAGAAGGCAATGCCGCATACCGCGGTGGTGGAGATCCGCGGCGAGATCGCCTCGGGCTCGGACGCCAGCGCCGAATCCGTGGTGTCCTCGCTGCGCGCCGCCTTCGAGGATATCGGCGCCCAGGGCGTGGTGCTGCTGATCGACTCCCCCGGCGGCAGCCCGGTGCAGGCCGGCATCATCAACGACGAGATCCGCCGCCTGCGCGCCAAGCACCGCAAGCCGGTCTATGCGGTGGTCGAGGAAACCTGCGCCTCGGCCGCCTACTACATCGCCGCGGCGACCGACCAGATCTTCGTGGACAAGGCCAGCCTCGTCGGCAGCATCGGCGTGCTGATGGATGGATTCGGCTTCGTCGGCCTGATGGACAAGCTCGGCATCGAGCGCCGCCTCATGACGGCCGGCGCCAACAAGGGCTTCCTCGACCCCTTCAGCCCGCAGACGCAGCAGCATCGGCTGTTCGCGCAAGGCATGCTGGACCAGGTGCACCAGCAGTTCATCGACGTGGTCAAGCATGGCCGCGGCGATCGCCTGAAGGAGACACCGGAGCTTTTCAGCGGCCTGGCCTGGACCGGCCAGCAGGCCATCGAGCTGGGCCTGGCCGACCGCCTGGGCAACCTCGACTTCGTCGCCCGCGAGGTGATCAAGGCCGAGGACCTGGTGGACTACACCCGCCGCGACAACGTCGCCGAGCGCCTGGCCAAGAAGTTCGGCGCCGCGATGGGGCAGGGCGCCATCCAGGCCTTGCGGGAGGGCGCGCAGCTTCGCTGAGGCGGGGCCTCAGCGGCCGATCGCGAACACCGCGGGGCCGTCGCCCACGCCTTCCTGCCCGGCCTGCTTCCACCCACGCACCGGCAGGCTGCGGGTGCGGGCGGTGGGCAGCGTGAGGCCGGTGCTCACTGCCAGGCGCGTCTCCGGCCTGAGGGCCTGCAGCAGCGCCCCGAACAGCGCCGCGTTGCGATAGGGCGTCTCGATGAACAGCTGCGACTGGCCCGTCTTCATCGCCAGCGCCTCCAGCTCGCGAATGCGCTGCGTGCGCTGCGCCGCGTCCTGCGGCAGGTAGCCGACGAAGGCGAAGTTCTGCCCGTTCAGGCCGCTGGCGGCCAGCGACAGCAGCAGGGAGGAGGGGCCCACCAGCGGGATCACCTCCAGCCCGAGGTCGTGGGCGGCGCGCACCACCGAGGCCCCCGGGTCGGCCACCGCCGGCATGCCGGCTTCGCTGATCAGGCCCATGTCGTGGCCGGCCAGCGCGGGCTGCAGCAGCGGGCGGGCGTCGAAGCCTGCGCCGGTGTCCCCCTTCTTGTGCAGCTCGCGCGGCATCTCCACGATCTGCTGCTGCTGCAGGGGCGCGGCCAGCGGATGCAGCTCGCCGATGCGCTTGAGGCAGGCGCGTGCGGTCTTGGCGTTCTCGCAGATCCAGTGGGTGAGGGCGGCGGCGGCCGACAGCGTGGCCTGCGGCAGCACGTCGCCGATCGGCGCCTGGCTGTCGCAGCCGAAGTCCAGCGGCGCCGGCACGAGGAACAGGCGTGCGCGCGTCATCCGAGCAGCCTCACGCCCGCAGCGCGCAGCATGCGGCAGGTGCGAATCAGCGGCAGGCCCACCAGTGCCGTGGGGTCGTCGTTGTTGATGGATTCGAGCAGGGCGATGCCCAGGCCCTCGCTCTTGGCGCTACCGGCGCAGTCGTAGGGCTGCTCGGCGCGCAGGTAGTTCTCGATCTCGGCGTCGCCCAGGTCGCGGAAACGCACCTTCACGGCCGCCAGGTCCACCTGCTCGAAGCCGGTCGCCTGGCACACCACGGCCAGCGCGGTCTGGAAGACGACGGTGCGACCGCGCATGCGTTGCAGCTGGTGCACGGCGCGTTCGTGGGTGCCGGGCTTGCCGAGGGGCTCACCGTCGAGGTCGGCCACCTGGTCGGAGCCGATCACCGCGGCGTCCGGGAACTTTGCCGCCACGGCGCGGGCCTTGGCCAGGGCCAGGCGGCGTGCCAGTGTCTCGGGCGGTTCGCCGGGCAGGGGCGTCTCGTCGACCTCGGGCGAGGCGACGCCGAAGGGAATGTTCAGGCGCGACAGCAGTTCGCGCCGGTAGCGCGACGTCGACCCGAGCACGACTTCGCGGCTCGGGGTCAGGTCAGGGGTCTCGGGCATGCGGCGATTCTCTTACACTGCCCGGATGCCCAAGGAGTTCACTGCCCAGCGCCTCGACATCAAGGCTTTCGCCGAGGAGGGCGCCCAATTGAGCGGCGCCAGCACCCTCGGCGCGCACGAGCGCCTGCTGGCCGAGACCGAGGGGCGCGGCGCCGAGCTGCCCCTGCACTGGTCCGCCCGTGGCGAGCTGCGCAACCCGCGCGGCGTCAAGCCCGAGGTCTGGCTGCACCTGCAGGCCAGCGCCACGCTGCCCCTGGCCTGCCAGCGCTGCCTGGCGCCGGTGGACGTGGCCGTCTCGGTCGACCGCTCCTTCCGCTTCGTCGCCGACGAGGCCACCGCCCTCGCCGAGGACGACGAGAGCGAGGAGGACCTCCTGGTCCTCGCCCGCAGCTTCGACCTGCTGGAGCTGGTCGAGGACGAACTGCTCATGGAGATGCCCCTGGTCCCCCACCACGCGGTGTGCCCGGAGCCGGTCAGGTTCAGCGCCGAAGATGCGGATTTCGAACACGAAAGTCCGCGTGCCAACCCCTTCGCCGTGCTGAGCAAGCTCAAGCCCGGCAAGTCGTGACTGGCCGGCCGGCGGGACTTGGGCTATAATCGTGGGCTTTTGTGCGACTGACCTGGTGAAGTTGAGCCGGGGGCGTTGCTTTTTCACCCACCCTATTCACGTTTCTGCCCCCGGGGCAGCGCGTATTTTTCCAGGAGCCCGTCATGGCCGTTCAGCAGAACAAGAAGTCGCCCTCCAAGCGGGGCATGCACCGCTCGCACAACGCCCTGAATGTGCCGGGCATCGCCGTCGAGCCCACCACGGGCGAAACCCACCTGCGTCACCACATCAGCCCGAACGGCTTCTACCGTGGTCGCCAGGTCCTCAAGACCAAGAACGAAGCCTGAGCTTCTTCCTGAATCCCGAAGGGCCCGGTGCCGCTCGCGCGGCATGTCGGGCCCTTTGTTTTGCCGGTGCGTCCGCGGCCTCACGCCGAGGCCGGCGGACGCTCTGGAGTTGATCCCATGACGATTCTGGCTGTCGATTGCATGGGGGGTGACCACGGCCCCCGCATCACGCTTCCCGCCTGCCGCCGATTCCTCGACCAGCACCCCGACGTCCAGCTCCTGCTGGTCGGCCAGCCCGAGGCCCTGAAAGGCTTCGTGCATGAACGCGCGCGCATCGTGCCCGCCTCCGAGGTGGTGGCCATGGACGACGCGGTCGAGGTGGCCCTGCGCCGCAAGAAGGATTCGTCCATGCGCGTGGCCATCCAGCAGGTCAAGCAGGGGGCGGCGCATGCCGCCGTCTCGGCCGGCAACACCGGCGCGCTGATGGCGCTGGCGCGCTACCTGCTCAAGACCGTGGATGGCATCGACCGCCCGGCCATCGCCTACCCCATGCCCAATGCCAAGGGCGGCGCCACCACCGTCCTCGACCTGGGCGCCAATGTCGACTGCACCGAGCAGCACCTGCTGCAGTTCGCGGTGATGGGCTCGGCCCTGGTGTCCGCCCTCAACAACGATGACGCACCCAGCGTGGGCCTGCTCAACATCGGCGAGGAGGAGATCAAGGGCAGCGAGGTGATCAAGCGCGCCGGCGAGCTGCTGCGCGCGGCGGGCCAGTCCGGCGACCTGAACTTCCGCGGCAACGTGGAAGGCAACGACATCTTCAAGGGCACGACCGACATCGTCGTGTGCGACGGCTTCGTGGGAAACGTCGCCCTCAAGACCAGCGAGGGCCTGGCGGCCATGGTGGCCGGGTTCCTGCGCGAGGAGTTCTCGCGCAATGCCCTCACCAAGCTCGCCGCCCTGGTGGCGATGCCGGTGCTCAAGGCCTTCAAGCACCGTGTCGACCACCGCCGCTACAACGGCGCGGCCCTCCTGGGACTGCGTGGCCTCGTCTTCAAGAGCCACGGATCGGCGGACGATTTCGCGTTCAGCCAGGCCCTCAACCGCGCGTATGATGCGGCCCGAAACCAACTGCTGGAGCGGGTCCAGGCCCGCATCGCGCACGCCCGCCCGCTGCTGGTGGGCGAAGCCAGCGCGCAAAGCGCCGAGGCCCCGTCGGCCTCCTGACGGAGAGACATGACACGCTATTCCCGCATCGCCGGCACCGGCAGCTTCCTGCCCCCGCGCCGCGTGACCAATGCCGACCTGGCCGCCGAACTGGCCCAGCGCGGCATCGAGACTTCGGACGACTGGATCGTCGAGCGCACCGGCATCCGCGCGCGCCACTTCGCCGCGCCCGAGATGACCACCAGCGACCTGGGGGCCGAGGCCGCGCGTCGCGCCCTGCAGTCCGCCGGCGCCGCCCCCTCCGACATCGACCTGATCATCGTTGCCACGTCCACGCCGGACATGGTGTTCCCCTCGGCTGCCTGCATCCTCCAGCACAAGCTGGGCATCGCCGGCTGCCCGGCGTTCGACGTGCAGGCCGTGTGCAGCGGCTTCGTCTACGCGCTGACCGTTGCCGACTCCATGATCAAGACCGGCGCCGCCAGCAAGGCGCTGGTGATCGGCGCCGAGGTGTTCTCGCGCATCCTGGACTTCAACGACCGCACCACCTGCGTGCTGTTCGGCGACGGCGCTGGCGCCGTGGTGCTGGAGGCCTCGGACACCCCGGGCATCCTGGCCACCGACCTGCATGCCGATGGCAAGCACGTGGACATCCTGTGCGTGCCGGGCACCGTCTCGGGCGGCCAGGTCAAGGGCAACCCGCTGCTGCAGATGGACGGCCAGGCCGTCTTCAAGCTGGCGGTGGGCGTGCTCGAGGACGCGGCCCGTGCCACGCTGGCCAAGGCCGGCCGGCAGGACAGCGACATCGACTGGCTGATCCCGCACCAGGCCAACATCCGCATCATGCAGGGCACCGCCAAGAAGCTGAAGATGCCGCTGGACAAGCTGGTCGTCACCGTGGACCAGCATGGCAACACCTCGGCGGCCTCGATCCCGCTGGCGCTGGACGCCGCGGTCCGCGAAGGCAAGGTCAAGCGCGGTGACACCCTCATGCTCGAGGGCGTGGGCGGCGGCTTCACCTGGGGCGCCGTGCTCCTCGACTTCTGAACGGCGGCCCCGAGGGGCCGCCCTTCCAGCCTTTCCATCCACCACGACGGAACAATGACAATGAAACCGTTCGCATTCGTCTTCCCCGGCCAGGGCTCCCAGGCCGTGGGCATGCTCGATGCCTGGGGTGACCACCCCGCCGTGCAGCAGACGCTGGCCGAGGCCTCCGAGGCCCTGGGCGAAGACGTCGCCAAGCTGATTCACGAAGGCCCCAAGGAGGCCCTGGCGCTGACCACCAACACCCAGCCCGTGATGCTGGTCGCCGGCGTCGCCGCCTGGCGTGCCTGGCAGTCCGAGGGCGGCGCCACGCCCGCCGCCGTCGCGGGCCACTCGCTGGGCGAGTATTCCGCGCTGGTCGCCTCCGGCGTGCTGACGCTGGCCCAGGCTGCTCCGCTGGTGCGCTTTCGCGCCCAGGCCATGCAGGAAGCCGTGCCCGTGGGTACCGGCGCGATGGCCGCCATCCTCGGCATGGAAGCCGCCAAGGTGATCGAGGGCTGCCGCGAGGCGCAGGCCCAGTTCGCCGCCGGCTCCGGCGAGGTGGTCGAGGCCGTCAACTTCAACGACCCGGCGCAGACCGTGATCGCCGGCAGCAAGGCTGCCGTCGAGAAGGCCTGCGAGGTGCTCAAGGCCAATGGCGCCAAGCGCGCGCTGCCGCTGCCGGTCTCGGCCCCGTTCCACTCCAGCCTGATGAAGCCGGCCGCCGACCGCCTGCGCGAGAAGCTGGCCGCCACCCCGCTGGCCGCCCCGCAGATCCCGGTGGTGAACAACATCGACGTAGCCGTCGAGACGGATGCCGACCGCATCCGCGACGCCCTGTACCGCCAGGCCTTCGGCCCGGTGCGCTGGGTCGAGTGCGTGCGCGCCATCCAGGCCCGCGGCATCGACACCCTGGTCGAGTGCGGTCCCGGCAAGGTGCTGGCCGGCATGGCCAAGCGCATCGACGCGGCCCTCACCGGCGCCGCCCTGTACGACCCCGCCACCCTCGGCGAAGTGAAAGGCCTGCTGCAATGAGCTCCCTCCCGTTTGCCGGCCAGGTCGCCCTGGTCACCGGCGCCTCGCGCGGCATCGGCGCCGCCATCGCCGCCGAACTCGCCGCCCGCGGCCTGAAGGTCGTGGGCACCGCGACCACCGATGACGGCGCCGCCCGCATCTCGCAGGCGCTGTCCCAGTTCGCCGGCTGCCGCGGCGTCAAGCTCGACGTGAACGACGCCGCCCAGGCCGAGGCCGTGGTCGATTCGATCACCAAGGAGGCGGGCGGCCTGCACGTGCTGGTGAACAACGCCGGCATCACGCGCGACACCCTGGCCATGCGCATGAAGGACGACGACTGGGACGCGGTGCTCGACACCAACCTCAAGGCCGTCTTCCGCATGAGCCGCGCCGTGATGCGCACGATGATGAAGCAGCGCTACGGCCGCATCGTCAACATCACCTCGGTGGTGGGCGCCTCGGGCAACCCGGGCCAGGCCAACTACGCTGCAGCCAAGGCCGGTGTCGCCGGCATGACACGCGCCCTGGCGCGTGAACTGGGCAGCCGCGGCGTGACCGTCAACTGCGTGGCCCCCGGCTTCATCGCCACCGACATGACCGCCGTGCTCGGCGAGGACCAGCACAAGGCGCTCATGGCGCAGATCCCCGTGGGCGAACTGGGCAAGCCCGAGGACATCGCCCATGCGGTGGCCTATCTCGCCTCGCCCGAAGCCCGCTACATCACCGGCCAGGAACTGCACGTCAACGGCGGCATGTTCATGGCCTGACGCCGACCCCAACGACCGAATTCCAAGGAATGGCGGCAACGCCGGAAACATCCGCCCGGACGCCGGGCCGCAGGGCAGGGGCCCGTGGCCGTTAAAATCGCGGATTCATTTACAACCCTCTGAGGGAATCCATGAGCGATATCGAAGCACGTGTCAAGAAAATCATCGCCGAGCAACTCGGCGTCGAAGAGTCCCAAGTCACCAACGAAAAGGCCTTCGTGGCCGACCTGGGCGCGGACTCGCTGGACACGGTCGAGCTGGTGATGGCGCTGGAAGACGAGTTCCAGATCGAGATCCCGGACGAGGACGCCGAGAAGATCACCACGGTGCAAGCCGCCATCGACTACGCCCTGAAGAAGAAGGGCTGATCGCCAAATGAGCCGTCGCCGCGTTGTCGTCACCGGCCTGGGGTGCGTGAGCCCCGTTGGCAACACGGTGGCGGAATCCTGGGCCAACCTGCTGGCCGGCCAGTCCGGCATCGACCTGATCACCCAGTTCGATGCCTCGCCCTTCGCCTGCAAGTTCGCGGGTGAGGTCAAGGGCTTCAACATCGGGGACTACATCCCCGAGAAGGAAGCCCGGCACATGGACCGGTTCATCCACCTGGGCATCGCGGCGGCCGCGCAGGCCGTGGCCGACGCCGGCCTGCCCACGGGCGAAGCCCTGCAGGCCAACCCCGACCTGGCCGTGCGCATCGGCTGCAACATCGGCTCGGGCATCGGCGGTCTGCCGATGATCGAGGCCACGCACACCGAGCTGGTCAATCGCGGCCCCCGCCGCATCTCCCCTTTCTTCGTGCCGGCCTCGATCATCAACATGATCTCCGGCCACGTGTCGATGATCCACGGCTTCAAGGGCCCGAACATCGCCGTGGTGACGGCCTGCACGACCGGCCTGCATGCCATCGGCGTGTCGGCCCGCATGATCGAGTACGGTGACGCCGACATCATGGTCGCCGGCGGCGCCGAGTCGACCGTGTCGCCCCTGGGCATCGGCGGCTTCGCCGCGGTGCGTGCCCTGTCCACCCGCAACGACGACCCCAAGACCGCGTCCCGCCCCTGGGACAAGGACCGCGACGGCTTCGTGCTGGGCGAGGGCGCCGGCGTGCTGGTGCTCGAGGAGTACGAGCATGCCAAGGCCCGCGGCGCCAAGATCTACGCCGAGATCGCCGGCTTCGGCATGAGCGCCGACGCGCACCACATGACCGCGCCCGATGTCGACGGCCCCCGCCGCGCCATGGTCTCGGCCCTGCGCAACGCCGGCGTCAACCCCGACGAGGTCAACTACGTCAACGCGCACGGCACTTCGACGCCCCTGGGCGACGTGAACGAGACCAACGCCATCAAGCTGGCGCTGGGCGAGCACGCGAAGAAGACCGTGGTCAACTCGACCAAGTCCATGACCGGCCACCTGCTGGGCGGCGCGGGCGGCATCGAGTCGGTGTTCACCGCGCTGGCTGTCCACCACCAGAAGAGCCCTCCGACCATCAACATCTTCAACCAGGACCCCGAGTGCGACCTGGACTACTGCGCCAACACGGCGCGGGACCTGAAGATCGACGTGGCCGTGAAGAACAACTTCGGTTTCGGCGGCACCAACGGCACGCTGGTGTTCAAGCGGGTCTGATCCCCACGCGAACCCCATGCGCAGCGCCCCATCGGTCAACGTCCCGGTGGGGCGTTCGCGTTTCTGGGGACTGCTCGTGCTGGGGGGCTGGGGCCTGGGCCTGGCGGACCTGGCCTACTGGTGCGTGGCGGACCCTCGGCCGGGGATGCCGCAGGCCCTGACCGGCGTGGTCCTTGCGGCCTGTGGCGCGCTGGCCTGGCTCGGCGCCCGGCGCCAGCCCGAGGGCCGCCTGGCATGGGACGGCGCGGTCTGGTCCTGGAGCGTGCGCGGCGTGTCGCGCGAGGTGGCCCTGTCCGTGGCCTGCGACCTGCAACGCTGGATCCTCGTGCGCCTGTGCCCGACGGGTCGCCCGGGGACTGGCGCGCGGTGGCTGTGGCTCGAGGCGGGCGCAGACCCTGCCGACTGGCTGGCCCTGCGCCGTGCGGTATATTCGCCCGCCACGCCGGACGCGCAGCCCGAGGGGCCGGCCACCACGCCATGACCGCCACCCCGCCTCCCGCCCCGCCCAGCGCCCAGGACACCGACCTGGTCCTGGTGCGCCGCACGCTGGACGGCGAGCCCCGGGCCTACGAGCTGCTGGTCATGAAGTACCAGCGCCGCATCGAGCGCCTCATCGGCCGCATGGTCCGCGACACCGACCTGGTCGAGGACATCGCTCAGGAGACTTTCATCCGCGCCTACCGCGCCCTGGCCCAGTTCCGGGGCGAGGCGCAGTTCTACACCTGGCTGTACCGCATTGCCGTCAACACCGCGAAGAAGGCCCTGGTCGACCTGCGCCGTGACCCCCTCGTGACCGAGGCGGCGCTCAAGGGCGGTGACGATGACGAAGAAACTTCCGCCGTGGAGAACGAACTAACCACAGCGGAAACACCTGAGACAGAGCTGGCCGCCAAGGAGATCGCGGCGGCGGTCAACATGGCCATGGAGGCCCTGCCCGAGGAATTGCGCCAGGCCGTGACCCTGCGCGAGATCGAGGGCTTGAGCTACGAGGAGATCGCGGAGGCGATGAACTGCCCGATCGGCACGGTGCGGTCACGGATCTTCCGCGCGCGCGAGGCGATCTCGGCCCGGGTGCGACCGCTGCTCGCGAACCAGACCGGCAAGCGCTGGTAGGCGGGCACCCTGATGGATGGCGACGCAATGACAACCGACACGGACGACAACAAGCAACTGGTCTCCGCCCTGGTGGACGGGCAGCTCGAGGGCGAGGACCTGGCCCGGGGCCTGCGGGCCCTGGAGGCCGACCCCCTGGCCCGCGAGGCCTGGCAGGCCTACCACCTGATTGGCGATGTGCTGCGCCAGCCTGCGCTGGCGGCGGGAACGCCCGCGCCCGACTTCATCGGGCGGCTTGCGCAACGGATCGCGCAGGAGCCGGTTCCGCAGCCGCAGGCCAGCGTGCAGGCAGCGGCGCGTGCCGCCTTCGTCCCCCCGGCGCAGCGCCCCGCCGCCAACGACAGCGTGTTCCGCTGGAAGCTGGTGGCTGGCCTGGCCTCGCTGGCGGCAGTGGTCGCCGTGGGCTGGAGCGTGGTCGGCGCGCAGTTCACGCCGGCGCAGCCGCAACTGGCGGGTGGCACGGTCACGCCCAGCGCCAACGGCCCCATGCTGCGCGACCCCCGCCTCGACGAGCTGCTCCAGGCCCACCGCCAACTCGGCGGCGCCACCGCGCTGCAGGCGACGGCGGGCGGCCTGCACAACGCGTCCTTCGAGGCGCCCGGGCGCTGAGTCCCCCGAGCATGCCTGTCGTGACGTCCCATTCCCTGCCCACTCTCGGCCGGCGCCTGCTGGCGATGGGCCTGCTGTTCGCCGCCGCATTCGCCTCCGCGCAGCCGCCGGCCAGCGCAGCGGCCGGTTCGCGCCCTGCGGCCGAGCGCAGCCTCGGCGAATGGCTCGAGCGCATGCATGGCGCGGCCCTGCGGCACAACTACGTCGGCACCTTCGTCGTCTCGTCCAGCGGCGGCGCGATGTCGAGCGCGCGCATCTGGCACGCCTGCGACGGCCAGCGCCAGGTGGACCGGCTCGAGAACCTCACCGGGGCGCCCCGCTCGACGTTCCGGCGCGACGGCGAGCAGCTCACGCTGCTGCCCGAGCAGCGCCTGGCCCGCGTCGAGCGGCGCGAAGTGCCCGGCCGCTTCCCCGACCTGCTCAAGTCCGGCGAGGCCGCCATCGCGGACTTCTATTCGGCGCGCCAGGCCGGCACCGACCGCGTGGCCGGGTTCGATGCCGACGTGGTGCTGCTGTCGCCGCGCGACGCGCTGCGTTATGGCTACCGCATCTGGAGCGAGCGCCGCACCGGGCTGGTCGTCAAGCTGCAGACGCTGGGGCCCGAAGGCGAGGTGCTCGAGCAGTCGGCCTTCTCGGAGCTGCAACTCGACGCGCCGCTGCGGGTCGAGCGCCTTGCGCAGGCCATGACCGCGCCCGAGGGCTGGCGGGTCGAGCGCATCGAATCGGTGAAGATCAACGCCGGCGACGAGGGCTGGACCCTGAAGGCGCCGGTCCCCGGCTTCAAGGCGGTGGGCAGCCAGCGCCGTCGCGGGCCGGGTGGCGAGGGGCCCCTGCAGTGGGTGTTTTCGGACGGTCTGGCCTCGGTCTCCCTGTTCCTCGAACCCTTCGACCGCCAGCGCCATGTGCAGGAGGGGCTGATGTCCTCCGGCGCCACGCAGACGCTCACGCGTCGCGTCCAGGACAGCTGGGTCACCGCGGTGGGCGAGGTCCCGCCCCAGACATTGCGGGCATTTGTCCAGGGTCTTGAGCGGCGCCGCTGACGCCCCCATCTCGGCGGCTGCAGAATCCGCCCACTCCCTACCTCAGAGGTCCACATGCTCCTGATCGACTGGAACCAGCGCCTGCGCTCCGCGGCCGGCGCCTTCGCCCTGGCCGCCGTGACCGCGTTGGCCACCCTCGCGCCTGCGCCCGCGGCGCTCGCCCAATCCGCGCCCCAGCGCGGCGTGCCCGACTTCACCGAACTCGTCGAGCAGGTCGGCCCTGCGGTCGTCAACATCCGTACGCTGGAGCGCGCCCGCTCCGCGCCGCAGGGGCCTGGCATGGACGACGAGATGCAGGAGTTCTTCCGCCGCTTCTTCGGCCAGCCCCTGCCCAACGTGCCCCGCCAGGGCCCGCGCTCCGGGCCGCCGCAGGACGAGGAGGCCCGTCCGCGCGGCGTGGGCTCGGGCTTCGTCATCACCGCGGACGGCTACATCATGACCAACGCCCACGTGGTCGACGGCGCCGAGGAGGTGCTGGTCACCCTGGCCGACAAGCGCGAATTCAAGGCCCGCGTGGTCGGTACGCCCGACAAGCGCACCGATGTCGCGGTGATCAAGATCGAGGCCACCGGCCTGCCGGCGGTGCGCATCGGCGACGTGAACCGCCTCAAGGTCGGCGAGTGGGTGATGGCGATCGGCTCGCCCTTCGGCCTGGAGAACACCGTCACTGCCGGCATCGTCAGCGCCAAGCAGCGCGACACCGGCGACTACCTGCCCTTCATCCAGACCGACGTGGCCATCAATCCCGGCAATTCCGGCGGCCCGCTGATCAACCTGCGCGGCGAGGTGGTGGGCATCAACAGCCAGATCTACTCGCGCTCGGGCGGCTTCATGGGCATCTCCTTCGCCATCCCGATCGACGAGGCGATCCGTGTGGCCGACCAGCTGCGCGGCCCCGGTGGCCGCGTCACCCGCGGGCGCATCGGTGTGCAGATCGACCAGGTCACCAAGGACGTGGCCGAGTCCATCGGCCTCGGCCGGCCGCAGGGTGCGCTGGTGCGCAGCGTCGAGTCGGGCTCACCTGCCGAGAAGGCGGGCGTCGAGGCCGGCGACATCATCGTGAAGTTCGACGGCAAGGCCATCGAACGCGCCAGCGACCTGCCGCGCCTGGTCGGCAACACCCGGCCCGGCACGCGGGCCTCGGTCACCGTGTTCCGCCGCGGCGCCACGCGTGACCTCGCAGTGCAGGTCGCCGAGATCGAGGCCGAGCGGCCGGCCCGCCGCGCCTCCGCGCCGCAGGAGCGCCCGCAGGGCGCCTCGCCGGCCTTGCAGTCCCTGGGCCTGGCGGTCGCGGAACTGGGCGAGGCGCAGAAGCGCGAGCTCAAGGTCAAGGGCGGCGTGCGCGTCGAATCGGCTACCGAGGCCGCGGCCCGCGCGGGCCTGCGCGAAGGGGACGTGATCGTCGCCGTGGGCAACACCGAGGTGGCCGGCGTGCGCGAATTCGAGGCTGCCGTGGGCCGCATCGACCGCTCCCGGCCGGTGCCGCTGCTGGTGCGCCGTGGCGAGCTGGCGACCTACGTGGTGATCCGGCCGACCCGCTGAACCGGCCTGGCGGCGGGCTGAAAAGCCCCCGCCGGGTGGTCGGGAATGCCGGTTTTTTCGGCCATCCGGAGGCCCGGGAGCCGCCGAAAGAAATTTTTTCTGGCTGGGTCGACGGGTGGATGGACAGGTGGGTGGGCGCTGACTCGCCCAAGGCCTAAACGCCTTTTCGATAGAATCGGGGCTGTCCATCGGCTGATTCGCGCATAAAAGCCGCCTCACGGCTCACCATGCGGGATGGCTTTGGGATAACCACTGCTCGTCCACAGACAGCCCACATGTTGTCCCAAGAGCCGTCAACCGATCGTGTTGATAACCTGTGTATAAAAACCCTGTTGCTGCCCTGCAACTCCCTTCGAGCGGCGTCCCCGCGGCTGTACGGCCGGGGCTTTTTGCCTACAATGAAGCTCCAACTATCGCAGTTGCCATAGATTGTTGGTTCAGGGCGCGTCGCCACTCGACGCGCCCTTTTTTCTTGCGCGCGCCCGTTTGAATTCAATCACTTAAGTGCTCCCGTTGATGAATCACATCAGAAACTTCTCGATCATCGCGCACATCGACCACGGCAAGTCGACGCTCGCCGACCGCTTGATCCAGCGTTGCGGCGGCCTCTCGGATCGAGAGATGGAAGAACAGGTCCTCGACTCGATGGACATCGAGAAAGAGCGTGGGATAACCATCAAGGCGCAGACCGCGGCGCTCCAGTACAAGGCGCGCGATGGTCACGTCTACAACCTCAATCTGATCGACACGCCGGGACACGTCGACTTCTCGTATGAGGTCTCGCGTTCGCTGTCTGCGTGCGAGGGCGCGCTGCTCGTGGTGGATGCGAGCCAGGGCGTGGAGGCGCAGACGGTGGCCAACTGCTACACCGCGCTGGACCTCGGCGTCGAGGTGCTGCCGGTCCTCAACAAGATGGACCTGCCGCAGGCCGACCCCGACAACGCGAAGGCCGAAGTCGAGGACGTGATCGGCATCGACGCCTCCGACGCGATCCCGTGTTCGGCCAAGACCGGCATGGGCATCGACGAGATCCTCGAGGCCATCGTCGCCAAGGTGCCCGCGCCGCGCGGCAATCCCGACGCGCCGCTGCGCGCCATGATCATCGACAGCTGGTTCGACAGCTACGTGGGCGTGGTGATGCTGGTGCGCGTGGTCGACGGCAGCCTGAAGAAGAACGAGCGCATCAAGCTCATGGCCACCGGCGCCGCCTACGAGGCCGGCAGCCTGGGCGTGTTCACGCCTGCCAACCAGCCGCGCGAGTCGCTGCAGGCGGGCGAGGTGGGCTACATCATCGCCGGCATCAAGGAGCTGCAGGCCGCCAAGGTGGGCGACACCGTCACCCTGGAAAAGAAGCTCCCGAACAACGCCGGCCCCGCCGAGGAGGCGCTGCCCGGCTTCAAGGAGATCCAGCCGCAGGTGTTCGCCGGCCTGTACCCCACCGAGGCGAACCAGTACGACGCCCTGCGTGACAGCCTGGAGAAGCTCAAGCTGAACGACGCCTCGCTGCACTTCGAGCCCGAGGTGAGCCAGGCGCTGGGCTTCGGCTTCCGCTGCGGCTTCCTGGGCCTGCTGCACATGGAGATCGTGCAGGAGCGCCTGGAGCGCGAGTTCGACCAGGACCTGATCACTACCGCGCCCAGCGTGGTCTACCAGGTGGTCAAGGGCGACGGCGAGGTGATCATGGTGGAGAACCCCGCCAAGATGCCGGAACAGGGCCGCATCCAGGAGATCCGCGAGCCGATCGTGACGGTGCACCTGTACATGCCGCAGGAGTACGTGGGCCCGGTGATGACGCTGGCCAACCAGAAGCGCGGCGTCCAGATCAACATGGCCTACCACGGCCGCCAGGTGATGCTCACGTACGAGCTGCCCCTGGGCGAGATCGTGCTGGACTTCTTCGACAAGCTGAAGTCGGTGTCCCGCGGCTACGCCTCGATGGACTACGAGTTCAAGGAGTACCGCGCCTCCGACGTGGTCAAGGTCGACATCCTGCTCAATGGCGAGAAGGTCGACGCGCTGTCCATCATCGTCCACCGCACCCAGGCCCAGTACCGCGGCCGCGCGGTGGCGGCGAAGATGCGCGAGATCATCAGCCGCCAGATGTTCGACGTGGCGATCCAGGCGGCCATCGGCGCCAACATCATCGCCCGCGAGACCATCAAGGCGCTGCGCAAGAACGTGCTGGCAAAATGCTACGGTGGTGACATCACCCGCAAGCGCAAGCTCCTCGAGAAACAGAAGGCAGGCAAGAAACGCATGAAGCAGATCGGCTCGGTCGAGGTCCCCCAGGAAGCTTTCCTGGCCATCCTGCAGGTGGAGGATTGATGCCGACGCTGACCGCCGCGGTCCTCGCGGCCTTCATCGGCTATGCCGGCGCCTGGTACATCGGCGCGATCGAGGGCAACTTCGCGCTGCTGCTGTTCATGGCCACGGTCGTCACCGGCGTCTACTGGGTCGCCGAGCGCCTGCACTTCCTGCCTCGCCGCCGCGAGGCCGCCGCGCGCATGGAGGCCGAGGCCGCCGCCCGCCGCGCCAGCCTGTCGGCCCAGGGCATCACCCAGACCGACAACGTCGACCTGTCGGGCGCGCGTGACCGCATCCTCGCCCAGCCCTGGTGGCTGGACTGGACCGCGGGCCTGTTCCCGGTGATCGTGTGCGTCTTCCTGCTGCGGTCCTTCCTGTTCGAGCCGTTCAAGATCCCCTCCGGCTCCATGATTCCGACCCTGCTGGTGGGCGACCTGATCCTGGTGAACAAGTACACCTACGGCGTGCGCCTGCCGGTGGTGAACACCAAGGTCACCGAAGGCACGCCCCCGGCGCGCGGCGACGTGATGGTGTTCCGTTACCCCCCGCGTCCCAGCATGGACTACATCAAGCGGGTGGTCGGCCTGCCGGGTGATGAAGTGGCGTACCTGAACAAGCGCCTGACCGTGAACGGCCAGCCCGTGGAGAAGCAGCCGCGCGACGACTACTTCGACAAGGACACCATGCGCTACTCCAAGCAGTTCGACGAGAACCTGCTGGGGCGGCGCCACAGCATCCTCAATGACGACGACCGCCCCGCGTTCGTGCAGGGCGTGGAGGACTTTCCCTACCGCGACAACTGCCGCTACAGTGTCGAAGGCGTGATCTGCAAGGTGCCCCCAGGCCATTACTTCGTGATGGGCGACAACCGAGACAACTCGCTCGACTCGCGCTTCTGGGGCTTCGTGCCGGACCGCAACATCGTCGGCAAGGCCTTCTTCGTCTGGATGAATTTCTCCGACCTGAAGCGCATCGGCAGTTTCGAATGACCAGGGGCCGGGCCCCGCAACGCGAGGAGGTGAGCGCATGAACGAACGTCGAGCACGCGGCCAACGCGGCCTGTCCTTCATCGGCCTGGTGGTCCTTTTGGCCATCATCGCCTGCGGCGCCATCCTGGCCGTGCAGCTGGTGCCCGTGATGCTGGAGTCGGTGGCCGTGCAGCGTGCTGCGGTGCGCGCCGCCGCCGGCGGCTCGCCGGCCGAGATCCGTTCGCTCTTCGACCGCGCCGCGCAGGTCGACGACATCAGCTCCATCACCGGCAAGGACCTCGAGGTCGGCCGCGTCGACGACCGCTGGACCGTCTCCTACGCCTACCAGCGTGAACTGCACCTGGTGGGCCCCGCCTACCTGACCATGAAGTATTCCGGCCGGGCGCAGGCCAAGCCCTAGACCCCTCCCGCGTGACCCCTGCCTCTCCCGCCCTGGTGGCCCTGCAGCAGCGGCTGCACCACCGCTTCGCCGACCCGCGCCTGATCTCCCGGGCCGTCACCCACCGCAGCTTTTCCTCCGAGCACAACGAGCGCCTGGAATTCCTGGGCGACTCGGTCCTGAACCTCGCCGTGGCGGGCCTGCTGTACGAGCGTCTGCAGGACCTGCCCGAGGGCGACCTGTCCCGCGTGCGTGCCAACCTGGTCAAGCAGGAGACCCTGCACGAGCTCGCCGTCGGCCTGGGCCTGCCCGAGGTCTTGCGGCTGGGGGAGGGCGAGGCCCGCTCCGGCGGCCACAAGCGCCCCTCCATCCTGGCCGACGCGCTCGAGGCCGTGATCGGCGCGGTCTACCTCGACGCCGGCTTCGTGGCCGCCGAGGCCCTGGTGCGGCGCCTGTTCAAGGACGTCGAGATCAAGCCCGAGATGAAGGCCGCGGCCAAGGACCCCAAGACCGAGCTGCAGGAGTGGCTCCAGGGGCGGCGCATGAAGCTGCCCGTCTACCGCGTCGCGGGCACGCTGGGTGCCGCGCACAAGCAGACCTTCGACGTGGAGTGCGAGATCCCCGACCTGGCCGCCATCGAGCGTGGCATCGGCGCCTCGCGCCGCGCCGCCGAACAGGCCGCCGCCGCCGCCATGCTGCTGGCGCTCAAGACCCGACACCCGCGATGAACGATACCCCCGACACACCCCAGACCCCCGACCTCCCCGAGCCCGACGACCTGCCGGGGGAGCTCCCGGACATGCCGGGCCTGCCGCCCATTCCGCCCGTGCCGGGCGCGGCGGCCGCCATCCCGGGCCAGCGCTGCGGCCTGGTGGCCATCGTCGGCAAGCCGAACGTGGGCAAGTCCACCCTGCTCAACGCGCTGGTGGGCCAGAAGATCTCGATCACCTCCCGCAAGGCCCAGACCACGCGCCACCGCATCACCGGCATCCGGACGCGGGGCGCGACGCAGTTCGTGTTCGCGGACACGCCGGGCTTCCAGACGCGCCACGCGAAGGCCCTGAACAAGTCCCTGAACAAGACCGTCATGGGCGCCGTGGGCGACGTGGACCTGGTGATGTTCGTGGTCGAGGCCGGCAAGTTCACCCTGGCCGACGCCAAGGTGCTGTCCCTGCTCAAGCCGGGCATCCCGGTGCTGCTGGTCGCCAACAAGCTCGACGAGGTGCACCGCCGCGGCGAGCTGGCGCCCTGGCTGCGCGAGATGCAGGAGCGCCACCCGTTCAACGAGTTCGTGCCGATGTCGGCCAAGAACCCCAAGGACGTCGAGCGCCTGTTCGGCATCATCGAGAAGTACCTGCCCGAGCAGGGCTGGTGGTACGCCGAGGACGAACTGACCGACCGCAGCGAGAAGTTCCTGGCCAGCGAGACGGTGCGCGAGAAGCTGTTCCGCTTCACCGGCGAGGAGCTGCCCTACACGTCGACCGTCGTCATCGACAAGTTCGACGAGGAGCCCAGCCCCAAGCATGGCCGCATGGTGCGCATCGCCGCGACCATCGTCGTCGAGCGTGACAGCCACAAGGCGATGGTGATCGGCGAGAAGGGCGAGCGCCTCAAGCGCATCGGCACCGAGGCTCGCCAGGAGCTGGAGAAGCTCATGGGCGCCAAGGTCTTCCTGGAAATCTGGGTCAAGGTGCGCGCCGGCTGGGCCGACGACGAGGCGCGCGTGCGCAGCTTCGGCTACGAGTGAGCGTCGGGCGTGGGGGCTGATTGACCGTGGCTGCCAAGCGGATCAGCCATGAGCCGGCCTATGTGCTCCATCGCTACGACTGGAGCGAATCGAGCCTGATCCTGGAGGTCTTCACCCGCCACTACGGGCGTATCGCGCTGGTGGCCAAGGGGGCGAAGAAGCCCAGCTCCAACTTCCGCCCGGTGCTGCTGCCGATGCAGCCCCTGCGCGTGACCTTCGGCGGCGACGCCGAGATCCGCACGCTCAAGGAGGCCGAGTGGGTGGGCGGCCACGTGATGCCCACCGGCGACGCGCTGATGTCAGGGTACTACCTGAACGAGCTCCTGATCCGCCTGCTGGCGCGTGACGACACGCACCTGCCGCTGTTCGACGCCTACGCGGCGGCCATGCGGGTGCTGGCCAGCGAGCACGGCGAGGCGCTGCAGCCCGCCTTGCGCGCCTTCGAGCTGATGCTGCTGCGCGAGACGGGCTACCTGCCTGCGCTGGACGTGCAGGCCACGACCCAGACGCCGCTGGAGGCGGGCGCGCGCTACACCCTGGTGCCCGAGGGCGGCCTGGTGCGCGTGCGCGGCGACGAGGGCCGGCCCAGCCTGGAGGCGGGCCAGTGGCTGGCGCTGGAGCAGGCGCTGGACCAGCCCGCGCCCTTCGGCCCCACGTTGCGCGAGGCCGCGAACATGCTGGGCGAACTCAAGCCGTTGCTGCGCACGCTGCTCCACTACCATTGCGGGGTCACCACGCTGCGCACCCGGCAGCTCATGATCGACCTGCAGGCCCTATGACCCATTCCAAGACCGCGCTGTCGGTGAACCTGAACAAGGTCGCCCTGGTGCGCAACACCCGCCACCTCGGCATCCCCAGCGTCGAGCGCGCCGCCACGCTGTGCCTGGACGCCGGCGCAGCCGGCATCACCGTCCACCCGCGGCCCGACGCCCGCCACATCCGTGCGGACGATGTCCACGCGCTCTCGAACCTGGTGGCGCGACGCCCTGGCGTGGAGTTCAACATCGAGGGCAACCCCTTCCACAACCTGATGGATTTCGTGCGCGAATTGCGTCCGCATCAGGCCACCTTCGTCCCGGACAGCGAGGGCCAGTTCACCAGCGACCATGGCTGGGAGTTTCCCGCCGATGCCGAGCGCCTGAAGCCCCTCATCGCCGAGGCCAAGGCGCTGGGCGTGCGCGTGAGCCTGTTCATGGACCCGCGCCCGGAGATGATGGCCGCCGCCAAGGCGGCTGGCGCCGACCGCGTCGAGCTGTACACCGAGACCTATGCCTCGGCCTGGGGCACGCCCCGGCAGGCCGAGGTGCTGGCGGGCTTCCGCGCCGCGGCGCAGGCGGCGCTGGACGCGGGCCTGGGCGTGAACGCCGGCCACGACCTCAATCGTGACAACCTCACCGACTTCCTGCGCACCGTCCCCGGCGTGCAGGAGGTCTCGATCGGCCACGCGCTCATCTCCGACGCCCTCGAGCTGGGCTACGACGCCACCATCCGCGGCTACCTCGCGGCCATCGACCGGGCCTTCGCGTGATCTTCGGCATCGGCACCGACGTCTGCGACGTGCGGCGCATCCGCGCCTCGCTGGAGCGCCATGGCGAGCGCTTCGCGCAGAAGGTGCTGTCCGACGGCGAGCTGGCCACCTGGAAGGCGCGCAGCGCGCGCTGGCCCGAGCGCGGCATCCGCTACCTGGCCACGCGCTTCTCGGCCAAGGAGGCCTTCTCCAAGGCGGTGGGCCTGGGCATGCGCATGCCCATGACCTGGCGCCTGTGCGAGGTGGCCAAGCTGCCCAGCGGGCAGCCGGTGATCGTGCTGCACGGCGGGCTGAAGGACTGGTTCGAGGCCCAGGGCCTCACCGCCCATGTGAGCGTGACCGATGAAACCGACTACGCGGCGAGCTTCGTCGTCGTCGAGAAGAAAGAGAACCCCTGAATGACTGAACACGCGCCCCTGATCATCGACGTCGCCGGCCTCGCGCTGACCGACACCGACCGCGCCCGCCTGGCCCACCCGCTGGTGGGCGGCATCATCCTGTTCGGCCGCAACTGGCAGGACCGCGAGCAGCTCTCGGCCCTGTGCGCCGAGATCAAGGCGGTGCGCGAGGACCTGCTGATTTGCGTGGACCACGAAGGCGGCCGCGTGCAGCGTTTCCGCACCGACGGCTTCACCCGCCTGCCCCCCATGCGCGCGCTGGGCGAGCTGTGGATGAAGGACGGCGGCACCGGCAAGAGCGCCATGCAGGCCCAGGATGCCGCCACTGCCTGCGGCTACGTGCTGGCCTCGGAGCTGCGCGCCTGCGGCGTGGACTTCAGCTTCACGCCGGTGCTGGACCTCGATCACGGCGAGAGCGGCGTCATCGGCGACCGCGCCTTCGACCGCGACCCGCGCGTGGCCACGGTGCTGGCCAAGGCGGTGATGCACGGCCTGCTGCAGGCCGGCATGGCCAACTGCGGCAAGCACTTCCCCGGCCACGGCTTCGTCAAGGCCGACTCGCACACCGAGATCCCGGTTGACAAGCGCTCGCTCAAGGCGATCCTGGCTGACGACGCCGCGCCCTACGAGTGGCTTAGCGCCACGCTGACCAGCGTGATGCCGGCGCACGTGATCTACCCGAAGGTGGACTCGAAGCCCGCCGGCTTCTCCAGCCGCTGGCTGAACGAGATCCTGCGCGGCAAGCTCGGCTTCCAGGGCGCGGTCTTCAGCGACGACCTGAGCATGGCCGGCGCGCGCCTGATCGACGGCCGCGAGGTCTCGTACACCGAGGCCGCCACCGTGGCCCTGAACGCGGGCTGCGACATGGTCCTGCTTTGCAACCAGTCGGTGGAGACCGAGGGCGGGGCGGCGATCGACGAACTCATCGCGGGCCTGGACAAGGCCCGCCGCCAGGCCAAGTGGCGCCCCAGCGAGGCCAGCGAGCTGCGCCGCCTCGACCTGCTGCCGCAGCGCCCCGCGCACTCGTGGGACGCGCTGATGGCGGAGCCGCGCTACATGCGGGCGCTGGACCTGCTGCCCTGAGAGGCGCCCGGGCCCTGCAACCCTGCGACAGACATCGACCATGACCACCACCTCCCCCCTGCGCCTGGGCATCCTCGGCTGCGCCAACATCGCCAAGCAGTTCGCCCGTGACGTCGCCGACAGTCCCGCGGTGCGCATCGTCGCCGTGGCCAGCCGGCAGCTGGAGAAGGCGCAAGGCTTCGCCACGCAGTTCGGCGTCGAGCGCGCGCACGGCAGCTACGAGGGCCTGCTGGCCGATGCCGGGGTCGACGCGGTCTACATCCCGCTGCCGAACCACCTGCATGCGGCCTGGGCGATCCGCGCCGCCGAGGCCGGCAAGCACGTGCTGTGCGAGAAGCCGCTGACGCTGGGCCTGGACGACGCCCGCGGCATGTTCGACGCCGCGCGCCGCCATGGCGTGATGCTGCTGGAGGCCTACCCCTACTACTTTCAGCCGCAGACCGGCGACATGCTGGCCCTGCTCCGGGGCGGCGCGATCGGCGAGGTCCGCACGGTGCAGGCCTCGTTCGGCTTCTCGCTGCCCACCGGCACCGGCAACATCCGCTGGCAGCCCGAGGCGGGCGGCGGCGCGCTGCTGGATGCCGGCTCCTATCCGCTGAGCCTGATCCGCCTGGTCATGGGCGCGGCGCCGGCCCGCGTGCTGGCCGACGCGAAGTGGTCGGACACCGGCGTCGACGTGGCCATGACGGCGCTGCTTCGTTTCGCCGACGGCCGCCAGGCCTCGCTGTCCTGCGCGATGGATGCGGCCAACCACCGCCGCGCCGTCATCGCCGGCAGCCAGGGCACGATCGAGACCGAGTACCTCAATCACACCGCGCCCTCCACCCAGGGCCATCCCTTCGGCTACCTCCCGAGCAGCCTGCGGGTGCGCCGAGGCACGGCCAACACGGTGCCGTTCGAGGAGGTGGTGTCGGGCACCGGCAGCGGCTTCCGCTTCGCGGCTGAGGCTTTCGCCCGGGTGGTGCGCGCCGGCGACCAGGCCGCCATCGACCGCGCGGCCCAGGCCAGCCTGGACATCGCGGCGACGCTGGAGGCGCTGCGTATCAGCGCGAGCTCGGGGACCTGGGTGGACGTGCGGCAGGCGCAGGCCTGAGGGGCGCCTGCGCCCGGCGCGCGTTCAGTCACCGGCCGTGGGCTTGCCCGTGCCGGTCTTCCCGGCGCCTGCGCCGACGAACTGCGACGCCAGCTTGCGCGCCGCATTCGCGAACAGCAGCAGGTCCACGCCGGTGGCGACGAAGGTGCAGCCCATGTCGAGGTAGCGGCGCGCCTGCGCGGGGTCGGTGGTCAGCGTGCCTGCCGCCTTGCCCGCGGCGATGATGGTGCGCAGCGCGCCATCGATGGCCGCCTGCACCGCGGGGTGGTCGGGCCGGCCCCGGTGGCCCATGGAGGCGGACAGGTCCGCCGGCCCGATGAACGCCCCATGCACCCCGTCAACCTAGCAGATCGCCTCCAGGTTCTCGAGCGCCTTCACCGTTTCCGCCTGCACCAGCAGGCAGACCGTGTCGTCGGCCTTCTGCAGGTAGTCGGCCTGCAGGTTCCACTGCGAGGCGCGCGCCACCGCGCCGGCCACGCCGCGAATGCCCCGCGGCGGGTAGCGCGTGGCCTGCACCAGGGCGCGGGCCTGGTCGGCGGTGTCCACCATGGGCACCAGCAGGTTGTGCGCGCCGATGTCCAGCATCTGCTTGATCAGGTGCACGTCGCCGCTGACCACGCGCACCACGGCCTGCGAGCGGTGGGGCGCCACGGCCTGCAGGGTGGCGAGGGTGGAGCGCAGGTCGTTGGGCGCATGCTCGCCATCGACCAGCAGCCAGTCGAAGCCGGCAGTGGCGCTGACCTCGGCCAGGTAGGGATCGGCCATCGAAAGCCACAGGCCCACCTGCGGCTGGCGCGCGGCGAGGGCTTCCTTGAAAGGGTTGAGGGAGGCCGGCGTGGATGCGGCCTTGCCGTGGCTGCGGGCGTCGGCCAGCGACCGGTGCGTGCCCACGGGGACGGAGCGCGGCTCGGAGAGCGCCGGCAAGCCGGGCGCGACCTCGCTGTGGTGACGCTTGCGGCTGCCGGTCAGCGGGAGGGCGTCGGGTGTGTCGCCCTTGGACTCGCGCGCGGGCGGGAGGCTGGCTTGCAAGGGGCGGGTCTCGACGCAGGCGCTCGATGAATTGGCCGTCGAATGGGCGCGGAACGTGGCTCGGGCGGTCACCTGGCCGGGCCCGTCCTGGACGGCCTGGCCCCGGGCGTCGCGGCCCGCGGGGAGGGGCAGGGCGGCCTGCGACTTGCGGTCCGGGGTGACCGCTCCGAAGAGGGCGGGGAAGTTGAAGATCGTCCACATGGGCTTGCCTCTGCGCGGGATGCCAAAGGCGCCGGCGTACCCCGCGCCAGCAGGCCGGTTCCTACGGCCCCTTACAGGGAGAACGGCGAGCCGCCTCGACGCCGCACAAGTGCGCCGGTAGCGCCGGGCGCCCCTCCTGGCCGAGTTGCCCACGCCTCCTGTGGGCCACGCTGTGGATAGCTCGCAGGACAACCCCGCAAACCCGCGCCAGCATTGGGCTGCAACGCGATGCCTAAAAAAAGGGCAGTCGCGCCAGGGCGCTCAGCCCCAGTCCACCGCGCCGTGCAGCTCCCGGTGCGCGAGGTACAGCCGCAGGTCGAATTCGAACTGGTGGTAGTCGGGCTCCATCCACGTGCACAGGGCATAGAACGCCTTGCCGTGGTCGGACTCCTTCAGGTGCGCCAGTTCGTGGACCGCGATCATGCGCAGGAAAGCCTCCGGCGCCTCGCGGAACACGGTGGCGATGCGGATCTCGCGCTTGGCCTTGAGCTTGCTGCCCTGCACGCGTGAGACGGTGGTGTGCGTGCCCAGGGCATTCCGCACCACGTGCAGCTTGTTGTCCCACTGCACCTTGGACAGCGGCGGCGCGCTGCGCAGGTACCGGGCCTTCAGGTCGGTCACGTACTCGTACAGCGCGGTGTCCGAGCGCACGCCGTGGGCCACGGGGTATTTCTTCAGCAGGCGCTCGCCGATGCGGCCCTCGGCCAGCAGGGGCTCCACCTGCGCCAGCAGCTGCGGCGGGTAGCCCGCCAGGTAGTTCAAGGGTCCCATTAAAGAAGGCGTCGCCAGAAGCAAAAAAGGGCGGCTCGCGCCGCCCCTTCGGTACCTGTGCGTCAGGCCTCGCGGCGCAGCGCCGGGAACAGGATCACGTCGCGGATGCTGGGGCTGTCCGTGAGCAGCATCATCAGGCGGTCGATGCCGATGCCGCAGCCGCCGGTGGGGGGCATGCCGTACTCCAGCGCGCGCACGAAGTCGTGGTCGAAGAACATGGCCTCGTCGTCGCCGGCGTCCTTGGCGTCCACCTGCGCCATGAAGCGCGCGGCCTGGTCCTCGGCGTCATTCAGCTCGGAGAAGCCGTTGCCGAACTCGCGGCCGGTGATGTACAGCTCGAAGCGCTCGGTCACCTCGGGGCGCTGGTCGTTGGCACGGGCCAGCGGCGAGATCTCCGTGGGGTGCTCCATGATGAAGGTGGGCTGCCACAGCTTCTCTTCCACCGTCTCCTCGAAGTACAGCACCTGCAGGCTGGCCAGCGAGCGGGTCGACAGGCGATGCTTCTCCTCGCTCAGGCCCAGCTTCTTCAGGGCCGGGATCAGCCACTCGCGGTCGTCCGCGCCGGCGCCGGCCTCGGTGTACTTGGCGATGGCTTCACGGATCGTGAGGCGCTGGAAGGGCTCGGCCAGGTCCACCGGCTTGCCGGCGTACGTGAGCTGCAGCGTGCCGGCGGCCTTCATCGCGGCGTCGCGAATGAGGGCCTCGGTGAAGTCCATCAGGTCGCGGTAGTTCCAGTACGCCGCGTAGAACTCCATCATCGTGAACTCGGGGTTGTGGCGGACCGAGATGCCTTCGTTGCGGAAGTTGCGGTTGATCTCGAACACCCGCTCGAAGCCGCCCACGATCAGGCGCTTCAGATAGAGCTCGGGCGCGATGCGCAGGAACATCTCCTGCTCCAGCGCGTTGTGGTGCGTGATGAAGGGGCGCGCGTTCGCGCCGCCGGGAATGGGGTGCAGCATGGGCGTCTCCACTTCCAGGAAGTGGTGCTGCACCATGAACTCGCGGATGCCGGTGATGGCGCGGCTGCGGGCCACGAAGCGCTTGCGGGCGTCCTCGTCGGTCATGAGGTCCACGTAGCGCTGGCGGTACTTCACCTCCTGGTCGGCCACGCCGTGGAACTTGTCCGGCATGGGACGCAGGCTCTTCGTGAGCAGGCGCACGGAGGAGGCATGCACCGACAGCTCGCCGGTGCGGGTCTTGAACAGCTTGCCCTCGCAGGCCACGATGTCGCCCAGGTCCCAGTGCTTGAAGGCGGCATAGACCTCCTCGCCCACGCTGTCGCGGGTGACGTAGATCTGCAGGCGGCCCGACACGTCCTGCAGCGTGGCGAAGCTGGCCTTGCCCATGACGCGCTTGAGCATCATGCGGCCGGCGATGGAGACGATGATCGTCTCGCCTTCCAGGGTCTCGGCTTCCTTGAAGCCATGCGCCTCCTGCAGGGGCAGGGCGTGGTGCGAGGGCTTGAAGTCGTTGGGGAAGGCCACCGCGCCGCCATTTTTCTGGACTTCGCGCAGGGCCTTGAGCTTCTCGCGGCGCTCGGCGATCAGCTGGTTGTCGTCCGTTGCGGGGGCAGCGGGGGCGGCGGCTTGGGGGGCTTGGTCAGACATGGTGGGGTCGCAATCGGGGCAGCAGGCCGGCGTGGCCAAACCCGAGATTCTAAATTTTCCTGCCGGGGATAATCCGCGGCATGTTCCTGAAGGCTGGCGCGCTCTCCCTTGCCCTCCTGCTCGCCAGCCGCCTGCTGGGGCTGGCGCGTGAGACCGCGCAGGCCGCCGCCTTCGGCACCTCGGGCCTGGCCGACGTGGCCGTCCTCCTGCTCACCCTGCCTGACTGGCTCACCGGCGTGGCCGCCAGCGGCGCGCTGGCCTATGTGCTGGTGCCGGCCTGGGCCGGGCGGGACGCCGCCGCCGTGGCGCGCAGCCAGCGGCGGGTGGCGCGGGTGCTGCTGGCGGGCGGGGTCGTCGCGGGGCTGGCGCTGGCGCTGGGCGGCGAGCAGGTCGTGGCGTGGCTGGCCGGCGGTCTTCCGCCGGCCCTGGCCCAGGCCGCCGCCGGCGGGCTGGCCTGGAGCGGGGCGGCGCTGCCGCTGGCGCTGCTGGCGGCCCTGTGGGCCACCCGCCTGCAGCATGAGCGGGATTTCGTCGGCCTGTACGGCGCCAACCTCGTGGTGAATGCGGCGCTGATCGCGGGCATCGGCCTGGCCGGCTGGCAGGTGGCCGGCGGGCAGGCGGTGGCCTGGCTGGGCGGTGGGCTGATGGCGGCGATGGGGCTGCGGCTGCTGTGGCAGCAGCTGCGGATCGGGCGCGTGGGCGCGGGGGCTGGCTCCCGGGGTGCCGGGGCCGCCGCGACGGCGCCCCAGGCGGACGGGGCGGGCCGCTGCGTCTCGCCCGCGCCGGCGCCTGAGCCGGCCGTCCTCCCGGTGAGCGCCTGGCTCTGGGCCGCCCTCAGCGCCGGCCTGCCGCTGGCGCTGCCCTTCGCGGCCCGCTCCCTCGCCTCGCTGCAGGGGGAGGGCGCCCTGGCCGCCTTCAACTACGCCTGGAAGCTGGTCGAACTGCCCCTGATGCTGGCGATCCAGCTGGTGGCCACGCTGGCCTTCCCCGCCGTCGCGGCGGCTGTCGCCGGCGGCCTGCGGGAGGAGGCCTCCCGCGCCCCGGTGCGCCACGCCTTCACCCTGGCCTGGGCCCTGGGCTGCGCCGCGGCCGCCGGCCTGCTGGTGGGCGCCGACGCGGTGGCCCAGCTCCTTTTCGGCTGGGGCCGCATGGACGCCGCGGCCCTGGCCCGGGTCGCCGAGTGGGGGCGGGTGGCGGCCTGGGGGCTGCTGCCGCAGGCCCTGGCCGCCGTGGCCCTCACGGTGCTCGCCTCGCAGCAGCGCCTGCGGCCGGCGGCGGTGGTCCATGCGATCGCGCTGGCCGGCCTGCTGGCAGCGGCCTCGGTGCTCCCGCGCGAGGGCGCGGCGCTGATGCTGGCGCTCAATGCGGTCTTCGCCGGCATCGCCCTCGCCCTGGTCGCCGGCCTGGGCGGGACAGGGCGGGCCTGCCTGCCGGTGCGGGCCATGGCCCTGCCGCTGGCGGCCCTGGCCGTGGTGGCGGCGCTGCGGCCGCTGCTGGCACCCTGGGCCGCCTGGCACGTGGCGGCGGGCTTCGCCCTGGCGGGGGCGGCGGCCCTCGCGGTGCTGGCCGCGGCCTGGCCGGGCGAGCACGGCCTGCGCCGGGCCCTGCGGCGATAATCGCGGGTTGCCCGACGCCGCCATGCTCGACCTGATCCAGATCACCAACGACCCCGCGCTCGCGCGCCGCTGCGACGCCCTCGACGGCATGCGCCTGTTCGTCGACCTCGAGCGCCTCGGCAAGGCCGAACGCCAGGCGGGGCGCAACACCTTCATCAGCACCCACACCCTCGAGGACGTGGGCCGCATCCGCGCCGCCGTGACGCGCTCGCGCCTGATGGTGCGCGTCAACCCGCTGAACGCGGACACGCCGGCCGAGGTCGATGGCGCCATCGCCCAGGGCGCCGACCTGCTGATGCTCCCGATCTTCCAGGACGCCGCCACCCTGCGCGAGTTCGTCCGCATCGTCGACGGCCGCCGCCCGGTCGTGCCGCTGGTGGAGACCGCCGGCGCGCTGGCCTCGGCCCCGGAGTGGATCGCCACGCCCGGCCTGTGGGAGGTCTATGTGGGCCTGAACGACCTGCACCTGTCCATGGGCCTGCGCTTCATGTTCGAGCCCCTGGCCTCGGGTCACCTCGACACCATCGCCGGCCTGGCCCGCGCCCAGGGCCTGCGCTTCGGCTTCGGCGGCATCGCCCGCCTCGACGAGGGCCTGCTGCCCGGGCGCGCCGTACTGGGCGAGCACCTGCGCCTGGGGTCGCAGGCCGTGATCCTCTCGCGCACCTTCCACCGCGAGGACAGCGACGCCGTCTTCGAGACCGAGGTTGCCGCCCTGCGCGAGGCCGAGCGCTCGCTGGCCGCCCGCGGCGCCGCCCAGATCGCGGCCGACGCCCAGGCCACCGCGGCCCGCATCCGCGAGATCGCCGCCGGCATCGCGGCCGCCGCGCGATGAAGCGGCTGCTGGACATCGCGCTGTCGCTGGCGGCGCTCGTGGCCCTCTCGCCCCTGCTCGTGGGCACTGCGATCGCGGTATGGCTGGAGGACGGCCGTCCCATCCTGTTCCGCCAGGTCCGCGTGGGCCGGGGCGGGCGTGAGTTCGGCATGTACAAGTTCCGCAGCATGGTGAAGAACGCGGCCGCCATCGGCCCGTACCACACCAGCGCCAACGACCCGCGCATCACGCGCACCGGCCGCTTCATCCGACGCACCAGCCTCGACGAGCTGCCGCAGCTGCTGAATGTGCTGGCCGGCGACATGAGCCTGGTCGGCCCGCGGCCCGACGTGCCCGCGCAGCGCGCCCTCTACACCGAGGCCGACTGGGCCGCCCGCTGCAGCGTGCGTCCCGGCGTGACCGGCCTGGCCCAGGCCCTGCTGCGCTCGGAGGCCACCGAGGCCCAGCGCCTGGCGCTGGACCTGCAGTACGTGCGCGAGCACTCGGTCCTGATGGACCTCAAGATCATGCTGTGGACAGCGGGCCGCCTGACGGGCAAGGGGAGCAACTGATATGTGCGGCATCTTCGGCTACTGGGACCGCCGCTCGCAGGCGCTGGACGCGGCCACGCTGACCGCCATGGCCCGCAGCATCGTGCACCGCGGCCCGGACGACGAGGGCGTGTGGCACCAGCCGCAGCGCGGCGTGGCGGTGGGCAACCGGCGCCTGTCCATCATCGACCTGGCCGGCGGCCACCAGCCCTTCGTCTCGGATGACGGCCGCATCGCCGTCGTCCAGAACGGCGAGATCTTCAACCACGTCGAGCTGGCCGCCGAACTGCGCGCCCAGGGCGTGCGCCTGGACACGCACTCCGACACCGAGGTGATCCTGCGGCTGTACGAGCGCGAGGGCATCGCCTGCCTGAAGCGCCTGAACGGCATGTTCGCCATCGCCATCGACGACGCGCGCGAGGATGCCATGTACCTCGCGCGCGACCGCATCGGCGTCAAGCCGCTGTACCTGCACGACGACGGCGCGCGCGTGGCCTTCGGCTCCGAGATCAAGGCCCTGCTGCCGGCGATGGCCCGGCCCCAGGTCGACCTGGAGGCGGTGCACCACTACCTGGCCTTCAACTACATCCCCGCGCCCTGGACCATCTGGCAGGGCGTGAAGCACGTGATGCCGGGCACCTGGATGAAGTTCACCCGCGCCGGCGTGCAGGCGCAGCGCTGGTGGAACCTCGCCGACCAGCGCGAGCAGGACCACGATTTCGGCGCCTGGTCCGAGGAGTTCCTCTCCATCCTCGACGACGCCACCCGCATCCGCCTGCGCGCCGACGTGCCCTGGGGCGCCTTCCTCTCCGGCGGCGTGGACTCCAGCACCATCGTGGCCCTGATGGCGCGCCATGTGCAGCAGCCGGTCAAGACCTTCTGCATCGGCTTCGCCGACCCGCGCTTCGACGAGTCGCCCTTCGCCGCCGATGCCGCCAGGCGCTTCGGCTGCGACCACACCATGGAGATCGCCGAGCTGAACATGCTCGATCGCTGGCCCCTGGTGCTGCACCACCTGGACCAGCCGCATGGCGACGCCTCCTTCATGCCCACGCTGCGCGTGAGCGAGCTGGCCGCGAAGCACGTGAAGGTGGTCCTCACCGGCGACGGCGGCGACGAGCTCTTCGCCGGCTACGAGAAGTACGAGGCCTTCTTCGCCCAGCCCGGCGTCGACGCCCTGGACGACGCCAGCTTCCGCCAGCGCTATTTCGACTCCATCTCGCTGTTCACGCCGCAGGCCCGCGCCGCGCTGTACCGCCCCGAGGTGGCCGCGCAGCTGGCCGGCATCGACAGCCTGGAGGCCGCGGCCCGCCCCTGGTTCGACGAGGCCGCCCACTTCGACCGCATCAACCAGGCCCTGTACCTGGACATGCAGCTGCTGCTCTCGGGCAACAACCTGGTCAAGCCGGACCGCATGGGCATGGCCGTCTCCATCGAGGCGCGCACCCCGTTCCTGGACTGGCGGATGATGGAGCTGGCCTTCCGCTCCCGCGGCCGCACCAAGCTCTCTGCCGAGGGCGACAAGAAGCACTGGTACAAGAAGGCCGTCACCCCGCTCATTGGCCAGGACCTGGCCTACCGCAAGAAGCAGATGTTCACCGTGCCGGTGGGCGAGTGGTTCCGCAAGGAAAGCTACGACTGGCTGCAGCGCACGCTGGCGGGCAGCGACCTGGTGGCGCGCCTGTTCCGCCCCGAGGCCGTGGCCTCGATGCTGGAGCGGCACCGCGACGGCGCCGCCAACTTCACCCGCGAGCTGCGCGCCGTGGTGGCCCTGGCGCTGTGGGCCGACCAGGCGGGGGCCTGAGCGGCATGAAGAAGGTGCTGTTCGCCTGCTACGGCAGCGGCCACGTGAAGATGGTCGTGCCGGTGGCGCGCGCCCTGCGTGACCAGGGCCTGGCCGAGGTCCAGGTGCTGGGCCTGACCACCGCCGCCGGCGTGATCCGCGAGGCGGGCCTGCCTCTGCTGCAGGTGAAGGATTTCGTGCGCCCCGGCGACGAGCGCGCCCTGGAACACGGCCGGCGCCTGTGCGCTGCGATGGGTCAGGTGGCCGACCCCGACGAGACCGCCGCCTACCTGGGCCTGTCGTATGCCGAGCTCGAGGACGCGGTCGGCGCCGAGGAAGCCGCCCGCCGCTACGCCCGCGACGGCCGCCAGGCCTTCCTGCCCCTGAAGCTGCTGGAACGCATCGTCGGCGAGGTCCGGCCCGACGTGGTCTTCGCCACCAACTCGCCCCGCGCCGAGCGCGCCGCCATCGCCGCCGCCGGCACCCTGGGCATCCCCTCGGTGTGCCTGGTGGACCTGTTCGCCGTCGACGAGGTGCGCTGGATCGGCCAGCCCGGGTATGCCGACGCCGTCTGCGTGCTCAATGAGGAAGTGCGCCGCTTCCTGGTGGCCGCCGGCCGCCGGCCCGAGGAGATCCGCGTCACCGGCAACCCCGCCTTCGACCGCCTGAACGATGCGGCCCAGGTCCAGGCCGGCGCCGAGCTTCGCCGCGCCCAGGGCTGGGAGGGCCGCCGCGTGGTGCTGTGGCCCGAGCAGGCCGAGCCTGCGCTGCACCCGTTCGACGGCCGCCCTGGCGACCCCACGCTGCCCGATCGCGCCCGCGAGGCGCTGCTCGATTGGGTGGCCCTGAACCCCGACGCCGTGCTGTGCGTGCGCCCCCGCGCCGGCGACGCGCCGCCGCCGCTGCCCGACTCGCCCCAGGTCCGCCTGACCGGGCAGGACTGGCCGCTGGCGCCCCTGCTGCATGCGGTGGACGCGGTGGTCACGCTCACGTCCACCGTCGGCCTGGAAGGCCACCTGGCCGGCGCCCGGCTGGTGCAGGTGAGCGGCTCGGTCTTCGACGAGGCCATGCCCCTGGGCCGCTTCGGCATCGCCGACCAGGTGGCGCCGGTGGAGGGCCTCGTCCAGGCCGTGGACCGCTGCACCCGCCTGGGCCGGCGCGAGGCCGCGGCCGGCGACGCCTGCGCCACCCGGCGCGTGGCCGGGGTCGTGGCCGAATTTCTATAATCCCGGGGTTGCGCCCCAGCCGCGGGCGCCCCCTTTCTTTTCCTCCTCCCATGTCGCTCATTCCCCAACCCGCGAAGGTCGACCTCGCCGCGTTCGACAAGTCCGAAGACGATGCGGACATCAAGTACGGCCTGCCCCGGTACGTGCATTTCTGCAAGCGCTGCGTGATCTCCAACCAGCGCCCGAACTCGGCGGTGGAATACGAGCACACCAAGGCGAGCAAGAAGGCCACCATCAACTTCGACGAAGAAGGCATCTGCGATGCCTGCCGCTTCGCCGAGCAGAAGCAGGGCACCATCAACTGGAAGGAGCGCGAGGACCAGCTCGCCGCGCTGTGCGACAAGTTCCGCAGCAAGAGCGGCTACGACTGCCTGGTCCCCGGCTCGGGCGGCAAGGACAGCTTCTACGCCTCGCACGTCCTCAAGACCCGCTTCGGCATGCACCCGCTGACGGTGACCTGGGCGCCCCACATCTACACGCCCTGGGGCTGGAAGAACTTCCAGTCCTGGCTGCACGCCGGCTTCGACAACGAGCTGACCACGCCCAACGGCCGGGTGCACCGCCTGCTCACGCGCCTGGCGGTGGAGAACCTGTTCCACCCGTTCCAGCCCTTCATCTTCGGCCAGAAGTCGCTGGCGCCCAAGATGGCGCTGCTGCACGACATCCCCTTTGTCATCTACGGCGAGAACGAGGCCGAGTACGGCAACCCGATCGGCGACACCACCAGCGCCAAGCGTGACTGGTCGTACTTCACCGCCAACGACAAGTCCAAGATCTTCCTGGGCGGCACCTCGGTCAAGAGCCTGTACGAGGACTACGGCCTCGAGGAGCAGGACCTGCTGCCCTACCTGCCGGCCAACCCCGCCGAGATCGAGCGCAAGAACGTCGAGGTGCACTACCTGGGCTACTACCTGAAGTGGCACCCGCAAAGCTGCTACTACTACGCGGTGGAACACGGCGGCTTCGAGGCCTCGCCGGAGCGCACGCCGGGCACGTACAGCAAGTACAACAGCATCGACGACCGCATCGACGACTTCCACTACTACACCACGTTCACCAAGTTCGGCATCGGCCGGGCCACGTATGACGCGGCGCAGGAGATCCGCTCCGGCGACATCACCCGTGACGAGGGCGTGGCCCTGGTGCGCCGCTACGACGGCGAATTCCCCGAGCGCTTCGCCGAGGAAATCTTCCAGTACCTGAGCATCCCGGCCAAGGAATTCCCGCAGGCCACCAAGATGTTCGAGCAGCCGATCATGGACCGCGACTACTTCATGCGCCTGGCCGACACCTTCCGCTCGCCCCACCTGTGGACGCGCGAAGGCGGCGAGTGGAAGCTGCGTTCCACCGTCTGGCAGCAAGGCTGAAGGGCGCGCACGGCATGCGGCACGCCCGGATCATCGCGAGGCTGGACATCAAGGGTCCGAACCTGATCAAGGGGATCCACCTCGAAGGCCTGCGCGTGGTCGGCGACCCGCACGAGCACGCCCTGCGCTACTACCGCGAGGGCGCCGACGAACTCCTGTTCATCGACATCGTCGCCAGCCTCTACCAGCGCAACAACCTCACCGACATCATCAAGCGCGCGGCCAACCAGGTCTACGTGCCCATCACGGTCGGCGGCGGCATCCGCTCGCTGGACAACGTGAGCACCCTGATGCATTCGGGCGCCGACAAGGTGGCGATCAACACCGCCGCCATTGCCCGCCCCGGGCTGATCACCGAGGTCGCCAACCGCTACGGCGCGCAGTGCATGGTGCTGGGCGTCGAAGCCAAGCGCCAGGGCGAGGGCCGCTGGGAGGCCTACACCGACAACGGCCGCGAGCGCACCGGCAAGGACGTGGTGCAGTGGGTCAAGGAGGCCGTGGACCGCGGCGCCGGCGAGATCCTGCTCACCTCGGTGGACCAGGAAGGCACGCGCAAGGGCTTCGACATCCCGCTGGTGCAGCAGGTCTGCGACGCGGTGAACGTGCCGGTGACCGCCAGCGGCGGCTTCGGCCAGGCCGCGGACATGGCGGCCATCGCGCCCACCGGCGTCTCCGGCATCGCGGTGGCCGACGCCCTGCACTGGACGCGCATGACCCTGGCCGAGATCAAGCAGCACGCGCGCGCCGCGGGGCTGGACGTGCGCGAAGGAACGCCGGAATGAGTACGCCCGTCACGCTGATCGACTATGGCATCGGCAACCTGCTGAACACGGTTCGCGCCCTCGAGCATTGCGGCGCCGCGGTGAAGGTGATCGACAAGGCGAGCGCCGACGATGCGAACGCCGAGCGCCTGATCCTCCCCGGCGTCGGCGCCTTCGGCGACGGCATGCGCGAGCTGAAGGCCCGCGGCTTCGACGATCTCGTCAGTCGCTTCGCCCAGACCGGCCGGCCCTTCCTGGGCATCTGCGTCGGCATGCAGATGATGTTCGACGCCAGCGAGGAGATGGGCGAGCATGCCGGCCTCGGCCTGGTGGCGGGCCGCGTGCTGGCCGTGCCGGCCACCGGCGCCGACGGCGCGCCGCACCGCGTGCCCCACATCGGCTGGCGGCCGCTGCAGGCCGCGGGCGAGTGGCAGGGCACCATCCTGGCCGACGCCACGCCTGGCGAGCGCGTGTACTTCGTGCACTCCTTCTCCGGCCACCCGGTCGACGAGGCCGTGCGCCTGGCGGATGTCGACTACGACGGTCGCCGCATCTGCGCCGCGATCCACCGCGACAACCTCTATGGTTGCCAGTTCCACCCCGAGCGCAGCGCGGATGCGGGCCTTCGCATGCTGCGGCGCTTCCTCGCGCTGTGACCGGCGTCACCATCGCCACGGTCTGCGCCCGCGGCGGCAGCAAGGGCCTTCCCGGCAAGAACATCCGTGACTTCGCAGGCCAGCCGCTGATTGCCCGCTCCATCACCCAGGCCCTGGCCTGCCCGGGCATCGCCGGCGTCTACGTCTCCACCGACGACGAGGCCATCGCCGATGCAGCCCGCGCCGCCGGCGCGATCGTCCCCTACCGGCGTCCCGCCGAACTCGCCACCGACGAGGCGGGCAAGCTGCCCGTCATCGAGCACCTGGTGCGCCACCTCGAGGCCCAGGGCCAGGTGATCGACACCGTGGTCGACCTGCAGCCGACCTCGCCGCTGCGCGAGGCCTCGGACATCGCCGCGGCGCTGGCCCTGAAGGACCGCGCCCCGCTGGTGGTCAGCGTCTGCGAGGCCCGCGACAACCCCTACTTCAACCTCGTCGAGCAGCAGGCCGATGGCCTGGTCACGCTGAGCAAGGGCGCGGGCGGCGCGCGCCGCCAGGACATGCCGGCGGTGTACGCCCTCAACGGCGCGATCTACGTCTGGCAGCGCGCCGCGCTGGCCCAGGCGGCGGTGCGCGGCCTGTGGAGCGTGCCGATCGCGCCCTACGTGATGCCGCGCTGGAAGTCGGTGGACGTGGACGACCTCGAGGATTTCGAATACGCCCAGTGGCTCCATGCGCGCCACGCCGGAGGATCCCGTGACTGATCGCACCTTCGTCATCGCCGAGGCCGGCGTCAACCACAACGGCGACCTGTCCCTGGCCCTGCGCCTGTGCGACGCCGCCCGCGCCGCCGGCGCCGACGCGGTGAAGTTCCAGACCTTCCGCGCCCGGGACCTGGTGGTCCCCGGCGCGCCCACTGCCCAGTACCAGCAGAGGCAGACCGGGGCGCAGGACCAGTACGCCATGCTCGAGGCGCTGGAGCTGTCCGAGGACCAGCACCGCGCCATCAAGGCCCACTGCGACGCCATCGGCATCGAGTTCTTCTCCACCCCGTTCTCGGTGGACGCGGTGGACCTGCTGGTGCGCCTGGGCGTGCGCCGCCTCAAGCTGTCCTCCGGCGAGCTGACGCACCGCGCGCTCGTCGAGCACGCCGCCCGCACCGGCCTGCCGCTGCTGCTGTCCACCGGCATGGCCACGATGGACGAGATCCGCGAGGCGCTGGACTGGGTGCGCGCGGTGCGCGGCGACCTGGGCGAGGTCACGGTGTTCCACTGCACCTCGGCCTACCCGGCGCCCGACGAGGCCCTGAACCTCGCCGCCATCCCGCGGATGCAGCAGGACCTGGGCGTCACCCTCGGCTACTCCGACCACAGCGAAGGCATCGAGGCCGCGCTGGCCGCCGTGGCCCTGGGCGCGGCCGTCATCGAGAAGCACATCACCCTGGACCGCACGCTGCCTGGCCCCGACCATGCGGCCTCGCTGGAGCCCGGCCCCTTCGGCCAGATGGTGGCCGGCATCCGCCGCGTCGCCGCCATGCGCGGCGTGGCGGTGAAGGAGCCCACCGCCGCCGAGCGCGACACGGCCCGCGTCGCCCGCCGCAGCGTGGCCGCGGCCCGCGACATCCCGGCCGGCGCGCAGATCACCGCCGACATGCTGGTCTGCCGCCGCCCCGCCACCGGCATCGCGCCGCGCGACCTCGGCCTGGTGGTCGGCGCCGTCGCGCGCGAGGCCATCCCGGCGATGACGGTGCTGCAGTGGGCGCAGCTCGAACGCGGGGACGGGGCGTGACCTCCCCGATGCGGCGCGTCGTCTACCTCTCCGGCACGCGGGCCGACTTCGGCCTCATGCGCGCCACGCTGGCGCGCGTCGCCGCCACGCCGGGCCTGTCGCTGCAGGTGCTGGTCACCGGCATGCACCTGAGCCCCGAGCATGGCCGCACCGTCGACGAGATCCGCGCCGCCGGCTTCGCCATCGCCGGCGAGATCCCGCTGGACATGCGCACCCGCACCGGCGAGAGCATGTCCCTGGGCATTGCCGACTGCCTCAAGGGCGTGACCGGACACCTGGCCCGCCTGAAGCCCGACCTGCTGCTGCTCCTGGGCGACCGCGGCGAGATGCTGGCCGGCGCCATCGCCGCCCTGCACCTGGGCATCCCCTGCGTGCACCTGCACGGCGGCGAGCGCTCCGGCACGGTGGACGAGCCGGTGCGCCACGCGATCAGCAAGCTCGCCACGCACCACTTCGTCGCCACCCCCGGCTCGCGCGAACGCCTGATCGCCATGGGCGAGGACCCGGCCCGGATCCACGTCACCGGCGCGCCGGGGCTGGACGGCCTGCGCGAGCTCGGCGCCATGCCGCGCGCCGACTGCCTGCAGGCGCTGGGCCTGGCGGCCGATGCCCGCTTCATCCTGGTCGCCTTCCACCCCGTGGTGCAGCAGGCGGCCGATGCCCAGCGCCAGGCCGCGGCCCTGGCCGGCGCGCTTGCCGCGACCGGGCTGCCCCTGGTCTGGCTGGAGCCCAATGCCGACGCCGGCGCGCTGGGCGTGCTCGCGGCCCTGGACGCCGCCACGCTGCCGGCCGGCTCGCGCCGCGTCACCCACCTGCCGCGTCCGCTGTTCGTGGCCGCCATGGCCCACTGCGAGCTGCTGGCGGGCAATTCCTCGGCCGGCATCATCGAGGCCGCCACCTTCGGCACGCCGGTGCTGAACGTGGGCGACCGCCAGCGCCTGCGCGAGCGCGCGCCCAACGTGGTCGACGCCGCGGCGCAGCCCGCCGCGCTGGCCGAAGGCCTGGCCCGCGTGCGGGCCCTGGGCCGGGGCGCATGGGACAATCCCTACGGGGACGGGCAGGCCGCCGCGCGCATCGCGGGCCTGCTGGCCAGCCTGCCGCTGGACCCGGCCCTGCTCGAAAAGACCAATACCTACTAGCGAGAGAAAGACGCCGTGCCGAGCCTGCTGATCCTGGGCGCCGGCGGCCACGCCCGCGTGGTCGCCGATGCGGCGCTGCGCCAGGCCGCCTGGCCCGGCGTCGCCGCCAGCGACCGCGACCCGGCCCGCGCCGGCGGCGAGCTGCTGCCCGGCGTGCCGCTGGTGGCGCGCGAGCCGGCCCTGGCGTCCGCCGGTCCCGGCGGCCCGGTGCACGTGGCCATCGGCGACAACGCCGCCCGACGCCGCGAGGGCGAGGCCGCGGGCCTGGCCCGCCTCGCCAGCGTCGTCCACCCGCAGGCCAGCGTCTCGCCCCATGCCGAGATCGGCCCCGGCTGCTTCGTCGCCGCGCAGGCGGTGGTCGCGCCGCTGGCGCGCCTGGCGGCCGGCGTCATCGTCAACCACGGCGCCGTCGTCGACCACGACGTGCGCGTCGGCGCCTTCACCCACATCGCCCCCGGCGCCAGCCTCGCCGGCGCGGTGACGGTGGGCGAGGGCGTGCTGGTGGGCGCTGGCGCCCGCCTGCTGCCCGGCGTGGCGGTGTGCGATGGCGCCACCGTCGGCGCCGGCGCGGTCGTCACCCAAGACATCACGGAGGCCGGCACCTGGGTCGGCGTTCCCGCCCGGAGGATTCCATGACCGCCGACCAGTTCGCGGCGCTGTGCGTGCCGCCCACCCTGAGCGTGCGCGACGCGCTGGCCCGCCTCGATGCCACCGCCTGCGGCGTGCTGCTCGTGCTGCGCGACGACGGCACGCTGCTGCGCACCGTCACCGACGGCGACCTGCGCCGCGCCGCCCTGGCCCATGTGGCCGAGACCGCGCCGCTGTCCCAGCTGCCCGCCGGCACCCCCATCACCCTCGACGCCGAGGCCGGCACCGCCGCCGCCCTCGCGCTCCTGGACAAGCACCAGATCGACCATGTCCCCGTGGTCGACGCCGCCGGCCGCCCGGTGGACCTGGTGATGCGCCGCGAGCTCTCGCAGCGCGTGTGGCTCTCCTCGCCGCACCTGGGCGAGGAGGAGACCGCCTTCGTCGAGGAGGCCTTCCGCACCAACTGGATCGCGCCGCTGGGCCCGCACGTGGACGGCTTCGAGCGCGAGATCGCCGCCTACCTCGGCGGCGGCCATGCCGCGGCCGTGAGCTCGGGCACCGCCGCCCTCCACCTGGGCCTGGTGCTGCTCGGCGTGAAGCCCGGCGACACCGTGTTCTGCTCCTCGCTGACCTTCGTCGCCAGCGCCAACCCGATCCTGTACTGCGGCGCGAAGCCGGTCTTCATCGACTCCGAGCCGCAGACCTGGAACATGTCGCCCGCGGCGCTGGAGCGCGCCTTCGAATGGGCGAAGGCCGAGGGCCGGCTGCCCAAGGCGGTGGTCATCGTGAACCTGTACGGCCAGAGCGCGGACATGGACGCCCTGATGCCGATCTGCGACCGCTACGGCGTGCCCGTGCTGGAAGACGCCGCCGAGTCCCTGGGCGCGACCTACCAGGGCCGCCCCAGCGGCACCTTCGGGCGCATCGGCGTCTTCTCGTTCAACGGCAACAAGATCATCACCACCTCGGGCGGCGGCATGCTGGTGTCGGCCGACGCCGGCCTGATGGCCCATGCCCGCAAGCTCGCCACGCAGGCGCGCGAGCCCGCCGCCCACTACGAGCATGTGGAGATGGGCTTCAACTACCGAATGAGCAACGTGCTCGCCGGCATCGGCCGGGGCCAGCTCCAGGTGCTGGACCAGCGCGTGGACCAGCGCCGCCACGTCTTCGACACCTACCGCGCGGCGCTGGCCGACCACCCCGAGGTGCAGTGGATGCCCGAGCCGCAGGGGCACCGCGCCACCCGCTGGCTCACCTGCTTCGCCCTGGCCGGCGCCGGCGCCCAGGCCCGCCGCGACCGCCTGCTGCGGGCGCTGGAGCGCCACGCGATCGAGGCCCGCCCGGTGTGGAAGCCGATGCACCTGCAGCCCCTGTTCGCGGGCGCGCCGTACTTCCCCCATGCCGAAGGCGACGATGTCTCGGCCCGCCTGTTCGACAGCGGCCTGTGCCTGCCTTCCGGCTCCAACATGACCGACGCGCAGATCGAGCGCGTCATCGGCCACCTGCGCCGCCTGCTGGCGCAGGACGCGGCCGCCCTGGAGACCCATGCTGTTTCGTAAGCACACGCTCGCCGTCCTGGCGACCGACCTGCTGCTGGTGGGGGTGGCCTGGCTGGCCGCCTTCTGGCTGCGCTTCAACTTCGAGGTTCCCGCCGAGTTCGAGTCGCTGGCGGTGGCGGCCGCGCCCCTGCCGCTGGCCCTGTACGCCGGCGCCCTGGTGTTCTTCCACGTGCACCGGCAGGTGTGGCGCTTCGCCGGCCTGCGCGAGCTGCAGCAGCTGGCCCAGGCCGTGGTGGTGGGCGGCGTGGTGACGGCGGCCGCGGTGCTGATGCTGCGCCTGCCGAATTTCCCGCGCTCGGTGCTGCTGCTGCAGCCCCTGGTGGCCCTGCTGCTCATGGCCGGCGCGCGCGCCGTCTGGCGCTCGCGCCAGGAGCGCCGGTACCACAGCACCGGCGGGCGCCGGCTGCTGATCGTGGGCTCGCTGGACGACGCCGCCGAGGCCCTGCGCGCGCTGCGCGGCTCGCAGCAGTGGGAGCCGGTGGGCATCGCCTCGCCGGACCCCGCCGAGGTCGGCCGCACGCTGCAGGACCTGCGCGTGCTCGGCACCCTGGGGGAGCTCGCCGAGATCTGCGCCGACGAGGGCGCCAGCACCGCCCTGGTGGCCAGCCCGCCCGGCTCGCCGGCGCGGCGCGACGCGCTGCTCGGGGTCAACATGGCCCGCCTGACCCTGCTCACGCTGCCGCGCCCGGACCAGTGGCTCGCCGCCGACGGCAATGCGCCGCGCAAGATCGAGCTGGAGGACCTGCTCGGGCGCGACCCCGTGCAGCTGGACGTGCAGGGCCTGTCCGAGATGATCTCCGGCCAGACCGTGCTGGTCACCGGCGCGGGCGGCTCCATCGGCTCCGAGCTGTGCCGCCAGATCGCCCGCCTGGGCGCGGCCAAGCTGGTGTGCGTGGACGTCTCCGAGTACGCCATCTACGCCCTGGAGCAGGAGCTGCGCGGTGCGCACCCGCAGATGCGGGGCGCCTACTACACCGCCAACGTGCGCGAGGCCGCGCGCCTGCGCGCCATCGTGCAGGCGAACGAGCCCACGGTGATGTTCCATGCCGCCGCCTACAAGCACGTGCCGCTGATGGAGCAGCTCAATGAAGTCGAGGCCCTGCGCACCAACGTGCTGGGCACGCTCAACGCGGCGCGCGTGGCGGGCGAGTGCGGCGTGCGCCGCTTCGTCATGATCTCCACCGACAAGGCGGTCAACCCGACCAACATCATGGGCGCGAGCAAGCGCCTCGCGGAGCTCGTGGTGCAGGGCGTCGCCGCGCAGTACACCGGCACGCAGTACGTCTCGGTGCGCTTCGGCAACGTGCTGGGCTCCAGCGGCTCGGTGGTGCCCCTGTTCACCGCGCAGATCGCCAAGGGTGGCCCGGTCACGGTGACGCACCCGGACATCGTGCGCTACTTCATGACCATCCCCGAGGCGGCGCAGCTGGTGCTGCAGGCGGGGCTGATGGGGCAGTCGGGTCAGATCTTCGTGCTGGACATGGGCGAGCCGGTGAAGATCGCCGAACTCGCGCGCATGCTGATTCGCCTGTCCGGCCACACCGAGGACGAGATCCCCATCACCTACAGCGGCCTGCGCCCGGGCGAGAAGCTGTACGAGGAGCTGCTCGCCGACGACGAGACCACCGTGCCCACGCCGCATCCCAAGCTGCGGGTGGCCCGCGCCTCGGGCCTGCAGACGCTGGACCTGGCGCAGGTGGAGCGCTGGGTCGAGGAGGCCGGCCCGGCGCCGACCGAGGCGCACATCCGCGCCTGGCTGCGGGGGTATGTGCCGGAGTACCAGGCGCGGTAGGCGCGCTCAGCCTCTCAGCCCGGCGTGGCCGGCGCGTTCAGTCGCCCGCCTGCCCGTGGCGTGAGAGCACATCCCCGACCAGCTCCAGCCGCAGCAGCGGCGTGTCCAGCTCCAGCAGCTGCTGCTTGAGCGCCGGCGCCAGCGGCAGCAGCTCGCACCAGCGGTTCGCCACCCACCCGCAGTCCTCCAGGTGCCAGGGCTCGGCCACCGGGGACAGGGCGCCGGCGCGGGCCGCCTGCGCGCGCAGGCGTTCGAGCACCTGCGCCAGGGCGAGGCCGGTGTCCTTCAGGTCGTCGGGCACCGGCACGGGCAGGTCGTCGGGCAGCAGCTCGGCGTCGCCGACCCACAGTCCGTGCTTCAACTGCCCGCTGCGCCGCAGGCGGAAACGCTGCAGGCCCTCGGCGCGGATCATCAGCAGCCCGGGCTGCGGCGCCTCCACTTCGAGCAGGCGGGCCAGCGTGCCCACTTCGGCGAAGCGCTCCTGCGGCGCGCCGGCCTGCCGCACCTCGTGGCCCTGCGTGAGGCAGACCACGCCGAACGGCGTGCCCGCCGCCTGGCAGCGGCGGATCATGTCCAGGTAGCGGACCTCGAAGATGCGAAGCGGCAGCAGGCCGCCGGGAAACAGCACCGTCCCCAGGGGGAACAGCGGCAGGTCGTGCAGGGTCGGGGGCGAAGTCACGCGGTCGTCGGGCAGGGCGGGCCGCTATCATCCCACGAGCCTCAATCCTCCCTCGTGACATGCTGTTCCAGATCATCTCCCTGTTGCTCGATGTGGCTGCCGGCCTCCTCGGAGGCGCCTGCCTGCTGCGGCTGTACATGCAGCACCAGCGCATCCCCTTCGGCAACCCGGTGGGCCGCTTCGTCTTCGCGCTGACCGACTGGCTGGTGCTGCCGCTGCGGCGCGTGCTGCCTGCGCTGGGCCGCATCGACACCGCCAGCCTCGTGGGGGCCTGGCTGATCGAGTTGCTGCACATGGCGCTGCTGTGGGGCCTGCTCGGCGCCCGCGAGTCCGCCGCGGTGCTGCCGCTGCTGGCGCTGTTCGGGCTGGCGCGGCTGGTGATCTCCTCGCTCACCGGCCTGGTGATCGTGGCGGTGCTGCTGTCGTGGGTGCGTTCCGACTCGCTGGTGGCAGACATCATCGAGCGCCTGTGCGCGCCGCTGCTGCGCCCGTTCCGCCGCGTGATTCCCCTGGTGGGCGGGATCGACCTGTCGCCGCTGGTGCTGCTGCTGCTGCTGCAGGTCGCGGGGATCATGCTGGCCGCCCTGCAGGCGTCGGTGCTCTGAGGGGCGGGCGGCACGCGTCCGCGCCCTCCGGCGCCATGAAAAACGGCCTCCGCGCGGGAGGCCGTTTTCATGTGCGGTGTGCGCCGTGCCGGGGGCTCAGCTCACCGCGTCCGCCGGCTGCCGCTGCAGCATGGCCAGCGCGCTGGCGACGGTCTTGCGCAGCTCGCGGCGGTCGCAGATGAAATCGACCGCGCCCTTTTCCTGCAGGAACTCGGCGCGCTGGAAGCCCTCGGGCAGCTTCACGCGCACGGTGGACTCGATCACGCGCGGGCCGGCAAAGCCGATCAGGGCCTTGGGCTCGGCGATCACGATGTCGCCCACGAAGGCGAAGCCGGCGCTGACGCCGCCCATGGTGGGGTCGGTCAGCACGCTGATGTACGGCAGGCCCTTCTTGGCCAGGCGGGTGAGGGCCGCGTTGGTCTTGGCCATCTGCATCAGCGAGAGCAGGCCTTCCTGCATGCGCGCGCCGCCGGTGGCGGTGAAGCACAGGAACGGCACCTTCTGCTCGATGGCCGACTCGACGCCGCGCACGAAGCGCTCGCCCACGACCGAGCCCATGCTGCCGCCCATGAAGTCGAACTCGAAGCACGCGGCCACCAGCGGGATGCTGTGGACCGCGCCGCCCATGACCACCAGGGCGTCGGTCTCGCCGGTGTTGTCCATGGCCTCCTTGAGGCGCTCGGGGTACTTGCGGCTGTCCTTGAATTTCAGGGCGTCGACCGGCACCACTTCCTGGCCGATCTCGTAGCGGCCCTCGGCGTCGAGGAAGGCGTCGAGGCGCGCGCGCGCGCCGATGCGGTGGTGGTGGGTGCAGGTGGGGCAGACGTTCTGGTTCTGCTCCAGGTCGGTCTTGTACAAGACCGTCTCGCAGCTCGGGCACTTGATCCACAGGCCTTCGGGCACGCTGCGGCGCTCGGTCGGGTCGGTGGGCTGGATCTTGGGGGGCAGGAGTTTCTCGAGCCAGGACATGGGGTGTTCCTTGGTGCGGGGTTAACCCGGGATTTTATGCGTCGAGCGCCTGGCGGATGCCGCGCAGGAAGTCGGCCGCCGCCGGCACCACGCGCTCGCGCGGTTCGTTCTCGATCACCTGGATCAGCTTGGTGCCGATCACCACGGCGTCGGCCACCTTGCCGATGGCCTGGGCCGTCGCGGCATCGCGGATGCCGAAGCCCACGCCGACCGGGATGTGCACATGCTGGCGGATGCGGGGCAGCATCTGTTCGACAGCGCCCGTGTCCAGGTGGCCGGCGCCGGTCACGCCCTTGAGCGAGACGTAGTAGACGTAGCCGCTGGCCACGCGGGCCACCTGCTGCATGCGGGCGTCGGTGCTGGTGGGGGCCAGCAGGAAGATCAGGTCCATGCCGTGGGCGCGCAGGTCGGCGGCGAACTGCTCGCACTCCTCGGGCGGGTAATCCACGATCAGCAGGCCGTCGACGCCGGCGGCGGCGCAGTCGCGGATGAAGCCGCCCTTGCCGTGCTTGATGTCATAGGCCTCGACCGGGTTGGCATAGCCCATGAGGACCACCGGCGTGCTGTCGTTGCCCTGGCGGAAGGCCTTCACCGCCGCCAGCACCTGGGCCATGCCCACGCCCTGGGCCAGGGCGCGCTCGCCGGCCTTCTGGATCACGGGGCCGTCGGCCATGGGGTCGGAGAAGGGCACGCCCAGTTCGATCACGTCGCAGCCGGCATCGGCCATGCCCTGCATGAGGGCGGGCGTGATGTCGGCGTAGGGGAAGCCGCTGGTGACGTAGGGAATGAGGGCTTTGCGGCCTTCGCTTTTCAGCTTCTCGAAGGTCTTGGCGATGCGGCTCACGACTTGAACTCCACGGGACGCACTTCGCCCTTGACGCTCTGGCCCCGGCAGGAGGGGCGGCAATAGAAATCGGCGTTGGACAGGTCGGCCACGGTGCCGATGTCCTTGTCGCCGCGCCCGGACAGGTTCACCAGGATGTGCTGGTCGGGCTTCAGGGTCTTGGCCAGCTTCATCGCGTAGGCTACGGCATGGCTGGACTCGAGGGCGGGGATGATGCCCTCGGTGCGGCACAGGTAGTGGAAGGCGTCCAGCGCCTCGGCGTCGGTGATGCCGACGTACTCGGCGCGGCCGATGTCCTTGAGGAAGGCATGCTCGGGACCGACGCCGGGGTAGTCCAGGCCGGCGGAGACGCTGTGGGTCTCGGTGATCTGGCCGTTGTCGTCCTGCAGCACGTAGGTGCGGTTGCCATGCAGCACGCCGGGGTGGCCCTTCTGCAGCGAGGCCGAGTGGCGCGGCGTGTCCAGGCCCTCGCCGGCGGCTTCCACGCCGATCAGGCGCGTGCCCTCGAAGGGGATGTAGGGGTGGAAGATGCCCATGGCGTTGCTGCCGCCGCCCACGCAGGCGATGACGGCGTCGGGCTGGCGGCCGGCCATCTCGGGCATCTGCTCGATGGCCTCCTTGCCGATCACGCTCTGGAAGTCGCGCACCATCATCGGGTAGGGGTGCGGGCCGGCCACGGTGCCGATGATGTAGAAGGTGTTCTCGACGTTGGTGACCCAGTCACGCATGGCCTCGTTGAGGGCGTCCTTCAGGGTGCGCGAGCCCAGTTCCACCGGCACCACGGTGGCGCCCAGCAGCTTCATGCGGTAGACGTTGGGGCTCTGGCGCTTGACGTCTTCGGCGCCCATGTAGACCACGCACTCCAGGCCGTAGCGGGCGCAGATGGTGGCCGTGGCCACGCCGTGCTGGCCGGCGCCGGTCTCGGCGATCACGCGGGGCTTGCCCATGCGCTTGGCGAGCATGGCCTGGCCGATCACGTTGTTGATCTTGTGGGCGCCGGTGTGGTTCAGGTCCTCGCGCTTGAGGTAGATCTGGGCGCCGCCCATTTCACGGCTCATGCGGGCCGCGTGGTAGATGGGGGAGGGGCGGCCGACGAAGTGCTTCAGCTCGTACTGGAATTCGGCGAGGAACTCGGGGTCGTTCTGGTAACGGGCGTAGGCCTCGCGCAGTTCGGCGATGGCATGGGTCAGCGTCTCGCTGACGAAGCTGCCGCCGAAGATGCCGAAGTGGCCGGCGGCATCGGGTTGGTCATAGGCGATCATGATGCGGGTCCTGCAAGGCGTTCGTCGGCGGCGCGCACGGCGGCGACGAACTGGAAAATCTTGTCGGCGTCCTTGAGGCCCTTGGAGGCCTCGACGCCGGAGCTCACGTCAACGGCCAGCGAAAGCGCGCGTGGCCGCACCTGGGCGATGCCATCGCCCACATTTGCAGGTGTCAACCCACCAGACAAGACGAGGTGAGCGTTGACGTTTGTTGGAATGCGTGACCAATCGAATGCCTTGCCGGCGCCGCCGAAGCCCTCGACATGGGCGTCGAGCAGGATGGCCTGGGCGCCGGAGAACTCAGAGGCGAATGCTAGCAAATCGAAAGGCACGGCCGGATCCAGGGGGATGCGGGCCGCGCGCATGAAGGGGCGGCCGGCTGCCTCGCAGGCGGCAGGCGACTCGTCGCCGTGGAATTGGAGCAGGGCGTCGGGCACGCGTTCGCAGGCGGCGCGCACGCTGTCCAGCGGGGCGTTCACGAACAGCAGCACCGGGGTCACGAAGGGCGGCAGGCGCCGCGCCAGTTCGGCGGCGCGCTGGGGCGTGACGTAGCGGGCGCTTTTCTCGTACAGGACGAAGCCGACGGCGTCGGCGCCGGCGGCGACGGCGGCATCAACGTCCTGCTCGCGCGTCAGGCCGCAGATCTTGAGGCGGGTGCGGGTCATGGGAGCCAATCATAGGCGGCGGTGCGGCTGGGCAATCCCCAGCGCTCGTCGTAGACCGGTCCCAGGAAGTACAGCCCGTCGGGCGAGAAGGTCGGCGCCGCGGCGTCGCGGCTGCGGGCCTCGCGCACCTGCCGCATCCAGTCGGGCGGCTGCAGGCCCTGGCCCACGACGACCAGGCAGCCCATGATGTTGCGGATCATGTGGTGCAGGAAGGCGTCGGCCTCGAACTCGAAGCGCCAGTAGGCGCCGCGGCGGGTGATGTCGATGCGGCGCATGTCCTTGACCGGCGTGCGGGCCTGGCACTCCGAGGCCCGGAAGCTGGTGAAGTCGTGCTCGCCCAGGAGGTGGGCCGCGGCCTGCAGCATGGCCTGCTGGTCCAGCGGCCGGAAGATCCAGCCGGCGCGGCCGGCATCCACACTGGGCCGCACCGCCGACTCGAGCAGCACATAGGCATAGCGCCGCCCCGTGGCGCTGGCGCGCGAGTGGAATTCATGCGGCACCGGCTGGGCCCACTGCACCGCGATGTCCGGCGGCAGGAAGCGGTTGGTCCCGCGCACCCAGGAGAAGGGCTCGCGCGTGAGCGGCGTGTCGAAGTGCACCACCTGCATGAGGCCGTGGACGCCGGCGTCGGTGCGGCCGGCGCAGACGGTGGACACGGGCTGCGCCGCGAACTGCGCGAGCGCCGCTTCGAGCTTGTCCTGCACGGTATTGCCCGAAGGCTGGCTCTGCCAGCCGGCATAGCCCTGGCCGCTGTAGCTCACGCCCAGCGCCCAGCGTTGGAGGGGACGGCCCGCGGAGTCCAGGTGGGCGGGCGTGGCGGCGGTCAACCGAGCTCGTCCAGCAGGCGCTGGGCCCGCTGGCGCAATTCACCCGAGGCCTCGGCCAGCACCTCGGAAGCGAGGGCGCGGGCGCCGTAGGTGTCGCCGATGGTGGCGCACTCCTCGGCCAGGGCGAGCTTGGTGGCGAGCGGGTCGCCGGCTTCGTCCTCCGGCGGCGCCGTCGGGGTCGAGGCGACCGGGCCGGTGTGCCGGGGCGGCGGGTCCAGGTCCAGCGAGATGCCGGAGAGGTCGAAGTCGATCATGCCGCCGGAGGGCGGGGCCGGGCGCGCCGCAGCCGCCTCGGAGGGCGCCGCCGTGGCAGCGGCTGCCGGCGCAACCGGCGCCTGGGCCGGTGCGGCGGGCGTGAACGAGGGAATGTTCAGGTCCAGGTCCATCAGCGCCTGCGGCAGCGGCGGCGCGGCCGGGGCGGGGGCCTCGGCCACCGGGGGCAGGGGCGCGAGCTCGTCGTCGTCGGCCGGCAGCGGTTCGGGCAGGCGGGGCGCGGCGGGAGCGGTCGTAGCCGTGGCCTGCACCGGCTGCAGGGCGGGCAGGTCGAGGTCGATCTCGTCGAGGTTCAGGTCCAGCGGGCGGCCGGCCGCGGTGTCGATGGCGGCTTCGTCGCCAGGGCGGGCCTGCGGCTCGGTGGACGGGCCGGTGCTGTCGCCGGCGAAGGTGTCCGGGCCCTCGGCCTGCGTGTCGCTGGCGCTGGTGGAGAGCCAGTCGGCGGGCTGGTACAGCAGGTTGGACGGGTCCAGGTCCTGGCCGAGGTTGGCGATGTGGTTCCACTCGGGGCCGCGGCCCTGGGTGAGGGCGCGGGCATCGCGGGCCAGGTCCTCGAAGGCGTGGGCGTCCTGGCGTTTGGCGTAGATCTCGAGCAGCTTGACGTGGATGGCCAGGCGCTGCGGGTTGGCGCGCAGGGCTTCCTTGAGGATCTCCTCGGCCTGCAGGTCGCGGCCGTAGGCGAGGTAGACGTCCGCCTCGGCGACCGGGTCGACGTCGCCGGCCGCGTCGAGCTGGCTGGGGGAGTAGACCATCGAGCTGCCGGGGCCGCCCGGGCCTTCCGCGGTGTCGATGCGCTGGCCGCCGCTGCCGCCGAAGAAGGAGTCGGCCTGCAGGCGGCTTTCGATGAAGGCGCTGTCGTCGACGCCGGTGGCGTTGCGGCGCCGCAGCGCGACGACGAGGGCCGCCAGGGCGGCGATGAGGCCGGCCGCGGCGGCGGGAATGATCGGGTTCTCGAGCAGGCTGTCGAGGAAGCTGGGGCTGTCGGCCGTCTCGGGCTTCGAGGCCGGCCTTGCGGCAGACGCCGGGGCGCTGGCCGGGGCCGAGGCCACCGGCGCCGGCAGGGCCGTGGCTTCCGGGGCGGGGGGGGCGGGCGCGGCGCTGGCGGCGGCGTCCGCGGCGGGGGCCGAGGCGGGCAGGGCAGCCGCCGGCACGCCGACGCCAGGAGCCGACGCGCCCGTACCGGGGCCGGTCGACGCGGCGCCCAGGCGGTTCAGCTCGGCGATGTTCTTGTTCAGTTCTGCGATGCGGGTGGCGGCGTCCTGGGCGGCGCGCTCGCGGGCGATACGCTCCTCGGCGGCCTTGGGGTCGACACGGCCTTCGACCGAGCCCTTGGAGAGCGTGAGCCGATCGGGCGTGGGCTCGGTGGCGCGCTTTTCCTGCACCTGGGCCTCGACCTTGCCGGAGGCCTCGCGGCTGGGGGCCTGGGCCGGCGGGGCCGTGGTGGTGCTCTCGGCGAGGCGGCGGCGGAACTCGTTGAAGTCCCGGCTCTGGGCGACGATGGCCTGGCGGGCCTCGCCCGAGGGGATGGCCGCGGCCTGCGACTCGCTGGGCAGGTCCAGCACGGCGCCCGCCTTGAGGCGGTTGACGTTGCCGCCGGAGAAGGCCTGCGGGTTGGCGCGCAGCATCGCCAGCAGCATCTGGTCGAGAGAGACGGTGGGCGGCTTGCGGCTGGCGGCGATGCGCGCGGCGGTGTCGCCGGCGCGCACGGTGACACGGCCGCCTTCCGCCGGCGCAGCGGCGGAGGCGGCGGCGGGCACACGCGAGCCGGGGGCCGGGGCGGCAGCCTGCGCCGGGCTGGCGGGTGCGGCGGGTGCAGGCACCGAACCGGGCGCGGTGGCGGTGCCGACCTGCGGGGCCAGCGGCGCGGGGGCCTGGGGCGCGGCCTGGCGGGTGGCCGGCGGGTCGAACAGCAGGGTGTAGTCACGCACCAGGCGGCCGGCGGACCAGGTGGCTTCGAGGACGAGGTCGACGAAGGGCTCGGAAACGGCGCGGGTGGTGGACAGGCGCAGCACATAGCTGCCGTTGGGGCGTTGCTGGAGTGTGACTTGCAGGTCGGCCAGGGCGGCGCTGCGCTCGACGCCGGCGGCGCGGAAGGCTTCGGCCGAGCCGGCGGCTGCGCGCAGGCTGGCGGCCTCCTCGGCGGTGATCTGCGGGATCTCGATCTCGGCGCGCAGGGGCTCGCCGAGGGTGGACTGGACCGTGACCCGGCCCAGCGCCAGGGCGTGGGCATCGACAGCCGCGAACCCGAAGGTCAGGGCGGTGGCGAGCGCGACGGCGGAGGCTCGCCAGGACGGCTCAGGCGACCGCACTGCTCGGGACGCAGGCAGCTTTTTTCTCATCATGCGGGGATTCGCCTTGAGACTGAATGGACTGCGGGGACCATAGCAGTAAATGACTGGAAGTGACAAGACGAGTCGGGAAATGACCGAAGGCATATATGGCCCGCGGCGGATCCCTCGCGGTGGCCCGTTGCCATGTGACAACGGCCTGCAACTCGGGGTTACAGGCCGTTGTCAGTTGTGTCTGCCGATCAGGCTTCCAGCAGGATGCGCAGCATGCGGCGCAGCGGCTCGGCGGCGCCCCACAGCAGCTGGTCGCCCACGGTGAAGGCGCCCAGGTAGTCGTTGCCCATGGCCAGCTTGTGCAGGCGGCCGACCGGGACCGTGAGGGTGCCGGTGACGGCGGCCGGGGTGAGTTCACGCTCGGTGATCTCGCGCTGGTTCGGCACGACCTTCACCCAGTCGTTGGCGCCGGCGATGATGCCCTCGATCTCGTCGAGCGGGACATCCTTCTTCAGCTTGATGGTCAGGCCCTGCGAGTGGCAGCGCATGGCGCCGATGCGCACGCACAGGCCGTCGATCGGGATCGAGCCGGCGCTGCGGAACGGCGCGTTGCCCAGGATCTTGTTGCACTCGGCGCCGCCCTTCCACTCTTCCTTGCTCTGGCCGTGCTCGACGGGCACGTCGATCCAGGGGATCAGGCTGCCGGCCAGGGCGGTGTTGCGGAAGTTCTTGGTCGGGAAGGCGGCGTCACGCATGGTGGCGGCCACCTTGCGGTCGATGTCCAGGATGGCGGACGAGGGGTTGGCGAGGTCGTCCTTCACCGCGTCGTGCAGCGCGCCCATCTGGGACAGCAGCTCGCGCATGTTCTGCGCGCCGGCGCCGGAGGCGGCCTGGTAGGTCATGGCGCTGACCCACTCGACCAGGCCGTGCTGGAACAGGCCGCCCAGGCCCATCAGCATCAGGCTCACGGTGCAGTTGCCGCCGATCCAGTTCTTGCCGCCCTTGGCCAGGGAGGCGTCGATGACGTTGCGGTTGACGGGGTCCAGGATGATGACGGCGTCATCGGCCATGCGCAGGGCGGAGGCGGCGTCGATCCAGTGGCCGTTCCAGCCGGCGGCGCGCAGCTGGGGGTACACCTCCTTGGTGTAGTCGCCGCCCTGGCAGGTGATGATGATGTCGCACTTCTTCAGGGCCTGGATGTCGTTCGCATCCTTGAGCGTCTTCTCGTTCTTGGCCATGGCCGGGGCGGGGCCGCCGGCGTTGGAGGTGGAGAAGAACACCGGCTCGATCAGGTCGAAATCGCGCTCGGCCTGCATGCGGTCCATCAGGACCGAGCCCACCATGCCGCGCCAGCCGACCAGGCCTACCAACTTGCTCATTTCATCGCCCTTTCAAAAGTCAGAAACAGGTCCACGCCTGACTGTCTTGCCCGGCTCGTCTGGCCGGGAAGGGCGCACGACGAACCGGAGCCGTTCAGCCCGTAATGGTCGTGGTTTTGATGGAAATTGCACGTGCGCCGGCAGCCACCATGGCGGCAGCAGCGGTGTTCAGGGTGAACGGGCGGACGGCAAACATGGGCCCGATTGTAGCGGATGGGCTTATCCGGGCCTGACAGGCGAGGCCGGGCAGGCGGCCCGGGCCGCAAACGGCAACGCGCCCGAAGGCGCGTTGCTGCCGGCGTGGGGCGTGGGTATCAGCCCAGCGCCTTCACCACCGCATCCCCCATCTGCACCGTGCCGACCTTGGTCGTGCCTTCGCTGTAGATGTCGGGCGTGCGCAGGCCCTGCGACAGCACCTTCTTGACGGCCGCCTCGATGCGGTCGGCGGCTTCGGCCTGGTTCAGGCTGAAGCGCAGCATCATCGCGGCGCTCAGGATGGTGGCCAGCGGGTTGGCCACGCCCTTGCCGGCGATGTCCGGCGCGGAGCCGTGGCTCGGCTCGTACAGGCCCTGGTTGCCGGCGTTCAGGCTGGCCGAGGGCAGCATGCCGATGGAGCCGGTCAGCATGGAGGCTTCGTCCGAGAGGATGTCGCCGAACATGTTGCCGGTGACCACCACGTCGAAGAACTTGGGCTGCTTGACCAGCTGCATCGCGGCGTTGTCCACGTACATGTGGTCCAGCGTCACGTCGGGGTACTCCTTGCCCACCTCGGTGACCACGTCCTTCCACAGCTGGAAGGTCTCGAGCACGTTGGCCTTGTCCACGCTCGTCACATGCTTGTTGCGCTTGCGCGCGGCCTGGAAGGCCACATGGGCGATGCGCTCGATCTCCGGGCGCGAGTAGCGCATGGTGTCGAAGGCTTCCTCGGCGCCGGGGAAGTGGCCGTCGGTGGCCACGCGCCGGCCCCGGGGCTGGCCGAAGTAGATGTCGCCGGTCAGCTCGCGGATGATCAGGATGTCCAGGCCGGACACCAGTTCCGGCTTCAGGCTGGAGGCGTGCGTGAGCTGCTCGTAGCAGATGGCGGGGCGGAAGTTGGCGAACAGGCCCAGGTTCTTGCGCAGGCCGAGGATGGCCTGCTCCGGGCGGAACTGGCGCTCCAGCTTGTCGTACTTCCAGTCGCCGACGGCGCCGAACAGGATGGCGTCGGCTTCCTTGGCCAGCTTCAGGGTGGACTCGGGCAGCGGGTGGCCATGGGCGTCGTAGGCGACGCCGCCGACCAGGGCCTGCTCCATCTCGAAGGGAAGGCCCAGGACCTTCAGGACCTTGACCGCCTCGGCGACGATCTCGGTGCCGATGCCGTCACCCGGCAGGACTGCAATCTTCATCTGTGTTTATCCGTTCATGGTGTGGGCGAGCCACGGCTTGGTGGCCAGGCGCTGCGCTTCGTAGGCCTGGATCTTGTCCTTGTGGCGCAGGGTCAGGCCGATGTCGTCGAAGCCATTGAGCAGGCAGTACTTGCGGAAAGGCTGGACGTCGAAGGGCAGCTCCTCGCCCTGGCCCTTGACCACCACCTGGCGCTCCAGGTCGATGGTGAGCTCGTAGCCGGGGAAGGCCGCGACCTCGTCGAACAGCTTGGCCACGGCGGCCTCGGGCAGCACGATGGGCAGCAGGCCGTTCTTGAAGCAGTTGTTGAAGAAGATGTCGGCGTAGCTCGGCGCGATCAGGGCGCGGATGCCGAACTGCTGCAGCGCCCACGGGGCGTGCTCGCGCGAGGAGCCGCAGCCGAAGTTCTTGCGCGCCAGCAGGATGGAGGCGCCCTGGTAGCGGGCCTGGTTCAGCACGAAGTCCGGATTGGGCTTGCGGCTGGCCGGGTCCTGGCCGGGCTCGCCGCGGTCCAGGTAGCGCCACTCGTCGAACAGGTTCGGGCCGAAGCCGGTCTTGCGGATCGACTTGAGGAACTGCTTGGGGATGATGGCGTCGGTGTCGACGTTCTCGCGGTCCATCGGGGCCACGAGGCCCTTGTGCACGGTGAATTTGTCCATGGTGATTACTTCTTCGCTGCGTTCTCGATGGCGTTGCCGGCCTTCTGGATGTCCTCGCCGAGGCCCCTGACGGTGTTGCAGCCGGCCAGCACGAAGGCGGCGGCCAGCACAGTGGCGATCAGTTTCATGGTCGGTCCTTTCAGGCGAACTTGCGGATGTCGACGAAGTGGCCGTGCACCGCGGCGGCGGCGGCCATGGCCGGCGACACCAGGTGGGTGCGGCCGCCCGCGCCCTGGCGGCCTTCGAAGTTGCGGTTGCTGGTGGAGGCGCAGCGCTCGCCCGCCTCGAGGCGGTCGGCGTTCATGGCCAGGCACATCGAGCAGCCCGGCTCGCGCCACTCGAAGCCGGCGGCCTTGAAGATCTCGTGCAGGCCTTCGCGCTCGGCCTGCTCCTTCACCTGGCCGGAGCCGGGAACCACCATCGCCACCTTGACGTTCTTGGCGACCTTCTGGCCCAGCTTCTTGACGACGGCGGCAGCCTCGCGCATGTCCTCGATGCGGCTGTTGGTGCACGAGCCGATGAAGACCTTGTCGATGAAGACGTCGTCGATCGGCTTGCCCGGCTCCAGGCCCATGTAGGTCAGCGCGCGCTCGATGGCGCCGCGCTTGGTGGCGTCCTTTTCCTTGTCGGGGTCGGGCACGCGGCCGTCGATGCCCAGCACCATCTCGGGCGAGGTGCCCCAGGTGACCTGCGGCACGATCTGCGCGGCGTCGAGTTCGACCACGGCGTCGAACTTGGCATCCGCGTCGGAGTGCAGGCCGCGCCAGTAGGCGACGGCCTGGTCCCACTCCACGCCGGTGGGCGACAGCGGGCGGCCCTTGACGTACTCGATGGTCTTGTCGTCCACGGCCACCAGGCCGGCGCGGGCGCCGGCTTCGATGGCCATGTTGCACACGGTCATGCGGCCTTCCATGGTCAGGCCGCGGATGGCGGAGCCGGCGAACTCGATGGTGTAGCCGGTGCCGCCGGCGGTGCCGATCTTGCCGATGATGGCCAGCACCACGTCCTTGGCGGTGACGCCGCGGGCCAGCTGGCCCTCGACCTTCACCAGCATGTTCTTGGCCTTCTTGGCCAGCAGGGTCTGGGTGGCCAGCACGTGCTCCACCTCGGAGGTGCCGATGCCGTGGGCCAGCGCGCCGAAGGCGCCATGGGTGGAGGTGTGCGAGTCGCCGCAGACCACCGTCATGCCCGGCAGGGTGGCGCCGTTCTCGGGGCCGATCACGTGCACGATGCCCTGGCGCTTGTGCAGGAAGGGGAAGTAGGCGGCGGAGCCGAACTCGGCGATGTTCTTGTCCAGCGTCGTGACCTGCTCCTTGGAGATCGGGTCGGTGATGCCGTCATAGCCCAGCTCCCAGCCGGTGGTGGGCGTGTTGTGGTCGGCGGTGGCGACCACGGAGCTCAGGCGCCAGACCTTGCGGCCCGCCTCGCGCAGGCCCTCGAAGGCCTGGGGGCTGGTGACTTCGTGCACCAGGTGGCGGTCGATGTACAGCACGGCGGTGCCGTCTTCCTCGGTGTGGACGACGTGTTCGTCCCAGATCTTGTCGTAGAGGGTGCGTCCCATGGGGCAGGTCCTGTGAGAGGGGAAAAGAATTTTATCGGGGGGGCATCGCCTCACCGACGAGGTGGTCGGCGAGCAGGCGCGCGGTGACGGGCAGGGTGGCGAAGTCGCGCGCCACCAGCTGCAGCTCGCGCACCGCCCACGTATCGGTCAGGGGCACGGCCGCCAGCGCGCCGACGGGGTTCAGCAGCGCGAAGGCGCGGTCCGGCATCAGGCCGATGCCCAGGCCGTTGTCGATCATGCGGCACATCGCATCCAGGCCTGTCACCTGCATGCGAAGCCGCACGGCGCGTCCCGCCTGGTGGGCGGCACGGCTCATGGCGAGGTAGATGGAGCTGTTGCTGTGGAGGCCGATGTGGTCGCAGTCGAGCGTGTCCACGAAGGCCACCTGCGGCAGGGGGGCCAGCGGGTGGCCGGCGGGCACCACCAGCACCAGGCGGTCCTGGCGGTAGGGTCGGGCGGCGAGGTCGGCGAAGTCGGCGCGGTCGCCGGCGAGGTGGCACACGCCCAGGTCGCAGTCGCCCTCGCGCACGGCCGCCAGCACGTCGGCGCTGAGGGATTCGTTCAGGTCGATCTTGACCTCGGGGTGGCGCCGTGCGAAGCCGGCCAGGTCCTCGGGCAGGAACTGCACGATGGCCGAGATGTTGGCATGCACCCGCACATGGCCGCGAACCCCCTCGGCGTACTCGCTGAGTTCCGCCTGCATGCGCTCCAGGCTGAACTGCACCGAGCGGGCGTGGTGCAGCATGGACTGGCCCGCGGGCGTGAGCTCCACGCCGCGGGCGCGCCGGTAGAACAGGGGGGTGCCCAGCGCCTGCTCGAGGTCGGCGATGCGCTTGCTGGCGGCCGAAGCCGCGATGTATTCATGCTCCGCCGCGCGGCCGATGCTCCCGCACTCGCTGGCCGCGACGAACAGCTGCAGCGACGTGAGGTCGATGCGGCGCATGAAGCTGCGGTCGGGGGTGTGCATGAAATCGCGTCAGACGAAGGCTGAGGCGATTATCGGGGCTGTTCTCGGCTGAGGCTTCGTTGTTTGCGAAGTCTGGCTACGCGGAGGCCGAAGCCAGGGGCGCTCCGGCCGCCTGCCTTCCCGGGCCGCTCACACCCCGCTGGGCGCCCGGCTCAGTTCGTTGTTCGCATTGACCAGCACCTGCAGCATCCGCATGAACTCCTGGCGCTGCGCGGGCGGCAGGGGCGCGAGGATGCGCTCCTGGGCGCGCAGCATGGCCGGGTCCACCTCGTCCAGCAGGGCCAGGCCCTCCGGGGTGGGGGTGAGCAGGCGCACGCGCCGGTCGTGCTCGGAGGGGTTGCGCCGCACCAGGCCGCGGGCCTCCAGCCGGTCGATCACGCCGCCAGTGGTGGAGGTGTCCAGGCCGATGCTGGCCGCCAGCGTGCGCTGGTCCAGGCCGGGGGTGCGGCGCACCGTGCCCAGCGCCGCGTACTGCACCGGCGTCAGGCCGAAGGACTCCGTCTCCTGCAGGAAGATCGCCACCGCGATCTGCTGCATGCGGCGGATGTAGTGGCCGGGAAGCTCCTCCAGCCGGGGAGGGGCCGCGCTGCCTGGGGTCGGGTCGCTGGACATTCTGAGCCGGGTGTGGGGTTAACCCTGGAAGACCGAATACTCATTATTCCTATACTTTTCGTCAGTATGCTGATTAATTGGTGACCCCGCCCGATAGACACGGATGCGCATGAACGCACAAACCACGTCCCTCCCGGTCGTCGTCGCCGGCGGCGGTATCGGCGGCCTGGCCGCCGCGCTGGCGCTGGTGCGTCGGGGCTTCCAGGTCTTGGTGCTGGAGCAGGCCGCGCGCATCGGCGAGATCGGCGCCGGCATCCAGCTCGGCCCCAACGCCTTTGCCGCCTTCGATGCCCTGGGCGTGGGCGAGAAGGCCCGTGGCCGCGCCGTGTACACCGACTACATGGTCATGCACGACGCGATCGACGAGTACCAGGTCGCCAGGGTTCCCACCGGCGAGGCCTTCCGCCAGCGCTTCGGCAACCCCTACGCGGTGATCCACCGCGTCGACGTGCACACCTCGCTGCTCGAGGGCGCGGTGGAGACCGGCCGGGTCGAGTTCGTCACCAGCGCCCGTGTCGAGCGCGTGGAGCAAGACGAGGCCGGCGTCACCGTGCACTGCGCCAACGGCAAGAGCCACCGCGGCCAGGCCCTGATCGGCGCCGACGGCGTGAAGTCGGTGGTGCGCGAGCAGTACGTGGGCGACCCGGCCCGTGTCACCGGCCACGTGGTCTACCGCGCCGTCGTCGAGCAGAAGGACTTCCCGGAGGACCTGCAGTGGAACGCCGCCAGCCTCTGGGTCGGCCCCAACTGCCACCTGGTGCACTACCCCCTGCGCGGCGGCGAGCAGTACAACGTGGTCGTGACCTTCCACAGCCGCCAGGAGGAGGTGTGGGGCGTCACCGAGGGCAGCAAGGAGGAGGTGTGGGGCGTCACCGAGGGCAGCAAGGAGGAGGTGCAGAGCTACTTCCAGGGCATCTGCCCGAAGGCCCGCCAGCTGATCGAGCTCCCCCGGAGCTGGAAGCGCTGGGCCACGGCGGACCGCGAGCCGATCGGCCAGTGGACTTACGGCCGCGTGACCCTGCTGGGCGATGCGGCCCACCCCACCACGCAGTACATGGCCCAGGGGGCCTGCATGGCCATGGAAGATGGCGTGACGCTGGGCGAGGCCCTGCGCGTGCACGACAACGACTGGACCCGGGCGCTGGACCTGTACCAGCGTTCCCGGGTGGCCCGCACCGCGCGCATCGTGCTGTCCAGCCGCGAGATGGGCCGCCTCTACCATGCCAAGGGCGTGGAGCGCCTGGTTCGCAACGACCTGTGGAAGGGGCGTTCGGCCGAGCGCTTCTACGATGCGATGGAATGGCTGTACGGCTGGAAGGTCGACAACTGCCTGGCCACGCCTCACTGAGCCCAGAGACCAGAGACAACCCGGAACGAAGGACCCGTCATGCAAGAACTCGGACGCCTGGAAGACCTGCCCCAGGAGTACGTCGAAGACCTGCGCAAGCTGAACCTGGTGCCGCTGTGGCCCAGCCTGCGCGGCGTGCTGCCGCCGAAGGTGCCGACGCGCCAGACCCGGCCCACCCACTGGCCGTATGCGGCGATCAAGCCGCTGCTGCTGAAGTCGGGCGAGCTGACCCCGATCGAGAAGGCCGAGCGGCGCGTGCTGGTGCTGGCCAATCCGGGCCATGGCCTGGAGAAGATGCAGGCCTCGGCCGCGATGTACCTGGGCCTGCAGCTGCTGCTGCCCGGCGAGTGGGCGCCCAGCCACCGCCACACGCCCAACGCGGTGCGCATGGTGGTGGAGGGCGAGGGCGCCTGGACCACGGTGGAAGGCGAGAAGTGCCCCATGGTGCGCGGCGACCTGATCCTCACCCCCACCGGCCTGTGGCACGAGCACGGCCATGACGGCGACCAGCCCGTGGTCTGGCTCGACGTGCTGGACCTGCCGCTGGTGTACTACATGGAGGCCAGCTACCACATCAACGGCGACGGCAAGCGCCAGGCCACCAAGGCCTCGCACGGCGAGCGCGCCTATGCGCGCGGCGGCGTGGCGCCCACGACCGTGTTCCAGCGGGAGAACCACCGCTACCCGATGCTGCGCTATCCCTGGGCGGATGCCCGCGCCGCGCTGGAGTCGCTGGCGCGGGACCGGCCGGACCAGGCCTGCGTGCAGGTCACCTACATCAACCCGGAGACCGGCGAGGATGCCGAGAACATCCTGGGCTTCTATGCGCTGATGCTGCGCCCTGGCCAGGCGCTGCGCCTCAACGCGCGCTCGCCGGCCCAGGTGTTCCACCAGATCGAGGGCCGCGCCGAGGTCACCGTGGAAGGCAGCGCGCCCTTCACCCTGGCGGAGGCCGACACCTGCTGCGCCCCGGGGTACACCGCGGTGACCCTGCGCAACCTCTCGGCGGACCAGCCGGCCTTCCTGTTCATGGCCGACGAATCCCCGCTGCACCGCAAGCTCGGCGTGTACGAGGACCGCGGCTGACGCCTTCCACAGCGGCCCGGGGCGCTGCCAGCCGCGCCCCGGGCCTTCGTTCATCGACTCCTGCCCCTTCGAGGCCGTTCGTGACCCAGTACCTGTTCACCCCGCCCGCCACGCCCTCCCTGCCCATTCGCGGCCGGGCCGAGCGCTTCCCGATCAACCGCCTGTTCTTCGTGGGGCGCAACTACCATGCGCACGCCGTCGAGATGGGCAAGCCGGTCGACAAGACCGTGGAGCGCCCCTTCTACTTCACCAAGGCGCCGCAGACGCTCACGCCCTCGGGCGCCACCGTGGCCTACCCGCCGGAAACGAAGAACTTCCACTTCGAGATGGAGCTGGTGGTGGCCATCGGCCAGGCGGGCTTTCGCGTGAAGGCCGAGGACGCGCACCGGGTCATCTACGGCTACGCCGCCGGCCTGGACATGACCCGCCGCGACCTGCAGCTGGCGGCGCGCGACAAGGGCCGCCCCTGGGACCTGGGCAAGGACGTGGAGCAGTCCTCGGTGTGCTCGGAGATCGTGCCCCTGGAGGGCGTGGTGATCGACAAGGGCGAGATCGCGCTGGCCGTCAACGGCGAGACCCGGCAGCACTCCGACGTCGACAGGCTGATCTGGAACATCCGCGAAATCATCGCGGACCTGTCCCTCTTCTACCACCTGCAGCCTGGCGACCTGGTCTACACCGGCACGCCCGAGGGCGTGGGCGCGGTGGTGCCCGGCGACCGCATCACCGGCCATGTGGCCGGCGTGGGCGAGGTGGCGCTTACCATCGGCCCAGCGGCCTGAGCCGCGCCCGCGAGATCGACCTTCACAGCGCCAACCCGGAGACAACGATGAACCTTTCCCGCCTGACCCGCCGCGCCACCCTGGCGGCCGCCGGCCTCGCCCTGCTGGGCGCCGGCACCGCCGCCCAGGCGCAGGCCGACGCGAGCTTTCCCAGCCGCCCCGTGACCCTGGTCACGCCCTTCGCCGCCGGCAGCGGCCCCGACGCCGTGCTGCGCCAGGTGTCCGACAAGCTGTCCAAGCTGTGGGGCCAGCCGATCACCATCGCCAACCGTCCGGGCGGCGGCGGCTTCATCGCCATCGAGTCGGTGCGCCGCGTGCCGGCCGACGGCTACACGCTGCTGCAACTGGACAGCGAGCACCTCGCCGCGCTGCCGCTCCTGTACAAGTCGAAGAACTTCGTCACGCTGGACCACTTCGACCCGGTGGTGTCGCTGTTCCGCACGCCCTTCCTGGTGGCGGTGGCCACCGACTCCAAGGTCAAGGACATGAAGGACCTGGTCGCCGCCGCGAAGGCCGCGCCGGGCAAGACCAGCTACGGCTCCTGGGGCATCGGCAGCCCGGGCCACCTGGGCGGCGAGGAGCTGGAGCTGCGCACCCAGGCCGAGATGGCGCACGTGGCCTTCCGCGAGGTCTCGCAGCTGTACACCTCGGTGGGCGCGGGCGACGTGCAGTGGGCCTTCGGCAGCATCCCGTCGAGCGCGGGCGTGTTCAAGGCCGGCAAGATCCGCTACATCGCGGTGGCGGCGCCCAGGCGCATCCCGCAGATGCCCGACGTGCCGACCGTGGCCGAGGCGGGCGGCCCGGCCGGCTTCGAGGTGAACTCGTTCGTCTCGCTGGTCGCGCCCAAGGGCCTGCCGCCGGCGGTGGCGGCCAAGATCAACGCCGACGTGCTCAAGGTGCTGGCCGACCCGGAGATCAAGGCCCGCTTCGACACCTTCGCCTTCGAGATCCTGAACTGGTCGCCCGCCGAGATCCGCCGCAACGCGGACCTGAAGTTCAAGACCTACGAGCAGCTGGTCAAGCGTAAGAACATCTCGCTGGATTGAGGCGCGGCGGACGCCGCTGTCGTCCTGACGCCCGGCACCGCCGGGCGTTTTTCATGGGGCCTCGGCGGCGAAGCGCTCAGGCCTTGTGCCGCAGCTGCACGCGCATCGCGTACTTGAACACCCCGCTCGGGTGCAGCGACCGGGCCACTTCCAGCACGCGCTGGCCCTCGCCCAGGTAGAAGCGGGTGATCTGCATCGCCGGCGCGCCCGGGGTCACCTTCAGGTGGGCGGCCACCTCGTCGTCCACCGAGGGCACGCAGGTGATCTCCTGGCGGATCTCGGTGATGGTCTGGCCGAAGCGCTTCTCGATCAGCGAGAAGATCGGCTGCTTGCTGCGGTTGGTTTCATCCAGTACCGCGCCGAAGGCCAGCGGGATGAAGATCTCGGAATAGGCCACCGCCGACCCCAGCGCCGGGTCCGACCGCACCGTGCGCACGCGCCACCAGTGCTCGCCCGGCTTGCAGCCGAACTCCTGGGCCTGCGCCTTGTCGATCACCACCTCCTCGCGGTCGAGGATGCGCACCCGCGTGGTGGTGGCGTACTGCATCAGGTCCTGCGCCGAGCTGAAGGCATGGCTGTACTGCGAGACCAGCCGCGTCTCCTGGACGATCGTGCCCACCCCCTGCTGGCTGGTCACCAGCCCCAGCTCGTGCAGCGTGCGCAGCGCCGCGCGCACCGTGTGCCGGCTCACCCCGAAGCGCAAGCTCAGCTCCGGCTCGGAGGGCAGGTGGTCGCCGATCTTGTAGCGGCCGCTGCGGATGTCGTTGGACAGCGCGGCGCTGACCAGGCCGTGCTTGGTCGTGGGGGGCGGCGTCAACGAAGGCATGGTGTCCTGCGGCGTGTCACGGAGCGTGATTGTCCGTGTTTTCGGCCCGCCGGGTTGGCGATGTATGGTTGTCCGGACAAGAAATTCCGGCCCTGCATGCCCCCTCGGGGCGCTGTGCGAGGACGGGTGGGCGAGGGACCGGCTCCCTCCGGCGGGCCTATTCCCTTCTTGTTCGGGCAGCCGTCCGGCACAACGATCCGACCAGGAGCGGCGAGCGCCACGTCGCGCTGATCGACGCGGCGTGCGTGGACGGCTACCCCGCGCTGGCGCGCGAGCGCATCCTCTCGATCCTGCGGGAGGATGCGAGGCCGGGGTTCGAGGATATCGAGACCTTGCGGGAGATCTGGCAGCGCCGGACTGCGGCCGGCCGAGACCCAGCTCCCGGCTGGCTTCCCGGCCTGTGGCCCCGGGCCTGTGCGGCCCGCCTCACTGGTCCAGCGTCAGCCCCGCGGTGCGGATGTAGCTGCCCCAGCGGTCGAATTCGGCGTGGACGAAGCGCTGGTAGGCGGCGGGGCCCATCTTGTCGATCACCATGGTCATCTTGCGCATGACCTCGGCCACCTGCGGCTCGGCGATGGCCCCGGTGATCGCGGCATTGAGCTTCTCGACGATGTCGGCCGGCGTGCCGGCCGGCGCGAGGAAGCCGAGCCAGGGGCCCATGTCGATCTCCACGCCCATCTCCTTCATCAGGGGCACGTCCGGGAAGGCGGCCAGGCGCTCGCGCGCGGTGATGGCGAGCATGCGCACCGTGCCCGCGCGCACATGCTGGTCGGCGACGAGCACCGGAACGATGGCGCACTGGATCTGGTTCGACAGGCTGGCCTGCATCAGGGGTGCCGTGCCGTTGTACGGGACATGGAGCAGGTCGACCCGGGCCTTCTGCTTGAGCGCCTCCATCGTGATCTGGCCCGAGCTGCCCTGGCCCCAGGAGCCGTAGGTCAGGGGCTCACGGGCCTGCTTCGCCATTTGGAGGAACTGCGCGAAGGTCTTGGCCGGGTGCGAGGCGTGGACGACCAGGGTCAGCGGCGTGAAGCCGATCGGCGCCACCGCGACGAAGTCCTTCTTCGAGTCGTAAGGCGAGGTCTTGAGGAGGTTGGGGGCGATCGAGTGCGAGTCCGCCGTGCCGTACACCAGGGTGTAGCCGTCCGCCGGGCTGCGGGCGACCGCCAGGCTGCCGATCGTGCCGATGGCGCCGGGGCGGTTGTCCACCACCACCGGCTGGCCCAGGCGCTGCGCGATCGCCGGGGTCATGGCACGCACCAGCACGTCGCCGCCGCCGCCGGCGGCCCAGGGCATGACGATGCGGATCGGGTGGTTCGGGAAGCTGTTCGCCGCCTGGGCGAACCCGGACAGCGGGGCGGCGCCGCCGAGGGCGGCGGCGAGGCCCGCGAGGGCCGTGCGGCGGGTGATCGGGTGTTGCATCGGGACTCCTTCGGGTGAATGGGGGGAAGGGCTCGCGGGCTCAGAGGCCCCGCGATTCGAGCCAGGCCACGAGCGCGTCGGCGATCGCCTCGCGGTTGTCTTCCAGCATCAGCATGTGGCCGTTGCCGCGGATGCCGATGTCCGGCAGCCACAGGAAGCTGGCGCCGAGGTGGCGGGCGAGGGCCTCGTCGGTGGCGCGCGGGTGGCGGTGGTCGTGCTCGCCGGTGACCACCAGCACGGGGCGCTCGCCGACGCGCGACGGCGCGCGCAGCTTCAGGCCGCGGCCGCCGATGTTGAAGCGTTCATTCAGCAGGCGCGGGCTCTCGGGCACCACCGTCGCCGCGTAGGCCTCGAACGCCTGCTGCGGGAAGCGCGGGCTCGAGGCCCAGAAGGCGCGGATGAAGTCGCGGTCCACCCGCACGGGCTCGCCCGGCCGCGCGTAGACGGGGCAGCCCGCGGACTCGTCGTCGCGCAACGCGGCGAGGGCCTGCGGGTCGTCCGGCAGCGCGGGCAGGAGTTCGGCCGAGGGGCCGGGCGCGATGCCGATGATGGCCGCCACCTGCGCGGGATGGTTCTCCGCGAGCCACCAGGCCAGCGGACCGGCCGCCGAGTGGGCGACCAGGAGGGCCGGGCCGGTCGTGGCGAGCAGGGCGGCCAGCGAGCGGGCGATGTCCTCGGTGCCCAGATCGGCCAGGCGCTCGAAGCCCGGGGACTGGCCGTGGCCCGGCCAGTCCGGCACATGGACCGGGTGGCCGCGCCGCGCGAACCGTGCCGCCCAGCCCGTACCGCCATCCGGCGGCGCGAGGTAGGCCGCACCGGTGTGGAAGCCGCCATGCAGCATCACCACCGGCAGCCGGCGCGTGCCCGACGTGGCCGCCGGCGGCACGAACGCCACGTGCATCGGGTGGCTCGGCGTGCCGGCGAGCAGGTGGTCGGCCTGTGGTTCCATATGGGACTAAATGGTGCCATATGGAACAAATTGGGGGTTCAGGGATTTCCCGGGGCGCGTGCCGGCGCGAGGCGGGGGGCGCGCGATGCCGGTACCATCGTGCGGCCCGCCTCGCAGGGCGCGCATTTTCCACCCCGACTCCCCATGCCCGAGACCCAGCCCCTGAGCGACATCCTGGACGGCGTGTCCATCCCCTTCGCGTACAAGCTGGGCTACATGGTCAACTCCTACCGGGAGCCGTCGTTCCGGTCGATCGAGGCCCGGTACGGGCTGACGCGGCCGGAGATCCTGACCCTGATCTTCCTGTTCCACCGCGACGGGATTTCCGCGACCGACATCTGCGACCTGTCCGGCCACCTGAAGAACAACATCAGCCGCGCCGTCACCGCGCTGGAGGGCAAGGGCTTCCTGCGCCGTGAGCCCGACCCGAAGGACCAGCGCCGCCAGCTCCTGTACATCACGGCGGCCGGACGCAAGATGCACAACCGCTTCATGCCGGGCCTGCAGGCGCGCGAGGCGGCCATGATGGCGTGCCTCGACGCCCAGGAGAAGGCGGACCTCGAGCGCGTGCTGCGCAAGCTGTGCGCGCATGTGGACGGGTGGTGCAAGGAAGAACACGTCTAGGGTTACCCTAGCCCGACATGCCGCGGGTTGCGTCACGCGGCGCGGAAGGTCGCGCGGACGGTGGAGGCGGGGCGTCGTGCCGCCGCCCCCGGGGTCAGCGCCCCGGATCGCTGGCGGCCGCCGAGGCCGGCAGGCCGAACACCCGGTCGAAGGCCCAGGTGAAGGCGACGGCGTAGACGAAGAAGAACACCAGCAGGCCGAGGTTCGCCACGAAGGCCTCCAGCGGCGAGATGTCGAGCCACAGCGACATCACCGGCACCAGGATGACCGTGAGGCCGCCCTCGAAGCCCACGCCATGCGCCAGCCGCCGCGCGAACGAGCGCCCGCGAACCGCCTGGCGCGATTCCCAGCGCTCGAACATCCAGTTGAAGACGTAGTTCCAGGTGAGCGCGATGGTCGATAGCACCACCGCCAGCCCCAGGGTGGAGGCCTGCGGCTTGTCGAAGGCGAAGCCCAGCACGGGGCCGACGAAGGCGATCGCGATCACCTCGTAGAGGAGGGCCTGGACGATGCGGCGGGTTCTGGGGCTCATGGGCGGGTGCAGGGGAGGGCGGTGGGCGTGGGGCAGGACAGGACGGGGAAGGGCCGGGCCCGAGGCCCCTGCGCCGGCCGCCAGAGAAAAGCCCGCCGAAGCGGGCTTGTCCGTGGGCGCACGGGGCACGGAGCACGGCGGGTTGCCGCTGCGGCGTTCCTTTGCAGCCTTACATTTCGATCGTCAAGCGGGTGAAGGCTTCCAGGTGATCAAAAAGCGCATCCGAGGCAGCCTGTGCCGCTGTGGCATCACCCTCGGCAATCGCTATCGCAATGGCGGCGTGGAGCTGTGCCGATTTGTGCGCGTCATCCAGCGCGTGATGGACGAAGTAGAAGCGGCGCGACAGGGCGTCCAGTGCGTCCAGCGCATGGCAGGCATATTCGTTGTGGATGCACGCTGAAAACAGGTCGTGGAAGTCCTTGTCGGCCAGCAGGAGTGCTCGGCCATCGTCGGCCTCTCCCGCATCCAGCAGCCGCTGCGCGACCGTGCGCATGGCCTGCCGTTGCTCGGGCTTCGAGCGCCTGGCGGCCGAGCGAGAGGAGTAGCCCGCAAGTTCACGACGAACTTCCAGGAGTTTGAGGTGCTCGACAGGGTTGACATCGGTGACCACGATGCCCCGACGGGGCAGGACGTGAACGAGGCCCTCCCTTGCCAGACGCTGGAGCGCCTCCCCGACCGGAGTCCGGCTGACGTTCAGGCGGGCGCACAGCTCGGCTTCGGACAGGATATGGCCAGGCGGAAGCTCCAGGGTCACCAGCATCTCCTCCAACTGCGCATAAACCCGATCCGAAAGACTTGGCCGGGAAGCGTTCCCTGCTGATGGCGAGGCGGGTTGCGAGGAGGGGTGGGAATTCACGGATGCAAAACAAAGTGCGAAGGGCGCGAAAAAAGTCTATCACGCGCCCTTCGCTGGGCCCCGGCTCAGTCGCGGATGTCGACGTCCTTGGTCTCCGGCAGGAAGATCAGGCCGATCACCAGCGTGATCGCGGCGATGATCACGGGGTACCACAGGCCGTAGTAGATGTCCCCATGCAGCGCCACGAGGGCAAATGATGTCGTCGGCAGGAGGCCGCCCAGCCATCCGGTGCCGATGTGATACGGCAGGGACATCGACGAATAGCGCAGCTTGCTCGGGAAGAGTTCCACCAGCGCCGCCGCCGTCGGCCCGTAGACCATGGTCACATAGAACACAAGCAGGAAGATCAGGCCCAGCACCGCGGGCTTGTTGATCTGGTCCGGGTTTGCCTTGGCCGGGTAGCCGGCGCTAGTGATGAGCGCCGCGACTTCCTTTGCAAAGGCCGCCTGCTTCTGCTTGGCTTCCGCGGCAGGCAGGCCGGTGGCGTCGAACGAGGCAATCTCCTGGTTGCCCACCTTGATGACGGCCACGGCACCCTTCGGCGCCTGCTCCGTCTTGTAGTTCACGGAAGACGAGGCCAGCTGGGCCTTGGCAATGTCGCAGGACGAGGTGAATTTCTTCGTGCCCGTCGGGTTGAACTGGAACTGGCATTCCGCGGGGTCGGCAATCACCACCACCGGCGAGTTGGCCAATGCCTTTTCAAGTTCCGGGTTGGCGTAGTGGGTGATCGCCTGGAAGATCGGGAAGTAGGTCAGCACCGACAGCGCCAGGCCCGCCATGATGATCTTCTTCCGCCCGATCTTGTCCGAGAGCCAGCCGAAGAAGACGAAGAAGGGCGTGGCCAGGGCCAGGCCACCTGCCACCAGGATGTTGGAGGTGACGCCCTCGACCTTGAGCGTCTGCGTGAGGAACAGAAGCACGTAGAACTGGCCGGCGTACCAGATGCACCCCAGGCCCCCCGTGATCCCGAACAGGGCGATCAGGACGTACCTGAGGTTGGACCAGCGCAGGAACGACTCGGTCAGGGGCGCCTTGGAGATGGACCCTTCCTTCTTCATCTGCTCGAACACGGGGGATTCGTGCATGGCCAGGCGAATCCAGACCGAGATGGCCAGCAGGACGATGGACAACAGGAACGGGATGCGCCAGCCCCAGTCGGCGAACTGCGCTTCGCCGAGGCTCAGCCGGCAGGCCAGGATGACCATCAGCGAGAGAAACAGGCCCAGGGTGGCCGTCGTCTGGATCCAGGAAGTGAACAAGCCCCGCTGGCCCTGCGGTGCGTGTTCAGCGACGTACACCGCGGCGCCACCGTACTCGCCACCCAGAGCCAGGCCCTGCAAGAGGCGCAGGGTGATCAGGATGATGGGGGCGGTGATCCCGATCGAGTCATAGGTGGGCAGGAGACCGACGCCAAAGGTCGAGACACCCATGATCAGGATGGTGGCCAGGAAGGTGTACTTGCGGCCGATCATGTCGCCGAGGCGGCCGAACACCAGCGCGCCGAAGGGCCGCACGATGAACCCTGCGGCAAACGCCAGCAAGGCAAAGATTAGCCCCGTGGAGGGATCCGCTTTTGCGAAGAAATGCTTGGCGATGAAAGCGGCCAACGACCCGTACAGGAAAAAGTCATACCACTCGAAAACGGTGCCTAGTGAAGACGCAAAAAGAATTTTCTTGTGCGAGTTTTGGAGGGCAGGCGCCTGCGACGGGAGTGCGCTGGCTGGCGTGATGACGGCTGACATGTACGTCCCTTGAGGTTGGGTGGAAAGGAAGATTCGCAGGGTCAGGCGGCGACCGCCTCGGAGGACCGGATTCCAAGCACTTGCGGGAGTTGCTCGATGCTTCGCAGCTCGACGTGGGGCAGCAGGCCCAGTTCATCCGGCAAGTCCGCCTTGCGGTTGATCCAGATGACCTTGAAGCCGAAGGCGCGGGCGCCGGCGACATCAAAGAAATTGGAAGTCACGAAGCCCACTTCATGGCGCTCGACACCGAAGTGGTCGATGGCCATCAGGTAGGTCTGCGGATGCGGCTTGTAGACCTTCACCGCGTCCACGCTGAACAGCTTGTCGAACTGGTCTGCCAGGCCCGAATTCCTAACCAGTGCGTTGATCAGGTCCGGCGTGCCAACGGACAGGATGGAGCGCTTGATGGACGCCAGTTGGGGCAGGGCCGCGGCTGCGTCGGGGAAGGGCGTGAGCGATTCGTAGGCGCTCATCAGCTTGCGTCGCTCGCTCTCCCCCCCGGGAAGCTGCAGGAACTTCAGGCTGTACTTGAGGGCTGCCTCGGTGTTTTCGTTGTGGGGGATATACCGCCCCATCAGGGTGCGCAGGTACATGTATTCGATCTGCTTGGCGCGCCAGAGCTGGCTGAGGGCCTGGCCCTTGCCCGGAAACATCTGTTCCGCCAGCGCGACGACCGAATGCACATCAAACACAGTGCCGTAGGCGTCGAATGCCAACGCCTTGATTCCCGTCAGTTCCGTCATGAGGTTCTCCTGTTTAAGACCGGTTGCGCTCCGTTGATGGGAGCGAATAAGCAATCCTTGTGCCTGAAATCCGGCTGGGATTTCAGTTGGATTTCAGAGAATAGGGGAGATCAACGAGCACCAGTCCCGGGTTTTCCCGCGGCAGGTGTCTGCGAGGGGGGGGCGGCGCGGAAAAAGAAAAAGCCCGCCGAAGCGGGCTTTGTCGTGGGGGCCGAAGCAGCCGGTCAGCGCTGGGCGATGGGCTTGACGTCGCGCTTGGCGGAGCCGTTGAACAGCTGGCGGGGACGGCCGATCTTGTACTCGGGGTCGCCGATCATCTCGTTCAGCTGGGCAATCCAGCCCACGGTGCGGGCAAGCGCGAAGATCGCGGTGAACAGCGAGGTGGGGATGCCGATGGCGCGCTGCACGATGCCGGAGTAGAAGTCCACGTTCGGGTACAGCTTGCGCGACACGAAGTATTCGTCTTCCAGGGCGATCTTCTCCAGTGCCTGGGCGATCTGCAGCAGCGGGTCGTTTTCCACGCCCAGGTGGCCCAGCACTTCCTTGCAGGTTTCCTGCATCAGCTTGGCGCGCGGGTCGTAGTTCTTGTACACGCGGTGGCCGAAGCCCATCAGCTTGACGTTGGAGTTCTTGTCCTTGGCCTGCTTGATGAAGTCACCGATCTTGGCCACGCCGCCGGCCTGCTGGATCTCGTTCAGCATGGTCAGGCAGGCCTCGTTGGCGCCGCCGTGGGCCGGGCCCCAGAGGCAGGCCACGCCGGCCGCGATGGCGGCGAACGGGTTGGTGCCGGAGGAGCCGCACAGGCGCACCGTGGAGGTGGAGGCGTTCTGCTCGTGGTCGGCGTGCAGGATGAAGATGCGGTCCAGGGCGCGCACCAGCACGTCGTCGGGCTTGTACTCCTCGCACGGCGTGGCGAACATCATCTGCATGAAGTTCGCGGTGTACGACAGGTTGTTCTTCGGGTACATGTACGGCTGGCCGGCGCTGTACTTGTAGGCCATCGCCACCAGCGTGGGCATCTTGGCGATCAGGCGGATGGCCGAGATCTCGCGGTGCTCCGGGTTGTTGATGTCCGTGCTGTCGTGATAGAAGGCCGACAGGGCGCCGACCAGGCCGGTCATCACGGCCATCGGGTGGGCGTCACGGCGGAAGCCGCGCAGGAAGAACTGCATCTGCTCGTTGACCATGGTGTGCATGGTCACGCGCTGGGTGAAGTCGGCCTTGCCCTTGGCGTCCGGCAGGTCTCCGTACAGCAGCAGGTGGCAGGTTTCCAGGAAGTCGCACTGGGTGGCCAGCTGCTCGATGGGGTAGCCGCGGTACAGCAGCTCGCCCTTGTCACCGTCGATGTAGGTGATCGCCGACTGGCACGACGCGGTGGACAGGAAGCCCGGGTCGTACGTGAACATGCCGGTCTGCGCATACAGCTTGCGGATGTCGATCACATCGGGGCCGATGGTGCCCTGGTACACGGGCATCTCGACGCTGGGGCTGCCGTTGGAGAACGACAGGGTGGCTTTGTTGTCGGCGAGTTTCATAAGTCTTCCTTCAAATCAGGTCCGCAGCATCTCGAGCACTTCTCTCACGTCGGCGGTGTCGAGTGCGCCGTCAGGCTCCCTGCGCCGCAGCAGCAGGTCCAGCAGGTCGTTGTCGGACAGGTCCATCAGCCCGTTGAGGGCGTTGGCCTGCCGCACCGTCAGCCCGCGCTCGTGGCGCTGGAAGAACCGCTCGATGAACAGGTCGTTCTCCAGCAGGCCCCGGCGGCAGCGCCACTTGAGCTTGCTGAGCGCGCGTTCATCGATTGGCTCGTCGGTCATTGCAAGATCCACGCCCGTGCCGTCAGACGGCGCGGCGGACCATCAGTTCCTTGATCTTGCCGATCGCCATCGTGGGGTTCAGGCCCTTCGGGCAGACATCCACGCAGTTCATGATGGTGTGGCAACGGAACAGGCGGTACGGGTCCTCGAGGTTGTCGAGACGCTCGCCGGTGGACTGGTCGCGGCTGTCCGCGATGAAGCGGTAGGCCTGCAGCAGGCCGGCAGGGCCGACGAACTTGTCGGGGTTCCACCAGAAGCTGGGGCAGCTGGTCGAGCAGCTCGCGCACAGGATGCACTCGTACAGGCCGTTGAGCTCTTCACGCTCCTCGGGCGACTGCAGGCGCTCCTTCTCGGGCGGGATCGTGTCGTTGATCAGGTACGGCTTGATCGAGTGGTACTGCTTGAAGAACTGCGTCATGTCCACGATCAGGTCGCGCACCACCGGCAGGCCCGGCAGCGGCTTCAGGACGATCGTGCCCTTGAGCGTGTTCATGTTCGTCAGGCAGGCCAGGCCGTTCTTGCCATTGATGTTCATGGCATCGGAGCCGCACACGCCTTCGCGGCAGGAGCGGCGGAACGACAGGGTCGGGTCCTGCGCCTTGAGCTTCATCAGGGCGTCCAGCAGCATGCGCTCGTTGCCGTCGAGTTCGATCTCGACGGTCTGCATGTACGGCTTGGCGTCCTTGTCCGGGTCGTAGCGGTAGATCTGGAAGGTGCGTTTCATGGTGATCTCTCGGGTACTTCTGCGGGCTTAGAAGGTGCGGACCTTGGGCGGCACCGACTCGACGGTCAGCGGCTTGAGCTTGACCGGCTTGTAGGTCAGGCTGTTGTCCGCGCTGTGCCACAGGGTGTGCTTCATCCAGTTGGCGTCGTCGCGGCCCAGCGGGGCGACGGCGTCATCGGCGGGACGCTCGTAGTCGTACACGGTGTGGGCGCCGCGGCACTCGCGGCGTGCGGCGGCCGAGGTCATCGTGGCCTGGGCGGCCTCGATCAGGTTCTCGACTTCCAGCGCCTCGATGCGGGCGGTGTTGAACACCTTGGACTTGTCCTTCAGGCCGATCTTGCCCACGCGCTCGCGGATGGCGTTGATCTTCTGGACGCCTTCGTCCATGCCGGCCTGGGTGCGGAACACGCCGGCGTGCTGCTGCATGGCGGCGCGGATGTCGTTGGCGACGTCCTGGGCGTATTCGCCGGAGGAGTCGGCTTCCAGGCGGTTCAGGCGCTCCAGCGTGCGGTCGGCAGCGTCGGCCGGCAGGGGCTTGTGCTCCTTGTTCTTGTCGTTGAACTCGACGATGTGGTTGCCGGCGGCGCGGCCGAACACCAGCAGGTCCAGCAGCGAGTTGGTGCCCAGGCGGTTGGCGCCGTGCACCGACACGCACGAGCACTCGCCCACGGCGTACAGGCCGTTGACGATGTCGTTGTCGCTCTTGCTGTTCTGCACCACCACCTGGCCATTGATGTTGGTCGGAATGCCGCCCATCTGGTAGTGGATGGTGGGCACGACCGGGATCGGCTCGCGGGTGATGTCGACGTTGGCGAAGTTCACGCCGATCTCGTAGACCGAGGGCAGGCGCTTGTGGATGGTGTCGGCGCCCAGGTGGTCCAGCTTCAGGAGGATGTGGTCCTTGTTGGGACCGCAGCCACGGCCTTCCTTGATTTCCTGGTCCATGCAGCGCGAGACGAAGTCACGCGGGGCCAGGTCCTTCAGCGTCGGGGCATAGCGCTCCATGAAGCGCTCGCCGTTCGAGTTCAGCAGGATGGCGCCTTCGCCGCGGCAGCCTTCGGTGAGCAGCACGCCCGCGCCGGCCACGCCGGTGGGGTGGAACTGCCAGAACTCCATGTCTTCCAGCGGGATGCCGGCGCGCGCCGCCATGCCCAGACCGTCACCGGTGTTGATGAAGGCGTTGGTGGAGGCGGCGAAGATGCGGCCGGCGCCGCCGGTGGCCAGCAGCACGGTCTTGGCCTGCAGGATGTGCAGGTCGCCGGTTTCCATCTCGAGGGCGGTCACGCCGACCACGTCGCCGTCGGCGTCGCGGATCAGGTCCAGGGCCATCCACTCGACGAAGAAGCTGGTCTTGGCCTTGACGTTCTGCTGGTACAGCGTGTGCAGCATGGCGTGGCCGGTGCGGTCGGCCGCGGCGCAGGCGCGCTGCACCGGCTTCTCGCCGTAGTTGGCGGTGTGGCCGCCGAACGGGCGCTGGTAGATGGTGCCGTCCGGGTTGCGGTCGAAGGGCATGCCCATGTGCTCCAGGTCGTACACGACCTTCGGCGCTTCACGGCACATGAACTCGATGGCGTCCTGGTCGCCCAGCCAGTCGGAGCCCTTGATGGTGTCGTAGAAGTGGTAGTGCCAGTTGTCCTCGGACATGTTGCCCAGGGAGGCGCCGATGCCGCCCTGCGCCGCCACGGTGTGGGAGCGGGTCGGGAAGACCTTGGACAGGACGGCCACGTTCAGGCCGGCGCGGGACAGTTGCAGCGAGGCGCGCATGCCGGAGCCGCCGGCACCGACGATGACGACGTCGAACTTGCGCTTGGTGATGTTCTTGGAGGAGTAGGTCATGCTCGTTGTCTCCGGATCACAGGCGCCACAGGACCTGGATGGCCCAGCCGGCACAGCCGACCAGCCAGACGATGGAGAAGATCTGCAGGGCCAGGCGGATGCCCAGCGGCTTGATGTAGTCCATGAGGACGTCACGCACGCCGACCCACACGTGGTACAGCAGGGCGACGATGACGGAGAAGGTCAGGACCTTCATCCACTGGGCGGCGAAGATGCCGGCCCACTTGTCGTAGCCGATCGGGCCGGCGGTGAACAGCACCTGGGCCAGCACGATCAGGGTGAAGAGGGCCATCACGACGCCGGTGACGCGCTGGGCCAGCCAGTCACGCAGGCCGTAGTGCGCGCCGGTGACGATGCGCTTGGAGCCGTAGTTCACGGACATGTTGGTTTGCTCCTGGAAATACTTAGTACAGGCCGAACAGCTTGGCGCCGAGGACCACGGTCAGGGCGACGCTCAGCACGAGGACGACCTTGGCCGAAGCGGCGCCGGACTTCTTGTCGACGGCGGCGTGGCTCAGGTCCATGCGGATGTGGCGCAGGCCGGCGATGAAGTGGTGCAGGTAGGACCAGATCAGGGACAGGGCCACGAGCTTGAGGAACCAGCCCGGGACAAAACCAAGGCCGCCCTCGAAGGCGGCCTTGAAGCGGGCGAACGAAATCTCGGAGGACACGGAGGTGTCGAACATCCAGATGATGAACGGCATGAGCACGAACATCAGGACGCCGCTGACGCGGTGCAGGATGGAGACGATGCCGGCGGCGGGCAGCCGGTAGGTCGGCAGGTCCGAGAGGGCATTGATGTTGCGGAATTCGGGCCGCTTCTTGGTGAGTTCTGTCATGGCGGGGGTGGGCTTTCTTGACAACCGTAAATTCTATTTCAACGCGACAGGCTGACGCGGAGCCTTCAGGCATGACCCGCGACAGTTCGCCGAGGTCTTTTCAATTCAGATCGTTGCGGTAGTGGTGCGTATCAGTGCGGTACAGGCCGCGGCGCAGCTCCATAGGAACATCGTTGTACGTAAAAGCCAGACGTTCTACCGACAGCAACGGGCTGCCCTTGTGGACTTGGAGCAACGCCGCCTGCTGCGCGTCGGCCGCGACGGCGCGGATCTTCTCCTCGGCGCGCAGCATGCGCACGCCGAATTCGAGCTCGAACATCGCGTAGGTGGGGCCGCGCCACTCGGCCAGGCGCTCGGCCGAGATGCCCTTGAACGCGGCGCCGGGCAGCCACAGGTCTTCCAGGATGGTCGGCGTGCCGCCGAAGGCCAGCACCCGGCGCACCTGCACCACCGCGTCGCCGGGGCGGATCGCCAGCGAGCGGGCGATGTCGGCGGTGGCGCGCACCCGCCGGCACTCCACGATGGTGCGCTCGGCCGGGCCCTCGCTGACCTGGTCGCCCGAGTCGGGCACCAGCTTGAGGAAGCGGTACTGCGCCTGGTGCTCGGCGTGGGTGGCCACGAAGGTGCCCTTGCCCTGGCGGCGCACCACCAGGTTGCCGGCGGCGAGCTCGTCGATCGCCTTGCGCACCGTGCCCTGGCTCACGCGGTAGCGCGCGGCCAGCTCCATCTCGCTGGGAATGGCCTCGCCCGGCTTCCACTCGCCGGCCTGCAGGCTTTGCAGGATCAGCCCCTTGATCTGCTGGTACAGGGGGCTGAAGGCGGGCGTGGCGCCGCCGTCCTGGGGCAGGGCGGCGGGGTCGGCCGGTTGGGAGGAGGTGGATGCCATGGACGGTGCGTGAACAGCGCAAATCATATCTTATATAAGACATAAGACAAATTGACCCTGCGGCGTTTTCGGCGCTACACTCGCCGGCTGTCGCAGGTGCGCGCGCGCCTGCGCCGGCGCCGCTTGCGCCGGCCCTGATTTCTTATCACTTCACCGGAGATTTCCATGAGCAAGAAACCCGTTCGCGTCGCCGTCACCGGCGCTGCCGGCCAAATCGGTTACGCCCTGCTGTTCCGCATCGCCTCCGGCGAGATGCTGGGCAAGGACCAGCCCGTCATCCTGCAACTGCTCGAAATCCCCGACGAGAAGGCCCAGAAGGCCCTGCGCGGCGTGATGATGGAGCTCGAGGACTGCGCCTTCCCGCTGCTGGCCGGCATGGAAGCCCACGCCGACCCGATGACCGCCTTCAAGGACACCGACTACGCCCTGCTGGTCGGCGCCCGTCCCCGCGGCCCCGGCATGGAGCGTGCCGACCTGCTGGCCGCCAACGCCCAGATCTTCACCGCCCAGGGCAAGGCCCTGAACGCCGTCGCCTCGCGCAACGTCAAGGTCCTGGTCGTGGGCAACCCCGCCAACACCAACGCCTACATCGCCATGAAGTCCGCGCCGGACCTGCCGCGCGAGAACTTCACCGCCATGCTGCGCCTGGACCACAACCGCGCCGCCTCGCAGATCGCCGCCAAAACCGGCGGCAAGGTCGGCGAGATCGAGAAGCTGACCGTGTGGGGCAACCACTCGCCCACCATGTACGCCGACTACCGCTTCGCCACCATCGGCGGCAAGTCCGTCAAGGACCTGATCAACGACCAGGTCTGGAACGCCGACGTGTTCCTGCCCACCGTGGGCAAGCGCGGCGCCGCCATCATCGAGGCGCGCGGCCTGTCCTCCGCCGCCTCCGCCGCCAACGCCGCCATCGACCACATGCGTGACTGGGCCCTGGGCTCCAACGGCCAGTGGGTCACCATGGGCGTGCCCTCCAACGGCGACTACGGCATCCCCAAGGACGTCATGTTCGGCTTCCCCGTCATCACCAAGGACGGCAAGTACGAGATCGTCAAGGGCCTGGAAATCGATGCCTTCAGCCAGGAACGCATCAACAAGACGCTGAAGGAACTGCAGGACGAGCAGGCCGGCGTCGCCCACCTGCTGTAAACCGCGTACCCGCAGTGCATCCGCGTAGCGTCCTCCTCGGCGCCCAGGCGCGTGCCGGCGTCCTGCCGGTCTGTGACCACTACAGCGGCGTCGAGGCGCGGATGCGGAAAAGCCTCCAGCTCCAGGCCGAGATGGCCGAGGAGTTCGGCGCCTGCGTCTTCGACGTCACGCTCGATTGCGAAGACGGCGCGCCGGTGGGAGGCGAGGCCGACCACGCCGCCCTGGTGACCGAGCTGGCCCTGGCCAGCGCACCGGGTGCGCGCGTCGCGGTCCGGGTCCACGCGGTGGACCATCCGGCCTTCGAGGCCGACATCGACCACATCGCCAGCCGGGCCGGCTCCCGCCTGTGCCACCTCATGATCCCGAAAGTGGAGTCGGTCGCCGACATCGAGCGCGCGGTGCGCGCCGTCGATGCCGCCGGCGCCACGTCGCTGCCCCTGCATGCGCTGGTGGAATCCCCCGCCGCGGTGCACCGCGCCTTCGACATCGCCGCGCACCCGCGCGTGCAGTCCATCAGCTTCGGCCTGATGGATTTCGTTTCCGCCCACGGCGGGGCCATCCCCGGCGAGGCCATGGGCGTCGCCGGCCAGTTCACGCACCCCCTGGTGCTGCGCGCCAAGATGGAGATCGCCTCCGCCTGCCACGCGCACGGCAAGGTGCCCTCCCACTGCGTGGTCACCGAGTTCAAGGACAAGGCCGCCTTCGCGCAGGCCGCGCGCCGCGCCTCGCGCGAGCTGGGCTACACCCGCATGTGGAGCATCCACCCGGACCAGATCCGCGTGCTGCTCGAGGTCTTCGCCCCCGGCGAGGACGAGATCGACACCGCCAGCCAGATCATCTCGGCCGCGGTGGCCGCCGACTGGGCACCGATCAGCCACGGTGGCAAACTCGAAGACCGGGCGAGCTACCGCTACCACTGGCAGGTGCTCGAGAAGGCGCACCAGACCGGACGCGCCCTGCCCGAATCCGTGAGGCAGTGGTTCCAGGAGCCGTGACCATGAAGGCCATCCTCGTGTTGCTCGCCGCCGCCATGCCCGCGCTGGCGATGGCCCAGTCCGCCGCCGCGCCCAAGGCGCCGGCACGGCCCGCGATCAAGCCTCCGGTCGCCGCCTCGCTGGCCCCCGGCGCGGTCAAGGCCGTCGAGGAGCGCACGCCCATCGAGGACGAGCCCACCCACGACCTCTCCCCGCTGGAGCTCGAAGTGGCACGCGCCGTGCATGTCGGCGAGATGCAATGCGAACTCGGCGGCAAGGTCACGGTCCGGGCGCTGAAGCGCGAAGGCTACTTCCTGGTGTCCACCAACAAGGGCCTGCGTTTCCGCATGCACCCGGCCGAGAGCCGCACCGGCGCGATCCGCCTGGAGGACCCCAAGCGCGGCGCGATGTGGCTGCAGCTCGGGAACAAGTCCATGCTCATGAGCCAGAAGCTGGGCCAGCGCCTGGCCGACGAGTGCCAGAGCCCCGAGCAGGTCACCTTCGCCCAGGCCCTGAAGACCAACCCGCCGCCCAGCCTGCTGGACCCGGCGCCGAAGAACTGACAACCCCTTTCAATCCCAACGGAGCAACCATGCTGCAAGCCTATCGTGACCACGTCGCCGAACGCGCCAAGCTCGGCATCCCGCCGCTGCCGCTGTCGGCCAAGCAGACCGCCGAACTGATCGAGCTGCTGAAGAACCCGCCCGCAGGCGAGGAGCAGGTCCTGGTCGACCTGATCACGCACCGCGTGCCGGCCGGCGTGGACGACGCCGCCAAGGTCAAGGCCTCCTACCTGGCCGCCGTGGCCCACGGCACCGAGAAGTGCGCCCTGATCTCCCGCGCCAAGGCCACCGAGCTGCTCGGCACCATGCTGGGCGGCTACAACATCAGCCCCCTGATCGACCTGCTGGACGACGCCGAAGTCGGCCAGGTGGCCGCCAACGGCCTGAAGAACACCCTGCTGATGTTCGACCAGTTCCATGACGTGCAGGAGAAGGCCGCCAAGGGCAACGCCAACGCCAAGGCCGTGATGCAGTCCTGGGCCGACGCCGAGTGGTTCACCAGCCGCCCCGAAGTGCCCAAGAGCCTGACCCTGACCGTGTTCAAGGTGACCGGCGAAACCAACACCGACGACCTGTCGCCCGCCCCGGACGCCTGGAGCCGCCCCGACATCCCGCTGCACGCCCTGGCGATGCTGAAGAACGCCCGCCCCGGCATCACCCCCGAGGAAGACGGCAAGCGCGGCCCGATCAAGTTCATCGAGGACCTGCGCGCCAAGGGCCACCTGGTGGCCTATGTCGGCGACGTGGTGGGCACCGGCTCCTCGCGCAAGTCGGCCACCAACAGCGTGCTGTGGTTCACCGGCCAGGACATCCCCTTCGTCCCGAACAAGAAGTTCGGCGGCGTCTGCCTGGGCTCCAAGATCGCCCCGATCTTCTACAACACCATGGAAGACGCCGGCGCGCTGCCCATCGAGCTCGACGTGAGCAAGATGGACATGGGCGACGTCATCGAGCTGCGCCCCTATGAAGGCAAGGCCCTGAAGAACGGCGAAGTCATCGCCGAGTTCACCGTCAAGTCCGAGGTCCTGTTCGACGAAGTGCGCGCCGGCGGCCGCATTCCGCTGATCATCGGCCGCGGCCTGACCGCCAAGGCGCGCGAGGCCCTGGGCCTGCCGCCCTCCACGCTGTTCCGCCTGCCCCAGGCCCCGAAGGACACGGGCAAGGGCTTCACGCTGGCCCAGAAGATGGTCGGCCGCGCCTGCGGCCTGCCGGAAGGCCAGGGCATCCGCCCGGGTACCTACTGCGAGCCGCGCATGACCTCCGTGGGTTCCCAGGACACCACCGGCCCGATGACCCGCGACGAGCTGAAGGACCTGGCCTGCCTGGGCTTCTCGGCCGACCTGGTGATGCAGTCCTTCTGCCACACCGCCGCCTACCCGAAGCCGGTGGACGTCAAGACGCACCACGAGCTGCCCGATTTCATCTCCACCCGCGGCGGCATCTCCCTGCGCCCCGGCGACGGCGTGATCCACTCCTGGCTGAACCGCTTCCTGCTGCCCGACACCGTGGGCACCGGCGGCGACTCGCACACCCGCTTCCCGATCGGCATCTCCTTCCCCGCCGGCTCCGGCCTGGTGGCCTTCGCCGCCGCCACGGGCGTGATGCCCCTGGACATGCCGGAGTCCGTGCTGGTGCGCTTCAAGGGCCAGATGCAGCCCGGCGTCACCCTGCGTGACCTGGTCAACGCCATCCCCCTGGCCGCGATCCAGCAGGGCCTGCTGACCGTGGAGAAGAAGGGCAAGAAGAACATCTTCTCCGGCCGCATCCTCGAGATCGAGGGCCTGCCGGACCTGAAGGTGGAACAGGCCTTCGAGCTCTCCGACGCCTCCGCCGAGCGCTCCGCCGCCGGCTGCACGGTGCACCTGAACAAGGAGCCGGTGATCGAGTACATCAACAGCAACATCACGCTGATGAAGTGGATGATCGCCAATGGCTACTCCGACGCCCGCACCCTGCAGCGCCGCATCGCCGCCCAGGAAGCCTGGCTGAAGGACCCGCAGCTGCTCAAGGGCGACGCCGACGCCGAGTACGCCGCCGTGATCGAGATCGACCTGAACACGATCACCGAGCCGATCGTGGCCTGCCCGAACGACCCGGACGACGTGAAGACCCTGTCCGACGTCGCCGGCGCCAAGATCGACGAAGTGTTCATCGGCTCGTGCATGACCAACATCGGCCACTTCCGCGCCGCTTCCAAGCTGCTCGAAGGCAAGCGCGACATCCCGGTCAAGCTGTGGGTCGCCCCGCCGACCAAGATGGACCAGCACCAGCTGACCGAGGAAGGCCACTACGGCGTGTTCGGCCAGGCTGGCGCCCGCACCGAAATGCCCGGCTGCTCGCTGTGCATGGGCAACCAGGCGCAGGTGCGCGAAGGCGCGACGGTGATGTCCACCTCCACCCGCAACTTCCCGAACCGCCTGGGCAAGAACACCAACGTGTACCTGGGCTCCGCCGAACTGGCCGCCATCTGCTCCAAGCTGGGTCGCATCCCGACCAAGCAGGAGTACCTGGAGGACATCGGCGTGATCAACGCCAACGGCGACAAGATCTACCAGTACATGAACTTCGACCAGATCGGCGAGTACAAGGAAGTGGCGGACAAGGTGGCGGCGTAAGCCTCATTCCTCCTTGCGAAGAAGCGGCCTGCGGGCCGCTTTTTTCATGGCGGCCGGCCACGGCGCAGTTGTCCCCGGCGCCTGTGGGCGAGGCTGTGGACAGGTTCATGAAGAACCCCTGGAAGCCGCGCCAGGCTTGGGTTTCCACGCGATGCCCAATTAATGGGCAGGTACTCGCTCCCCGTTCGGCATGTCGGTGCTCCAGACCCGCCTGCCGCGCACGCTGCGCCTGATTACGGGCGCTGCGGGCCCGCCGGCCCGCGCAGGGGCCGGCCGCATCGTCCACTTCAAGTTCCGGCGCGCCCTGCCGAAAGCACGGCCATGAGCCTGTGCGCCGTCCCCGTTCCCACCCGCCACTGGCGCCCCGGAGGTCCCTGACATGCCGACGCCGTCCGGGGAGGGGCCCGCCAGGCTCGCGCCCTCCATGCTCCTGCGGCGCGCCGTCGCCCGCCTCGGCGCGTGGGGCGTTCCCCTGATCCTGCTGCTCGGCGTCTCGCTGACGGCCTGGGTGGCCGTGGCCACCGAACGCGCCGCCCGCGTGCGCTCGGTCCAGACCTTCGAGGGCCACGTGGACCGGCTTGCGCACGAGATCGTCCGACGCATCGAGCGCGCGGAAAACGGCTTGCGCGGGCTCAGCGGCGCGGTGGCACTGCGCCCGGGGATGACCGCCGACGAGTTCCGCCGCGCCCTCGATCGTCGCAACCTGTGGCACGAGTTCCGAGGCATCCGCGGCTTCGGGCTGGTCGTGCGGGTGGAGCGTGACCGGCTGAAGGCCTTCGTCGACGCGCAGCACGCGGCGGGCCGGCCGGCCTTCCAGGTGAAATCCCGCGGCGCGCAGCCGGACCTGTACCTGGTGAAGTACATCGAGCCCCTGGCGGCCAACGAGGCCGCCCTGGGCTTCGACCTGGGCGCCGACCCGGTGCGCCGCACCACCATCGATCAGGCGCTGTCCAGCGGGCTGACCACGCTCACGCCCCGGGTCACGCTGCTGCAGGACCAGCAGGGCGGCCCGGGATGGGTGGCGCTGCTGCCGGTGCGGGAGGACAGCGCCGACGGCTCCGGGCGGCTGGTGGGCCTGCTGCACGCCGCCATCGTGGCCAGCGAGATCCTCGGCGACCTGCAGGCCTTCACCGACTTCATGCTCGATTACCGTCTCTACGACGGCCTGCCCGCCGAGGGGCGGCTGATGTCGGATTCGCAGGGCCTGGTCGACGCCGCGGTGCTCACGCGGGGCGAGGGTGGCTATGCCGGCCGCACGATGCAGGGCGAGCGTTCGTTCCGCGTCGGGGAGCGCCTCATGACGCTGCAGGCCGCGGCCAAGCCGCGCCTGCATCCCACCGTGCTGGGCCTGTCGCCAGGCACGGTGACGGTGGCCGTCGCCGGCACCGTCATCACGCTGGTGGTGGCGATGCTCGCCGGCCTGATTGCCCAGGGCCGGGCCCGGGCCCTGGCCCTGGCGCACCGCATGACCGCGGACCTCGAGCGCGCCTCTGTCGACCTGGCGCGCGGCAACGAGCGCCTGCACGCCGTGCTGGACAACCTGCCTTGCGGCCTGAGCGTGTTCGACAAGGACCTGCGCGTCGTCGCGCAGAACGCCTTCCTGCACCGGCTGCTGGGATTGCCGGAGGGCGAGGTGGTGCCGGACCTCGCCATCTCCACGCTCCTGTACCGCGTCGAGGCGGACGGCGAACCGGCGAATGCCGAGGCCTGGGTCCCGATCACCGAAGCGCACCGCTTCGAGCGCCAGCTGCCCGACGGACGCCTGCTGGAGATCCACGCCGGGCCGATGCCCGACGGCGGCTTCATCCTCACCTACGTGGACCACTCGGCGCGCCGCCAGGCCGAGGCCGCGCTGCGTGCCAGCGAGAACCTGATGCGGCTGGTCACCGACAGCATCCCCGGGCGCGTTGCGTACTGGGACAGTGCCGGCCGCTGCCGCTTTGCCAACTCCGAGTTCCTGGCCGGCCACGCGCACAAGGGGCTGCCCATGCCGGGCTGCCACTGGACCGAGCTGTATGGCGACTGCGCCGACCAGCCCGAGCGGCCGGACCGCATCCGCGCAGCCCTGGGCGGCGAGCGCCAGACCTTCGAGAGAACCGGGCCCGACCCTGGCGGCCCGGTGCGCACCCGCCAGGTCCACTACATCCCCGACGTGGCGGACGGGCGCGTCCAGGGCTTCTTCGCCATCGGCCTGGACGTCACCGAGATCCGCCAGGCCCGCGACGACGCGCTGCGCGCCAGCGAGGCCAAGAGCCGCTTCGTGGCCAACATGAGCCACGAGCTGCGCACCCCCATGAACGCGGTGCTGGGGATGCTGCAGCTGGTGCAGCACACCCCGCTGACGGGGCAGCAGGAGGACTACATCCGCAAGGCCGAGGGCGCGGCCCAGGCCCTGCTCAGCGTCCTCAATGACATCCTGGACTTCTCCAAGGTCGAGGCCGGCAAGATGACGCTGGACCCGCGCGCCTTCGAGGTCGACGCGCTGCTGCGGGACCTCTCGGTGATCCTGGCGACCGCGGTCGGGGCCAAGCCGGTCGACGTGCTGTTCGACCTGCACCCGCAGCTGCCGGCGCGCCTGGTAACCGACGACATGCGCCTGCGCCAGGTGCTGATCAACCTGGCCGGCAACGCGATCAAGTTCACCGAGCGGGGCTCGGTGGTGCTGTCCGTGGCGCCGGTGGCGCGGGACGGCAGCACGGTGTGCGTGGAGTTTTCGATCCGCGACACCGGCATCGGCATCGCGCCGCGCCAGCTGCAGCGGCTGTTCGAGGACTTCGGGCAGGCCGAGGCCTCGACCACGCGGCGGTTCGGCGGCACCGGCCTGGGCCTGGCGATCAGCCGGCGGCTGGTGGCCCTGCTGGGGGGCGAGCTGCGCGTGGAAAGCCGTGCCGGCGAGGGCAGCCGGTTCTTCTTCCGCCTGGACCTGCCGGCCGCGCCCGACGACGGCGCCGCGCCGCCGCCGCACCGCCGCGTGCTGGTGGCAGACCCGCGCGCCATCACCCGCGAGGCCCATGCCGCGATGCTGCGCGCGCTGGGCTGGGATGTGGTGGAGGCGGGCACTGCGGACGAGGCAATCGCGCGCGCGCTGGAAGGCGGCTGGCATGCCGTCTTCATCGACTGGCTCATGGACCGCGAGGTCGCCCTGGAGACCGCGCGCCGCATCGGCGACGCGCTGGGCGACGACGGCCCGCCGGTGATCGTGCTGGGGACGGCCGAGGTCCAGGAGCTGGTGGCCCAGCTCGAGCCGCAGCGGCGGCGGCACCTCGCGGCCTGCCTCACCCGGCCGGTGACGCCGCGGCTGCTGGCGCAGTGCGTCGATGCGCCGCGCGCGCCGCGCCAGGCCCCGGCGCAGCCGGACGACCTGCCCCTGGCGGGCCTGCGGCTGCTGGTGGCCGAGGACAACGAGAACAACCAGATGGTGGCCCGCGAGCTGCTCTCGCGGCAGGGGGCGCGCGTGGACATCGCGGTGGACGGCGTCGAGGCGGTGGAGAAGGTCCGCGCCGGCGGCTACGACCTGGTGCTGATGGACTGGCAGATGCCGCGCATGGACGGCCTGCAGGCGACGCGGGCCATCCGCCGCATCGAGGGCTTCGCCGACCTGCCGATCGTGGCCATGACGGCCAACGCCATGGAGTCCGACCGCCGCGAGTGCCTGGAGGCGGGCATGACCGACCATGTGGCCAAGCCCTTCGTGCTGCGCGAGCTGGTGGCGGTGCTGCGCGCCCATGCGCGCCCCGGGGTGCCGGCCGCGCCGCGGGGCGACCTGCCGGCCCCCGCGCCTGTGCCCGTGGCGAAGGCGCCGCAGGAGGCGCCTGGCTCGGCGGACATGCCGGCCGCGACCGAAGCGCGCGATGGGACGGCGCCCCGGGAGGCGCTCCTGGACCGGGCGGGCGCGGTCGAGAGCCTGGGCGGCATCGAGTCCCTCTACGACGAGCTGCTGCCGTTGTTCCGCGCCGAGGCCCCACGCACGCTGGCGATGCTGGTGGAGGCCTGCCGCAGCGGCGCGCAGCAGGACGCGGTGCGCCTGGCGCACACGCTCAAGGGCACGGCCGGCACCGTGGGCGCGCGGCACCTGGCCCGCGTCTGCAAGGAGACCGAGGACGTGATGGCACGCATGCATGCGCCCCAGGACGCCACCGTGGCCCTGCAGGCGCTGGGCGAGGCCATCGACCTGACGCTGGCGGCCATGCCTGCCTGAGCCGGGGAGGGCGCGCCCGGCGTCGCACGCGTGCGGGACAAGCGCGGCCTGGCCTGCGTACCCCCGGCATAATCCCGCCTCCCATGTTCTCCCGCCTGCGCGCTCGCCACCTCACCCTGCTCGTGTTGGCATGGTTCGTCGTGGCGCTGGGCGTGGCGGCGGCGGCGCCGTCGGTCCACCCGCCGCCGCTGGATTGGGTCTGCTCCGCCAGCGGCGATGGCCGTTGGGTCGTCCACGAGGAGGGCGATGCGGCTGCCGCCAAGGCGCACTCCGTTCAGTGTGCGCTGTGCCTGTCCGTGGCGGCGCCGCCGCCGACAGTCGCTGCGGCGCATGGCGTCGCACCGGCCGCGCCCGGCTTCCTTGCCTGGCGTGGCGACCGGCCGACCGGCCCGCGGGCCGGGGCGCCGCTGCCGCCACGCGGCCCGCCCACCCGCGCCTGATCCCGCCGTGCCGGCGCCTAGGCGCCGGCTCCTTGGAATCCAGGAGCCCCCATGCAGAAATTTTCCCTGGCCGCCGCCCTGGCTGCGGCCGGATGCCTCGCGCCGCACGCCCGCGCGCAGGCGAATGACGAGCCCGCCCGGTCCCTGGGCGTGGTCACCATCACCAGCGGCGCGCCCACCTCGCTGCCCACGCAGATTCCCGCCACCGTCGAGGGCATCACCCGCGCCCAGATCGAGCGTGACATCAACGCTACCGACAGCGGGGACGCGCTCAAGTACCTCCCCAGCCTGCTGGTGCGCAAGCGCTACGTCGGCGACTACAACCACGCCATCCTCTCCAGCCGCGCCTCCGGCACCGGCAACAGCGCGCGCTCGGCGGTGTATGCCGACGGCATCCTGCTGTCCAACTTCCTGGGCAACGGCGTCGGCGGGCTGTCCTTTCCCCCGCGCTGGGGCCTGGTGACGCCCGAGGAGATCGAGCGGGTCGACGTGATGTACGGCCCGTTCTCCGCCGCCTACCCCGGCAACTCGGTGGGCGCGGTCGTGGAGTACACCACCCGCATGCCCACGCGCTTCGAGGCGCATGGCAAGGCGGGCCTGAGCCGCCAGCCCTTCGAGTACGGCGGCACGCAGGCCGCCTACCGCAGCTGGCAGGCCAGCGCCTCGGCGGGCAGCCGCGCCGGCGACTGGGCCTGGTGGTTCAACCTGCACCGCACCGAGGCCGAGGGCCAGCCCCTGACCTTCGCCACGCGCCTGCTCGCCAGCGGCACGCCGGGCGGCACGGGCACCCCGGTGACCGGCGCGGTCCTCGGGCGCAACGGCGCCAACGCGCCCTGGTACCTCCTGGGGGCAGCCACGCAGTACACCTCGCGGCAGGACCATGCCAAGGCCAGGCTGGCCTACGACTTCAGCCCGACGCTGCGCGCCACCTACACGGTCGGCGCCTGGCAGAACGACGCCGAGGGGCGGCCGGCGTCCTGGCTGCGCGACGCCGCGGGCCGGCCGGTCACCAGCGGCCCCATCCACATCGACGGCCGCAGCTTCGCGCCCCTCTCGGGCGCCGACTTCCCGCTCACGCGCGAGTCCCTCACCCACGTGAGCCAGGGCCTGGCGCTCAAGCGCCACACCCAGGGCGAGTTCGACTGGGAGATGGCGGCCAGCCGCTACCGCTACGCGCGCGACCTCAAGCGCCAGAACGCGGCGAACAACCCGCTGCCCGCCGCCGAGGCGGGCGGCGCCGGCACGGTGGCCGACGGCAGCGGCACCGGCTGGACCACCCTGGCCGTCAAGGGCACCTGGCGGCCGGTGGGCGCGCAGGGCCGCCACGTGGTCGATGCCGGCCTGCAGCAGGACAGCTTCGCGCTCGACTACCGCACCCGCGGCACGGCGGGTTCGTGGATCGACGGCGAGCCCGGCCCGCTGGTGTCGGACACCGGCGGGCGCACCCGCCTGCGCAGTGCCTGGGCGCAGGACACCTGGGCCTTCGCGCCGCGCTGGAAGGCGGTGCTGGGCGGGCGCCTGGAGCAGTGGTCCGCCGAGGCGGGGCGCACGCGCATCCCGGGCGCGGTGCCCGCGGTGGATGCCGCCTGGCCCTCGCGCGAGGCGACCTTCTTCTCGCCCAAGGCGGCCGTCTCGTGGCAGTGGCAGCCCGGCACCGTGCTCAAGGCGGCCCTGGGCCGCGCGGTGCGCATGCCCACGGTGGCCGAACTCTATGGCGCGACGTCCACCGCCAACGCGCGCTACATCAACGACCCCGCGTTGCGCCCCGAGCGCTCGTGGACCGGCGAGCTGAGCGCCGAGAAGGACCTGGGCCAGGGCCTGCTGCGCGTGACCGGCTTCGCCGAGGACACGCGCGACGCGCTGTACTCGCAGGCGCTGTTCGACCCCGCGGCCAACCTCAACGTCACCCGCGTGCAGAACGTGGGGCGCATCGCCACGCGCGGCGTGGAGGCGGCCGCCACGGCCTGGGACGCCCTCGCGCGCGGCCTGGACCTCACCGCCAGCCTCACCTGGGCCGACTCGCGGATCCGCGAGAACGCCGGCTTCGTCGCGGTGCCGGGCGACACGCTCGGCAAGCGCCAGCCCAACATCCCGCGCTGGCGCGCCGCCGCCACCGCCAGCTACCGCTGGACGCCCGAGTGGACGACGACCCTGGCCGCCCGCTACAGCGGCACCCAGTACCGCACCCTGAACAACAGCGACGTGAATGGCTTCACCTACATGGGCGTGAGCCGCTTCCTGGTGCTGGACCTGCGCGTGCGCCACCAGCTGACGAAGACCACCGCGCTGGCCTTCGGCATCGACAACCTCACCGGCGAGCGGTACTGGAATTTCCATCCCTATCCGCAGCGCAGCCTGTTCGCCGAGATGAAGGTGGACCTTTGAAGGCGCGCCCGTGCGCATGAGGCCGGGTCGGCGCCTGCGGCCCGCGGTGGCGGTCGTGTTCGCGGCGGCCGCCGCCGGCGTGTCCGCGCAGGCCGGGCCCTCGTTGCCTGAGGTCACCATCCAGGGCCACTACGACACCGCGGTCGGCGCGTTCGACGCGGCCAGCGCCGGCGTCGCCACCGCCACGCTGATCGAGCGACGGCCGACACTGCGCCCCGCCGAGGTGCTGGAGTTCGTCCCCGGCCTGGTGGTGACGCAGCACTCCGGGGCCGGCAAGGCCAACCAGTATTTCCTGCGCGGCTTCAACCTGGACCACGGCACCGACTTCGCGACCTGGGTCGACGGCATGCCGGTGAACATGCCCTCGCATGCCCACGGCCAGGGCTACTCCGACCTGAACTGGCTGGTGCCGGAGCTGGTGGACCGCATCGGCTTCCGCAAGGGCCCCTACGACGCGCAGGACGGTGACTTCTCCTCCGCCGGCTCGGCCCGCCTGCAGCTGCGCGACACGCTGGCCCGCCCGGTGGCCGAGGTCACCGGGGGCACGTGGCGCCACGCGCGGGTCCTGCTGGCGCAGAGCCGCGCGCTCGGGCGCGGGCAGCTGCTGCATGCGCTCGAGGGCTCGCACGGCGACGGCCCATGGCAGCGGCCCGAGCAGGCCCGTCGCAGCAACGCGGTACTTCGCTACAGCGAGGCGGACGGACCGCAGCGCTGGTCGCTCACCGGCATGGGCTACCGCGCCGGCTGGTACGCCACCGACCAGGTGCCGCAGCGCGCGCTGGCCGCGGGCCGGGTGGACCGCTTCGGCACGCTCGACCCCACCGACGGCGGAACGACCGCGCGGTCCAGCCTGTCCTGGAACTGGCAGCGCCAGGTGCGCGACGGGCAGTGGCAGGCCTCCGCCTACACGATCCGCTCGCGCCTCGACCTGTACTCCAACTTCACCGGGTGGCTGCTGCACCCGGCCGACCTGCCCGGCGTCGATGCCGCAGGCGTGCGCGGCGACCAGTTCGCGCAGTCCGAGCGGCGCGCCGTCCTGGGCGGTGCGGTGAGCCGGCGCTGGGACACCGCGCCGGGCGGGCGCGACGGCACCACCACGCTGGGCCTGCAGGTGCGCCGGGACCGCATCGACCCGGTGGGCCTGCATGCCACCGAGGCGCGCGAACGGGTGGCCTTGATCCAGGAGAGCCGAGTGCGGCAGTCCTCCCTGGGCGTGCACCTGGCCAACGACACGCAATGGCTGCCGTGGTTGCGGGCGGTGGCCGGCGTGCGCGGTGACCGGTTCGATTTCGATGTGGCCAGCTCCCTGGCCGACAACAGCGGCCGCCGTGCGGCGTCCATCGTCTCGCCACGGCTGGCGCTGGTGCTCGGTCCGTGGTCGGCGACCGAGGTGTTCGTCAACGCGGGCACCGGCTTCCACAGCAACGACGCCCGCGGCACGGTGGCCCGCCTGGCGCCGCGCGAGCGGCTGCCCGTGGAGCCGGTCACGCCGCTGGTGCGCTCGCGCGGGGCCGAGCTGGGGCTGCGCACGCAGGTGCTGCGGGGGCTGCAAAGCTCGCTGGCGCTGTGGCAGCTGCGCCTGGCGTCCGAGCTGGTGTTCTCCGGCGATGCCGGTGACACCGCCCCCAGCCGCGCCAGCCGCCGGCGCGGCCTCGAGTGGGACATCCATTGGCGCGTCGTGCCATGGCTGCAGTGGGACCTGGCGATGGCGTGGTCCCGCGCGCGCTTCACGCAGCCCGACCCGGCGGGCGACGCGGTGCCCGGGGCGGCGGGGCGGGTGGCATCGCTGGGCGCCACGGTCAGCGGGCCGGGCGCGTGGTCCGGCCATGTGCAGCTGCGCCATGTCGGCCCGCGCCCATTGGTGGAGGACGGCTCGCAGCGGTCGTCGCCGTCCACGCTGGCCCAGGTCCGTGTCGCCTACCGCCTCACCCCGCAGACGCAGTTCCGGGTGGACGTGTTCAACCTGTTGAACCGCAAGGCCAGCGACGTCGAGTACTTCTACGCCTCCCGGCTCCGCGGCGAGGCGCCGGGTGGCGTGGAGGACCTGCACCTGCACCCGGTGGAGCCCCGCTCGGTGCGCGTGACGGTGTCGACGACCTATTGAAGCAGGCCCAGGCCCGAGAGGAGGGCCTGGCCGAGCCGGCGGTTCGGCAGCAGCGTGAACAGGCCGGTGACGACCAGGGCGGCGAAGTAGAGCGTGACCATCGTCCCCCGGTGGCGCGCCACCTGCCCCCGGTGCGCGAACACCAGGCCCGTGGCCAGCATCGCCAGCGTGAACACGGACAAGGCGTGGATCCAGCCGAAGCCGCGGTCGCGGATTCCGAAGGACAGGAGCGCGACGAGTGCCATCAGGACGACCCAGGTCCAGCCCAGGCGGCGGTGGCCCGCGGTGCCCTTGCGCCGCGCGAGCACGGCGCCACCGAGCAGCAGCGCCGCGGCGGCGGCCGAGGCATGGGCAATGATCAGCGGGGTCCACGCGGGGGAGGTTGTCATGGGTGGGGCCTGGGCGACGGTCGATGGCCGCTGGCGGGGCGAGGATCCTGCCTGGCGCCGCAGTGCGTCAACGCCGGCGGGGCGGACCGCCGGAGCCGCCGCAGCCGCCAGTCAGGCCCCCGGCGGCGTCCGCGGAAGTTGCCCCCAGCGCCTGTGGGCGAGGCTGTGGACAGTCCCAGGGAAAACCCTCGGAAGCCGCGCCGGTGCTGGGCTTCCACGCAATGCCTAAAAAACGGGCAGGCCGCGCCTGCGTCGGGCGGGCATCGCGGGAGGCCATACTCCGCCCATGATTCGAACCTGCGGGCGGGCCCTGGTGGCCTGGTGTGCGGTGCTGGCGCTGGCCTTCGTGAACGGTGCCCTGCGCGAGCTGGCGCTGGTCCCCGTCATGGGGCCGCGCGGTGCGCTGGTGGCCAGCGGCCTCGTCCTGTCGCTGGCGATCCTGGGCGTGGCGCTGGCCACGGTGCGGTGGATCGGCCCGGTCTCGGCCGGCCAGGCCCTGGCGGCGGGCAGCCTGTGGCTGGCAGCGACGCTGGCCTTCGAGTTCGGTTTCGGCGCGCTCGTGCAGCACCGCACGATGGGCGAGATGCTGGCCGCCTATTCGCCGGACGCCTGGCGCGCGGGGAACCTCTGGCTGGCCGTGCTGGGCGTCACCTGGGGGGCGCTGCCGCTGGCGTGGCGCGTGCGCCTCGCGGCCCCGCTCAATCCGGCCTGATCTTCCCCCGCACCACCACGTCCTTCCACCGCGCCTGCTCCTTCGCGATGAAGGCCGCGAACTGCGTGCCCGGCCCGCCGTCGACGACCGCGCTCTCCGCGGCGAAGCGCTCGGCCACCGCCGGCATGCGCAGGGCCTTGAAGCACTCGCGCTGCAGCCGCTCCAGGATCTCGGGCGGCGTGCGCGCGTGGGCCAGCATGCCGTACCACTGCACGGTCTCGAAGTCGGGGTAGCCCATCTCGGCCACCGTGGGCACGTCGGGCAGCACCGGCACGCGCTGGCGGGTGCCGGTGGCGATGCAGCGCAGGGCGCCGCTGCGAATGTGCTGCAGCAGCGCCGGCGTGCCCGCCGAGAACACCTGCAGCCTGCCCGCGAGCAGGTCGGTGAGGGCGGGGCCGGTGCCGCGGTAGGGAATGTGCGTCATGAAGGTGCCGGTCGCCAGCTTCAGGCACTCCATCGCCAGGTGGCCCGCGCTGGCGTTGCCCGCGGAGCCGTAATTGAGCTGCCCGGGCCGCGCCTTCGCATAGGCGATGAAGGACTTGAAGTCCTGCACCGGCACGTCGCGGTGCACGACGAACAGGCTGGGCACCTTGACCAGCAGCGTCACCGGCGCGAAGTCGCGGTTCACGTCGTAGCCGGTGTCCTTGAAGATCAGCGGGTTCACCGCCAGCGAGCCCACGTGGCCCAGGATCACGGTGCTGCCGTCGGCCGGCGACCGCGCCACGTCCTGCATGGCCGGGACGCCGCCGCCGCCGGCCTTGTTGTCCACCACCACCGGCACGCCCAGCTGCGACGTCAGTTCGGTGGCCACGGCGCGGCCCACGATGTCCGAGGTGCCGCCGGGCACGAAGGGCACGACGAAGCGGATGCCCTTGGCCGGCGGCCACGCGGCCTGGGCGCGCGCGGGCCAGGGCGCACCGGCGGCGAGGGCGGCGGCCCCCAGGGCCTGGAGGGTGGCGCGGCGAGTGGTCATGCGGCGGGCCGGCGCGGGCCGGGAAAGTTGCGTTGGCAGCGACTCTACGCGGCGCCCGCGCCGGGCGCCGCCGCGCAGGTGACACGCGAGGCCCGCCGATAATCCCGCGGATGAACCGCCTCCCTCGCCTGCGCGCCGCCCTCGGTCGGGCCCGGGGCGTGGTGGCGGCCGAGTGGCGCCACCTCACCACGCTCACGGCCAGCGAGCGCCCGCTGGCGATGCCGCTGGCCGCGGCCCTGGCCACCGGCCTGCCGATCTTCATCGGCGCGGCGGCGGGTCACCTCGGCAACGGCCTGGTCGCCTCGCTCGGCGGCCTGGTGTTCCTCTACCTGCCCGGCACCCCGCTGGCGCACCGCATGGCCTGGCTCATGGCCTGCGCCTTCGGCCTGGTGGCCTGCTACACCCTGGGGGTCCTGAGCCACCTGTATGCGCCGCTGACGCTGCCCCTGCTGACCCTGATCACCATCGCGGTGACCATGGTGTGCCGCTTCTACGCGGTGCCGCCGCCGGGCGGCCTGTTCTTCGTGATGGCGGCGGCCATCGGCGCCTACACGCCCAGCTCCCTGCGCGAGGCGCAAACGCACATCGGCCTGCTCACCATGGGTTGCGTGCTGGGCGTGGTCATCGCCTTCGCCTACAGCCTGCTGCGGCTGCGGCGCGCGCCGCCCGTGCCGGCGCCGCCGCTTCGGCCCGACTTCGATTTCGTGGTCGTCGACGCGGTGGTGATCGGCGCCTTCGTCGGCCTCTCGCTCGCCCTCGCGCAGCTGCTGCAGCTGCCCCGCCCCTACTGGGTGCCCGTGAGCTGCCTGTCGGTGATCCAGGGCGTCTCGCTGCGGGCGGTGTGGGTGCGGCAGTTCCACCGCATCCTTGGCACCGCGGCGGGCCTGGCGGTCTTCGGGGCGCTGGCCACGCTGTCGCTGGGGGACTGGGGCATCGCCGCCCTGCTGACCCTGCTGGCCTTCATCGTCGAGACCCTGGTGGTGCGCCACTACGGCCTGGCCGTGGTGTTCATCACGCCGATGACGATCCTGCTGGCCGAGGCCGCGCAGCTCGGGAGCCAGCCGCCCGAGGCGCTGATGATGGCGCGCCTGGTCGACACCGTGGTCGGCTGCGCGGTGGGCCTGGCCGGCGGCATGTGCCTGCACAACGCCCGCTTCCGTGCGGTGGTGGGCGCCGCGCTGCGCAAGGCGGTGCCGAGGTACTCCGGTCTCTGACGGCGAGGCCGCCTTCGCCTGCGGGTCCCCGGGGCCCCGCGGGCGGCGGCAGGGCGCCGCCTCAGCCCGCCGGCACCACCTCCACCGGGTAGGGCGGCAGCCCCGCCAGGATGCGGCGGCCGTAGGCCTGCTCGGTGATGCGCCGGTCGAAGATGGTGATGCGCGCGGTATCCGTCTCGGTGCGGATGCCGCGGCCGGTCCACTGCAGCAGGCGCACGCCGGTCTCGGGCACCACCAGGTCGGAGAAGGCGTTGCCGCCGTTGGCCTCGACGTAGTCGGCGCGGGCCTCGCCCACCGGGTCGTCCGGGCTGGCGAAGGGCAGCTTGGTGATCCACAGCTCGCGGCACAGGTCGCCGGGCAGGTCCAGCCCCTCGCCGAAGGAGGCCAGCCCCAGCAGCGCGCTGGGCTGGCCGGCGCGCACCCGGCGCGCGTGTTCCGCCACCAGCGCGCCGCGCGGGCGCGCGCCCTGCACCAGCACGCGGTCACGCAGGCGCTCGCCCAGCGCCTCGACGGCCTGGTCCAGGTGCCGGCGCGAGGTGAAGAGGGCCAGCCCGCCGCCCTGCAGGGCCTCGATCTCGCGGACCAGCAGGGCCACCACCTCGGCGTTGAAGGCGGCCAGGTCCTTGGGCGAGGCGCGCGTCTGGCGCACCACGATGCGGCCCTGGCGCGCGTAGTCGAAGGGGCTCTTCACCGCCAGCGAGGTCACCGCCGGGTCGCGCGAGAGGCCGGCCTCGGACAGGAAGAAGCCGAAGCTGCCGCAGCTGGTGATGGTGGCCGAGGTCAGCACCGCGCTGCGCACGCGGGACCACAGGTTCTGCCGCAGCAGGTCGCCGGGCAGGATGGGGCAGGCATGCAGCTTGATGCCCAGGAAGCTGCCGTCGGTGTCGACCGAGCACCACTTGGCGGTGCGGCGGGCGGCGTCGCCCTCGGCGAGCAGGCCCTCGGCCGCCTCGCGGGTGGCGGTGAGGTGCGGCGCGAAGCCACCCAGCGCCGCGAACATCGCGGTCAGGCGGGTGGCGCCGGGGTTGTCCCGCATGCGGCTTCGCAGCTCGGTGGCCAGGGCGTTGGCGGCATTCATCAGCGTGGCCGCGTGCGCGGCGACCTGCCGCAGCGGCTCGCGCAGCAGCTCCTGCACCTCGGCCTCGTCGAGCCGGCGCGCGCCGGTGGGCACCGGCTCGTCGCGGCCCAGGTGCTCCACCAGCACGCGGGCCAGCTCGGTGAGGGCGGTGCGCAGCTCGCGCGCGGCGGGCTCCACCGGCTGCGTGAGCGTGACCTCGAGTTCCGCCGCCACGCCGGCCAGGGCGCGCGGCGCCTTGTCCAGCCAGCGCAGCCGGCTCAGGTCCATGCTCGCGGCGAACTGCTCCACCGCCTTGCGGGGCAGGTGGTGGGCCTCGTCGATCACCAGCAGGCTGTCGGAGAGCTCGGGCAGCACGCGCGCGTTCATGCTGGCCAGGAGCAGGTCGTGGTTGGCGACGATCACGTCGGCATCGGCCAGCTTGCGGCGGGCGCGGTAGTAGGCGCATTCGTCGAAGTGCGCGCAGGCCTTGACCGTGCAGGTGTGGCGCTCGGCCGCCACCGGCGCCCAGTCCTCGGGCGGGGGCGGGGCGGGCAGGGTGTCGCGGTCGCCGTCCCAGCCGGCGGCGACGGCGTCGGCCAGGCCGCGGTAGAAGCGCACCCGGGCCTCGTGCGCGTCACCCGAGGGGGTGGGTGCGGGCGGGTCGTCGCCGAAGTCCAGCAGGTCCTGCGTGCCGGTCTCGATGAGGGCGTGGCGCAGCAGCTTGTCCTGGCAGACGTAGCGGCCGCGGCCCTTGGCCAGGGCGAAGGTGAAGCGCACCGGCGCCACGGCGGCGAGGGCGGGCAGGTCCTTCTCGAGCAGCTGCGACTGCAGGGCCACGGTGCTGGTGGAGATCACCAGCCGGGTGCCACGCGCCTTGGCAATCGCCGCACCGGCGCTGATGTAGGCCGCCGACTTGCCCACGCCGGTGCCGGCCTGGACCACGGCGATGGCGCAGTCCGGGTCGCCGGCCACCTCGCCCAGTTCGCCGCGCGCCAGCGTGCGCGCGACCTCCTGCGCCATGGCGCGCTGGCCCTCGCGGGCGCGAAAGCCCTCGAGCCGCCCGATGAGGCCGTCGTAGGCGGCCAGGCCCAGGGCCTCCCAATCCGATGCTTTTCCTGTCTCGATCACGCCCGAGTCTCTCATGGCGGCGGGGGCGCCCGGGCGTCGTCCGCCTCAGCCGTCCAGGTGCGGCAGCAGCGCCTTCGCGGCCTCGATCCGCAGGGCCATCTCCACCGCAGGGTCGTTCATCACCCGGCGCAGGAAGGCGCGCGGCGCCAGCGTCTCGCCCTCGCACGCCGTGGCCGTGGCCGTGGCGGGGCCGGCCAGTCCCGCCGCGGCGCCCGGGGCGGCCGCGGCCGGTGCCTGGCCGAGGCGCGCGAGCGCCTGCTCGAACCCGCGCAGCGGGATCGGCTCCAGACGCGAGAGCAGGTCGGCCTGGGCGTCGGGCCCGGCGGGCTGGTCGAGCCACGGCTCGTCGTCGAACAGGGGGGCGAGGTCGCGCGCCACGAAGGCGGACCAGCGGTCCGCGGCCACCGGCTGGGGCGGGAAGTCCGGCAGGGCGCTGGCGCCGGGTGACGGCGCGGCCCGCACGCGTGAAGCGGGCTGGCCGGCGAGGAAGCGGCGCCGCAGGCCCTCGAGGAAGGCCGCCGCCCGGCCCGCATCGACCGGCGCGGCCAGGGAGAACCACAGCTGCAGGCCCTCACCGCCCGTGACCGCGATGGCGGGCGCCGGCAGCTCCAGGTCGGCCTGCACCCCCTGCCACACCGGGGCGAGGCCGCTCCAGGCCTCCGGCCCGCCGAGTTCGAGCACCATCGCCCGGACCGAGCCCGCTGGCGCGGCGGGATCGTCCACGAGGTAGAGGCGGCGCAGTTCGGCTTGCAGTCGGTTCATCGTTCGTTCGTCTCGCGCGGGGTCGGCGCCGCCGACTCTACCGCCAACGGCGTCGCCCGGGCCGGCGCGGCCAGCTGCCCGCGCAGGATCGCCAGGAAGGCATCGGCCAGCGGGTTCGCGCTGCCGGTCTTGCGCACCGCGATCACCTTGCTGGCCGCGGCGATGCCGGTGAGCGGCAGGAAGCGGATGTCGGTGCGGTTGTTGGCCGCCACGCTGCGGCCCACCACCGTCGCCCCGAGGCCCGCCGCCACCAGGCCCAGGGCGGTGTGGATCTCCTTGGCCTCGTGGCCGATGCGGGGCATGGAGCCGGCGGCCTGCAGCGCCGCCAGCACCTGGCGCGAGAAGTGGCTGTTGGCGCTGCCGGGGTAGGTGATGAAGGGCAGGGCGTCGAGGTCCGCCGGGACCAGGGCCGCGCGCGCGGCCAGCGGGTGCTGCAGGGGCACGGCGGCCACCAGCGGGTCGTCGAACAGGTCGGCATAGGCGAGGTCCGGTTCGCGGGCGAACTCGCCGAGCACGCGCGCCACGCCCAGGTGGATCGCGCCGCTGCGCAGGCTCGCGGCCTGGTCCTCGGTGAGGATCTCGAGCAGCTCGATGCGCACGTCCGGGAAGGCGGCCTGCATCGCCCGCACCGCGTCCGGCAGTACCGAGAAGATCGTGGAGCGGGTGAAGCCGATGCTGAGCCACCCCAGCTTGCCCGCCGCCATGCCGCGCGCCTCGCGCTCCAGCCGGCTCGCCGCCGCCAGCAGCTCGCGCGCCTTGGGGTAGACGAACTCGCCCAGCGCGGTGAGCGCCATCGGGCGCGAACCGCGGTCGAACAGGGGGCCGCCCAGGGTGTCCTCCAGCTGCGCCAGCTGCATGCTGATCGCGGTGGGCGCGACGAACAGGCGCTGCGCCGCGGCCCGGGCATTGCCGGCTTCCACGATCTCGCAGAAGTAACGCAATTGCCTTAAGTTCAATTTGATTGATCCTATGTTCAGAAATCGGCGGTTGAATTCAGTTTAACGGCACAAGAAGATGGCGCCCGTGTTCCCCAACGCCCTCCCATGACCACCGACGACATCCTCCGGGCCGACTGGTTCCAGCAGGCCCGCCAGCTCTCCACCGCCGAAGTCTCCGACGCGCTCGACGCGCTCGGCCTGCCGGGCAGCGCACTGGGCATCCGTCCCATCGCCGGCCCGGCGCGCCTGTTCGGCCTGGCCTTCACCGTGCGCTTCGCGCCCATCGACCGCTTCAACCCCGGCACCGTGGGCGACTTCATCGACACCCTCGCGCCCGGCACGGTGGCCGTCCTGGACAACGGCGGCCGGCTCGACTGCACCGTGTGGGGCGGCATCCTCAGCCGCCTGGCCGCGCACAAGGGCCTCGCCGGCACGGTGGTCCACGGCGTGTGCCGCGACACCGCGGAGGCCGACGAGGCCGGCTACCCGCTCTATGCCAACGGCCGCTTCATGCGCACCGGCAAGGACCGGGTGCAGGTGGAGGCCTACGAGCAGCCGGTCATGCTCGGCGACGTGCGCGTGTGCCCCGGCGACCTCGTGGTGGGCGACGCGGACGGCGTGGTCGTGGTGCCGCGCCAGCGCCTGCAGGAGGTGCTGACCCGCGCGCTCGCCACGCGCGCGGTGGAGGACCGGATCCTGCAGGCCGCCCTCGAGGGCCTGCCGCTCACCGAGGCCCGCAAGAAGTTCAAGTACCACACGCTGCAGCGCGCCGAGGCCTCCCCGCTGGGGGCCTGAGGCGCGCGCGACCGACGCCAGGAGACATTTCCCATGAAGACCCCGCGTACCCTGTCCTCGCTTCCCGCGCTCTGCGCCGGCCTGCTGCTGGCCCTGGCCGCTACCGGCGCCGCCGCCCAGTCGGCCTACCCGTGTGCCACCGTGAAGCTGATCTCGCCGTACCCGCCGGGCGGCACCACCGACATCCTGGCCCGCCTGGTGCAGCCGGGCCTGGCCCGCGAGCTGGGCACCACGGTGATCGTGGAGAACAAGGCCGGCGCCAGCAGCAACATCGGCACCGAGTTCGTGGCCACGTCCGCGCCCGACGGCTGCACCCTCCTGCTTGGCAACAACACCGGCGTGGTGATCAACCGCAACCTGTACAAGCTGCGGGTGGACCCGGTGCAGGGGCTGGCCCCCGTCGGCGCCGTGGCCTCGGTGCCGCTGGTGCTGTACGTCAACGCCGGCGTGCCCGCCGCCAACCTGGGCCAGCTGGTGGACCTGGCGCGCAAGAGCCCCGGCAAGTTCAGCTACGCCTCCGGCGGCAGCGGCAGCCCGCAGCACCTCATGGGCGAACTCCTCAAGCTCGAGAAAGGGCTGGACATCACCCACATCCCGTACAAGGGCCAGGGCCCGGCGATGCAGGACGTGGTCGCCGGCCAGGTGCAGATGGCGTTCGAGACGACCACGGTCATCGCGCCGCAGGTGGCCTCGGGCCGCGTGCGCGCGCTGGCCACCACCGGCGCGGTGCGCTCCAAGGTCATGCCCGACGTGCCGACGATGAAGGAGCTGGGCATGCCCGACTTCGTCACCGAGAACTGGTACGGCGTGTTCGCCGCCGCCAAGACGCCGCCGGCCCTGGTGCAGCGGCTGAACGCGGCCCTGAACAAGGTGATCGATGGCAAGGACGTCCAGGCCACCCTCGACAAGATGGGGTCCAGCGACGTCAACGGCACGCCCGACGCCTTCTCGAAATTCATCGCGCGCGAGCTGCCCCTGTGGGAGACCGTCGTGAAGCGCTCCGGCGCCAAGGTAGACTGAACCATGACCCTTTTCACCGGCATCATCATCCAGCCCCGCGTCGACGGCGACACGGTGGCCGTGGAGGCCCTGCGCGGCCTGCCCACCTCCGTCATCGGCGACGTCATGGGCGGCCGCCTGGTCGGCACCACCGCACTGCGCCCCATCAACCGCTCGCCGGTCTCCACCTGCGGCAACGCCCTCACCGTGCGCGTGCGCGCCGGCGACAACCTCCTGATCCACAAGGCGCTCGACATGCTCGAGCCCGGCGACGTGCTGGTCGTCGACGGCGAGGGCGACACCTCGCGCGCCCTGGTCGGCGAGATCATGATGACCTCGGCGCGGGTGCGCCGCGCGGTGGCCTTCGTCATGGACGGCGCCATCCGCGACGCCGACGCCTTCGAGCAGCACCAGTTCCCGTGCTGGGCCCGCGGCATCAGCCTGCGCGGGCCCTACAAGGAGGGCCCCGGCAGCATCAACGTGCCGGTGACCATCGGCGGCATGCTGGTGAACCCCGGCGACATCATCGTCGGCGACGGCGACGGCATCATCGCCGTGCCGCGCGCGGTGGCCGCCGAGGTGGCGCGCCTGGCCCAGGCCAAGGTCGCCCACGAGCAGGAAACCATCGCCGCCATCCTGGGCGGCACGTACTCGTCGGCCTGGGTCGACGCCGCGATCTCGCAGAAAGACAAATGAACGCGCACTCCCTGAAGCTCTCGCGCCGCGGCGCGATCGTCGGCGCCGCACTGGCGCTCTCCTGCGGCCTCGCCGCGGCCGCCTGGCCTAGCGACAACCGCCCGGTGAAGATCCTCGTGCCCTGGCCCACCGGCGGCGCCACCGACCAGGTGGCCCGCATGCTGTCGCAGCCGCTGTCGCAGGCCCTGGGCGTGCCGGTGGTGGTGGAGAACAAGGCCGGCGCCGGCGGCGTGCTCGGCACGCAGCAGTTCGTCAAGGAGAAGGCCGACGGCCACACCATCCTCCTGGCCACCAGCTCGACCAACGCCGCCGCGCCGCACCTCTACGCGAAGCTGGGCTACGACCCGGTGACCGACTTCACCCCGGTGGTCTCGCTGTGCGAGATCCCCAACGTGATGGTGGTGCCCGCCAAGTCCCCCTGGGCCTCGCTGAAGGACCTGGTGGCCGCCGCGAAGAAGGAGCCGGGCAAGTACACCTATGGCTCGGCCGGCATCGGCGGCTCGCAGCACCTGGCGGGCGCGCAGTTCAAGACGGCCTCGGGCGTGGACGTGCGCCACGTGCCGTACAAGGGCAGCGGCCCGGCCGCCCAGGACCTCATCGCCGGCCACATCGACATGATGATCGACACCGGTTCGCTGGGCAGCATCCGCGGCGGCCTGCTGCGGCCGCTGGCGGTGGCCTCCGACAAGCGCCTGCCGGCGCTGCCGGACGTGCCCACCTTCAAGGAGGCTGGCACGCCCATGATCGCCTCCGCCTGGTACGGCCTGATGCTGCCGGCCAACGCGCCGGCCGACGCCGTGGCGCGCCTGAACGCCGAGGTGAACAAGATCCTGCGCAACCCGGAGATCAACGCCAAGCTGACCGGCATGGGCGCGATCGTCCTGGGCGGCACGGCGCAGGAGTTCGGCCGCTTCTCCGTGGCCGAGATCAAGCGCTACGAAGGCATCGTGCGCGACTCGGGCGCGCCGAAGGAGTAAGCGGCCCGCCCGCGCTGTCCGCGCGGGCCGGGGCGCTCGCGCCGGCGCTCACCGGGACGAGGGTGCGCCGGCGGCCTCGATCCGACCGAGGGTGGCGGCGTAGCGGTCCGCGCGCGGACCGCCCAGGGCCACCGCGCGCCGGGCCGCCTGCAGGGCCGGGTCGCGCTCGCCCTGCTCGAACAGCACCTGCGCCAGGTTGTTCCAGGCATCCCCGGCCTCGGGGTGCTCCCGGGTGGCGCGGGCATAGTGCTCGCGGGCCTGCCCGAGCTGCCGCTGCCGGTAGGCCGCATTGCCCAGCGCCAGCCGTGCGAGCAGGTTGCGGGGCCATGCCGCCAGCGCCGTCTCGTAGGCGCGCGGTCCCAGGGCCGGCGCCACGCGCTCGAAGTTCGCGGCGGCCGAAACCCATTCCGCCTCCCGCGCGCTGGCGGGCAGGCGATCGGGCGGCAGGGCCACGAAGGCCCAGCGGTCCGCCAGCGCCCAGCTGCGGTCGAATTCATTGAGCGGCATCACCAGCCGCCGCACCGTGCCGGAACGCAGGGTGACGGTGCCCTCGGCCAGGTCGACGCCCACCACCACCGCGTAGTGCCATTGCGGCAGCAGGCGCCAGCGCAGGTTCTGCAGCACCACGACGGGATGGCCTGCCGCCAGCTCGCGCACCAGGTCGGCCGGCTCGCCGCGCAGCACGTAGGGCACGGCGCCGGAGCGGCGCGCGCCCGCCAGCATCTCCACCTGCAGGCTGCCTTGCCGCTGCGGCAGGTAGACCTGCTCCACCAGTTCCTCCGGCGTGCGGGCGATGCCCGCGGCCTGGAGCACGGTGGCGAGCGCGGCGGGGCCGCACTGGTAATCCTCCTGGGGGAAGAAGGGCACGTCGGTGAGTTCGACGCGGGCCGGCCGGCCGGCCGGCAGCGGGCCCAGGCCGGCGCGGTAGTCGGGTACGGGAAGCGAGGCGCACCCCGCGAGGGCGAGCAGGGCGCCGGCAGCCGCGAGCAGCCGGCGGCGCCCGGTGATCACGGTCACCGGCGGGTCACAGGGCGATGGCGACCAGGATGGCGATCAGCAGGATCAGGATCAGGTCCTGGTTGCTCAGGTTGCCGCCGGCGGGCATGGCGTCGATGCGCTGGGCCAGCGCATGGACCTCGGCCTCGCTCAGGGCGTTCACCCGGTCCTGGGCGGCCAGGCCGCCGAGGCCCATGGCCTCGAAGCGCTCCTTGACGGTGGCGCGCTCGACGAAGGCGCGCACCTTGGCGCGGTCCTGCTCGGCCTGGTTCTGGCTGGCGAGGGTCTCGGTGTCGACGATCTCGGCGCGGGCCAGCGGGGCCTGCGCCACCAGGGCCGCCGACAGGATGACGGCGAGCAGGCGCGAGAGGTGGAGGCGTGTGTTCTTCATGGTGTGGGACTCCTTGGGTCAACAGCAATCGTAGGCAGGCCGCGGGCCTGCCCGCCGGCTGCCGCTGGTAACAGTTGTCTGAATTTGCACCATCGTCAAATTGACGCGGATGCCCGCCTCACCTGGCCGCGAAGCAATACAGCAGGCCGCCGCCGCCCACGCGGGCCAGGGCCTCCATGCTGCAGCCCGGCGTTCCGTGCGAGGCGTTCCAGGAGACGTTGCGCACCGGGTCCGGGTTGGTGCCGGTGCGGTCCACATGGCCCACGATGGCCGAGCCGTCGGTGCTGCTGGTCCAGCCGCGGCAGGTGGTGTCGGCGGCCTGCGTGGACAGCGTGCCGTCGGCGTTGGAGCCGGTGAGGATGTCGTGCTGGTTGGGCGTGTCCGGGCGCATCCGGATGCGGATGCCCTTCTCGTCCAGCGCGGTCTCCCGGCCGATGTTGTTGTTGCCATGGAGCTCCGCGACGTTGTGGGCCACGACCACGCCCTTGGCGTTCACCCATGGCCCGTTGCCGATGCGGTCCCGGGCATGCACCGCCGGGGCGCTGCCGGTGGCGGGGGCGCTGAGGTAGGCCCGCCAGGTCTTGCCGCCGGCGCCCGCCGCTTCGGCCAGGCGCTGGCAGTGCTGGTCGGCCCCGGCCAGGCCGCCGAAGTCGCCGCCCCTGCCGGGGTTGACGCTGGTGATGAAGAAACTCATGGAATTGCCGTAGAGGCTCGCGCACCCCGCGAGCACGAGGGCTCCGCCCGCGGCGGCTACCCAGGGACCGACTCGACGCATGCTGGCTCCTTGAGAAGGTGAGGGAGCCTGCAGAGTAGTCGAAATGATCTCTGTCGTCCGGGCAAGTTGGAGCTTATTGGTGCATTCCCTGAGGCCCCGGGGCTCAGGCGCCTGCCCGCATCAGCGCGTCGTCGAAGATCGCGACGGCGCGCGTCCAGCCCGCCGAGGCGCCGCGGATCTTGTGCGGGAAGCAGCTGATGTAGAAGCCGGTGGGCGGCAGCGCCTCGAGGTTGTGCAGCTTCTCCAGGTGGCAGTAGCCGATGTCGCGGCCGGCCTTGTGGCCCTCCCAGATCAGGCCGGCGTCGCCGGTCTGCGCGTACTTCCTCGCGGTGTGGACGAAGGGCGCGTCCCAGCTCCAGGCGTCGGTGCCGGTCAGGCGCACGCCGCGCTCCAGCAGGTACAGCGTGGCCTCGTAGCCCATGCCGCAGCCGCTGGCCACGTAGTCGGGCTGGCCGTAGCGGCCGCCCGCGCGGGTGTTGACCACCACGATCTCCAGCGGCTGCAGCACGTGGCCGATGCGGGCGAGTTCGGCCTCCACGTCGGCGGCGGTGACCACGTAGCCGTCCGCGAAATGCCGGAAGTCCAGCTTCACCCCGGGCTGGAAGCACCACTCCAGCGGCACCTCGTCGATGGCGATCGCGCGCTCGCGCCCGCCGGCCTTGTCGTTCATGGTGGAGTGGTAGTGCCAGGGCGCGTCCAGGTGGGTGCCGTTGTGCGTGCACAGGCGCACCCACTCCACCGCCCAGCCCTCGCCATCGGGCAGCTCCTCGCGCTGCAGGCCGGGGAAGAAGTTCGCGATCTGCGTGGCGGTCTCGCCATGGCGGTGGTACTCGATCCGCGGCTCGAAGCCGGGCGGGTCGGAGGCAACGTCGTTCTCCAGGTAGATCGACAGGTCGACGAACTTGCGCGGCATCAGGCTTCCTCGGTCGGTGGATCGAGGGGTTGTAGCCGCGGCGAGCCCCGGTCAGGCGTCGCCGAAGTGACGCGGCACCAGTTCCCGCAGCAGCTGCCCGGCGTAGCGGGTCAGGCGGGTCGCGGGCCGGGCGCTGGGCACGGCCAGCACCAGCTTGTTCTTCACCGCCGGCGCGTGGATGCGGGCCCAGTGGATCGGCTCCGGGTAGCGCCAGGCCCGTACCGCGCTCAGGGGCAGCACGGTGTCGGCCACTCCGCGCGCCACCAGCGACAGCACGGTCTGCACCGAGTCGACCTCCGCCACCAGGTCCAGCGGCCCGTGCTTGCCCGTGTGCTCCTCGAGCAGCTGGCGCAGGGCGTGCGGGCTGGCCGGCATCACCAGCCGGCGCGCCGCGGCATCGGCCAGGCGGATGCGCGGGGGCAGGGGCTGCGCGCTGGCCAGCACCAGCGGCTCGCGCACCAGGGTCTCGAAGCTGACCTGGGGGGAGGGCGCCGGGTCGAAGACGATGGCCACGTCGACCCGGCCGGCCACCAGCCACTCGCGCAGTCGGATGCTCAGGCCCTCGGCGATGGTGATGCCGGCGTCCGGGAACTTCGCGTGGAAACGCTCGACGAGGTCGGCCGTCATCACGTGCGCCACGCGCGGCGGCAGGCCGATGGTGATGCGGCCGCGCGGGTTGCGCAGGCGCTCCTGCATGTCGGCGTCGGCGCGCTCGGCGAGCTCGAAGATGGCCCGCGCGTGGGCGAGCAGGGCGGTGCCGGCCTCGGTGGCGGCCACGCCGCGGCCGGTGCGCTCCAGCAGGCGCTGGCCCACTTCCTCCTCGAGCAGCTGGACCTGCCGGCTCAGGGAGGGCTGCGCCATGTGCAGGGCCGCCGCCGCGCGGCTGAAGCTGCCGGCCTCGGCCACCGACACGAAGTACTTCAGGCGCGTGAGGTTCATGGGCGGGATTATGCGTTGGGGCTATAGCTGCTATCGAACATGGCATGGAGGCGATCGGGCCCGGCGCCACCACAATCGGCGGCGTGCCTGACCTCCACACCCCCACCCTCACTTACGACCCGTCGCCCCGCGCGCCGGCCCTGGCCCTGCCGGCGGGGGCCTGCGATGCCCATGTCCACGTGTTCGGCCCGGCCGCTCGCTTCCCCTACGCCGCCGGCCGCAACTTCACGCCGGTCGATGCGCCCAAGGAGGCCCTGTTCGCGCTGCACCGCACGCTCGGCATCGGGCGCTGCGTGATCGTGCAGTCGGCGGTGCATGGCTTCGACAATCGGGTGGTCGAAGACGCCATCGCTGCCGGCGGCGGCCGCTACCTCGGCGTGGCCCTGGCGCCCGTGGACGTGGCCGACGCCGAGCTGGCGCGCCTGGCCGCGGCCGGCATCCGCGGCGTGCGCTTCAACTTCATGAAGCACCTGCCCGGCACGCCGGTCGACGCCATCGTCGACTTCACCCGCCGCCTCGCGCCCCTGGGCATGCACCTGCAGGTCCACTTCGACAGCAGCCTGGTCCACGGCCTGGGGCCGGCCCTGGCGCGCAGCGCGGTGCCGGTGGTGATCGACCACATGGGCCGCGTCGACGCCCGCCTCGGCGCCGACCATGCGGATTTCGCCGCCCTGTTCGCGCTGATGAAGAACCCGCTGTTCCGGGTGAAGGTCAGCGGCATCGACCGGATCGACGCCACGCCGGAGCCGGCCCCCACCTACGCCCACGGCATCGCCCTGGCGCGCCGGCTGGTCGAGGCCTATCCGCAGCGCTGCCTCTGGGGCACCGACTGGCCGCACCCGAACCACACCCATGTGCCGGCGGACGCCGTGCTCGTGGAGGCGCTCGCCGCCATCGCCCCCACCGCGGACCTGCGCGAGCAGCTGCTGGTGGCCAATCCCCGCGACTTCTACCGTTTCGACGCATGACGACTTCCACGAACAGCGCCGGCCGCCTGGCCGGCAAGGTGGCCCTCATCACCGGGGCCGGCTCCGTCGGCCCCGGCTGGGGCAACGGCCGTGCCATGGCCGTGCGCTTCGCCGAGGAGGGCGCCAGCGTTTTCGGCGTCGACCGCGAGCTCGATCGAATGGCCGAGACCGCGCAGCGCATCGCCGACGCCGGCGGCACCTTCGCGGGCGGCACCTGCGATGTCACGAGCAGCGAGTCGGTGGCCGCGATGGTGGCTGCCTGCATCGAGCGCTTCGGCCGCATCGACATCCTCGTGAACAACGTGGGCGGCTCGGCCAAGGGCGGCCCGGTGGAAATGAGCGAGGCCGTGTGGGACGCCCAGGTGGACCACAACCTCAAGAGCGTCTTCCTCACCTGCAAGCACGTGCTGCCGCACATGCTGGCGCAGGGCGGCGGCGCGATCGTGAACCTGTCCTCCACCTCCGGCATGCGCTGGACCGGCGCGGCCCAGATCGCCTATGCCGCGACCAAGGCCGGCGTGATCCAGTTCTCCAAGGTGCTGGCGGTGCAGTACGCCAAGCAGGGCATCCGCGTGAATACGGTGGTGCCCGGGCAGCTGCACACGCCGATGGTGGAGGCCCGCCTTGCCGGCCAGCGCGCCGGCGGCGACGTCGAGGCCCTGCTGAAGCAGCGCCAGTCCCGCATCCCGCTGCCCTTCATGGGTGACGGCCGCGACACCGCGAACGCCGCGCTGTTCCTGGCCAGCGACGAGGCGCGCTTCATCACCGGCACCGAGATCGTGGTCGACGGCGGCATGTCCGCGCGCTGCGACTGACCCCTTCACCGACAAGTACCCGAGGAGACTCCCATGAACGCACCCGCTTCCCTGACCCGCCGCGTGCTGGCCGCGGCCCTGGGCCTGGCCCTGTCATCCGGCCTGGCGCTGCCCCTGGCTGCACACGCCCAGGCGCCCGCCAAGGTCACCCGCCTGATCGTCGCCTTCCCGCCCGGCGGCCCGGTGGACTTCGTCGCTCGCACCCTGGCCGAAGGCCTGGGCAAGGAACTGGGCCACCAGGTGATCGTGGAGAACAAGCCGGGCGCCAACGGCGCCATCGCCGCCGAGTTCGTCTCGCACGCCGCGCCCGACGCCTCCACCCTGTGGCTCACGAGCGTGGGCGCGGTGGCCATCAACCCCGCGCTCTACGAGAAGCTGCCCTATGACCCGGCGCGCGACCTCACGCCGGTGTCCCTGGTGGTGAAGAACGTCGAGATCCTGGTGGTGCCGGCCAACGCGCCGTACAACACCGGCGCCGAGCTGGTGGCTGCAGCCAGGCAGCCGGGCGCGAAACTGAGCATGGCCTCCTCGGGCACCGGCAGCGTGCCGCACCTGGCGATGGAGCTGCTGAACGACGCCGCCAAGATCAACCTGCTGCACGTGCCGTACAAGGGCGCGGCCCCGGCGATCACCGACGTCATCGCCGGCCACGTCAACGGCTTCTTCGGCGACATCCCGGGCCTGATCGGCCACATCAAGGGCGGCAAGCTCAAGGCCGTCGGCATCGCCGCGCCCAAGCGCCACCCGGCTTTCCCGGACGTCAAGACCTTCGACGAGATGGGCATCCCTGGCGTGGACTCGGACAACTGGTACGCGGTGTTCACCTCCAAGGGCACGCCGGCGGCCGAGGCCGACCGGGTGAGCCAGGCCCTGCGCCGCACCCTGGCCCAGGAGGCGGTGCGTTCCAAGCTGGTGGCCTCGGGCGCCGAGCCGGCCGCCTCCACGCCGGCCGAACTGGCGACGCTGCTCAAGGCCGACTCGGCCAAGTGGGCGCGCGTGGTGAAGGCCAAGAACATCAAGCCCGATTGAGGAGACCGCCGTGCGCCTCGACCCGATCGCCCCCGGCACCCGCCCCGAGCTCGCCGAGCAGGAGGCCCGCATCCTTGCCGAGCGCGGACGCATCTCGCCGCTCTACCAGGTGCTGTTGAACAGCCCGCCGATCGCGCATGGCTGGGAGCAGATGCTCTCGGCGATCCGCAACCGCAACTCCATCCCCGCCGACCTGCGCGAGCTCGTGATCCTGCGGGTGGCGGTGCTCAATCGCGCGCCCTACGAGTTCGACGCCCACGCGCCGATCGCGCTGGCCGCCGGCCTGCCGCAGGCGGTGGTCGATGCGATCCGCAGCGAGTCGCTGCCCGCCGACGCGCCGCTGGACGACCTGCAGCGACTGGTGGTGCGCCTGACCGACGCGATGACCCGCGACATCGACGTGCCCGACGAGCTGTACGCGCAGGTCCGCGCCCGCTTCAATGCCCAGGGCCAGCTGGACCTGGTGGCCACGGTGGCGGCCTACAACATGGTCTCGCGCCTGCTCGGCGCGCTGCACATCGGGCATTGAGGGCGCGCATGGCCAAGACCGATTTCATCCTGGTGCGGTGCCGCCTCGGCGACGCCGCTCCCCTGGCCGCCGCGGCCCGCGCCTTCTGCGACACCGGCCCCTGGCCGATGGCGCTGCACCGCGCGGCCTGGGCCGAGGCCTCGCAGCAGGCCTATGTCTATGCCCGCCTGCCGGCCGCCACCGAGGTGGACGACGCGCAGCGCGCGGCGCTCGCCCTGCGCTGGCAGCAGGCCTGCCCCGGTGCGCAGGCGGTGGACGTGGCGCGCCTGGCGCTGCTGTTCGACGCCCCGGGCTACTCCCTCGCCGAGGCGCCGGTGCACCACTACGTGGTGGAGACCGACGCGGAGGAGGGCTGGGCCGGCGAGATCGACCGCTGGTACGACACCGAGCACATGCCCGGGCTGGCCGCGGTCCCCGGCTGCATCCACGCGCGCCGCCTGCGGAACCTGGACAGCGGCCCGCAGTCGCTGGCCTGCTACGACCTGGTCACCGAGGACACGCTCGGCTCGCCGCCCTGGCTGGCGGTGCGCGGCACGGCCTGGAGCGACATCGCCCGCCCGCACTTCCGCAACACCCGGCGCACGATGATGCGGGCCGTCGCCTGAGAGGCCAGGCGCGGCGGGGCTTTACGATACGGCCCCCATGCAGCTCCAGGACCTCCTCTTCTCCCAAGGCTTCGGCACCCGGCGCGTGTGCGCCGGCCTCGTGCAGCAAGGCTACGTCACCGTCGAGGGCCAGCCCTGCACCGACGCCCTCGCCGAGTTCGAGCCCGAGGGCCTGCGCTTCACCGTGCAGGGCGTGCCCTGGGTCTACCAGGCCCGGGCCTACGTGCTGCTGCACAAGCCCGCCGGCACCGAGTGCTCGCAGAAGCCCTCGGCCTGGCCCAGCATCTACACCCTGCTGCCCGCGCCGCTGCGCCAGCGCCCGAACAAGGGCGCGGTGCAGGGCGTACAGGCGATCGGCCGCCTGGACCAGGACACCACCGGCCTGCTGCTGCTCACGGACGACGGCGCCTTCATCCACAAAATGAGCTCCCCGAAGCACCATGTGCCCAAGGTCTACGAGGTGGGAACGAAGCATCCGGTCGACGAGCGCCAGGTCCAGCGCCTGCTTGCCGGCGTGGTGCTGGACGACGACCCGAAACCGGTGAAGGCCGCCGCCTGCGAGGCCACCGGCGAGTGCGCCCTGCGCCTCACGCTCACCGAGGGCAAGTACCACCAGGTCAAGCGCATGCTCGCCGCCGTCGGCAACCGGGTGGAGACGCTGCACCGCTCGCGCATCGGCGGGCTGGCGCTGCCCGCCGACCTGGCCCCGGGCCAGTGGCGCTGGCTGTCGGCCGACGACCTGGCCCTGCTTCGGGCCTGAGGGCTCCCCCGGCACCGGGCCGGCTCGATGCGCCGGCGCGTGCCGGCGCACCGTGTGTGACGCTTTGCGCGCCGGGAACTGCGGCGGCGGGCTAAACTGCCGGGAGTACTAGGAAAGCTGCTCCGTGACCCGATTCCTGCGCAAAGCCGCCGCCGGCCTGGCCCTCGCGGCACTCGCCGCCGCTGCCGCGGCCCAGACCGCCCCCGCCACCGCTCCCGCCGCCGCCGCCGCCGCCGTCCCGGCCAAGAGCCCCATCTTCGTGCTGAACTCGCTCGATGCCAGCGTCAGCGTGATCGACCCGTCCACCTGGACGGAGACGCGCCGCCTGCCCACCGGCAAGGAGCCGCACCACCTGTACCTCACGCCGGACGAGAAGTCGGTGATCGTGGCCAACGCCCTGGCCGACTCCCTGACCTTCATCGACCCGAAGACCGCCGAGGTCCAGCGCACGGTGCGCGGCATCCTCGACCCCTACCACCTGCGCTTCTCGCCGGACATGAAGTGGTTCATCACCGCGGCCAACCGCCTGAACCACGTCGACATCTACCGCTGGGACGGCAAGGATCTGCAGCTGGCCAAGCGCATCCCCACCGGCAAGACGCCCAGCCACCTGTGGGTCGACAGCAAGAGCACCACGGTCTATTCGACCATGCAGGACAGCGACGAACTCGTCGCCATCGACCTGGCCACCCAGACCCTGAAGTGGCGCGCCAAGACCGGTTCGCTGCCCGCCGACCTGTTCGGCCTGCCGGACGACAAGACCCTGCTGGTCGGCATGACCGGCTCGGACCATGTCGAGGTCTGGGACGTGGGCGGCAAGGAGCCCAAGGTGGTCAAGCGCATCCCCACGGGCAAGGGCGCCCATGCCTTCCGCGCCGCCGGCGACAAGCGCCATGTGTTCGTGAGCAACCGCGTGGCCGACACCATCAGCAAGATCGACCTGCAGACGCTCGCCGTGGTGGACACCTTCGCCGCGCCCGGCGGCCCGGACTGCATGGAGGTCCTGGCCGGCGGCCGGCTGCTGCTGGTCTCCTCGCGCTGGGTGCGGAAGATGTCCGTCATCGACACCGAAACGAAGAAGATCGTCCGGCAGGTGCCGGTCGGCAAGTCTCCGCATGGCGTCTGGACGCTGGACCACGCGAGCCGCTGACCGCGCCCGCGCCGCGGGCGTCGCCGGCGCGGTGCTGGTGGCGGGGCTGCTGCTGCCGGCCGGCCCCGTGCGGGCCGTCGAGCCCTGCGCCCGACCGCTGTACCTGACCTTCGACACCGGGCACATGGCCGTGGCGCCCCTGGTGGCCGAGGTCCTGGCCCGCCACCAGGTGCGGGTGACCTTCTTTGCCGCCAACGAGCCCACCCAGGCCGGCGACGGCAGCCTCGGCGCCCACTGGGCCGGCTGGTGGAAGGCCCGCGCGGCCGAGGGGCACGAGTTCGCCTCCCACACCTTCGACCATGTCTACTGGCGCGCCGACCTGCCCGGCCAGCCGCCCTCGTTCCGCGTGCGCGCCTCGGCCGGCCCGCGCCCCGGCGTCACCGAGACCTGGACCGCCGCGCAGTACTGCGGCGAGATCTCCCGCGCGGCGCAGCGCCTGCAGGAGGTCACCGGCCGCAAGCCGCTGCCCCTGTTCCGCGCCCCCGGCGGCAAGACCTCGCCCGCGCTGCTGGCGGCCGCCCGCCAGTGCGGCTACGCGCACGTGGCCTGGGCGCCCGCCGGCTTCCTCGGTGACGAGCTGCCCAGCGAGACCCACCCGAACGCGGTGCTGCTGGAGCGCGCCCTGCAGGGCGTGCGCCCCGGCGATATCCTCGTGGCGCACCTGGGCATCTGGTCGCGGCGCGACCCCTGGGCGCCGGCGGTGCTTGAGCCGCTGGTGGCCGGCCTGAAACAGCGCGGCTTCTGCTTCCGCACCCTGCGCGAGCACCCGGCCTACCGGGACTGGATCGCCGCCCATGGCGGTTGAACGTTTGGCGACATGAACTGGATCGAGCAACTCTTTTCCAACGCGCAGCAATGGGTCTTCGAGCGGGCCATCGAGCCGGTGATGTTCGCCGCCGGCCTGGGCAACCTGCTGGAGGACGGCTATGACGCCGCCGGCTGGCTGATCGCGGGCCTGGCGCAGCTGGTGGTGATGGTGGGCCTGATCGGCCCGCTGCAACGCTGGCGCCCGGTGGAGGCGGTGACCGACCGCCGCGCCATCCGCATCGACATCCTCTACACCCTGGTCCACCGCCTGGGCCTGTTCCGCGTGGCGCTGTTCCTGACCGTGCAGCCGCTGTTCGACGACGCCTTCGGCCTGCTGCGCGTGGCCGGCCTGCCCACCCTGCACCTGGACCAGCTGTGGCCCGGCGTCACCGACGTCGGCTGGGTGAGCCTGCTGATCTACCTGGTGGTCTTCGACTTCGCCGACTACTGGATCCACCGCGGCCAGCACCAGTGGAACTGGTGGTGGAGCCTGCACGCGCTGCACCACTCGCAGCGGCAGATGACGATGTGGAGCGACAACCGCAACCACCTGCTCGACGACCTCCTGCGCGACAGCCTGCTGGTGGTGCTGGCGCAGGCGGTCGGCGTGGCGCCGGGGCAGTTCGTGGCCATCGTCGCCATCACGCAATTGAGCGAGAGCCTGCAGCACGCCAACCTGCGCCTGTGGTTCGGGCGCTGGGGCGAGCGCCTGTGGGTCAGCCCGCGTTTCCACCGCCGCCACCATGCCATCGGCGTGGGGCACGAGATGCCGGCCACGCGCGCGCTGGGCGGCTGCAATTTCGGCGTGCTGCTGCCCTGGTGGGACCAGCTTTTCGGCACCGCGAACTTCGAACTGCGCTACGACCCCACCGGCATCCGCGACCAGGTGGAGTCGGGGCGTGAATACGGCCAGGGCTTCTGGTCGCAGCAATGGCTGGGGCTCAAGCGCCTGGCCGGCAAGGCATGACGGACACACCATGACCCAGGCAACCCCGAGCAACGAATTCGGCCTCGTCATCGTCGGTGACGAGATCCTCTCCGGCAAGCGCGCCGACAAGCACCTGCCCAAGGTGATCGAGCTGCTGTCCGCCCGCGGGCTGCAGCTGGCCTGGGCGGAATACGTGGGCGATTCGCCCGAGCGCATCACCGCCACGCTGCGCCGCGCCTTCGAGGGCGGCCTGCCGGTGTTCTCCTGCGGCGGCATCGGCGCCACGCCGGACGACCACACCCGCCAGTGCGCCGCCAAGGCCCTGGGCGTGGAGCTCGAGCTGCACCCCGAGGCCGCGGCCCTGATCCGCGAGCGCATGCAGGACGTGGCCCGCGAGCAGGGCCTGCCCTACGAGCCGGACCGCCCGGACAACGCCCACCGGCTGAACATGGGCGTGTTCCCCCGGGGCGCCCGCATCATCCCCAATCCGTACAACAAGATCGCCGGCTTCAGCGTCGCCGACGTCCACTTCGTCCCGGGCTTCCCGGTCATGGCCTGGCCCATGATCGAGTGGGTGCTGGACACCCGCTACGCCGACCGCTTCCGCCGCCAGGCCTACGTGGAGAAGTCGGTGATCGTGTTCGGCGCGATGGAGGCCACGCTCACGCCCCTGATGGAGCGCATCGAGGCCGACCACCCGCAGGTCAAGGTGTTCAGCCTGCCCAGCGTCGACCACCCGCAGTGGGGCCGCCACATCGACCTGGGCGTCAAGGGCGATCCGCAGGCGGTCGACCCCGCCTACGGCCAGTTGCTCCAGGGCCTGCGCGCCCAGGATGCCCGTCTCGGCCCCGAATTGGTGCGCGGCAACGGCGCACCCGAATAGTGCGTCCCCAGTGATGCACCGATGAGGTGCGTTCGCGGGAAGCCACGGGCGCCCGCGGGCCTCGCTGCGGGCATTTTTCCGCCGAAACTAGGCGACAATCGAGTGTTTTTGCGGCGGCGGCCATGCACCAGCTTTGGCACAGAACCTGCAACTCCAACCCCCGTCATTGATCAACAACCATCGAAACCAGGAGAACCTTGATGGCAGCCAAGACCGTCGCTGACGTGATGAAGCTGGTGAAGGACAACGAAGTCAAGTTCGTTGATTTCCGCTTCACCGATACCCGCGGCAAGCAGCAGCACACCACCGTCCCCGTCTCGCACTTCGACGAAGACAAATTCGCGTCCGGCCACGCCTTCGACGGCTCCTCCATCGCTGGCTGGAAGGGCATCGAAGCCTCCGACATGCTGCTGGTGCCGGACCCCAAGTCCGCCGTCATCGACCCGTTTTTCGAAGAGACCACCCTGGTCCTGACCTGCGACGTCGTCGACCCCAGCGACGGCAAGTCCTACGACCGTGACCCGCGCTCCATCGCCAAGCGCGCCGAGGCCTACCTGAAGGCCTCCGGCCTGGGCGACACCGCCTACTTCGGTCCGGAGCCCGAGTTCTTCCTGTTCGACGGCGTGCGCTGGAGCACCGAGCCGAACAACACCTTCTACGAAATCGAAGAATACGAAGCGCCCTGGAACACCGGCGCCAAGGTCGAAGGCGGCAACAAGGGCCACCGTCCCTCCGTCAAGGGCGGCTACTTCCCGGTGCCCCCGGTCGACAGCACGCAGGACATGCGCGCCGAGATGGCCCTGATCCTGGAATCCCTGGGCATCCCGGTCGAAGTGTTCCACCACGAAGTGGCAGGCGCCGGCCAGAACGAGATCGGCACCAAGTTCAGCACGCTCGTCGAGCGCGCCGACTGGACCATGCTGCAGAAGTACGTGATCCACAACGTGGCCCACGCCTACGGCAAGACCGCCACCTTCATGCCCAAGCCCTACCACGGTGACAACGGCTCCGGCATGCACGTGCACCAGTCCGTGTGGAAGGACGGCAAGAACCTGTTCGCTGGCGACGGCTATGCCGGCCTGAGCGATTTCGCCCTGTACTACATCGGCGGCATCATCAAGCACGCCCGTGCGCTCAACGCCATCACCAACCCCGGCACCAACAGCTACAAGCGCCTGGTCCCGCACTTTGAAGCCCCGGTGAAGCTGGCCTACTCGGCCAAGAACCGCTCGGCCTCGATCCGCATCCCGTTCGTGGCCAACCCGAAGGGCCGTCGCGTGGAAGCCCGCTTCCCCGATCCCCTGATGAACCCGTACCTGGGCTTCGCCGCGCTGCTGATGGCCGGCCTCGACGGCGTCGAGAACAAGATCCACCCGGGCGAGGCTGCCACCAAGGACCTGTACCACCTGCCGCCGGAAGAAGACGCGCTGGTGCCCACCGTCTGCCACAGCCTGGACCAGGCCCTGGAAGCCCTCGACAAGGACCGCGCCTTCCTGACCAAGGGCGGCGTGTTCACCGACTCGATGATCGACGCCTACATCGACCTGAAGATGCAGGAAGTCACCCGCTATCGCATGTCGGTTCACCCGGTCGAATACGACATGTACTACAGCCTGTGATCCCGCAAACGATCACGGTCCCTGCATGAAAAGGGGCGGCGCGAGCCGCCCCTTTTTTCATTTCAGGTCAGTTGCGCCATACTCGTGCTGACTAAAGCATCGATCCGCGGAGGAACACGCCCCCATGAAGTACGCCGTCCCCCTCCTGCTGGCCGCCGCCCTGGGGGCGGCCAGCGCGCAGGCCCAGAGCCGCATCTTCCGGTGCGGCAATACCTACACCAACGACCTGGCTGAAGCCCAGGCCAAGGGCTGCAAGCCGATCGAGGGTGGCAACGTCACGGTGGTCCAGGGCACGCGGGTGCAGGCCCCGGCCTCGCGCCCGGCCTCCGGGGCGCCGGCCGCGGGCACGTCCGCGCAGCGCGTCGAGCAGGCGGACCAGCGCGCCCGCGACGCCGATGCCCGCCTCATCCTCGAGACCGAACTGAAGAAGGCCGAGGCCCGCCAGGCCGAACTGCGCAAGGAATACAACAACGGCGAGCCCGAGCGCCGCGGCGACGAGCGCAACTACCAGAAGTACCTCGATCGCGTGGCGGAACTCAAGGCCGCCCTGGAGCGCAACGAGGCCGACATCGCCGGCATCCGCCGCGAGCTCGCGCGCCACGGCAACGGCGGCGCGAACGGCGCGCCGGCTGGGTCAAAATAGGCGGCTTGACCCAAGCCACTTCACGCCCGGCCGCCGCGTCCCCGGCCGGCCTCCACGCCTTCGACCTGCTGGCCACCCTGGTCGCGGTCGTCACCCTCGACGGGACCGTCGTCTTCGCCAATGCGGCGCTCGAGGATGCCCTGGGCATCTCGCGGCGCGCGATCGAGGGCTCCTCCTTCCCCGATGCCTTCACCGAGCCGGAGTTGCTGCGAAGCGCCCTCAAGGGCGCGGACAGCAACCAGTTCGCGGTGCTGCGTTATGACGCCATGCTGGTGCGCGCCGGCGCCGAGCCCATGCCGGTGCATGTGGTGGTGATGGCGCAGACCGAGCGCGCCGGCGAGGTGGTGGTGGAGATGCTGCCCGTGGAGCAGCAGGCCCGGCAGGAGCGCGAGGAGCGCCTGATCGACCAGGCCCAGGCGAACAAGGAGCTGATTCGCAACCTCGCGCACGAGATCAAGAACCCCCTGGGTGGCATCCGCGGCGCGGCGCAGTTGCTCGAGATGGAGATCGAGTCGCGCGACCTCAAGGAGTACACGCGGGTCATCATCCACGAGGCCGACCGGCTGCAGACGCTGGTGGACCGGCTGCTCGCGCCGCACCGCCGCCCGCACGTGGTGGGCGACGTCAACATCCACGAGGTGTGCGAGCGCGTGCGCTCCCTGATCCTGGCCGAGTTCCCCAAGGGCCTGAAGGTGGTGCGCGAGTACGACACCTCGCTGCCCGAGTTCCGCGGCGACCGCGAGCAGTTGATCCAGGCCGTGCTGAACATCGCGCACAACGCCTGCCAGGCGCTGGCCGAGCGCATCGCGGCGGGCGACGCGATGCTCACCTTCCGCACCCGCATCGCGCGCCAGGTCACTTTCGGCAAGCAGCGCTATCGACTGGCACTGGAATTGCATGTCATCGACAACGGACCGGGAGTGCCCCCGTCCATCAAGGACCGCATCTTCTACCCGCTCGTGTCGGGCCGGGAGGGCGGTTCGGGACTGGGGCTCACGCTGGCGCAGACATTCGTGCAGCAACACCATGGCTTGATCGAATGCGACAGCGTCCCGGGCCGGACCGATTTCAAGCTATTGATTCCGCTGCCTTGAAGCAGCGACCGAACACCCGAGGTAGGACGCCCCCATGAAGCCGATCTGGATCGTTGACGATGACCAAAGCATCCGCTTCGTGCTGGAGAAGGCCTTGCTGCGCGAGGAGCTGCCCACGCGCAGCTTCACCAGCCCGCGCGAGGTGCTGCAGGCCCTGGAGGCGGCCAACGACGAGGACGGCCCGCAGGTCCTGGTGAGCGACATCCGCATGCCCGGCGGCTCGGGCCTGGACCTGCTCACGAAGGTCAAGGAGCTGCACCCCGGCCTGCCGGTGATCATCATGACGGCGTTCTCCGACCTGGACAGCGCGGTCTCCGCCTTCCAGGGCGGCGCCTTCGAGTACCTGCCCAAGCCCTTCGACCTGCCCAAGGCGGTGGAGTTGATCCGCCGCGCCGTCGAGGAGAGCCTGCGCGAGGAGGTGGCCGAGGAGCGCATGGCCGCCACGCCCGAGATGCTGGGCCAGGCCCCGGCCATGCAGGACGTGTTCCGCGCCATCGGCCGGCTCTCGCAGAGCAATGTCACGGTGATGATCACCGGCGAGTCCGGCTCCGGCAAGGAGCTGGTGGCGCGCGCGCTGCACAAGCACTCGCCGCGCGCCGGCGGGCCCTTCGTGGCGATCAACACCGCCGCCATCCCCAAGGACCTGCTCGAGTCCGAGCTGTTCGGCCATGAGCGCGGCGCCTTCACCGGTGCGCAGACCATGCGCCGCGGCCGCTTCGAGCAGGCCGAGGGCGGCACGCTGTTCCTCGACGAGATCGGCGACATGCCCTTCGACCTGCAGACGCGCCTGCTGCGCGTGCTGTCGGACGGCCACTTCTACCGCGTCGGCGGGCACAGCGCGGTGAAGGCCAACGTCCGCGTGATCGCCGCCACCCACCAGGACCTGGAGCAGCGCGTCAAGGACGGCGCGTTCCGCGAGGACCTGTTCCACCGCCTCAACGTGATCCGCCTGCGCCTGCCGGCGCTGCGCGAGCGCAAGGAGGACGTGCCGATGCTGGTGCGCCATTTCCTGCAGCAGTCCGCCAAGCAGCTCGGGGTGGAGCCCAAGCGGATTGCCGACGCCGCGCTGGCGCGCCTGATGGCCTTCAACTTCCCCGGCAACGTGCGCCAGCTGGAGAACATCTGCCACTGGCTCACGGTCATGGCGCCGGCGCAGGTGATCGAGCCCAAGGACCTGCCGCCGGAGGTGACGCTGGCCACGCCCGAGGTGCCGGTGGCCGCGGCGCCCGAGGCCGACACGCCGGCTGCCCCGCAGGCGGCGCCCGTGGCGGCGGCCGTACCCGCGGCGCCGGTGCTGGTGGGCGCGCCGGGCGGGGCGGGCTGGGAGGCCGGCCTCGAGGCCGAGGCCCTCGCGCTGCTGCAGGCCGGCCGCACCGACGTGTGGGACGAACTGACCCGGCGCTTCGAGTCGCGCCTGATCCTCACCGCCCTGAACAACACGCGGGGCCGGCGCATCGAGGCGGCGCAGAAGCTCGGCATCGGCCGCAACACCATCACTCGCAAGATCCAGGAGCTGGGCCTGGAGTGACGCCGCCCCGCGCCGCCGGGAGCAAAGGCAGGAAGGCCGGGTGATCCCCGGCCTTTCTTCATGGGCGCTTCAGAGTTCGACCGTCACCGGCGCGTGGTCGCTGGGTTGCTTCCACTTGCGCGGCGTGCGGTCGACCGCGCAGGCTGCCACGCGCGGGCGCAGCGCCTCGCTGACCAGGACATGGTCGATGCGCAGGCCGCGGTTCTTCTGGAAGCCGAGCATGCGGTAGTCCCACCAGCTGAAGGTCTTGTCCGGATGCTCGAAGAGGCGGAAGGCGTCCACCAGGCCGAGCGCCAGCAGCTGGCGGAAATGCTCGCGTTCCTCGGTGGTGTGGTGGATGGTCTCGCGCAGGCCCACCGGGTCGTAGGAGTCCCGGTCCTCGGGGGCGATGTTGAAGTCCCCGAGCAGCACCAGGTTCGGGTGCTGCGCGAGTTCGGCCGCCACGTAGCGCTGCAGGCCCTCGAGCCAGCGCATCTTGTAGGCGAACTTCTCGCTGCCCGGCTCCTGGCCGTTGACGAAATAGCCATTGACCACGCGCAGCGCGCCGGCCTCGGGGTGGTCCAGGGTGGCGGCGATCACCCGGGAGTGCTCGTCGTCGAAGCCGGTGATGTTGCGCACTTCATCGCGCAGCGGGTGGCGGCTGATGATCGCGACGCCGTTGTAGGTCTTCTGCCCGAACACCGCGCAGTGCGCGTAGCCGGCTTCCTGCAGCGCCATCAGCGGGAACTTGTCGTCCGTCATCTTCAGCTCCTGCAGGCACAGGACGTCCACCGGGTTGGCGGCGAGCCAGTCCAGCACGTGCTGCAGGCGGGCGGTGAGGGAGTTGACGTTCCAGGTGGTGATCTTCATGGCGTGCGGCGCGTGTGGGAGCGGCGGCGATCATAACGGCGGGGGCCGCGGCGAGGCCGTAGACTCTCTGCTATGCGCGCGCCCAAGCCCCATCCCGTCGCGGACGAAGAAGCCGTCTTCGAGCTCGCGGCCCGGACGTTCCGCGTGATGTCGGCGCCGCTGCGCCTGCGGATCATCCGCCACCTGTGCGAGGGCGAGAAGAACGTGACCGAGCTGCTCGAGCTGGTGCAGACCACGCAGCCCAACATGTCGCAGCACCTGAACACCCTGTACCGCGCCGGGCTGGTGGCGCGCCGGCGCGAGGGCGTGCAGATCTACTACCGCGTGGCCAACGAGCCGGTCATCGCCCTGTGCCGCACGCTGTGCGCCGCGATCGCGGCGGAGGCGGGGCTGCACCATCCCTGAGGCCGCGGCCCGGGGGGCGGCCGCGACGGGGGCTCAGGCCCCGGCCCTGCCTCAGAGGTGCAGCGCGGCGGCCACGCCGAGCAGCGCGCCGGCGGCGCCGGAGCCGAACATCAGCCACTCGATCGGCTTCTTGCGCGTGAGCAGCGCGATGGCCGCCAGCGCGATCGACACCTGCAGCACCGTGGTGGCCTGCGCCCAGCGATGGTGCTGGTGCATCTGCTCGTCGCTCTTCTTGTCCCAGTCCTTGGCCTGCGCCTCGATCTTTTCGGCGTCGGCCCTGATCTCGTTCTTTTCCTTCTCGTAACGGTCGATCTTGGCCTGGTAGGCGTCACGCCGGTCGGCGGGCGCCATGTCGCGCGAGATCTCGGCGAGGGACTGTTTCGTGCTCTTGGCCTGGAAGTAATTCCACTGGTTCGAGGCCTCGGTCTTCTTGATCGCGGCGTTGTTCTTGTACAGGCCGGCGTTGGCCTGGGTGGCCCCGCCCATGTACGAGAAGATGGCGCCGACCGTGGCGATGACCGCGGTGAAGATCGCGATCTGGTTGGTCATGCGGTCGCCGGCGCCATGGGCGCCGTGCTGGGCCGCGTGCTCGAGCTCGTGGTCGTGCGGGCCGTGCACGTGGAAGGATCCTCCGGACATTGGGTTCAGTCTCCGTTGTCGTTGTTGAAAGTCACGAATGCATAGGGAATGCCGCTGGCCGCGACATGCGCGGTGCGGCCCACCTCGCGCCAGGACAGGCCGAGGGTGGGGGCGAAGGCGTCGCCCTCGTAGTCGCGGTCGATCTCGGTGACCTCGGCGACCTGCGCCAGGTCCATGGCCTGGGCATAGATCTGCGCCCCGCCGATGACCCAGGCCTGCGCCGCGCCCTCGCACAGGGCGATCGCCTCCTCCAGCGAGCCGGCGCGCTCGGCGCCCTCGGCCTGCCAGCCGGCCTGGCGGGTCACGACGATGTTGCGCCGTCCGGGCAGCGGGCGAAAGCGCGGGGGCAGCGAGTCCCAGGTGCGCCGGCCCATGATCACCGGGCTGCCCTGGGTCACGGCCTTGAAGTGCGCCAGGTCCTCGGGCAGGTGCCAGGGCATGGTGCCCTCGTTGCCGATCACGCCGTTGCGGGCGCGCGCATAGATCATTCCGAGCTTCATCGGTGGGGTGCCTGTTCCCTCTGGGGGCCAGGTGGTGAGACGGTCAGGGTGTCAGACGGCCACGGGGGCCTTGATGGCGGGGTGGCACTGGTAGTCCACCACTTCGAAGTCCTCGTACTGGTACTCGAAGATGGAGGCCGGCCGGCGCCTGATGTTCAGCGTGGGGTAGGGGTAGGGCTGGCGCGAGAGCTGCAGCTCCACCTGCTCGTGGTGGTTGCTGTAGATGTGGCAGTCGCCGCCGGTCCAGATGAAGTCGCCCACGGCCAGGTCGCATTGCTGCGCGATCATGTGCGTGAGCAGGGCATAGCTGGCGATGTTGAACGGCACGCCCAGGAAGATGTCGGCGCTGCGCTGATAGAGCTGGCAGGAGAGCTTGCCGTCGGCCACGTAGAACTGGAAAAAGGCGTGGCAGGGGGCCAGCGCCATCTTGGGCAGGTCGGCCACGTTCCAGGCGCTGACGATGATGCGGCGCGAGTCCGGGTTCGCCTTGATCGTCTTGACTGCCTCGGCGATCTGGTCGATGTGGCCGCCGTCGGGCGTGGGCCAGCTGCGCCACTGCACGCCATAGACCGGGCCGAGGTCGCCATCTTCGCGGGCCCACTCGTCCCAGATGGTCACGCCGCGCTCACGCAGCCTGTTGTTGTCGCTCGAGCCCTCGAGGAACCACAGCAGCTCGTGGATGATGGACTTGAGGTGGACCTTCTTGGTCGTCACCAGCGGGAAGCCCTCGGCCAGGTCGAACCGCATCTGGTAGCCGAACACGCTGCGCGTGCCGGTGCCGGTGCGGTCGGTCTTGGGCGTGCCATGCGCGTATACATGGCGCATGAAGTCTTCGTACTGCGAGCGGACGGGGCGGGCGGGTTGCGTCATGGCGGTGTGGATTATCGGCGGACCACCCGGCCCGGGTTCAGCAGGTTCTGCGGGTCCAGCGCCTGCTTGATGGCGCGCATCAGGCCCAGGGCGACCGGCGACTTGTAGCCGGGCAGCGTGTCCACCTTGAGGGAGCCCACGCCGTGCTCGGCGGAGATCGAGCCGCCGAACTTGCGGACCTGGTCATAGACCAGCGTGTTGACCCGGTCCTCGTGCTCGCGCAGGAAGGCCTGCGGGTCGACGCCCTCAGGCGCCTGCACGTTGTAGTGGAGGTTGCCGTCGCCCAGGTGGCCGAAATCGACCAGGCGCACGCCCGGGATCTCGCGGGCCAGCAGGGCGTCGGTCTCGGCGCAGAAGGCGGGGATGCCGGAGATCGGCACCGAGATGTCGTGCTTGATGTTCAGGCCTTCCTCGGCCTGGGCCATCGTGATGCTCTCGCGCACATGCCACAGCTCGTGGGCCTGGGCCAGGCTCTCGGCCACCACCGCGTCGGTGGCGCAGCCGTCCTCCAGCGCCGCCTCGAGCAGCGACTCCAGCTGCTCGCGGGCGCGGGCCTCGGACTGCGCGTCGGACAGCTCCAGCAGCACGCCCCAGGCGCTGGCGCCCAGGAACGGCACGCGCAGCTGCGGGAAATGCTTGCCCACCAGCGAGAGGGCGAAGTCGCCCATCACCTCGAAGCCGGTCAGGCCGTCGGCCAGGCGGGCGCGGGCCAGCCCGAGCAGGCGCACGGCGGCATCCATCGAGGGCACGGCGGCCCAGGCGGTGAGGCTGGCGGCGGGCTGGGGGTAGATCTTCATCGTCGCCGCGGTGATCACGCCCAGGGTGCCCTCGGCGCCGACGAACAGGTCGCGCAGGTCGTAGCCGGTGTTGTCCTTGCGCAGGCCGGACAGGCCGTCCCAGACCTCGCCCTGCGCGGTCACCACCTCCAGCCCCAGGCACAGCTCGCGGGTGTTGCCGTAGCGGAGCACCTGGGTGCCGCCGGCGTTGGTGGAGAGGTTGCCGCCGATGGTGCAGCTGCCCTCGGCGCCCAGGCTCAGGGGAAAGAGGAAGCCCGCGTCCGCCACCGCCTGCTGCAGGGTCTGCAGCACGCAGCCGGCCTCCACGGTCACCGTCATGTTGGCCGGGTCGATCACGCGCACCGCGTTCAGGCGCTGCAGCGACAGCACCACCTGGGTGCCGGTGTCGTCGGGCACGCTGCCCACCACCAGGCCGGTGTTGCCGCCCTGGGGGACGATCGAGGCGCCGGCCGCGGCGCAGGCGCGCACCACGGCGGCCACCTCGGCGGCATTGCCGGGGCGCACCACGGCCAGCGCCTTGCCGCGCACGCGCTTGCGCCAGTCCTGCTCCCAGGCGCCGAGGTCGCCTTCATGCAGCACATGGGCCGGGCCGACGATGCCGGCCAGTTGCGAGATCAGGGGATTCATTCGACGACCTTCTTCTTCAGGCGCGTGCGCACCTGCAGGACGCAGGCGGCGAACAGGACCAGGCACAGGGCGATTTCCGCCATTGCCAGCCAGGAGGAGGGCGGGCGGTCGCTCCAGGCGCGCACCACGCCCTCGGTGAAATAGAGCCAGACCATCAGGCTGACCCAGCGGTAGGTGTACATGCGATGGCGCAGCAGGCCGGCCAGCGGCAGGCACAGGGGCAGCACCTTCAGCGCCAGCCAGCTGCCGCCCGGGCGCACCGGCGCCAGCCACAGCTCCCAGGCCAGGCCCAGGACGATCAGCCCCAGCAGGCTGCCCACCGCGAGCTGGCGTGACAGGGCCACGGCGGGCGGGGCGGGGCGGGCGGCTTCGGGGGCGGGCGGAGGCGGGACGGGAGCGTGCATGGGCGGTGGCATGATACCGGCCGATGAATGCCGCCCGGTCCCTGATCACGTCCCTCGCGCAATTCCCCTGGGGGCCGGCGCTGCGGACCCTGCGCGAACGGGTGCGCGAGGACCGGCTGGCCCTGTCGGCCGGCAGCCTGACCTTCACCACCACCATCGCCCTGGTGCCGTTCTTCACCGTGGTGCTGGCGCTGTTCACCGCCTTCCCCGTGTTCGGCAAGCTGCAGGGGGCGGTGCAGGCCTGGCTGGTCCAGAGCCTGGTGCCCGACGCGATCTCGCGGCAGGTGCTGGGTGCCCTGACCCAGTTCGCCACCAAGGCCAGCCGCCTGGGCACGGTGGGCATGGGCGTGCTGGTGGTGACGGCCCTGTCGCTGGTGCTCACCATCGACCGCACCCTCAACGGCATCTGGCGGGTGCGCCGGCCGCGCCCGCTGGCGCAGCGGGTGCTGGTGTACTGGGCGGTGATCACCCTGGGGCCGCTGCTGCTGGCGGCCTCGCTGAGCGTCACCTCCTACCTGGTCTCAGCCTCGCGCGGCCTGGTGGCGGCGGTGCCGGGCGGGCTGGTCGTCGTGATCGACGCGGTCGAATTCCTGATGCTGGCCGCCGGCCTTGCCGCCCTGTACCGCTTCGTGCCGAACACGCCGGTGCGCACCGCCCATGCCTGGGTCGGCGGGCTGTTCTCCGCGGCGGGCATTGAAGGGGCACGCGCGCTGCTGGCGCTGTACATCGGCGCCGTCCCCACCTATTCGGCGGTATACGGCGCCTTCGCCACGGTGCCGATCCTGCTGGTGTGGATCTACCTGCTGTGGCTGGTGATCCTGCTGGGGGCGGTGCTGGCCGCCTACCTGCCCGGCCTCCTGGCCGGTCCGCACCGGCGCGCCGGCGGGCCGGGCTGGCAGTTCCAGCTGGCGCTGGAGGCGGTGCGGGCGCTGGACGCGGCGCGCGCCGCGCCGCGCCGGGGCTTGTCCACCACCGAGCTCGCCCGCGAGATGCAGGTGACCGACCGCCAGCTCGAGCCGGTGCTGGAGCACCTGGTGGCGCTGGACTGGATCGGCCGGCTCAACGAGGTGGAGGAGGCCGAGGCCTCGCGCTACGTGCTGCTGGCCGACACCGCCAGCACCGCGCTGGCGCCCCTGATGCAGCGGCTGCTGCTGCCGGCCAACGAGGCCACCAGCGCGCTGTGGCGCAGCGGCCGCCTCGAGGGGCTGGTGCTGCGCGACGCGCTCTGAGGGCGCCTCACCCGCGCAGTAAATCCCGCAGCGCGAACAGCACGCCGTCGGGCGCCTCGGTCATGAGGCTGTGGCCGGCATCGAGTAGCACGGCCTTCGCATGCGGGGACCGGGCGCGCAGCGCCTGGGCCGCCCTGGGCGGCGTCATCGCGTCCTGCTTGCCCAGGACGAACAGCACCGGGCACTGCACCTTCTCCATCGCGGCCTCGCCGCCGGCGTAGGCGTCGCAGGCCTGGAAGCCGCGGTGGAAGACATTCACCCGCGGGTTGCTCGCCAGCACCCGGCGCATCAGCGCGCGCAGGCCGCCGTACAGCCAGGTGCCCGGGCCCAGCGCCGAGGGCGGCGGCGCCAGCTTGGAGTGCGAGTACACGTTGACCAGGGCGATCGCCTTGTGCGGCTCCTCCAGCGAGGCCTGCAGCAGCGCGGGGGTGACCCGCATCGGGAACGCGGTGGCGACCAGGGCCAGGTGGCTCACGCGCTGCGGCGCCCGGGCGGCGGCCTCCAGTGCGGCGAGCGAGCCGAAGCTGTGGCCCACCAGGGCGGCGCGCTGCACGCCGGCGGCGTCCATCAGGGCGAGGGCGAAGGCGGCCGCCTCCTCCACGCTGCGCGGGGGCTCGCCCTCGCTGCGGCAGTGACCCGGCAGGTCGGGCGCCAGCACGTTCCAGCCGTGGTGGGCGAACCAGCGGGTCTGCAGGATCCAGACGCTGTGGTCGTTGAGGACGCCGTGCAGGAAGACGATGGTCGGCAGCGCCGGGTCGAACGGGCGCCCGCCGGTGTAGCAGAAGGTGCGGTGGCCCTGGACGGTGAGTTCCATGCGCGGCGTCCTCAGGCGGCCCTGGCGGCGGCGCGCAGGGCGCGCTGCAGGTCGTCGATCAGGTCGTCCGGGTCCTCCAGGCCGATCGACAGGCGGATGGTCCCCTGGCCGATGCCGGCCGCGGCCAGGGCGTCGTCGGACATGCGGAAGTGCGTGGTGCTGGCGGGGTGGATCACCAGCGAGCGGCAGTCGCCCACGTTGGCCAGGTGGCTGAACACCTTGAGCGCCTCGACGAAGGCCTGGCCCTGGGCGCGGCTGCCGGCGAGGTCGAAACTGAACACCGAACCCGCGCCCCGCGGCAGCAGGCGCTGCGCCAGGGCGTGGCTCGGGTGCGACTCGAGCATGGGATGGCCCACGTTGGCAACCAGTGGCTGCGCCGCGAGGAATTCGACCACCTTGCGGGTGTTGGCCATGTGGCGCTCCATGCGCAGGGGCAGGGTCTCCAGGCCCTGCAGGATCAGCCAGGCGGTGTGCGGGCTCATGCAGGCGCCGAAATCGCGCAGGCCCTCGCGGCGCGCCCGCAGCAGGAAGGCGCCGACGGTGGACTCCTCGCTGAACACCATGCCGTGGAAGCCCTCGTAGGGCGCGGTCAGCCCGGCGAAGCGGCCGCGGGCGGCCGGGCCTTCCCAGTCGAAGCTGCCGCCGTCGACCACCACGCCGCCGATGACGGTGCCGTGGCCCGAGAGGAACTTGGTGGCCGAGTGGTAGACGAGGTCGGCGCCCAGCTCGAACGGCCGGACCAGCCAGGGCGAGGTGAGGGTCGAATCGACCAGCAGGGGCACGCCGGCCTCGTGGGCGATGGCGGCCACCGTGGGAATGTCCAGCACGTCCAGCCCGGGGTTGCCCACCGTCTCCCCGAACAGCAGCCGGGTCTCCGGCCGGATCGCGGCGCGCCAGCCGTCGATGTCGCCGGGGCGCACGAAGGTGGTCTCGATGCCGAAGCGGCGCAGCGTGTAGTGCAGCAGGTTCTGCGAGCCGCCGTACAGGGCGGTGGAGGCCACGATGTGCGAGCCGGCCCCCATGAGGGTCGCGATGGCCAGGTGCAGGGCCGCCTGCCCGCTGGCGGTGGTGATGGCGCCGATGCCGCCCTCCAGCGCCGCCACCCGCTGCTCCAGGACCGCGTTGGTGGGGTTGCTGATGCGGGAGTAGACATGGCCCGCCCGTTCCAGGTTGAACAGCGAGGCGGCGTGCTCGCTGGAGTCGAAGACGAAGGAGGTGGTCAGGTGGATCGGCACCGCCCGCGCGCCGGTGGCCGGATCGGGCGCGGCGCCGGCATGCAGGGCGAGGGTGTCGAAGCCGGGATCGGAGTAGCCGGGCATGTGGGGAAAAGGTCCACGTTCGTGTGGATGCGGGTGGGGGATGTGGGCTATATTGTTTGCAACCGCCAGAGGGCTGCCACGAGGAGATACCCCATGAAAGTCAGTGACATCCTGCGTGTGAAGGGCAACACGCTCTACACCACGTCCCCCGACGAGCCGCTGGCTCGCGCCATCGAGGTCATGGCCGACAAGGACATCGGCTCGCTCGTCGTGATGGAGCACGGGGACCTGGTGGGCATGCTCACCTTCCGCGAGGTGATCCAGGCCCTCGTGAAGAACGGCGGCGCGGTCGGCGGCACCCTGGTGCGCACCGCGATGGACGACCACCCGCTCACCTGCACCGGCGAGACCGAGCTCGACGAGGTGCGCCGCATGATGCTCGAGCGCCACGCGCGCTACATGCCGGTGATGGACCGTCGCATGCTGATGGGGGTGATCAGCTTCTACGACGTGGCCAAGGCCGTGGTGGACAGCCAGAACTTCGAGAACCGCATGCTCAAGGCCTACATCCGCGACTGGCCCAGCGCCGAGGACAGCAAGCCCACGGCCGAACTCTGAGGCCCGGCGCGGCGCGGGCCGGGGCGGCTCAGCCCTGGGCCGCGTGGATCACGTCACGCAGCAGCGGGTAGATCTGCTGCTGCCACCGGCGGCCGCTGAACACGCCGTAGTGGCCCACCCCGGTCTGCACGTGGTGGGTCTTCCGCCAGGGCCGGATGCCGGTGCACAGGTCCTGCGCCGCGACGGTCTGGCCCACCGAGCAGATGTCGTCGCGCTCGCCCTCCACCGTGAGCAGGGCGGTTCCCCGGATCGACCCCGGATCCACCGCGCGGTCCCGCCAGCGCAGCCGGCCGAGCGCCAGGTCGCAGGTCTGGAACACCTTCTCCACCGTCTCCAGGTAGAACTCCGCGGGCAGGTCATTGACCGCCAGGTACTCGTCGTAGAAGCTGCGGATCGTGTCGGCCTTCTCCAGTTCGCCCGCGACCAGGTGGCGGTACAGGTCCTTGAACGACTGCTGGTGACGCTCCAGGTTCATGCCCATGAAGGCCGACAGCTGCACGAAGCCGGGGTAGACCCTGCGCATGAAGCCGGCATGGGGCAGGGGCACATGGCTGATCAGGTTGTCCTCGAACCAGCCGATCGGCTTGCTGGTGGCCAGGCGGTTCACCTCGGTCGGGTTGACGCGGCAGTCCACCGGGCCGGCCATCAGCACCAGGGCGCGCGGTGTGGCCGGGTCGGCCTCCTCGGCGAGCAGGGCGGTGGCCGCGAGCGCCGCCACGCAGGGCTGGCAGACGGCGACCAGGCTGGCGCCCGGGCCCACGGCCCGCATGAACCGCATCAGGTAGTCGATGTAGTCGTCCAGTCCGAAGCCGCCCTCGCGCAGGGGAACATCCCGCGCGTTGTGCCAGTCGGTCACGTAGACCTCGTGGTCCTGCAGCAGGGTGCGGATGGTGTCCCGCAGCAGCGTGGCGAAGTGGCCCGAGAGGGGCGCGGCCAGCAGCACCCGGGGCTGCGGCGCCGCGCCCGGCTTGCGGAAATGCAGCAACGTGCCGAATGGCAATTTGAGGACCGTCTCCTCGATGACCTGTACGTCGCGGCCCTCCGAGCGCACCTGAGTGATGCCGTAGGCGGGACGCGTGTGCGTCAGGCGCAGGCGCGAGAACACCTCGCAGGCCGCCGCCAGCTTGCGCGCAGCGGTGCCCTCGGTGCGCTCGAGCCACAGGGCCGCGGCCTGGTGCTGGGCGATGAGGCGCAGGGGGGAGGTCAGGTCGAAATGGGTCTGGTAGGCCTGGTAAAGCATGTCGCGGCGCTCCTTGGCGGTGCGTTTGCAAGTTGCACGCCAAGCCGGTTGCGCCCCTGCGCGATGGCACAGCCTTTGCTGGTCCTGGCATTCATCGCAGCATCGAAGGAGCGCCCCATGGCCCGCACGGTCCTCACCATCAGCAGCAAGAACTACGGCGCCTGGGCCTTGCGGGGCTGGCTGATGGCCCGGCTCGCCGGGCTGGCCTTCACCGAGAAGGTGATCCCGCCCGACGACCCGGCCATGAAGGCGGAGATGCTCCTGCTGTCGTCGTCGATGCGGGTGCCTTCGCTGGATCACGAGGGCGTGCACGTGTGGGACACGCTGGCCATCGGCGAGTACCTGCACGAGGTCAGGCCCAGGGCAGGCCTCCTGCCGGCCGACCGCAAGGCGCGCGCGCATTGCCGCGCCATCTGCGGCGAGATGCACTCGGGCTTCGCCGCGCTGCGCGGCGCGCTGCCGATGAACATCCGCGCGCATTTCCCGGGCTTCAAGGTCTGGTCGCGCGCGCAGGCCGACATCGACCGCATCCTCGAGATCTGGCGCGAGTGCCTGGCGAGCTACGGCGGCCCGTTCCTTTTCGGCAAGCAGCCGTCCATGGCGGACGCGATGTACGCGCCGGTGGTGACCCGGTTCCTCACCTACGACGTGGCGCTGGACAAGCCCTGCGCCGCGTACTGCCGCCGCATCATGGAGCTGCCGGCCATGCAGGAGTGGGTGGCGGCGGCGAAGGAGGAGCCCGCCGAGATCGACGAGCTCGACGCGGAGTTCTGAGCCTCAGGCCCAGGGGGTGGGCGGCGGGATGTCGCACACCGGCTCCACGTCCACCGTCCTGAAATCGGCGGGCGAGACGATCTCCAGGTACTCCATGTCGGGGGAGTAGTCGAACAGGTAGTGCCGGATGCCGGGACGCTGGTGGACCACGTCGCCGGCCTTGACCAGCGTCTCCCGGTCCTCGTACATGAAGCGGGCCCACCCCTTGGTCATGATCACGATGTGGAAGTCCGCCTCATGCCGGTGCCATCCCGTGCCTTGTTCCGGTGCCTTGTTCGCCTTCACCAGGTGCGCGATGACCTGGCCGTTCGTGGCGTGCGCGATGCCCAGGTCCCGGTACAGGAAGAAGTCCCGCAGGCCGCCCGACTCGAAGTCGGTGTCCTCGGGCCTCACGAGGGAAAATCGGGTGGCGGTCGTGTCCAACATCAGATGCTCTCCTTCGGTGCCGGGATGGCCCCGCGCCGCTTCTCCATGCATGAAGCGTTCCCGTGGGGCGCAGGCGCTCTGGGATAATCCGTTGCCATGAGCGGCAATACTTTCGGCACCCTGTTCGCAGTCACCAATTTCGGCGAGTCCCATGGCCCGGCCATCGGCTGCGTCATCGACGGATGCCCCCCGGGGCTGGAACTGTCCGAGGCCGACATCCAGCCCGACCTGGATCGCCGCCGCCCCGGCACCAGCCGCCACGTCACCCAGCGCCAGGAGCCCGACCAGGTCGAGATCCTCTCCGGCGTCTACGAGGGCCGCACCACCGGCACGCCGATCGCCCTGCTGATTCGCAACACCGACCAGCGCTCCAAGGACTACGGCGACATCCTCCAGACCTTCCGGCCCGGCCACGCCGACTACACCTACACCCAGAAGTACGGCCTGCGCGACCCGCGCGGCGGCGGCCGCTCCTCGGCCCGCCTGACCGCGCCCATGGTGGCGGCCGGCGCGGTGGCCAAGAAGTGGCTGGCGCAGAAGTACGGCACCCGTTTCCGCGGCTGCATGACGCAGGTGGGCGAGGTCGCCATCCCGTTCGAGAGCTGGGACCATGTCCCGCAGAACCCCTTCTTCGCGCCGGTGGCCGACGTCTCGGCGCTGGAGGCCTACATGGACGCCCTGCGCAAGTCGGGCGATTCCTGCGGCGCGCGCCTGCGCGTCACCGCCACCGGCATGCCGGTGGGCCTGGGCGCGCCGCTGTTCGACAAGCTCGACGCCGACATCGCCTACGCGATGATGGGCATCAACGCCGTCAAGGGCGTGGAGATCGGCGCCGGCTTCGCCAGCGTGGCCCAGCGCGGCACCGTGCATGGCGACTCCCTCACCCCGGCCGGTTTCGCCACCAACAACGCCGGCGGCGTGCTGGGCGGCATCAGCACCGGGCAGGACCTGGAGGTTTCGATCGCGATCAAGCCGACCAGCTCCATCATCACGCCGCGCGAGTCGATCAACCTCAGCGGCGAGCCGATGCAGGTGGTCACCAAGGGCCGCCACGACCCCTGCGTGGGCATCCGCGCCACGCCGATCGCCGAGGCCATGCTGGCCCTGGTGGTGATGGACCACGCGCTGCGCCACCGCGCGCAGAACGCCGACGTCCAGCCGCCGCTGCCTCCCATCGCCGGCGCCGCGGGCTGATGCCGGCGGGCGGCGGGGCAGGCGGCATCCGCGCGATCGCGCCGTTCGCGGCGCTGTCGGCCAGCTACTTCGCGCACATCGGGTTCTTCAACCCGTACCTCACCCTCTGGCTCAAGCACCTGGGGCTGCCGATCGCGGTGATCGCGCTGCTGGCGTCGGTGCAGTCCGTCACCCGTGTCTTCGCGCCCTACCTGTGGGGCATGCTCAGCGACCACACCGGCGAGCGCGTGCGCCTGCTGCGATGGAGCGCGTGCGTGGCCTTCGCCGCGGCGCTGGGCTTCTGGTGGCCGGGCGGGCCGTGGTGGATCGGTCTGGTGCTGCTGGTGGTCTTCACCCACACCAGCTCGATGATGTCGCTCACCGAGGCCGCGATGGCGCACCTGGTGGCCGGCGACTGGGGCCGTTACGGCCGCATCCGGCTCTGGGGCTCGGCCGGCTTCATGGCCACGGTGGTCGCGGCGGGGGCCTGGTTCGACCATTTCGGCATGGGCCACTTCACCGGCTGGACCACGGCGACCCTGGCCGCGGTGGTCGCCTGCACCTTCTGGCTGCCCGACGCCCATGACCGGCCCGAGGCGCACGCGCAGGCCCGCGAGCCGGTGGGCCCGGTGCTGCGCCAGCCGGTGGTGCGCTGGTTCTTCGCCTCGCTCCTGTGCCACGTGATGGCGCACTACGCCATCTATGGCTACTTCTCCCTCTACCTCGACGCCCATGGCTACGGCAAGGCCACCATCGGCCTGCTCTGGGCGGTGTCGGTGCTGGTGGAGATCGCCTGGTTCTTCTGGCAGGGGCGGCTGGTCGGCCTGCTCACCATGCCGCAGTGGCTGGTGCTGTGCGGCGCCGCCACCGCGCTGCGCATGACGGGCACCGGCCTGCTGGGCGACTGGCTGCTGGTGCTGTTCATCGGCCAGGTGCTGCATGCGCTGACCTTCGCCGCGCACCACACCGCCTGCATCGCCATGGTGACCTACCACTTCCCCGGCCGGCTGCGGGCGCGCGGGCAGGCGCTGTTCACCGTGGTCGGCTACGGCATCGGCGGGGTGGTGGGCGTGCTGGCCGGCGGGCGCCTGGTCGACGCCGTGGGCTACGAGGCGCTGTTCCTGGCGGCCGGCGCGCTCGGCGCGCTGGCCGTGGCCTGCGCCTGGCAGGTCCGGCGCCACGAGGAGCGGCTGCCGGAGGCGGGCGCGTGAAGACGCTGCAGCTGAAGGTCAAGCCCAGCGCCCGCCAGAGCGTGCTGACGCCGCCGGCCGCCAACGGCGAGCCGTGGACCGCGCAGCTTAAGGCGCCGCCGGTGGACGGCAAGGCCAACGAGGAACTGGTGGCCCTGGTGGCGCGGCACTTCGGCTGCCCGAGGTCGGCGGTGCGGATCAAGGCCGGCGCGGGCGGCCGGATGAAGCTCGTGCAGGTGGACGGGGTGGACTGAGCGGCCCCGCGCCGGCAGCCCGGTGGGGCGGTTCCAGGGCGACTCAGTGGCGGCGCCGCATCGCCTCGCGAACCTCGCGTCCCAGCTCGATCACCGCCATCGCGTAGTAGGACGACTGGTTGTAGCGCGTGATCACGTAGAAGTTCTCGGTGCCCGCCACGTAGCTGCTCGGCGCCTCGCCGTTCTGCAGTTCGACCAGCGCCAGCGGGCCGGTGTGCTGCAGCGCCTCGCCCTCGAGCACCGCGCCCCTGGCGGTGAAGGCCGGCACGCCGAAGGTGGGCAGGATGTCGGGGGCGAGCAGGGTGTCCAGGTCCAGCGTGGCCGTGTCGAAGCGCACCGGGTAGTGCGTGGCCATGCCCGTCTGCCAGCCGAAGGACTTGAAGTAGTTGGCCACGGAGCCGATCGCGTCGGCGGTGCTGCGGCGCAGGTCGATGCGGCCGTCGCCGTCGAAATCGACCGCGAAGCGCACCGCGCTGCTCGGCATGAACTGCACCAGGCCCATCGCGCCGGCGAAGCTGCCCAGGGGCACGGCCGGGTCGCCGCCGCTGCGCCAGGCCAGGGTGAGGAAATGCTCCAGCTCGCTGCGGAACCAGGCGCTGCGTTCGGCGGCGCGCGGGTGCTGGGGCGGGTGGTCGAAGCCCAGGGTGGCCAGCGCGTCGAGCACGCGGAAGTCCCCCATCTGCTGCCCGTAGATCGTCTCCACGCCGATGATGCCCACCACCATCTCGGCGGGCACGCCGTACTGCTGCTCGGCCTTCGCCAGCGCCGCCTCGTTCTCGCGCCAGAAGCGCACACCCGCGGCGATGCGGATCGGGTCGATGAAGCGGCTGCGGTACACCGCCCAGTTCTTGCGCGTGGCCGGCGGGGGCGGCTGCATCAGCTTCTGCACCAGGGCCAGCTGCTGCGCCTGGCCGACGGCGCGGCGGGCCCAGGCGGCGTCCATGCCCTGGCGGGCTGCCATCTCGTCGGCGAAGCGCATCGCGTCCTCGCGGCCTGCGTACGGCGTGCCGGTGCGCGCGGCGGCGGTGGAGACCCGCGTGGCCTTGGGCTTCTTCACGCCCTTGGCGGCGTGCTTCTTCGCCTCGGCCGGCAGGGGCACGACCGCGAGGGCGCCGACAGCGGCGAGGAGCAGGGGCAGGAGGAGGCGACGCAGCATCAGGAGGGCCAGGGCAGTTGCCTGAATTCTCGCCGAAGGTCGGACAGGCGCAGGCCCGGCCGCGGCGCATAGCGCAGGGCCTCCAGCCGCAGCAGCCACTCCGCCACCGCGCGGGCGGCCGGGCCGTGCCGCGCGATGACCGCCTCGGCCATCTGGCGCGGCCCGGCCGCGGGGCCGAAGGCGAGGCCGCCGCGTGCAAGCCGGCGGCGCGCGCGATCCAGCAGCCGCAGCCACGGGTCCTGCCGGCCCCGCGGCAGCAGCGCCCACAGCGCGCCCGCGGCCGCCGTGGCGGCGAGCAGGCCGGCCAGCGCGCGCACCAGGTCGCGCCAGTCCACCGCGTCCAGGCCCAGCCCGCGCAGCAGGTCCAGCTGGCGGCCCTGCGTGTAGTTCAGGACCCGCTGGTTCCAGGCGTTGTTCAGGGCTTCCCACGCATTGCGCAGGACGAGGGCGAGGCCCGGGTCGAGCGCGCCCACGGCCGTGGCCAGCACGCCGGGCGGCGGCAGCAGGCGCTGCAGCGTGCCGGTGCGCGCGGGCGCGACGGCCGCTGTCGGGTCCACGCGCACCCAGCCCCGGCCGGCCAGCCAGACCTCGGCCCAGGCATGCGCGTCGCTGTGGCGGACGACCCAGGCGCCGTCCACCGGGTTGACCTCGCCGCCCTGGTAGCCGGTGACCACGCGCGCCGGGATGTCCATGCCCCGCATCAGGAGCACGAAGGCCGAGGCGATGTGCTCGCAGAAGCCGGCGCGCTTGTCGAACCAGAACTCGTCGGCCGTGTGCTGGCCGTAGGTGCCCGGCTCCAGCGTGTAGCGGTAGCCGCCGGTGCGCAGGCGCTCCAGCGCCATCGCCACCAGCGCGCCCTTGTCCTCGGGCGGGGCGGTGCTGGCGCGCATCAGGTCGGTGGCCAGTTGCAGGGTGCGCGGGTTGAAGCCCGGCGGCAGCTCGCGGTACTCCAGGGGCAGGGCCTCGGCCCGCAGCAGCGGGCCCAGCCGCCAGTCCAGGTGGCTGGCGACTTCGTACCGCAGCAGGTCGGTGACCGGGCGCGGCATCAGCCACTGCATCTCCGGCGTGCGCAGCGGGCCCGGGCCGGCCGCGAAGGCGGCCGAGGCGGGCGGCACGGCCGTCGCGTCGAGCACCGGCAGCCAGGGGCGGCTGCCCGGCTCCAGCGTGACGACGTAGCGCACCGGCTCGCCCGCCACCTCCAGCGGCGCGCGCCGCGCCGCCACCGCGGGCGAGGGCAGGGCCAGCGGCGAGGGATACAGCGGGCGCCAGACGCGGCCGTCGAAGTTGGTCAGCACCGGCCCGCGGAAGTACAGCTGCGGGCGCGGCGGCACCGGCCCCTCGAAGCGCACGCGCATCGCGATGCCGTCGTCCAGCGCCAGGCGGGCGACCTGGCCGACCTCCATGTCGCCGGCCAACCCGCTGCGCCCGGTCAGCGCATCACCCGGGATGCCCCACAGCGGCGGCAGCCGCGGGAACAGCAGGAACAGCGCGAGGGTCACGGGCGCGCCGAACAGCACCAGCCGCAGCGCGATGCCGGCGGACTGGCGCAGCGGAGGCCGGCCGACCGGCAGGTGCGCGTTCACGAGCGCGGTGAGCAGCCCGAGCAGGGCCACCCCCATCGCCAGCGCGGTGGGCAGCGACTGCGAGAAGAAGAAGTTCACCACCAACGTGAAGAAGCCGAGGAAGAAGACCACGAACGCGTCGCGCCGCGCGCGCAGCTCCAGGGTCTTGAGGGCCAGCAGGGCGACGACCAGGGTCACGCCCGCGTCGCGCCCGAGCAGGGTGCGGTGCGTCCACAGCGTCGCCGCCAGCGTCAGCGCCAGCAGCGCCGCGCGCCACAGCCGGCCGGGCAGCGGGGCGCCGGTGGCGGCGAGCCAGCCGCGCCAGGCCAGCACGCCGGCAGCGAGCGCGCTGCACCACAGGGGCAGGCGCGTCGCCTGGGGCAGCAGCACCCAGGCGATCACCAGCAGCAGGAACAGCGTGTCGCGGCTGTCCCGGGGCAGGGCGGCGAGGCGGGCGCGCAGGGCATTCAGCACAGGGCCAGGGCCTCCAGGCAACGCAGGCGGTGGGCCTCGCCCTGGCCCGGCGCGAGGGCCAGGCCCGGCAGGCGCAGGCCGTAGTCCAGTCCGAGGCGGTCGGCCTGCAGCACCCAGGCCGTGAGCCGGGACAGGCGCCGCTCGGTGTCGCCGGCGCCGGCCTGGGCGAGGTCCAGCCACAGCACCTGGCGGCCGGACTGCTGCGTGTCGCGCGAGACCAGCTCGCCGGTGCGCGCGGCCTTCTTCCAGGCCACCAGCCGCATCGGGTCGCCGCGCCGCCAGGCGCGCACGCCGTCGAACTCGCCGCTGGCGGCGCTGCGGCGGGCGCGCCCGTCGTCGCGCGTGGCCTCGCCGGGCGGCAGCGGCGGCGGCAGCGCCTCGGGCTGCGGGTACACCAGCATCCGCGCCGCCGGCCGCCACAGCGCCCAGGCCCGGAAAGTGCCCAGGGGAAAGCGCGTCTCGGCCGCCAGCAGCGGCAGCGGCTGCAGGCCCCGCGGCCCGGCGGGGACGGTGACCTGCACCTGGCTGCTGCCCCGGGCGGGCACGTCGCACCAGGCCCACTGCGGCGGCTGGCCCGGCTGCGAGACGGCCAGCGCCACGCCGGCTCGCGCGCGCCGCGAGGTGTTCGTCAAGGTGACCGTCAAGGGCGCCGCGGCCCCGCAGAACTGGGGCGCCGGCGCAGACAGGGCCAGCTGCAGCCCACGCAGGTTGGCATGGCTCACGTGCATGGCGGCGAGCGCCGCGCCCCCGAGCAGGAAGGTGACGAGGTAGCCCAGGTTCAGCTGGTAGTTGATGGAGGCCACCAGCAGCACGAGCAGGGTGGCGGCCAGCATCAGGCCGGGCCGCGTGGGGAGGATGTAGACGTTGCGGTGGGTGAGCGCCACGGTGTCGGCCCGCGGCAGCCGCGAGTGCCACCACGCCCGCAGCCGTGTCGCCAGCGCCCTCACGGCAGGGGCAGGGCCTCGAGCAGGGCCCGCACCTGTTCGACCGCGCCGCGCCCGGCATGGCCCACCGGCACGAGGCGGTGCGCGATGGTCTGCGGCAGGATGGCCTGCACGTCGTCGGGCGCCACATAGTCCCGGCCGGCGAGCAGGGCCTGGGCCTTGGCCGCGCGGATCACCGCGATCGCCGCGCGCGGCGACAGGCCCTGCGCGAACCAGCGGCCCGAGCGCGTGGCGGCGACGATGTCCTGCACGTACTCGAGCAGCGGGTCGGACGCATGCACGGCCAGCACCTGGCGCTGCAGCGCGTCCAGCGCCAGCGGGCTGAGCGAGCCCTGGAGCGACTCGAGCATGGCGCGCCGGTCCTCGCCCCGCAGCAGCTCGCGCTCGGCGGCGCGGTCGGGGTAGCCCAGCGAGATCCGCATCAGGAAGCGATCGAGCTGCGACTCGGGCAGGCTGAAGGTGCCGAGCTGGTCGTGCGGGTTCTGGGTGGCGATGACGAAGAAGGGCGCGGGCAGGGGCCGCGTCTCGCCCTCGACGCTGACCTGCTTCTCCTCCATCGCCTCGAGCAGCGCGCTCTGGGTCTTGGGGCTGGCGCGGTTGATCTCGTCGGCCAGCAGCACCTGGGCGAAGACGGGGCCCGGGTGGAAGACGAAGTCCTCCTTGCCGCGGTCGTACACCGACACGCCGGTGAGGTCGCTGGGCATCAGGTCGGCGGTGAACTGCACCCGGGCGAAGTGCAGCCCGAAGGCGCGGGCCAGGGCGTGCGCCAGCGTGGTCTTGCCCACGCCGGGAACGTCCTCGATCAGCAGGTGCCCGCCCGCCAGCAGGCAGGCCACGCAGTCCCGGACCTGTGCCGGTTTGCCCACGATCACCGTGTTAAGCTGGCCCAGGAGTGCCGACAGTTCACGTTGCGCTTGCATCGGCGCAACGTTATCCGAATTCCCAGCGGCACCGAAGCGCAGTGATGATGACTTCCAACAAGACCGGGTATTTCACCCACGCGGACTGCCGCAAGCACGAGATGGGGGAGGGGCACCCCGAGTGCCCGCAGCGCCTCGATGCCATCGAGGACCGCCTGCTGGTCACCGGCGTGGCCGATGCCCTGGAGCGCTTCGAGGCGCCGCGCGCCGCCCTCGGCGACATCGAGCTGGCGCATGACAAGCTGCACGTCGCCGCCCTGCGCGGGATGGAGCTGGAGATCGCCGAGCAGGTGCAGGCCGGCGGCCCGTCCTATGCGCACCTCGATGCCGACACCGCGATGAACCTGCACACCTGGGAAGCGGCCCAGCGCGCCGCCGGCGCCGCCATCGCGGCGACCGACGCGGTGATCGGGGGCGAGCTGGAGAACGCCTTCTGCGCGGTGCGCCCGCCGGGCCACCATGCCTGCCGCGGGCAGGCCATGGGCTTCTGCTTCATCAACAATGTGGCGGTGGCTGCGCGCTACGCGCTGGAGCGCCACGGCCTGTCGCGCGTGGCGGTGGTCGACTTCGACGTCCACCACGGCAACGGCACCGAGAACATCCTGGCCGGCGACGAGCGCGTGCTGATGGTCAGTATCTTCCAGAGCGGCCTGTACCCGTTCAACGGCGAGCAGCCGCTGGGCCCCAACATGGTCAACGTGCCGGTGCCGGCCTACACCCGCGGCGCCCAGGTGCGCGAGCTGATCGAGACCCACTGGATCCCCCGCCTGGAGGAATTCCGCCCCGAGATGATCTTCATCAGCGCGGGCTTCGACGCCCACCGCGAGGACGACCTGGGCCAGCTGGGCCTGGTCGAGCAGGACTACGCCTGGATCACCGGCCGCATCCGCGAGGTCGCGCGGCGCCACTGCCGGGGCCGCATCGTCTCCTGCCTCGAGGGTGGCTACAACCTGGGTGCGCTGGCGCGCAGCGTCGAGGCCCATGTGCGGGCCCTGGCCGACCTGTGAGGCGCTGATGGACGTGTTCGAGCGATTGCTGTCGGGCCTGGCCCATGCCGGCCTCGGCTGGGAGGCCGCTGCCCTGGCCGCGAGCCTGGTGGCGGCCTTCGGCCTGTGCTGGCTCGCCGGGCGCCGGCACGCGGGCGAGTCGGTCTGGTTCGGCCGGGCCATCGTCGACGGCCTGCTGTTCCCCCTGCTGGCGCTGGCGCTCGTGTACAGCGCCGAGGTGGCGCTGGCCCGCCACCAGCCGGTGCCGCTGCTGCGGATCGCGGTGCCGGTGCTGATGTCGCTGGCCGGCATCCGTTTCCTGGCGCGCGTGCTCACGGTGGTCTTCCCCGCCTCGGGCGCGGCGCGGCTGGTCGAGCGCCTGTTCTCCTGGCTGGCCTGGATCGCTGCGGTGCTGTGGATCCTGGGCCTGCTGCCGGTGGTCACCGAGGAAATGGACGCGATCCGCTTCACCTTCGGCAAGACCAAGGTGAGCCTGCTGAACCTCGTCGAGGGCGTGCTGTCCTCGGGCGCGGTGCTGGTGCTGGCGCTGTGGATCTCGGCGACCCTGGAGCGGCGCGTGCTGCGGCAGACGGTGTCCGACCTGTCGCTGCGCAAGGTGGCGGCCAATGCCCTGCGCGCGCTGCTGCTGCTGGTGGGCCTGCTGTTCGCGCTGTCGGCGGTGGGGGTGGACCTGACCGCGCTGTCGGTGCTGGGCGGCGCGCTGGGCGTGGGCCTGGGCTTCGGCCTGCAGAAGCTGGCGGCCAACTACGTCAGCGGCTTCGTCATCCTGTTCGAGCGCAGCCTGCGCATCGGCGACACCGTGCGCGTGGACAGCTTCGAGGGCGAGGTGGTGGACATCAAGACCCGCTACACCCTGATCCGCGCCAGCAACGGGCGCGAGTCGGTGGTGCCCAACGAGAAGCTGATCACCGAGCGCATCGAGAACCTCTCCCTCGCCGACCCGCTGATCCTGCTCTCCTGCGACGTGGCCGTGGGCTACGACAGCGACGTGGACCGGGTCCAGCGGATCCTGGTCGAGGCGGCGGCCGGCGTGCCGCGCGTGCTCGCCGACCCGGGGCCGGTGGCGCGGCTGGCGCGCTTCGGCGCCGACGGCCTGGAGTTCAGCCTGCTGTTCTGGATCGCGGACCCGGGCAACGGCCAGCTCAACGTGCGCTCGGACGTGAACCTTCGCATCCTGCGCGGGCTGCGGGAGGCGGGCATCGAGATCCCGTATCCGCAACGGGTCGTGCATCACCGCGAGGCCCCGCCACGCTGAGGCGGCCCCGGCCGGAACCCTATAATCGCTTTTTCGAACGGTCGTTCTTTTTTGCGTTTCGGGGCCTCCGGGGCCTAGAATCCGCAGTTTACGTAAACGTCAATTCCAAAGACATGAGGAGCCCCTGGCAATGAAGGTCCTGGTACCGGTCAAGCGCGTGGTGGACTACAACGTGAAGGTCCGCGTGAAGTCGGACAACACGGGTGTGGACATCGCCAATGTGAAGATGTCCATGAACCCGTTCGACGAGATCGCGGTGGAGGAAGCGGTCCGCCTGAAGGAGAAGGGCGCGGCCACCGAGGTGATCGCCGTGTCCTGCGGCGTGACGGCCTGCCAGGAGACGCTGCGCACGGCCATGGCCATTGGCGCGGACCGCGCCATCCTGGTGGAGACCCCGGCCGACCTCGAACTGCAGCCCCTGGCGGTGGCCAAGCTGCTCAAGGCGCTGGTGGACAAGGAGCAGCCGGGTCTCGTGATCCTGGGCAAGCAGGCGATCGACGACGACTGCAACCAGACCGGCCAGATGCTGGCGGCGCTGGCCGACCTGCCGCAGGCGACGTTTGCCTCGAAGGTGGAAGTGGCCGGCGACAAGGCCAACGTCACGCGTGAAGTGGATGGCGGCCTGGAGACGCTGGCGGTGAGCCTGCCGGCGGTGATCACCACCGACCTGCGCCTGAACGAGCCGCGCTACGTGACGCTGCCCAACATCATGAAGGCCAAGAAGAAGCCGCTGGAGACGCTCAAGCCCGAGGACCTGGGCGTTGACGTGGCTCCGCGCATCAAGACGCTGAAGGTCAGCGAGCCGCCCAAGCGCGGCGCGGGCATCAAGGTGCCGGATGTGGCCACCCTCGTCGACAAACTCAAGAACGAAGCCAAGGTGATCTGAGATG